>CACHBB010000008.1 GCA_902577945.1 uncultured Alphaproteobacteria bacterium
AATAATTTAATTATATCTTTTATATCAATCAATTCATTTTTATTTTTTGGAGACCATCCAAGTAATATTAGATTATTAATTAATGATTCTTTTAAGTAACCATTATTTTTAAAATCTAGTATATTCACTGCTCCATGTCTTTTAGAGAGTTTTGAACCGTCTTCACCATGTATTAGGGGAATATGTGCATAATTTGGTAAAGCCCAATTCAAATATTTATAAATATAAAATTGCCTAAAGGCATTATTCAAATGATCATCGCCTCTAATTATTAGGTTTACCCCTATATCATTATCATCCACAACTACAGATAACATATATGTAGGAGATTGATCTTTTCTTAATATTATAAAATCATCTAATTCTTTATTTTGCACAAGAATTTCTCCCTGTATTATATCATTTATTTTTAGCTCTCCTTCATCTGGAAGCTTTATTCTAATTACATAATCCTTGGCAAGATTTTGAATTGTCTCATCATCTTTACATTCTGTACAAATTTTTTTTGAAATATTATTATTTTGTTTTATTTGCTCTCTTTTTTTTGAAAGTTTTTCTTCAGAACAAATACATTTATATGCATGTTTTTTTTCTAATAAGATTTTAGCAATATCACGGTGTCTATCAATTCTTTCTGATTGTATTTGAATATTTTCATCCCATTTGATACCCAGCCAATTCAATCCATCAAGAATATTTTTTGTAAACTCTTTCTTTGATCTTTCTTTATCAGTATCTTCAATTCTTAAATGAAACTTAGAATTCTGATTTTGTTGACTAACAATAAAATTAATAAGTGCTGTTCTTGCACTTCCTACATGAAGATTTCCAGTAGGTGAGGGGGCAAATCTGGTAATTATATTAGTCATCTTAAGTTAAGATAACTATTAAATATATTTTCTTATAATTCCAGATAAAGTACCTTGTACTTGAATTTCACCAATTTTATACTCTGTCTTTTGATATGATTCATTTGCTGGAATTAGAATAACTTTATCCTTATCAAATTTGATTGTTTTAAGAGTAACTTCATTATCATTTGTCAAAACTGCAGCTATTTTACCATTTTCTACATTATTTGTTTTTCGGATTACGGCTATATCGCCATCAAAAATTCCCTTATCTATCATTGAAAGACCTTTGACTTTTAATCCAAAATATTTTGAATTAGGTGAAGTCATCGAACTGGGAATTGAAATAAAATCACTAGATTGTTCTATTGCCTCTATTGCTTCACCAGCAGCAATTGTTCCAATTAAGGGTATACTAATTACATCTGAAAAATTATTATTATTATTGTTTGGATTTTTATCGATTATTTCCATGGCTCTAGCTTTATGCTTTAAGCGTTTAATAAACCCTCTTTCCTCAAGACTTGAAATTAACCTATGAATTCCAGATTTAGATTTAAGATTTACTGCTTCTTTCATTTCTTCAAATGAAGGTGAGATTTGGTTATTTGACATATATTCTTTAAGATAATCAAATAATTCTTTTTGCTTTTTTGTTAACATATTTGTTCTATATACGTTCCTAAAGATCAAAACAAGAACAAAAAAAATAATATATATTTTTCAATTAGTTATATACTAGATTTACCACCAATTTTTGAAACAAGATGCACATTTTGTATTTTAATCTTCTTATTTAAGTACTTGCACATATCATAAATTGTAAGACAGCTAATTGTAACGGCGGTTAAAGCTTCCATTTCTACTCCAGTATTTGCATTTGTTTTAACTGTACTTTCAATAATTAGGCTAAATTTATTATCATTTTTTTTAACATCAATATTAACATGGTTAATAGGAATGTTATGACATAATGGAATTAGTCTTGAGGTTTCTTTTGCTCCAATTATTCCTGCAATAATGGCTGTTTTTTCAATATTCCCTTTTTTAGTCTTTAAATTTTTAATTTTTTTATAAGTTTCCTTATCAAATTTTATTTCACCAGATGCTATTGCTATTCTTTCCGTTATACCTTTTTTAGAAACATCAACAATGTACGGATTGCCTTTTTTATTAATATGATTCATTTAAAAGTAATTCTCCAATTATTTTTTCTTTGTCATTAGATTTTAACAAACTTTCACCTATTAAAAAATTATAAATTCCTGATGAATTGAATTTTTTTATATCATCAGAAGTTTTGATCCCACTTTCAGCAATTAAAACGTAATCATTTGTTAAATTGTCGTTCAAATTAATTGAATTATTTAAATTTACTTCAAGACTTTTAAGGTTTCTATTATTAATCCCTATTATAGGATAATCTAGTTTAATTGCTCTTTTTAGCTCAACTTCATCGTGCACTTCTATAATACAGTCTAATTTTAGTTCATTTGCATAATTAATAAAATCTATTGCTTGCTCATCTGATAAAACAGATAAGATCAATAATATACAATCAGCTTGATATATTTTACTTTCTAAAATTTGATATCTATCAATAATAAAATCTTTTCTTAATACAGGTAAATTAGTTTTCTTTTTAACAAGAGATAAATGGTCAATATTGCCTAAGAAATAGTTAGTTTCTGTTAAAATAGATATCGCTCCAATACCTGACCTTTCATAAATAATAGCAATATCTTCAGGGATATACTCTTTTATTATTTCACCTGCACTTGGGCTTTGTTTTTTTACTTCACCAATTATAAAATTTTTTTTATTCTTTTGAGCTGAAATTAATTTTTCTTTGAAATCACGTTTTTCTAATTTTGAAGAAATTAGTTTTTCTAATGTTTTAAATGAGCATCTTTTTTTTGTTTCTTCTAACTCTCTAGATTTAGCTTCACAAATTTCTTGAAGAATATTACTCATTAATTAATGAGTTTACAAATTTTTTTGTAATTCCTTCTTCAATAACTTTTTTTGCTAATTCAAAACTCTCTCTTAGATTCTTTCTTAAACTTGATAAATATATTGCTGCACCAGCATTAATTTCAATAATTTTTTGAAATTTTTTATAGTCACCATTTATCATTTTATTAAAACAATTTGCATTATACTCTGGGTCACCACCTTTTATATCTTCTATTTTGATCAAATCATATCCGAATTCCCTTGGGTCAAAAGTATATTCTATAATTTTACTATCTTTTAGTTCATTTATATAAGTACTATCTGATAAACTAATTTCATCCAGACCATCCAAACCGTGTACAACTAATGCTTTTTCTGATCCTAAATCTTTTAAGCAATTACAATGCAAAGAAACTAAATTTTTAGAATAAACACCTAAAAGTTGCTTACTGGCTTTAGCTGGATTAGTAAGCGGACCTAATAAATTAAAAATTGTTCTTGTAGCTAAATTTTTACGGACGTTAATTACATTTTTCATTGCAGCATGGTGATTTTGAGCAAATAAAAAACAGAAATTTTTATTCAAAAGTGATTTCTCTAATTCTTCTACATTATTTGAAATCTTGTAGCCTATTTTTTCGAGCATATCAGCTGAGCCTGATTTAGAACTAACTGAACGATTACCATGCTTTGCAATAGTTACACCAGCGCTAGCTGCAACTATAGCAGCAGTAGTTGATATGTTTAATGTATCTTTCATGTCTCCACCGGTCCCACATGTGTCAATCGTGTTATTTGGAGAACTTATTTTTAATGACTTCTCTCTCATTACTTTAGCTGCGCCAATAATTTCCTGTTGCGTTTCACCTTTTATTTTTAATCCAACAAGAATAGATGTAATTTTTATATCATCTAATTCTCCACTCATAATTTTATTAAATATATATGTACTCTCTTCGACGTTTAGATCTTGTTTTTCAAGAATTTTATTTAAAATTGATACCTGATTCATTATTTTGTTAATTTTAAAAAATTTTTTAAAATAATTTTTCCCATATCAGTACCTATGCTTTCAGGATGAAATTGTAGACCAAATATTGGTAATTTCTTATGAGCGATTCCCATAATGATTTTATTATTTGTTTCAGCAGTAATTTCAAAATCTTTTGGCATAGTTTTTCTTTCAATAACAAGAGAGTGATATCTAGTTGCTTGAAATTTTTTTTCTACATTTTGAAAGATGGAGTGACCAAAATGATTAATTGTATCAACTTTTCCATGCATGATCTCTTTGCATTTAATAATTTTTCCACCAAAAGCCTGACCAATTGTTTGATGTCCAAGACAAATCCCAAGAATTGGAAATTGTTTAGATAATTGTGATACTAGGTTAAGGCTTATTCCAGCTTCATTTGGGGTACATGGACCTGGAGAAATAACAATCGATTTTGGTTTTAATTTAAGTATTTTTTTAATTGAAATTTTATCATTTCTAAAAACAACAACCTTTTGATTTAAATCTAATAAGTAGTGTTTAACGTTGTAAGTAAAACTATCATAATTATCAATCAATAGTATCATAAATCAAATTTATATGAATCCTCTGCGGCAGCCATTAAAGCACCAGCTTTATTCAAAATTTCCTGATGTTCATTCTTTGGGATTGAGTCATAAACAATTCCAGCACCTGCTTGAATATATAATTTATTATCTTTTACAAGTCCTGTTCTTAAACTAATACAAGTATCCATATCTCCATTAGAATCAAAATAACCCATACAACCTGCATAAAAACTTCTATTTAAATTTTCGAGCTCCTCGATAATTTCCATGGCTCTTATTTTTGGTGCACCTGAAACTGTTCCAGCTGGAAATCCGGCCATTAAAGCGTCAAGAGAATCTAATTTATCATCTATTCTTCCCTCAACATTTGAAACGATATGCATTACATGAGAATAATACTCAATTATCATCTTTTCTGTTACATTTACTGTCCCTTTTTTTGATACTCGGCCCACATCATTTCTACCTAAATCTAAAAGCATTAAATGTTCTGCGAGTTCTTTTTTATCATTCAGTAAATCACTAGACAAAAACATATCTTCAGATGCATTTTTACCTCTTTTTCTTGTACCTGCAATTGGTCTTATCGTAACTTTTTTATTTCTTAATTGAACCATTAATTCTGGACTAGAAGCCACAAGGCCAATTTTATCAAAGTTTAGATTAACTAGGTAAGGTGATGGATTTAGACGTCTTAATGATCTATAGAGATTTACAGCTTTCAAATTGTATTTTGTTTCAAATCTTTGTGATGGAACGACTTGGAATATATCTCCATTTTTAATATATTCTTTTGCTTTATTTACAATTGCATAAAATTGTTCTTTTTTAAAATTAGATTTAAATTTTAATCTTGATTTCTTGTTTTTATTCTTTGCTTGTTTTATAATACTTTCTCCTAATTTTTTTATTGTTTTTTCAAGAAGTAATTTGTTTTTTTTATAAGCATCTTCAGCTGAAATTTTTTTACTTGGATAAGTTACAGTCATTATGGAAACAATATCTTTAATATTATCAAAAACAGCCACAATTTTAGGTCTAATTAATATTGCTTCTGGTATGTTAATATTATCTTTATTTTTCATTTTTATATTTTCGATGTATTGAATCATTGGATATCCAAGATAACCAACTAATGTTGGAAACGGAACTTCATTTTTGTTATGTTTAAATTTAGAAATCTTTACAAGTTTTTTAAGGCTATCAATTGGATGATAATTTAATTTATAATCAAAATTATGATCGATATACTTTATTTTTGCTTTACCCTTTTCTACTTTCCAGATTAAATCAGGGTTACATCCAAGTAATGAATAGCGTCCTCTTTTACTGCCACCTTCAACTGACTCTAATAGAAAAGAATATTTTTCTAATTTACTAATTTTTAAAAGTGTAGAAAATGGAGTTTCTATGTCTGCTATTAAGTTTTTTTTTAATACCTGGGCTTTTCCTTTTTTATAATTAGAAATAAAATTTTTTTTTTCTACGATCATTTATATTGAGATAATAGACCATTTATTAATTCATCATTAATAGAAATATTTTTAGTTTTGATAATTTCATTACCGAAAGCATTTTTTATTTCTCCAACTAAATTAATTTCATTTGAAAATTCAATATCGTTAGGAATTATAATATCATTAATTTTGGCGAAATATACATTAGACTCATCTTCAGAAAAAACGACATCATTTAATTCACTATTAAAGATATTGTTTATGAGTTTGTCAGGAAGATTTTTTGATTCAAAAGTTAGAGAGATTTTGTCACTATTAAGATCAAAAAGTTCTTTAACCTCATCAAAACTTTTAGTTTTGTTATCATTATATATTTTTTTAACAAAATTTAATTTCTTATATTTAATAAAATCAATTAAAATATCTTCAAATTTTTCATCAATACTTAGAGGTTTTGATGGATAAATATTATTAACATTTAATATAAAAGATTTTTCTGTATCAAAATCTACAACGTCAGATACAAGCTCTTTATTTTGTGTGAAGGAATAATTTATTATATTATTCTCAAGATCATTATTTTCTTCAGAGCTTTTTTCAACACTATATAAACTAATTACCTCAAGATCATTTTCTCTAGAAATGTCATTAATTGAAAAACCATTTAAAATTTGTTGATTGATTTGAGACTTTAGATCATTAAAAAAATTATCTAGTTGTACATTTGTAAGTGTACTTTTAATTTCTTCTTTTACATCATCAAAATTAGGCTCTCTTTTTGATTCAATTGCATCTAGTATAATTATGTGATCAGCAAGTGTAGTAGACACTACATTAGAAACATCATCTTTATTTAAATTAAAAATTACATTTGATAATTCATCTAATACTTGAGTTTTATTAACATTTTCAAATTCATTGAATAAAATATTATTATCAGAAGCATAATTAATAATTTCATCTTTTGATAAACCGCCTATTTTAATTTTGAAGTTTTCAGCTTCTTCTTTAGATTTAAAGTTAAATTGTTTAAAACTTCTTTTTTCAGGAATTGTATACAATTCTTTATTTCCATCAAAATAATTTATCATTTCATTTTCAGACGGCATAAATTTATCCAAGTAAGAATTTTTGTTGATGACGATATAAGATATATCTCTATTTTCTTTACTCATATAATTTAGGTTATTATTGTCAAAAAATTCTTTTAATTCCTGATTATCTTTAGAAATTTTATTCTTATTTAAGTCTGGTATTAAAATAGTGTCAAAAGAAATTTTTAATAAATCTATATCTCTTATCTGGTTATTGAATAAGTCAATTTTTTTTGAAATTGCATCCGGGTAGTTTTGATTGAAAAATAAATCATCAAATACATCTGCTCTAGTTTCATAATCAATGATGCTGACTAAATCATCTATTTTTAATCTTTGTTGTCTTAAGAAACTATTTAAAGCATCGTCATTAATTTTATTATTTAAATAAAGATTAGGAAATCTTTTTTTTGTATTTTCAGCAATTATGGTATCATCAACAATAAAATTTAATTTATCGAATTCATTTTCAAAAATTGCATTATTTACTAAATTTTGAAGAACTAATTGATGAATTTGAAAAGCTCTTATTTGATCACCGGTTAATTCTTCACCAATCATTTGAGCAAATTGTCCTATATTTAATTCTAATGATCTAAGAAATTGTGTTGTTGATATTTGAGTGCCTGATACGTTAGCTACAAAATTATCAGAATTAAATAAATTTGAATATCTCGATGATCCTCTAAAAAAGAATAAACTTGCTCCAAAAAGAATAACCAATGTAATTCCTATCCAACCTTTGTTTAGTGCTCTCATAAATTTTGGTTGCTTCTACAATATAAGCTTCTATAAATAAAAGTAATTATGATAAATCTAGCTAATTTTTCATCAATTTTCATAGCAAATTGGAAATTAAACGGAAATATTGACTTTATAAAACATTATTATCAAAAATTAACAACTAACAATAAAAATTGTGTAGTTGTTTGTTCACCAAGTATTTATTTAAATGCTTTAAAAATAGACAGTAAAAATATGTTTAGAGGAGCACAAGATGTTTCTGTTTATAGAGAAGGTGCGTACACAGGAGAGTTATCAGCTGAAATGTTAGAAGATAATAATATTAATTTTTGTTTGGTAGGTCATTCTGAAAGAAGACAATATTTTTCTGAAAACAATGAAACAGTGAAGTTAAAATCACTCAATCTAATTGAAACAAACATTATACCTGTAATTTGTATTGGGGAAACTTTAAAAGAAAAAGAAACAAATCAAACAAAGGAGGTCCTTATTAAACAAATTAATGAAAGCGTACCAAACATCTCAAATTCCAAAAATACAATTATCGCATATGAGCCAATTTGGGCAATTGGCACAGGTTTGACTCCAACCCTAGAAGATATTGATGAAGTTCACGATTTTATTAAAAGGATAGACAAAAGGTTTAATACATTCAAAGTACTATATGGAGGATCTGTAAAAACATCTAATTCTTCAGATATTGTTGCTTTAAAAAACGTTGACGGGTGCTTAATTGGAGGAGCATCTTTAAAAGTTGATGAATTCAACTCAATTATTTCTTGATAATTATACTTTAATAAATATAAGCTCCAAATATGACGACATTAATAATAATTCAGCTAATACTTGCAATACTTCTTGTTATATTAGTTTTATTACAAGGATCAGATAATGAAGGCTTGGGATTAGGTGGCGGAACATTTGGTGGAATGATGTCTGCACGCGGATCAGCAAATCTTCTTTCAAGACTTACAGCTATAACAGCAACATTATTTATGGTTATGAGTGTCGTACTTACTATAACTGCATCTGTTGGGTCAGATAGAAATGTGCTAGAGTCACTTCCATCTGTGAATAGTGAAGAATCTCCTCAAGAAGAACCGTCGATTCCTGAATAAAAATTAATATTTACTTGCTATAACTTACCCATTTATGTAACAGGGTATTCCGTAATGCATTATGTTTTTATTACGGGAGGAGTAGCCTCATCACTTGGGAAAGGTATTGCCTCAGCTGCACTAGCAACTTTGCTTAAATCTAGAAAATTTAAAGTTAGAATCAGAAAACTTGACCCATATTTAAACGTTGATCCAGGGACAATGAGCCCCTATCAACATGGTGAGGTTTATGTTACTGATGATGGAGCTGAAACAGATTTGGATTTAGGACATTATGAAAGATTTACAAATCAATCAGCAAATAAAAGTGACAGTATATCTTCTGGTAAAATTTATTCTAATGTGTTGCATAAAGAAAGGCAGGGTGATTATCTTGGCGCTACTATTCAAGTTATTCCTCATGTAACAAATGAAATAAAGTCCTTTATTAATGGTGATCTTAACAAAGAAAATATTGTTATATATGAAATAGGTGGAACAGTTGGCGATATTGAGTCATTACCTTTTTTAGAGGCTATAAGACAAATAAGAAATAATAGAAATATTTCATCAGCTTTAATACATATGACATATATTCCATACTTAAGTTCAGCAGGTGAGTTAAAAACAAAACCTACACAACATTCAGTTAAAGAACTTCTTAATGCTGGTATTCAACCAGATATAATAATGTGCAGATCAGAAAGGGGTATAGATGATGAATCCATTTCAAAAATATCTCTTTTTTGTAATGTAAAAAAAGATTCAGTAATACCTGCATTAAATGCAAATTCAATTTATGAAGTTCCATCACTTTACTCAAAATATGGACTTGATAAAATATTATTAAAACATTTGAGTTATAATATTAAAAAATATCCATTAAATCTTAAACCTTGGCAAAATTTATTAAAAAAAATCAATAATCAAAAGTTTAAAACTACTATAGGAGTCGTAGGAAAATATACAAATCTTAAAGATAGTTATAAATCCTTAAATGAAGCCTTAATTCATGGTGGGATTGAAAATTCAACAAAAGTTGAAATAAAATGGATAAATGCTGAAAAATTAAACAAAAAAAATATTACTAAACAATTAGGAACTTGTGATGGAATATTAGTTCCTGGAGGTTTTGGTCATAGAGGTATTGGCGGAAAAATTGAATCGATTAGATATGCAAGAGAAAATAACATACCATTTTTTGGTATTTGTCTTGGAATGCAATTAGCCGTAATTGAAATTGCAAGAAATGTTTTAAAAATTAAAAATGCAGATTCATCAGAATTTAAATCAAACTCAAGATCTGTTGTTGGATTAATGACTGAGTGGACTAAAGGTAACAAAATTGAAAAAAGAAATAAAGATAGTGCAAAAGGTGGCACAATGAGACTTGGGTCTTATAAAGCGAAGCTTATGAAAAATTCTAAAATATTTTCCATATATAAAAAATCTACGATTGATGAAAGACATCGCCACAGATATGAAGTGAATGCTAAATTTATTTCTAAATTTAGACAAAAAGGGTATATTTTTTCTGGTATGTCGCCCGATGGATTACTACCTGAGGTTTTAGAAAGTGAATTGCATAAATGGTTTATCGGTGTGCAATTTCATCCAGAATTAAAATCTAGACCTTTGGACCCACATCCATTATTTGTCTCATTTATAAAGAATTGTAAAAATGATAAACATTAATTTAAAAAATTTTTCTTTTTCAAATAACCTGCCATTTGTGCTTATTGCAGGACCATGTGTAATAGAAAATGAAAGTCATTCACTTAAAATTGCAGAAGAAATTTATAATATATCTCAAAATGCTGGCATAAATTTTGTATTTAAATCAAGTTTTGATAAAGCAAATAGATCAAGTATTAAAAGCCAAAGAGGTGTGTCACTAAATGAGGGTCTAAAAATTTTTGAAAAAATTAAAAATGAATTTAATTGTCCGATAACTACTGATGTTCATACAGAAGAACAATGTAATTTATTGAGTGATAATAATATTGTTGACATAATTCAAATTCCAGCCTTTTTATGCAGACAAACTGATCTTTTGATTTCTGCTGGTAAAACCAGAAAAGTTGTAAATGTTAAAAAAGGCCAATTCTTAGCTCCGAACGATGTAAAAAATATTTTTGATAAAATTTCATCAACAAATAATGATAATATAATGATTACAGAAAGAGGGACAAGTTTTGGTTATAATAACTTAATAAATGATTTTAAAAGTATAGATATTATGAAAAAATTCAAATATCCAATAATATTTGATGGTACACATTCTGTTCAACAGCCTGGAGGATTGGGGGATAGAAGTGGCGGTAATAGAGAATTTGTTGTATCTCTATGTAAGGCAGCTGTAGCTATTGGAGTTGCGGGTGTATTTCTTGAAACACATGATGATCCTGATAATGCACCAAGTGATGGCCCTAATATGATTAAATTAAATGATTTAAAAAATCTAATACTGGAATTAAAAGAGTTTGATAATTTAGCAAAAAAAAATGTCTAAAATAAAAAATATTAAAGCTAGAGAAATAATAGATAGTAGGGGAAATCCTACAGTTGAATGTGATATAACTTTTGAAGATAATAGCTTTGGAAGAGCATCTGTACCAAGTGGGGCTTCTACAGGAATACATGAAGCTTTAGAGTTAAGAGATGAGGACAAATCAAGATATAATGGTAAAGGAGTCAAAAAGGCAGTTATTAATATTAATAAAACTATAAATGATCTATCAAAAGATAAAGAATTTCCTGATTCAAACAGTTTTGATGAACACTTAATCAAAATAGATGGAACTGAGAACAAATCTAAACTTGGAGCCAACGCAACATTGGCATCAAGTTTGGCATTTGCTAAATGTTTAGCTAATTTTAATAATAAACCGTTTTATGAGTTTTTATCAAACTCAAAACCAATGTCACTACCAGTTCCAATGATGAATATTATTAATGGTGGCTCTCATGCAGATAATAATGTTGATATTCAAGAATTCATGATTGCTCCAGTAGGTGCAGAAAAATTTTCTGAAGCTCTTAGGTGGGGCAGTGAAATATTTCACTCATTAAAGTCATTATTGAAATCTAAAAATTTAAATACAAATGTTGGTGATGAGGGAGGCTTTGCTCCTAATATTAATAGTTCTGGTGAAGTAATCGAGACTATTTTAAAAGCAATTGATGACACAGGTTTTAAAGCTGGAAAAGATATATATTTATCTCTAGATGTAGCTTCTACTGAATTCTATAAAAATAATAAGTATGATTTAAAAGGTGAAAACTTAAAATTAAATTCAGATCAAATGATTCAATATTTAGAAAATTTAGTAAATTCTTATCCTATTTTTTCAATTGAGGATGGAATGTCTGAAGATGATTGGGAGGGTTGGGCAAATTTAACTAAAAATTTAGGACAAAAAATACAATTAGTTGGAGATGATTTATTTGTAACAAATCCAAAAAGACTTCAAAGAGGGATTAATGAAAATGCAGGAAATTCTATTTTGGTAAAAGTAAATCAAATTGGTACTTTAAAAGAAACTCTTGATGCAATTCAGCTTGCTAAAGATAATAGTTTTACAACTGTAATTTCTCACCGTTCTGGAGAAACAGAAGATACAACAATTGCCGATTTATCAGTTGCAGTTTCAGCAGGTCAAATCAAAACTGGTTCTCTATCTAGAACTGATAGAACTGCTAAATATAATCAATTATTAAGAATTGAAGAGGAATTAGGAGATACAGTTACTTATATGGGAAAGTCTATTTTAAAAAATATTTGACGGTGACGAATTAAAATATGTTAATATTTATATATGAACAAATCTTTAGTATTAAAAAATAAGTTCTATTTTTATTTATCCTTTTTGTTTACTATATTTTTATTTTTATATCTTTTATATTTTTTAGTTAATGGTGATAGAGGTCTACTACAATATTTTAATCACAAAAATAATTATCAAAAATTTAATAACGAATATTTAAGCTTAAAAGAACAAAATAGTTATTACCTGGATAGGACTAAAAGACTTCAACCAAATACTATTGATTTAGACTATTTGGATGAAACTTTTAGGAATATTACTGGTTATTCTGCAGAAAATGAAGCAGTAATAGTTATGGAATAAATTCATTTTTTTGATAAAAAATCGTTCTATATAATAATTATCGTATATGAAAAAATTAAACAAAAACGATTATATTAAGATGTACTCGTACATGCTAAAAATAAGAAGATTTGAAGAACGAGCAGCTCAGTTATATGGCATGGGTCATATAGGTGGCTTCTGTCATCTTTATATTGGGCAAGAGGCTGTGGTTGTAGGTGTTTTAATGACTATAGACAAAAATGATTCAGTAGTTACTACATATAGAGATCATGGACATATGATAGCAAGAGGACTTGATCCAAAAAGGATTATGGCTGAGCTTACAGGTAGAGAAGACGGTTACTCAGCAGGTAAGGGCGGATCTATGCATATGTTTTCAAAAGAAAACAATTTTTATGGCGGTCATGGAATTGTAGGTGCACAAGTTCCAATTGGCACTGGTATTGCTTTTACTCATAAATACAATAAAGAAAAAAACATTTGCAGGACTTATATTGGTGATGGAGCTATGAATAATGGTCAAGTTTTTGAAGCTTTCAATCTTGCTGCATTATGGAAGTTACCAGTTCTTTATATTATAGAAAATAATAAATATGGAATGGGAACATCTGTAGATAGAGCTGCCGCTGGTTCAGATCTATACAAAAGAGGTGAAGCTTTTGGTATTCCTGGCGAAAAAGTTAATGGCATGAACGTATTTAAAGTTATTGAAGCTGCTGATAAAGCAGGAAAATATGTAAGAGATGGTAATGGACCTTATATAATTGAGGTGCAAACATATAGATATAGAGGCCATTCAATGTCAGATCCTGCAAAGTACAGAACTAAAGAAGAATTAGAAAATTATAAAGATACAGATCCAATTGAAATAGTAAAAACAGAAATTTTGAAGAAAAATTTTGCTAGTGAAAAAGAAATTGAAAAAATTAATAAAGATACGTTAGAAGAAATTAAAAGTGCTGCAGAATTTGCTATTAAAAGTAATTATCCTAAAGATAATGAATTATACACGGATGTTTATATTTAAATAATGACTACTGAAATTTTAATGCCAGCTCTTTCTCCTACTATGACGGAAGGAAATCTTTCAAAATGGTTAATTAAAAAAGGCGATCAAGTTAAGGCAGGTGATTTAATTGCTGAAATTGAAACTGACAAAGCGACTATGGAAGTAGAGGCTGTAGATGAAGGTGTAGTTATAGATCTTTTATTTAAAGAAGGTGACGTAAATATTCCAGTAAATAAACCAATTGCGATAATTGGAAATCCAGATGAAAAAATAGAAGAAAAAAATGAAAAGCCATTGGAAAAATCTGGAGAAAATAAGAAAACTGAGAAAGTTATAGAAAAAAAATTTGAAATAGAAAAAAATGATATTTTACAAGAAAAGCCAAAACAAAATGAACAGGATAAAAACCTTAGCTCAGAAGAAATAACAATGCGTCAAGCTCTTCGTGATACTATGGCTGAAGAAATGAGAAAAGACAAAAAAATTTTTATTCTTGGAGAGGAAGTTGCAGAATACCAAGGAGCCTATAAGGTGACGCAAGATCTTTTGCAAGAATTTGGAAAGGATAGGGTATTAGATACTCCAATTTCAGAACATGGATTTACTGGTCTAGCAGTTGGAGCTGCATTCAAAGGTTTAAGACCAATACTTGAGTTTATGACATTTAATTTTTCAATGCAAGCTATCGATCAGATTATAAACTCTGCTGCAAAAACACTATATATGTCTGGTGGTCAAATAAATTGCCCTATTGTTTTCAGAGGTCCTAATGGAGCTGCAGCTCAAGTAGCTGCACAGCATAGTCAAGATTTTTCTTCTTGGTACTCTCAAGTACCTGGATTGAAAGTTTTAGCACCATCTACACCTTATAATGCTAAAGGTTTACTAAGGTCAGCAATAACCGATCCAAATCCAGTAATTTTTTTAGAAAATGAAATTTTGTATGGTCTAAAAGGCCAAGTAAATAATGATATTAATTTCTCCATTCCAATTGGAAAAGCAAATATTGAAAAAGAGGGTAAAGATTTAACAATAGTTACTTATTCAATTATGCTACAGAAATCTAAAGAAGCAGCAAAAAGGTTAAAAGATCAATTTAATTTAGATGTTGAAATTATTGATTTACAAACTTTACGACCTCTTGATTTTGAAACTGTCATCAATTCTGTTAAGAAAACAAATAGGCTAATAACAGTAGAAGAGTCATGGCCTTTTGGAAGTGTTGGTTCAGAAATAGCAAATGTTGTTCAGAGAGATGCATTTGATTATTTAGATTCTCCAATAATTAAAGTTAATAGTGCAGATGTTCCAATGCCATATTCTTCAAGTTTAGAAAAATTATATCTACCACAAGTTGATGATATCATAGAAGCTGCTAAAAAAGTAACTTATATTAAGTAGATGGCAATTAAAATTTTAATGCCTGCTCTATCACCCACTATGTCTGAGGGTGTAATCAATAAATGGCTGGTAAATATAGGTGATACTGTATCTGCTGGAGATATCATTGCAGAAATTGAAACTGATAAAGCAACCATGGAAGTAGAAGCAGTTGACGAAGGTAAAATAACTCATTTAATTCAAACTACTCCAGATAAACAAATTCCAGTTAATTCAGTTATCGCTCTAATAGATGGTGATAAAGATGAAAAATTAGAAGATTATAATAATATTACTAAAAATAAAGAAACTGACAAGATCATTCAAATCACAGAACAAAATAATACAAATATTAATGATGATGAAATAACAGTAATAGAAACAGTTGAAAATACTAATAAAGATCGAAATATAGTTTTTGCATCACCATATGTAAAAAAATTTTCTAAAGAAAATAATATTGACCTTAATTTAATAAAAGGATCAGGCCCAGATGGAAGAATAATTATTAAAGATATTCAAAATATGGAATTGAAAATTAATAATGAGAATATCACTATAAAAGAACCTTCTAGTATTAGAAAAATAATTGCTGAAAGAACAACTAAAACAAAAAATGAGGTTCCTCATTTTTATCTTACGGTCGAAACAAGAATGGATAGGTTGATTAATTTAAGAAAAAAAATAAATCAGAATAGTGAATCAAAAATTTCATTTAATGATCTAATTGTTAAAGCATGTTCAATAGCAATTCAAAAAAATCCTGAAACAAATATTTCATGGGTTGATAACAAAATTCATCAATATAAAGATATAAATATTGCAATTGCTGTAGCTTTAAAAGAAGGCTTAATTACACCAATAGTTAAAAATGTAGATAAAAAAGGATTACAAGAAATTTCATCAGAAATAAAATCTCTTATTATAAAAGCAAATCAAAATAAATTATTGCCAGAAGAATATAGCGGGGGATCTATTACTATTTCAAATTTAGGAATGTTTGGAATTACTGAGTTTAAGGCAATAATAAACCCACCGCAATCATCAATAATTGCCGTTGGTTCAATTTTAAAGAAACCAGTTGTAAATAAAGATAAGATTGAAATAGGTTTTACTATGAAATCTACTATTTCTGCTGACCACAGAGCTTTAGATGGTGCAGTTGCGGCAAAATTACTCAAAGATTTTAATGATATACTGGAAGATCCTTTCCAAATATGGTTGAATAGCCTTGATATGGAAGTTATTTAGTACTCATGCATAAGCCAAGACATCCCGAAAAAGAAAATAGGAAAGTAAATCCTATGCCTAAAAAACCCTCTTGGATAAGGGTTAAGGCTCCAACCTCAAAATTTTTTAAATCTACTGATAAATTGTTGAAAGACAAAAAAGTAATTACTGTTTGTGAAGAAGCTGCCTGTCCTAACATAGCTGAATGCTGGCAAAAAAAACACGCCACATTCATGATTTTGGGAGATACTTGTACGAGGGCATGTGCATTTTGTAATGTTAAAACTGGAAAACCAAACTTCATAGACCACGGTGAAGCTATAAGAATAGCTGAATCAGTTAAACAGCTTGAATTAGAACATGTTGTAATTACAAGTGTTGATAGGGATGACTTAATTGATGGGGGTGCAATGCATTTTATTAATGTAATTGATTCAATAAAAAATTTAAATCCTAATTGCACTATAGAAATACTTACTCCAGATTTTAAAAACAAACCTGAGGCAATTGATATACTCTCAAAAAGTTTACCTGATGTTTTTAATCATAACTTAGAAACAGTACCTAGATTATACTTAACAATTAGACCTGGCTCCAGATATTTTGTAAGTTTAAATTTACTACATGAAATCAAAATTAAAAATCCTAATATATTTACTAAATCTGGATTAATGGTTGGATTAGGGGAAACAAAAGAAGAAATATATCAAGTTATGGATGATTTAAGATCTGCAGATGTTGACTTTATAACAATTGGACAATATCTTCCACCAAGTTCAAAGCATGCAAAACTAGAACGTTTTGTAACTCCAAAAGAATTTGATGAATATAAACAAATGGCATACGCTAAAGGTTTTTTAATGGTTGCTTCATCGCCACTTACGCGATCAAGTTATCACGCATCTGATGATTTTAAAATTATGCAAAATAAAAGAAAAGAAAAATTACATTCTATTCAATGAAATCATCAAATCGTGAGGAAATTGTAAATCATAATGCAAGAGAACTTTTTAATATTGTTCTTGATATTGAGAGTTATCCCTACTTCATTCCTTGGTGTTCAGCTATGAAGGTTCACTCTAAAAATGAAAAAGAAATTTATGCAGATATGATTGTTTGGTACAAATATTTTATGCCTCAAAAGTTTGGATCACATGTAGAGTTTGATAAAAAAAATTTAAATATCAAAACAACATATATTGAGGGACCATTAAAAAATTTAAAAACTAGTTGGTTATTTAAATCAATTAAAAAAAATCAAACTTTGATAAGTTTTAATGTTGAATTTGAATTTAAAAGATTCTTTCATCAAAAAATTGCTGAAACATTCTTTCCTTTAATCGAAAATAAAATGATAGAATCTTTTAAAGATCGTGCAGATGAGATATTAAATTAATTCTTTTATTTTTTTAAATACAAAATTTTTCGTCTTTGTTTGGATTTCGTTTCTCGAACCTTTAAAATACTTTTTATAAATATAATTAGTCTTATTAAATTTAATTCCTATAAAAACTAATCCAACTGGTTTCAATTTTGAACCACCACTAGGACCAGCTATTCCGGTAGTTGAAATACAAATTTTTGATTTTTCCTTTTTATATAGACCATTGATCATTTCATTAGCAACTTCATGACTAACAGCACCATACTTTAGTAATTTGTTATAGGAAATTGAGAGGTACTTAGCTTTAGATTTATTTGAATAACATATAATACCATAATTAAATATTTTAGATACACCACTGTTTTTTGTAATTGTATTACAGATTAAACCACCAGTACAAGACTCAGCTACTGAAATAGAGATTTTTTTCTTTATTAAATCTAGAACTATATTTTCAACTAAAGACATTTAAAACATACAATGTAATTATAGTATATATTGCAGCAATCAAATCATCAAGTACTACGCCTAAAGCATTTTTCATTTTTTGATCAATCAAATTTGCAGGATAGATTTTTAAAATGTCAAAAAACCTAAAAATTATAAATATAAGAAATAGTGTTAAATAATCATTATATATAAAGATGATATCATAAAAAATTATGATTAGAAAAATTCCAAGAAATTCATCAATTACAATTTTTTTTGAGTCTTTACTATTAGTGTAAGCTGAAAACCTTTCAATAAAAAATAATGATAGAAAGAAAATAATTATAAATATAATTGTAAAGTATAGTAAAGAAAATATATTAAATTTTAATAATGGGTATAAAATTATTATTGAAATCAAAGACCCAAATGTTCCAGGCCATACTTTGAAGTACCCAGAAAAAAATAATGAAACAAAAATATTAGTTAATATTTTCATTTGAGATTTGTACTATTGCTTCTGCTGCTATTCCTTCGCCATTGCCTATAAAGCCAATTTTTTCATTTGTTGTTGCTTTTATTGAAATATTTGAACTTTTAATATTAAGCAAGCTTGCTATATTTTTTTTCATCTGAGGAACATATTTATTTATTTTTGGTTTTTCAGCAATAATATTAATATCTAGATTAATGATAAAAAATCCTTTTTCTAATAATTTTTTCTTACAGTATAAAATAAATTTTGATGAGTCAGCATTTTTCCATTTTTTTTCAGTATTAGGAAAGTGATAGCCTATATCTCTCATAGATAATGCACCAAAAATACTATCGCATACAGCATGCAACCCAACATCAGCATCTGAATGTCCTTTGAGTTTGGAAAATTTTAATTTAATTCCACATAACTTTAAACCCGTGTTGGATGTCTTGTCTATTTGGTGAATATCATATCCAATTCCTGTTTTAAAAATTGGTTTATTTAAAATATTTAAGTAAGCAATATCTTCTGGATAAGTGATTTTAATATTAGTTTTTTCACCTTTTATAAAATATGTTTTAAGATTAAGTTTTTGGATCAAACTTGCATCATCTGGGAAATTTTTATTTTTAAATTTTCTATGAGCTTTAAAAATTAAATTATAATTAAACCCTTGAGGTGTTTGAATATTAATAGTCTTTGCGTCTGTTTTATTTTTTTTTAATACTTGTCTATCATTATACTGAACATAAGGAATACAATTGTTATTATTTTTGAGATTTTTTAATATCTTTTTAATAAGTTTATTTGTACAAAGTGGTCTAGCAGCATCATGAATTAAAACATTTGTCACCTTAAAAACTTTTAATTTAGTGAGAGCGTTATAAGAAGATTTTTGTCTTGTTTGTCCAGGATTTGAAAAAATAATTTTGTCTTTGAGTAAGCTATTTGTTATGTTATTTTTAATTAAATTCCTATATTTTTGATTTACTGACAAAATAATTATTTCAAAAAAACTGCTATCCAAATTAGATAAAAATCTATTAATAATAGATTGGTCCCCAATTTTATAAAATTGTTTGGGTAATTTTTGACCAAATCTCTCCCCTTTTCCTCCTGCGAGAATTACGAGTGCATTTTTCATAAATTTAATTTATATAGCCTTTTTATAAATTTACATTAATTTTTAAGTAACAACTAAAGTCTACAAGTGTTTGATTTATCTAAATTTTTAAAATCTTTTCATTTAACCAAGATTTCTTTCTATTTTTTGATTTTTCTAATTCTTGTAAGTTTTTCAATAACATTTTATTTAATGCTACCCAATAATGATTTAGTTAAAGATCCTCAGAGACTCCAATATTTTTTATTAGCAGATATAATTTTTGTAATCTTACTTATTTCTATAATCATAAGACAAATTGTACTTATTTTAGTTAGAAGAAAAAAGAGTTACGATGAATCTAGACTGTATATAAAATTTGTTAATTTATTTGCAGCTATGGCATTAGGACCTGCAATAGGATTGGTAATTATTACATCATTATTTTTTAACTTAGAGTTACGTACTTGGTATGGTGATGCAGTTAGAGATGCAGTTGTAAATTCAAATATAGTTGCAAAAAATTATGAGAACGAAATTCAAGCAGAACTTATCTCTGATACTCAATTAATTATGAGAGAGATATTACAGTCTTCAAAAAATAATGAAGTAAATATAAATAACATTCAAAAAGCATTAAGTGAATTTATTAATTTAAGAACAATTTCTAGCATATATATTTTTAGTAATGATGGTAATATTTACTTAAGTTTAAAAGATATAGATAACACTAATTTTTTGAATCCATCATCAAATACCTATAATCTTTTGGATCAAAATCAAGTCTACATTTTTCAGCTTAGCAAAAATACTATTGTTGCTTATAAAAAAATAAATTTTTTAAATAATGTATACATGCAAGTTAATCGTGAATTGAATGTAAACATATGGGACCATATTAGTGCAACCAAAGAAGCATTTAGAATATATACTTCAAAAGAAGAAGAAAGTTCTGGAGTGCAGGTAACATATTCAATGATTTTTGTATTATTTTCAATTTGTTTTATTTTGGTAGCTATTTTAATTGGTTTTAATTTAGCCAGTAATTTAAGTAAACCAATAACAAATCTTATACAATCAGCAAATAAAATTTCTGATGGAAATTTTGATGCTAAAGTTAACGAAAGTGATCAGTTTGATGAAATTAGAGTATTACTTTCATCATACAATAAAATGATATCAGAAATTGAAAATAAGCAAAATGAATTAATATCTAAAAGTAATCAAGATGAAGAAAAAAGAATATTTATTGAAGCTATTTTAAGTCTTTTAACAATTGGTGTAGTATCGTTAGATAAAAACTATAACATTATTTTGCACAATAAAACTATTTCAAATTTATTTAAAAATACTAAGAGTTTTGAAATAAACGATAATTTTTTATCAATTTTTCCAGAATGGGAAAATATCTTTAATAAGTTTAAATTATCAAATAAATTGTTATTAAATTTTCAATATGATTTTACAATCTTTGATGATCAAAGACATTTTAATATAAGAGTAATCAAAGAAATTAGTGAAAATGAAATAGAAGGATATGTTGTAGCTCTTGATGATACAACTTCATTGATTCTGGCAGAAAAACATGCTGCATGGTCAGACATTGCTAGAAAAATTGCGCATGAAGTTAAAAATCCTCTTACACCTATAAAGTTATCAGCTGAAAGAATTGAAAAAAAATTTCAAGATAGTAACTTTTCAAAAGATGAAATCCCTCTTCTTACAAAAACAATATCAAGGCAAGTAGATGATATAGGCAAGCTTGTAGATGAATTTTCATCATTTGCAAGGATGCCTGAAGCAGAAATCAAATTAGATAATCTATCTCAATGCTTAGAGGAATCTTATATGTTGTATTATAATTCTAGAAAAGATATTAAATTTAATTTTTCTCAACCTTCAGACAGCATATATTTTCAATTTGACAAACTGCAATTATCAAGATGTTTTAACAATTTAATTAAAAATGCAATTGAGGCTGTTGAAAAAATACCTAATCCTTCTGTAGGTGTTAAAATTTATAGCAATGATAATAATATATTGATAGAATTTAAAGATAACGGTGTAGGCATAGATAGTAAAATGATCAGTAAAATTTTTGAACCATACTTCACTACTAAAGCAAAGGGAACGGGCCTAGGTCTTTCAATAGTTAAAAGAATTATTGAAGATCACGGTGGTAAAATTAAAATTGAAAAAAATAAAAATATGGCTGGAACAACATCTTTAATTACACTTGAGAACAATGCATAAAGTATTAATTGTAGATGATGAAAAAGATATCTGTTTCCTTATTTCAGAAATTCTGAAAGATGAAAAATATATTACATCAAGTGCATTGAATTCTGATGATGCAATCAAAAAATTTAAAGAAAATAAACCTGATTTGATTATTCTCGATGTCTGGTTGTCCAATAGTAAATTAGACGGTATTGAATTATTACAAGAATTTAAAAGTTTAGATAACAAAATACCTATAATTATTATCAGCGGTCATGGTACTGTTGATCTTGCTGTAAAATCAATAAAAAATGGTGCATATGATTTTTTAGAAAAACCCTTTAATAGTGATAAATTGATTATTCTTGCAAAAAGAGCAATAGAAAGTTCTCAACTAATTAGTGAAAATAAAGATTTAAAAAATATTGCTGTACCAAATATACCATTAATTGGAAATTCAAATTTTGTAAAAAAATTATCTAAATTTATTAAAGAACAATCTTTATCAAATTCAAGATTATTCATTGAGGGTGAATTTGGAACAGGAAAAAAACACATAGCAAACCTTATTCATCAAAACTCTTTGTACAAAGACAAATTGCCTGTATCTATTGATTTTAAAAAATTATCTAATGATGCACTTGAAAGATTATTTACTGATTCTAAACAATTACTTAATGAAAATTTATTTATAAGATCTAACAATAATACTTTGATTTTATTAAATATTGATACACTAGCAATAAATTTTCAAAAAAAACTTTTATTTTTTTTAGAAAATAATAATTTTTTTCAAAATTTAGATATAATTTTAAATATTAAAATTATTAGTTTAACCGAAAAAAATATCAAAACAGAAATTGAAAAAGGCAATTTCTTAAAAAGACTTTTTGAGAGAATTTCAACTGAAACTTTACAAACTGAACCGTTGTCTAAAAGAAGAGATGATATATTACCAATATTAGATTACTACCTAGAACATATTACTGGAAATTCAAAAAGTTTTAAATTTTCTAACTCAGCCTTAACTAAACTCCAAACTTATGATTGGCCTGGTAATATTTCTCAATTAATTAATTATTTAGAAAAAAGCTTAATTTTAAATCAGGATAAAGATATTACTTATGAACTTGAAGTTGATGACTTAGCACTTCAAATGGGAGATGATAGTGCGACGATTTCAACTAATCAATCTTTAGAACTATCACTTAAAGATGCTAGATTCGAATTTGAAAAGGAATATTTAGTATCGCAAATAAAGAGATTTAATGGTAATATATCAAAAGTCTCTGAATTTACGGGTATGGAAAGAACTGCACTTTATAGAAAAATTAAATCTTTAGATATTAAGATTGACTAATTGATATTAAAATGAAAACAATAATATGTGGTGCAGGAGATGTTGGTTTTAGTATTGCTGACAAATTATCAAAGGAAAACTTTGAAGTTACAGTTATAGATGAATCCGAAGAAAAATTATCAAAAGTTTCAGAAAATCTAGATGTAAAAACTATAAAGGGCACACCTAGCCTACCTTCAGTTTTATTAGAAGCCGGTGCTAAAGATTGTGAAATTTTAATTGCTGTAACAAAAAGTGATGAAACAAATATGGTAACTTGCCAAATTGGACATTCATTATTTAATATTCAAAAAAAAATAGCAAGAATTAGACAACAAGATTATCTTCAAGATCAATGGGAAAATTTATATAATAATAACAATTTTCCAATTGACGCCATTATATCCCCTGAACAAGAAGTTGCTAAATCTCTTTATAGGAGATTAATTTCTCCAGGAACAATTGATATGCTTGAATTATCAGAAAAAAAATTAAAATTAATTGGACTAAAATGTGAAGATAATTTTGCCCATGCAGGTTTAACCGTAAGAGAATTATCACAAATGTTTCCTGACTATTTAGCTAACATAATGTTTATTTTTAGAGATGATAAAAAGTTTACTGTGAATTCCTCTACAAAAATTGAAAAAAACGATTCAATTTTTTTAGTTGTGGAAACAGAAAATTTGACTGATGTTTTATCGGAGTTTGGGCATCAAGAACTTCAAGCAAAAAAAGCCGTCATCATTGGAGGAGGTAATATAGGTTTATCTCTTGCTCAATTAATAGAAAAATCAGATACATATATTAAAACTGAATTAATAGAATATGATAAAGAGAGAGCAGAATATTTAGCTTCAAACTTAGAGAATGTCACTGTCACAAATGGTGATGGGTTAGATAATCAAATATTAGAAGAAGTGAATATTGCAGAAGCTGGATATTGTATTTCTGTTACAGAGGATGACGAAGTTAATATATTATCTTCTTTATTAGCAAAAAGAGCAGGTGCATTAGTTTCTTTGACACTTATAAATAACAGTAATTATTCATCCTTGTTAACTAATATTGGAGTCGATATGACAATCGATCCAAAGATTATTACTATATCTAAAATTTTAGAAAAAGTTAGAGGTGTAAAAATTAGAAATGACTATTCTATAGGTGATGGATTTGGTGAAGTTATTGAAGCTGATATACAACCAGATTCAACTCTTTGTAATAAAAATTTAAAAGAATTAAAATTACCTAAAGGAATTAGAATTGGATCTATATTAAGAGATAAAAAAGTTATTATTCCAAATAGTCAAACAGTATTTAAAGAGAATGATGATGTAGTTTTTTTTGCAGAAACGAATTGTATAAAAACTTTAGAAAAACTTTTATCTAAAGTTTAAATTATATGCCAAATTTTGCTTATATAAATAATAAATATATTAATTTTAAAAAAGCAAAAATTCATATTGAAGATAGAGGTTTACAGTTTGCAGATAGTGTTTATGAAGTTATTGCTATTCTTAATGGCAATTTAATTGATTTAGATTTTCATTTAAAAAGATTACGCTATTCTCTTGCAGAGCTTGATATAAAATATAAATTTAATCAAAAAGATTTAAAAAAAATATTTTTAAAATTATTAAATAAAAATAATACGTTAAACGGTATTATTTATTTGCAAGTAACTAGAGGAGTTCAATATAGAGAGCACAAATATGAGAACAAAATAACCCCAACTTTGATAATTTATACTCGAAATAAAAAATTTAATCTTCCAGGTAAAAATTTTAAAGGTGTAAATGCAGTAACTCATGAAGATTTACGATGGAAAAGAAGAGATATAAAAACTGTAAATCTTCTTCCAAATATTATTGCTGCAAATAAAGCAAAAAAAATGAATGCCTATGAAGCAATTTTATTACAAAATGGTAAAGTTACTGAGGGAACATCTTCTAATATATGGATAATCAAAAATAATAATTTGATAACTCATCCAGCAAATACCGATATTCTAAAAGGTGTAACAAGAACATCAATTTTAAAAATTATAAAAAAAACTGCTCTTAAATTGGTAGAAAAAAGTTTTACTCATAAACAGCTATTAGATGCTGATGAGGTTTTTTTAACTAGTTCAGGAAGTTTTATTACTCCAATACTAAAAATCGATAAAAAGAAAATTAATAATGGAAAAATTGGAAATATTACTTTGAAACTTGCAGAAATGTACTCTAAATCATGTATGAATGGTTAATATAAAACAAGAAGATATTTATGATATTTGTTTCAATATCAGTAAAAAAATAATTTTACCAAAATATCAAAATCTTCAAGATGAAGATATAAAATATAAGAATGGATCTGATCTAGTAACTTCTGCTGATATTGCTGCTGAAAAAGAATTAAAAAAAAATCTTTTAAAGATTATTCCATCTTCTGGTTTTATTGGTGAAGAAGAATATTCAACTAATCATAATATACTAAAATCATATCAGGAAGATAATTATTGTTGGACTGTAGATCCAATAGATGGAACAACAAACTTTGTTAAAGGAAGAGATAAATTTGCTATAATGATTGCTTTGAGTAAAAAAGAAAAAATATTATATTCTTGGATCTATAAACCTCTTGAAAATCTTATGTCTCATGCAATTTATAGTGAAGGATCATTTATTAATAATAAGAAAATAAAAACAAAAGGTGTAAATAGTTTAGGTGAAGCAATTGGATCAATCAGTACTAAATATTGGGATGAAAAATATTGGGATAAAATAAAAAAATTAAAAAATGAATTTGCAGAAGTTAAATCCTATAGGTGCATAGGATATGAATATTTGGATATAGGATTAGGTCAAAGAAACTTTGCTATTTTATCTAAGTTATCTCCATGGGATCATATTCCTGGGATATTATTTGCAAGAGAGGCAGGTTGCTCGGATATAGATTTTAATCATAAGCCATACAATTTCATAAAAAAAAATAACAATTTAATTGTTGGGAATTCAAAGGAATTTAATTTACAAATTTTAAATAAATTAGGAGTTTAATATGAGTATTAAAAACGTATCATTTGTTGGCCTAGGTGTAATGGGGTATCCGATGGCAGGTCATCTAAAAAAAAATGGATACAATGTTACTGTTTTCAATCGTACTGAGACTAAAGCAAAAAAATGGGTTGAAGAACATGGAGGAAATATGGAGAAAACTCCAAAGGAAGCTTGTTTAAATGCTGAAATTGTTTTTATGTGTGTTGGTCGTGATGAAGATATTATTGAGGTAATGGAAGGAGAGAATGGTATTTTGTCTTCTGCGAAGAGTGGATTAACAATTGTTGATCATACAACAGCATCTGCAGAGATAGCCAGAACATATTTTTCAAAACTTCAAGAAATGAATATTTCTTTTTTAGATGCGCCAATCTCTGGGGGACAAGCTGGAGCTGAAAATGGTATTTTATCTATTATGATTGGTGGTGAAGAAAAAGATTTTGAAGTTGTAAAACCAGTTTTAGAATCTTATGGAAAAGCAATTGAACTAATTGGACCCTCTGGCTCTGGACAAATTGCTAAAATGATTAATCAAATTTGTATTGCTGGTTTGGTTCAAGGATTATCAGAAGGAATGGCATTTGGAAAAAAAGCAAATGTTGATATGGAAAAAGTTTTAAGCGTTATCTCCAAAGGAGCTGCTCAGTCATGGCAAATGGTAAATAGATATAGAACTATGCTAGATGGTAAATTTGATTATGGTTTTGCAGTTGATTGGATGCGTAAAGATTTATCTATTTGTTTTAATGAAGCTAGAAAAAATGGAGCTTCACTACCCGTAACAGAAATTGTAGATAAATACTATGAAGAGGTCCAAAAAAATGGAGGTAATCGTCTCGATACTTCTTCACTTATGACATTAGTAGATAAATAAATGTCAAGAAACTTAGTTTTAGCCATTATTCTTTTAATAGCTTCTTCATTTTTTTGGTCAGGAAATTTTTTTTCTGGAAAGATAGCGTTTTTATCTGATCTCTCTCCCTTTAAATTAAGTTTTTTCCGCTGGATCCTAGCTTTACTAATTTTGCTACCTTTCACTTATGCCCAAATCATTAGAGATATAGAATATTATAAAAAAAATATTTTATTAATGACTATAATTTCAATCTTAGGAGTCACAATATTTAATTCTTTTACTTATATTTCCCTCCAAACTACTATGGTTATAAATTCAACATTAATGGCATCTGTTGCACCTGTTATGATGATAGGATTTTCTTGGTTAATATTTAGAACTAAAACAACAACCCTTCAATTTACAGGTATAGTTTTATCTTTGCTTGGTGCTTTTGCTATTATTCTAAAAGGTGACTTAAACAATTTATATAATTTATATTTCACAGCTGGCGACTTATGGATGTTAGGAGCAGTTGTTTCATGGTGCTTATATTCTGTTTTGCTTAAAAAAATTGATAGTAAAACTTCACAATTAGCAAATTTAGAAGTGATGATAATTATAGGTGTTATATTTATAATACCATTTTATATTATGGAGTCATTTAATTCGACTTATCTTCCTTCAACTGGATTAGATTTAGTTCTAATTAGTTATGTTGCTGTCTTTGCTAGTATTGTAGCTTTTTTTTCATGGAACAAAGGTGTTTCAATAATTGGACCAAATAGAGCTAGTCTTTTTTTACATTTAATACCCGTCTTTAGTGCAATATGGGCAATTTCTTTTTTAAATGAAAAATTTGCTTTTTTTCATGTTATCGGAGTACTTTTTATACTATCGGGAATTATATTATCCAATATAAAATTATCAAATGAGTAAAATTACAAAAACAGATGCAGAATGGAAATCTCTCTTAACAGAAGATGAATATTATGTAACAAGGCAAAAGGGGACAGAACCTCCTTTCTCCGGTAAAAATTTTGAAATTATTAATGGCGGTATTTTTAAGTGTAAATGCTGTGGAAATGAATTATTTAATAGTTCAACAAAATATGACTCTTATTGTGGATGGCCAAGTTTTTTTGAACAAATATCACCTGAAGCAATTAAAACAGAGACTGATAAATCCCATGGAATGGTGCGTATTGAAATTATGTGTGCCAAGTGTGATGCACATTTAGGCCATGTCTTTGATGATGGTCCAGAGCCTACGGGCAAACGATATTGTGTAAATTCTCTTTCTATTAATTACGAAGAGTTTGAATAATACTTTTTATACAATCCTATTTTCTTCAATAGGTCATGCGCTCATGCATATGTTTGCAGCATTTTATTTTGTGATTGTTCTGACTATAGAAAAAGAATGGAATATTTCTTATGACCAATTAATTAGATTGTGGTCTCTTGGAGCTCTTCTAATTGGTTTAGGGGCAATTCCTTTTGGTTGGTTAAGTGATAAATGGTCACGTTCAGGAACAATGACAATTATGTTTATTGGAATGGGATTAGCCTCCATTTTATGTGGTTTAAGTACATCAGTTTCTTTTTTATTTTTTTCCTTATCACTTCTTGGATTTTTCTGTTCAATTTATCATCCTGTAGGCATTCCTTGGGTGATTCATGCAGCTAACAAACAGGGAAGAGCGCTTGGTGTAAATGGTATTTTTGGTGGGGTAGGGATAGGCTCTGGAGCATTTGTAGCTGGTACTCTAACAGAATTACTAAATTGGCAACTAGCTTTTATATTACCTGGGTTAATATCAATAATTATTGGGTTTATTCTTATTTACTTAATCTTAATTGATAAAATATCTTACAAAAATTATTTTATTAAAAATGATGATCAAGATCATTCTCGTAATGAAATGATTTTAATTGCATTAATAATGCTATTATCAATGTTTGCTCTTGGATTATCTTTTCACAATACACAAACAGCCTTACCAAAAGTATTTGAAATACGAATTGGTAACACAAGCTCAATTCAAATTGGATTTATGATAGCAATTATCTATTTTATTTCTGGCGCTACAACATTTGTGGGAGGTTTACTTGCTGATAGATTTAATTTAAAAACCATTTATTTAATTGGTATATTTTTTCAGTTTCCATGTTATCTTGGCATAGCTTACATATCTGGCTATTCTTTAGTTGTCTTATGTGTTTTAGCTGCCGTATTTAATGCAAGTATTCTGCCTACAGAAAATCTCCTACTTGGGAAATTTACACCCCAAAAGTATCATGGTGTTGTATATGGAATTAAGTTTATTCTTGCATTTGGATCAGGACCAATTTCGGTATTCTTAATTTCAGAAATATATTCCATAACTTTAGAGTTTACTTATTTGTTTTTAATTAATGCAATAATGATGGCTATAGTTTCAATCTTTATTATTTTCTTACCCATTCAAGGTAATCAAAGAACAGCTACTCAGGATTAGATTTTATTTCTTCAAGATAATTAATAACTTCATTAAATTTTTCATCAGGTATATCTTTATAGGTCATACCAAAATGATTTTTTACCTCTAAAGCAACATGAGCATAAGGATTTCTGCCCTTAGGATGATTGGGGTGATCAGGTAATTTTCCTTTTAAAAAATCACCTGTTTCTTGAATTAGCTTCCAAATTTTAGATGCGTTTTCTTTATTCAATCTATCTAGCTAAAGCACCCATTGGATCCCAAGGTGCTAGCGCTACTGGTTCCATATCTAAGTATTTTAAAAGTCTTTTGTTTAGATATTTTTTATCAATGACAACTTCATAGGTATATTCATCGAACCATTCATCGGTCATCATCATATATCCTTGGTTACCACTTTTTGTTCCCCAGCTATTTTCAATTTTCCATTTAGTTGAATTTCTTTTTTTAATATCGACTCCCGTTAAAAGCATAGCATGAGTCATTTCACTATCACCATACTCTAAACGAGTTTGTTTATTCATCTTAAATGAAGTTTGAAAAACATTTTCATAGTCGTAAATACCCATATCAAGTACACCCATATCACGACTGAAACGTTTCCCAACATCACAACCAAACCATACGGCTTCATTTTTTTTTATTGAGTCCATCGCAGATTTTTTTAATTCTTTAATATCTACATTTAAATATTTAATAATTTGTCCCTCAACAACATTACCTAGATATTCAACTGTGTACATTGTGTTAAATTTTTTATTGCTCATTGGAGCATGAATTAAGCAAACTTTATCTTTAATATTGATATCAGCATATTTTTTACAGAAATCAATCGGTGTCATGTCTGAAATAACAATGTGTCTATTATCTTTATTTCTAGTAGACCAATTGATAACATCTGGGGGCTGACCAAGAAACATTGCCAGTAAATTATAGATTGTTTCCATCATATCTTTTTTAAGAGCTGAAGAATTTTTTGCTGGTTTTTTTCTTAGTATAGAAGCAAACTCTCTTAATTTGTGAGTCAAGATATAATTCATAGCACCAGATTTACTGCTATGATTTGTTTCAGGCATTACATCTTTAGGTACTGCACCATACTTATTAATTAAGTTTACAAACATATCCCACTGTCCGCCATCTTGCACAGGTGCTTTTAAAAGATGAGTTATTAACCTGCTCTCATATGCTTCATCTCTTGATTTGATAATATTCTCTAAAAAATAATTTGCTTTCTCTAACTTATCCCAAAACATGAAATAATTTTGTGAAAACTCAAATGTATTTAGTTCAAGGCTATCAACAACTTGTAATCGCATAAGATTTAATCCTGCAAATCCCCAACATCTACCTGATGCCATTTGGTTTGTTGCAGGTAGTTCTTTTTTTATTAGATTAGAAAAATTATGATTGATTTGACTAAAGTTTTCCCAATTAAGAGCAACATTAGCTAAATCATTTTTAATTAATGCATTTCTTGATGCTGTATTTTTATTATTTCTTAAAAATTTATTTTTGAAAGTTTTAATTGTTGAAAGAGATATATTTTTTGCCATACTCTCTATTTAAAACTATTTCAGCTTAATTCAATTCTTAACTGTCTTTTTCTTTTTTTTGAGACCCATTTTAGCTTTTCTTTCATCAATTAACCTAATGGCATCTTCTAGTTTTAAGCTATCTATTGTTTGATCGCCTAGAATTGATGCATTTATTTTTCCACATTTTACATATGGTCCAAATTTACCGTCATGAGCAGTAATGTTTTTCTTTTCTGTTGGATGCTCTCCAAATGTTTTTAACGTCGCATTACCTCTCTGTGTAGGTTTAGCAATTAATTCAATGGCTCTTTCAAGTTCTATATCAAGAATATTATCTGTTTTTTCGAGAGCTTTATATTTTTTATCATGCAGAATATATGGACCGTACATTCCTATACCTGCACTAACCGTTTTATTTGTTTCAGGATGAAATCCTAATTTACGTGGTAAGCCAAGTAATTGGATAGCTGTATTTAATCCTATTTCATCTGGCTCAAAATTCTTAGGAATAGAAACTCTTTTTGGTTTTTTTTCTTTTGTCCCTTCACCAACTTGCATATAAAATCCATAAGGACCTTTTCGAAGAGTAATCATTTCACCTGTTTCTGGATAAATACCAATTTCTTTTGGTCCGCTAAGAGCAGCACCATCTTTATCATTTAATTGATTAAACTGAACTGTATATTTGCAATCAGGATAATTAGAGCAGCCAATAAATCCTCCAAACTTTCCAACTTTAATTCCTAGTCTTCCATTATCACAGGTTGGACATTTCCTTTTTTCATCTGCTCCATTTGGTGGAAAGAAATGCGGACCTAGTGCTTCATCTAACACATCTATGACCTCTCTATTTGATTTGCCTACAGTTTCATCGCAAAGTTGTTTGAATGTTTCCCAAAATTTTCTTAGAACTTCTTTCCAATCAAGCTTACCATCAGAAATTTCATCAAGTTGATTTTCAAGATCAGCGGTAAAATCATATTCGACATATTGATTGAAATATTTCTCTAAAAATATCGATACTATTCTTCCTCTATCATGAGGATTAAAACGTTTTTTATCTAAAATTACATAATCTCTATCTTGTAGAACTTTAATAATAGAAGCATAAGTAGATGGTCTACCAATACCAAGTTCTTCAAGTTTTTTAACTAAGCTTGCTTCGGTGTAACGAGGAGGAGGGGAGGTGAAATGTTGTGTCTTTTCAACTTCTTTGAGATTTAAACTCTCTCCTTCACTCATGCCAGGAAGAATTGTTTCTTTTTCTTCATCTTTATCATCATCTTTAGCTTCTTGATAAACTTTATACATCCCAGGAAACTTAATTGTTGATCCATTTGCTCGTAAAACAATTTTTTTATCTTCGTTTGTAATATCAACAGCTACTTGATCTAATACAGCACTCGCCATTTGTGAACTTACAGCTCTTTGCCAAATAATTTCATATAGCTTGTATTCTTCTAAAGTAATGTATTGCTTAATATCTTTTGGTGTTAGGTAAATATTTGTCGGTCTAATACATTCATGTGCTTCCTGAGCATTTTTAGCCTTCGATTTATAAACTCTTGGTGCTTCTGGCAAATAGTTTGCACCATAATTATCAGTAACAAAACCTCGAACTTGGTTAATAGCTTCTTTTGACATCACTACACTGTCTGTTCGCATATAAGTTATTAAGCCAGTTGTTTCTCCTTTAATATCTGTTCCTTCATAAAGGCGTTGAGCTGTGCGCATTGTTTGGCTCGCGCTAAGACCAAGTTTACGACTAGACTCAATTTGCATTGTAGATGTTGTAAAGGCAGGGTAGGGATTTCTTCTAGCTTCTTTTTTAGTAATATTTCCAACAGTGAATGTAGAATTTTTAATATCATTGAAAATTTTTGTAGCTTCACTCTCATCTTTAATATCAAGTTTATCTACTTTATTCCCATCATAAACTGTTAGTCTAGAATTAATAATTTTGCCTTCTTTATTTCTAAACTCGCCTTGTAAAGACCAATATTCCTGTGGAATAAATTTTTCTATCTCAAGTTCTCTTTCGCTAATAATTCTTAGAGCAACAGATTGAACTCTGCCTGCAGATTTTGATCCTGGCAATTTCCTCCATAGGACTGGAGAAAGTGTAAAACCTACAAGAAAATCTAAAGCTCTTCTAGCAAGATAGGCATTTACTAAATTTTCATCTATTTCTCTTGGCTCCTTAAGACTATCAAGAACAGCATTTTTGGTAATTTCATTAAATGTAACTCGGTGAATATTTAATTTTGACAGAGATGAATTATCTCTTAGTAGTTTTTCTACATGCCAAGCTATGGCTTCACCCTCACGGTCAGGATCAGTAGCTAGATATAAATTTTCAGATTTTTTTGCAGCATCTGTAATTTCTTTTATTACTTTTTTTCCACGATCACTAGTTTCCCATTTCATTTGGAAATTATTTTCAGTATCTATCGCATCATTTTTTGCTGATAAATCTCGGACATGTCCTACACTTGCAAGAACTTTGAAGTCCGATCCTAAATATTTATTAATAGACTTTGCCTTCGACGGTGATTCAACAATTAATACATTCATAAATTTGGGCCCCAAATTTCAGTTTAAATATAATTCGTCAAGAAAATTTGAAAAAACGTATGTTTTTACTTGAATAATTTAATTTTACTTTCAGTTTTGTTAATGAGTCTTTTAATGTTTTCTGCATGTTTGATATAAATAATCAAAGTTAAATAAATGAAGAAAACTAGAATATAAAAATTAAAATTAATAAAAATAAAATAAGCTGGAGTTACTAAAATTCCAATTAAAGATCCAAGAGAAGAGTATTTAGTCACATAAGCAGTAATCATCCATACCAATAAAAATAAAAGTGCAATGTAAGGATTAAGACCAAACAAGAAGCCAATGTATGTTGCCACACCTTTCCCACCTTTAAACTTTAGCCAAACAGGGAAGATATGACCTAATATTGCAAAGTGACATAGAAGTATTTTATTCAATAAAGAAATATCTTGAAAATACATTTGTAAAATTAAGAATGGAAGAAAACCTTTAAAAATATCAAAACAAAGAACAAAGAATGCTAAAAATTTATTTCCTGTTCTTAAAACATTTGTTGCACCTACATTTCCAGAGCCAATATTTCTAATATCTCCAAAGCCAAATAATTTTGTAAAAATTAATGCAAAGGGAAATGAACCTATAATATAAAAAATTACAATTAATGATAAATTAGCTACTAAAGTCATCTCTATTTTTTATAATTAAGTCTAAGCATGCCATTCGAACTGCAACGCCCATAGCAACTTGTTCTTGTATTAAGCTCCTTGTGACATCATCGGCAAGTTTTGAGTCTATTTCTACACCTCGGTTCATTGGACCTGGATGCATAACGAAAGCATTTTTTTTTGCATATTTAAGTTTATTGTAATCTAATCCATACTTTTTAAAATAAGTCTTTTGATTTGGCATAATTTTCCCAACTATTCTCTCTTTTTGAATACGAAGCATCATAACAATATCACAATTTTGTAATCCTATTTTCATTTCCGTATAAATATTCACAGGAAGTTTTTTTAAACTTTTTGGTAACCACTCCTTAGGACCAATAACATTAATTTTCGCACCTAACTTTGAGAGTATGATAATGTTTGATCTAGCAACACGACTATGTAAAATATCCCCGCATATAGCAATTTTTAATTTTGAAAAATTTTCAAATTTATTTTTTATAGTAAGTGCATCTAATAAAGCTTGTGTAGGGTGCTCATGACTTCCATCACCGGCATTGATTACAGAAGCATCAACTGATTCAGAAATTTTTTTACTAATTCCTTCCTCTGGATGTCTCACAATTAAAACATCAGGATTCATTGAATTAATAGTAGTCATAGTATCGAGTAATGTTTCACCTTTATTAATAGAACTATTTTTTACAACTACATTAATTAGATCTGCTCCTAACCTCTTAGCGGCAACTTCAAAGCTTGTTCTTGTTCTTGTTGAATCTTCAAAGAAAAGATTAAATATTGTTCTTCCCTCTAGCACGTTTATTTTTTTAATTTTTCTTTTATTAAAAGATATATATTTTTTAGATTCGTCTAAGATGTGCTCAATTTCTTTCTTAGTTAAATCAGCTGTTTCTAATAAATGAATTTTTTTAAAAATATTTTTTGTTCGTTTTAATTTTATATTTGTTTTTGAAGAAATTGATGAATAATATTTTAAAGCTATATTTTCTGCATCTTTAAGAATCTTTGAACCTGTAGATGATCTGATCGCTTTAATTTTTGGCAATTTTATTTTCATTTGCCAATATTTTGAATTTTCTCTTTTATATAATTTTATATGTCCCGATTTTAGGTATTTTGAATTCATATGTGTTAATAATGTGTAAGTATGTGTAAACTAATTTATTAATAATTTCTATATCTATCCAAATATCCTTGTAAAATATAAGCAGCCGACTGTTGATCAAGTTTACTTTTTATCTTTGTTTTACTTAAATCTGCTTTTCTCATTTCTTTAAAAATTACATCTGATGAAAATCTTTCATCCCAAAGAACTGTGGGTTTTTTAAAAAAGGCTTGAAGATTAATATTAAAATCTCTTACTAACTGACTTTGTTTGTTTTCACTATTATCAAGGCTAATTGGTAGACCAAGAATAAATCCACCAATTTCATACTCATTCAAAATATCTTTCATGTTGATTAAATCTTTGTTAGTTCCTTTTCTTTGGATAATTGAAAGGGGTGTAGCGATTATTTTTGATCTATCACTCACTGCAACACCAATCGTTTTAGTTCCTAGGTCTAGACCTACAAGTATTTGTGATGTATTAAGACCATCGATTAAATTATTTTGGTCGTTCATATAATGGAGCTCATAAATTGAAGATTGATAAAAATACTATAAATAAAATTGCCCGTCTATCTAGAATAAAGTTAGATGATAAAGAATCTGAAGATTATATTAAGGATCTTAATTCAATTTTAGAATGGGTTGAGCAATTAAATGAAGTAAATACTGAAAATGTAGAACCATTAAGTAATATATCATCATCTATTTTACCCAAAAGAGAAGATGTGTCTAAAGATTCTAATTCTAGTGATGAAATTCTTGAAAATGCCCCTGATAAGCTTGAAGGGTTTTTTGCAGTACCAAAGGTTGTAGAATAATGTCTAAGCCATCTTTAAAACAAACTTTAAATGATCTCGATACAAAAAAAATATCAATACGAGAATTAAATCAGGATTACTTAAAAAAAATTAAGAAAAAAGTAAATTTAAATATCTTTATCCATTTTAGTGAAGAGAATATTTTAAAGCAAATAGACAATTTAGAAAAAGATAATTCAACAAAAAAATTGAAAGGTATTCCGATTGCAATCAAGGATTTGTTTTGTACTAAAAGTATGCCTACAACTGCAGCTTCAAAGATTTTAGAAAATTTTAATCCAACTTATGAATCATTTGTCACTCAAAAATTATTAGATGAAGGATCTATTTTTGTAGGTAAAACAAATCTAGACGAGTTTGCAATGGGTTCAGCTACCAATACAAGTTTTTTTGGAAATACAATTAACCCTTTATCAAAGGAGAATGAGCCTTTAGCTCCTGGTGGATCCTCGGGAGGGTCTGCAGCTGCAGTTGCCGCAGATTTATGTCTAGGCGCTACTGGAACAGATACAGGTGGATCAATAAGACAGCCAGCCAGCTTTTGTGGTGTTGTTGGTATTAAACCAACATATGGTTTATGTTCACGATGGGGTATAGCTGCATTTGCATCTAGTTTGGATCAAGCAGGAATTTTTTCTCATAATGTTGAAGATGCATCAATATTATTACAATCAATCGCTGGGTTTGATCAAAGAGATAGTACAAGTGCTAAAGTAGATATTCCAAATTATTTTGAAAATTTAGATGATGATCTAAATGGGAAAACTGTTGGTATACCAAAAGAGTATTCTATTGATGGTACACCAATGGAAATAAGTCAGATATGGGAAGATGCTATCAAAGTGTTAGAAAAAAAAGGTGTTAAAATTAAAAATATTTCACTTCCTCATACTAAATATGCACTTCCTACTTATTATATAATTGCTCCTGCTGAAGCTTCCTCAAATTTAGCTCGTTATGATGGAGTAAAATATGGTTTTAGATCTGATGAAATTAATTCTCTTGATGAAATGTATGAAAACACAAGAGCTCAAGGTTTTGGAAGAGAAGTAAAAAGAAGAATTTTAATAGGAACATACGTATTATCTGCAGGCTATTATGATGCATATTATCTTAAGGCACAAAAAGTAAGAAAATTAATTGCTGATGATTTTAATATAGCTTTTAAAGAATGTGATTTTATAGTTACTCCTACTGCACCAAGTGCTGCATTTCCCTTAAATGAAAAACAAAATGATCCTATCAAAATGTATTTAAATGATGTGTTTACGGTTCCTGCTTCTTTAGCTGGCCTACCAGGTATTTCCATTCCCTTTGGGAAAGATAAAAATAATTTACCACTAGGTATTCAAATATTAGGAAAACACTTTGATGAACAACAAGTTTTTAATGCTGCTGTATCTCTAGAAAGATCATATGAATAATTTAATAAAAGGTGAAAAGCATGATTGGGAGATGGTAATCGGTCTTGAAATACATGCTCAAGTAAAATCAAATTCTAAATTATTTTCTTCATCATCAACAAAATTTGGCTCATCACCAAATAGTCAAGTGTCTTTAGTCGATGCTGCTATGCCAGGAATGTTGCCTGTTATTAATAAGTATTGCGTGGAACAGGCAGTAAAAACTGGAGTCGGTTTAAATGCTAAAATTAATAATTATTCTGTCTTTGATAGAAAAAATTACTTTTATGCTGATCTTCCACAAGGATATCAAATTAGTCAGTACAAATATCCAATTGTTGGAGAAGGAAAAGTTACAATTGATTTTAAAGATGGAACATCGAAAGATATTAGAATTGTAAGATTACATTTAGAACAAGATGCTGGTAAAAGTTTACACGATCAAAATCCTTCAAAAACATATGTAGATCTTAATAGATCTGGTGTTGCTTTAATGGAAATTGTTAGTGAGCCTGACATTAGAACGCCTGATGAAGCTGGAATGTACATATCCAAAATCAGATCAATTTTAATGTATTTAGATACATGTGATGGAAATATGCAAGAGGGTTCTTTAAGAGCAGATGTAAATATTTCAGTAAGAAAACCTGGAGATGAATATGGAACTCGATGTGAAATTAAAAACTTAAACTCAATAAAGTTTATCAAACAGGCTATTAATTATGAAGCAAAACGACAAATAGAAATATTGGAGTCTGGTGGATCAATTGAGCAAAATACAATGCTGTTTAACACTTCAACAGGTAAAACTAGACCAATGAGAAATAAAGAAGAAGCTCATGATTATAGATATTTTCCAGATCCAGATTTGCTTCCACTTGAGATTTCAGATGAAGAAATAAAATCAATAAAATCTTCTATTCCGCAACTTCCTGATGAGCTGAAAAATAAATTTATAGAAACTTATAAATTATCAAATTATGATGCCTCAGTCTTAACTGCAGAAAAACAAATTTCTGATTATTTTAATGAGGCAATCAATTCAGATAATACTCTAAAGAACTCAGCAAAGATTGTAGTTAATTGGATTACATCTGAATTGTTTTCTTTATTGAATAAAAATAACCTTGAATTAAATAATTCTCCTGTTTCACCAAAAAATTTAGGACAACTTGTGAAATTAATTTCTTCTAATGAAATTTCTGGAAAAATTGCAAAGGATGTAATGGAGGATATGTTTACTTCCGGGAAGAGTGCAAGAGAAATTGTAGATGAGAAAGGTTTAAAACAAGTTACGGATCAAAGAGAGATAGAAAAAGTTATTGAAGAAGTAATAGAAGATAACCCCAAAATGGTCCAAGATTATTTAGGTGGTAAAAATAAATTATTAGGTTTTTTTGTTGGTCAAGCTATGAAAAAAACAAAAGGTAAAGCTAATCCTAAAATGCTTAACGATATATTAATAAATAAATTAAATAAAAAAAATTAAACGTAAAGAATAACATCTGTACGCAACAATTATAAAGGTTAATATAATCCAGATTATGCTACCTTTATAATTTTCTGCAGATCTCCAAATTCCGATAGAAATAAAAACTGTCCATGAAAAGATTATTAATTTTGAAAGTATGGTTAAATTACTAAAGTCCAAAAAGGGAATTTGGGAAACTGAGCTATTTGTATTAAAAAAATAAATTTCTAAGTTAAATATTATTAGTAAAACTAAACCATTTAGCAATTCACCAACTAACCAATAGGATTTCCATAAT
>CACHBB010000009.1 GCA_902577945.1 uncultured Alphaproteobacteria bacterium
GTGAAAAAGATTATGAGCACGGGAGTAAAGAAAAAATTGGTGTTTTAATCACTAACCTAGGCACTCCAGACGCTCCAAATAAAAAAGAACTAAAAGTTTATCTAAATCAATTTTTATCAGATCCAAGAGTAATCGAATTACCTAAAATCTTATGGCAAATTATATTAAAGCTGGTAATTTTGCAAATAAGACCATCAAAGTCAGCAGAAGCATACAAACAAATTTGGACTGATAAGGGCTCTCCACTTTTAGATATTGCAAACAGACAACTAAATAAAATTCAATCATCTTTTTCTTCAAAAAATGAAAATATAGTTTTTGAAGTTGGGATGCGTTATGGCAATCCCTCTATTCCAGATGCTCTATCAAAACTGCAAAAAAAACAAATAAGAAGATTATTAGTCTTACCTATGTATCCGCAATATTGTGCTGCAACAACAGGTAGTACATTTGATGAAGTAACTAATGTTTTGCAAAAATGGCGTTGGATACCTGAAATGCGTTTTATCAATCAATACTTTGAAGAAAAAAATTATATTGAGGCATTATCAAATTCTATAAAGTCATTTTGGAAAAAAACTACTAAACCTCAAAAAATTATTTTTAGTTATCATGGTATACCAAAAAGGTATTTGACTAATGGTGATCCGTATCATTGCTTTTGTCTTAAAACTACAAGACTGGTCAAAGAACATTTGGGATTATCTGATGATGAGATAATGACTACTTTCCAAAGTCGATTTGGAAGGGAAGAATGGCTAAAGCCTTATACAAGCGAAACTTTAAAAGAATTACCAAAACAAGGGATTAAAAATATACATATAATTTCACCTGGTTTTAGCAGTGATTGTCTTGAAACACTTGAAGAACTTGAAGAAGAAAATAAAGAATATTTCATGGAGTCAGGTGGAGAAAATTACCATTATATACCTTGCTTAAATGATCATGATGATCACATAGACGTTTTTGTAAATCTAATAAAAAAACATATTCAAGGTTGGCCATTATGATTGCTGATCCCAAATTTAATACTGCAAAAGAATGGTTCGAAAAATTACGAGATAACTTAATTGAAACTATTCAAAACATTGATGAAAAACAATTTGAAGTAAGTAACTGGGATCACAAAGGTGATGGTGGTGGTAAAATGAGTAAAATTAAGGGTAATATTATTGAAAAAGGTGGAGTAAATATTTCTTCCGTCGCTGGGACATTTAATGAAAATATGAGAGAGGCCATTCCAGGCGCTAAAGAAGATCCAAATTATAATGCAACTGGCATTAGTGTTGTGTTACATCCTGTTTCACCAAAAATTCCCTCTATGCATTTTAATACAAGATTTATTAAAACTACTCAGGAATGGTTTGGCGGAGGTATGGATATTACACCTTGTTTAAAATTTGAGGATGAGGAAAAATATCACCGTGGTTTAGAAGTTTTATGTAATAAATATGATAAATCTTGTTATCCTAAATTTAAAAAATGGTGTGATGACTATTTTTTTCTTAAACATAGAAACGAACCAAGGGGCGTTGGGGGAATATTTTTTGATTACCTTCAAACTGGTGATTGGGGAAAAGATTTTGAACTTGTCCAAGACGTAGGTACTTATTTTCATAAGTTTATCAAAAATACTTTAATTTCGTTAAAGGATGAGGAGTGGAGTGAGGAAGAAAAAAAGAAACAATTAATTAAACGTAGTCGTTATGCTGAATTTAACTTATTATATGATAGAGGTACCAAGTTTGGTCTAGAAACCGGGGGCAATGTCGATGCTATATTAATGTCAATGCCCCCCACATGCAATATGGGAATAAAAAATGTTATTTAATACTTTAAAAGTAATTCACATTTTTAGTATTATAGCTTGGATGGCAGGCCTTTTATATTTGCCTCGTATATTTGTAAATCATGCTAATCCTCAGATAAATAAGGAAACGTCTGAAACTTTTAAGCTGATGGAGGGAAAATTATATAAAATTATAATGTTTCCAGCTTTTGTAGTTACTTGGATATCCGGTTTATCTATGACACATTATGTAGGAATTGATACTTGGTTACTTTTAAAAATGTTTTTTGTTATTTTACTTACCGGTTATCATTTTTTTTGCTTTAAATGTCTTAATGATTTTAAAAATGACAAAAATAAATTCTCAACAAAATTTTTTAGAATTACAAATGAAGTTCCAGCTATAATATTAATATTCATTATAATACTTGTTGTATTTCAGCCTTTTTAATTACTATTTTTTTGTTTTTATAGGATTTTTTCTTTTAGGATTACAAATTTTACATATTTCACATTCTAACCCATAACAACTTCTAGCCTGGCAATATTGTCTCCCATAAAAAATTATTTGAAGATGTAACTTATTCCAAGATTTTTTTGGGAAAAGATTTTTTAAATCCTTTTCGGTTTGAACCACATTTTTACCATTTGTTAACCCCCATCTCTGAGCCAATCTATGTATATGAGTGTCTACCGGAAACGCTGGGTGTCCAAATCCTTGTGACATTACTACACTTGCAGTTTTATGACCGACACCAGGTAGTTTTTCTAATTCTTCAAAACTTTCTGGAACTTTACCTTTAAACTTTTTGACAAGTATTCTTGATAATTCAAAAATCGCTTTAGATTTTTGTGGAGCCAATCCACATGGGCGTATAATTTTATAAATAGTATTTTTTGGAATTTTAGTCATTTTAATAGCAGTATTTGCTTTTTTAAAAAGTATTGGTGTTACTTGATTAACCCTTTCATCTGTACATTGAGCACTTAAAAGTACAGCTATCACAAGCTCAAATTTATTTTTATGACTTAAAGGTATTGGTACCTTTTTATATATCCGATTTAGTATTTTTTGAGACTCGCTGTGCTTTATCTGATCTTTTCATTATTTTAAGGTCTAATTGGTATCTTACATAGGGTTTAATTTATATTATGACAAAATATAGCATTTATTAATACTAATAATATTGAATATTTCCATTGAAGTAGTTAGGGTCTACCATCAAATTTCTATGGAGGAAATAATATGAAAAAAACTTTAAGCATTGTTTTGTCACTGCTTTTCATGGGTATTTTTTCACCAGCATTTGCTAATACAATAAAATGGTCTATGCCAGGTGACTCATTAACTCTTGATCCGCACGCACAAAACGAAGGACCAACACATATGGTATCTCGTCAAGTATATGAAGGTTTAGTAACTCCAGGTATAAACATGGAAATACTTCCTCAGCTTGCAGAGTCTTGGAAAACAACTTCTGATAGCACTTGGATATTTACAATTCGTAAAGGTGTAAAATTTCATGACGGATCAGATTTGACTGCCAGTGATGTTGCTTTCAGTATCAATAGAGCAAAAACCGCTCCATCTGATATGGTTGATTTAATTAAAAGTATTAAGTCAGCAACAGCTTTAACCGATCATACAGTTCAGATTGTAACAGATGGACCAAACCCAATTCTTTTAAACCAATTAACTCAGATATTTGTAATGTCTGAAGATTGGGCAAAAGCTAATGGATGTGAAGTTTCATATAACTGGGATGCAGGAGAAACTTCTTACTGTGCCTCTAATGCAAATGGAACTGGACCTTTCAAAATTACTTTGAGAGAACAGGATGTAAGAACTGTTTTTGAAAAAAATGGTGATTGGTGGGGTGATGATAGTACATTTAATGTAGATAAAATTGAATTACTTCCAATTGCAAATGATGCAACAAGAGTTGCAGCACTTCTTTCTGGAGAAATTGACTATACTAATGTTGTACCGGTTCAAGATATTGAGAGAATTAAATCTTCATCTGGTCATGGTGTAAAAATGACACCACAAAATAGAACAATATTTTTTGGAATGGATCAAGGTTCAGCTGAATTAAACTCATCTAATATTAAAGGGAAAAATCCTTTTGCAGATAAAAGAGTTCGTTTAGCGATGTACCATGCTCTAGATATGGATGCTATTAAAGACAAGGTAATGAGAGGACAAAGTGTTCCTGCAGGAATTATTACTGCACCTGGTGTTAACGGACATACAGCTGAGCGTGATCAAAGATTACCATATGATCCTGAGCTATCTAAAAAACTTTTAGCTGAAGCTGGTTACTCAGATGGCTTTAGTGTTACACTAGATTGTCCAAATGATCGTTATATAAATGATGAAGCAATTTGTGTCGCTGCAATTGGTATGTTTGCAAAAATTGGAGTTGAAGTAACTCTTGATGCAAAAACTAAAAGTCAGCATTTCTCAGAAGTAAAAGAAGGAGACGCAAATGGCATGACAAGTGATATGTATATGTTAGGTTGGGGTGTTCCAACTTTTGACAGTCATTATGTTTACTCGTACTTATTTGACAGCGCTGGTAGCTGGAATAAAGTAAATTTTAGCAATGCTAGAGTTGATGAATTAGTAGCAGCAATGGGTGTGGAAACAGACTTGGATAAAAGAAATGCTATGATTGCAGAAGCTTGGGATATTACTCAAGACGATGTTACATATCTTCCTTTACATCACCAAGTTGTGAACCAAGCATCAAAAAGTAATGTCGATGTTCCAATTAGAATGAACAACGAGCCATTATTTAGATTTGCTAACGTAAACTAAAAAACCTATTTTTTTCTGGCCAGTAAACTGGCCAGAAAATTACCTCATGTTTAGCTACTTCTTTAAAAGATTAATACAATCCATTCTCGTAATGGTTGTTGTCGCTTTTGTTTCTTTCTCTCTCTTTAATTTCGTAGGAGACCCAGTAAATAGTATGACTGGTGAAGATGCTTCAGATGAAAGAAGAGCGGAAGTAAGAGAAGTTTTAGGATTAAATGATCCTGTTTATGTTCAATTCTCAAGATTTTTAGGAAATGTTATTCAAGGTGATTTTGGAATCTCTTATCAATTAAAAAGGGAAGTTTCAGATTTAATAGCAGAGAGAATGCCTGCTACTTTAGAATTAGTTTTTGTATCTGCATTAATAGCAATAATAACTGGTGTAATATTAGGAGTATATACTGGTATTCATAGAGATAGTTTTATCTCTAATTTAATACTTGTTATATCCCTAGCAGGCGTATCTCTTCCTACTTTTATTATTGGTATAATGCTAATTTATTTATTTTCAGTGATACTAGGAGTCTTACCTTCATTTGGACGAGGGGAAGTTACCGAATTAGGTTTTTGGACAACTGGTTTTTTAACAACTTCAGGTTTAAAAGCATTAATACTACCTTCTGTAACTTTAAGCTTATTTCAAATGACGTATGTTATTAGATTAGTTCGTGCAGAAATGATGGAAATTCTTCAAACAGATTATATAAAATTTGCCAAAGCAAGAGGTATAAAAAAAAATATAGTTAACTATAAACATGCTCTTAAAAATGGATTAATTCCAGTTATCACTATAACTGGTATTAATATTGGGACATTAATTGCCTTTTCAATTATTACAGAGACTGTATTCCAATGGCCTGGGATGGGTTCATTATTTATTAAAGCTGTATATTTTGTTGATATCCCAATTATGTCAGCCTACATGATTATGGTTGCCTTTATTTTTGTAATGATAAATTTTATTGTTGATATCACATATTATTTTATCGATCCAAGAATTAGATTGAAAGAAGAGACAAACTAAAATGTTATTAAAAACTTATAACAAAATATATGATACGGATATTGGCTATAGTTTTTTTAATTCTAAGATTGCAGTTATATCATCCACTATTTTTTTTATAATTTTAATTTGTTCAATTTTTGCAGGTGTTGTTGCGCCCTACAATCCTTTTGATCCAGCATCAGTTTCATTGATGGATGCATTTACTCCACCCGTATGGTCTGATGGTGGTAATTCAAGTTTTATTTTAGGAACAGACCAACAAGGAAGAGATATGTTTTCAACCATGATTTATGGTTCAAGAATTTCATTAATTGTTGGCTTTGCATCTATTATATTTGCAATGTTACTTGGGGTCTTTCTTGGTATAACAGCTGGTTATATAGGTGGTAGATATGAGATTATTGTTATGAGACTTACAGATGTTCAATTAACAATTCCAAGTATCTTAATGGCATTATTAGTAGATGGAATAGCAAGAGCAATTATATCTCAATCAATGCATGATGAAATGGCAATATATGTTTTAATATTTGCTATTGGTATTTCTGAGTGGCCTCAATTCGCAAGAGTATCAAGAGCATCTACTTTAGTTGAAAAAAATAAAGAATATGTATCTGCATCAAGAATTATAGGATTATCGAATGTCTTAATAATGTTTAAACATATTTTACCAAACATTCTTAGACCTATTTTAGTAATTGCCACTATTGGATTAGCTCTTGCAATTATTACAGAATCTACATTAAGTTTTTTAGGTGTTGGAGTTCCACCAACAACGCCATCTTTAGGAACACTAATAAGGTTTGGAAATAATTTTTTATTTTCAGGTGAATGGTGGATAACATTTTTTCCAGCAATATTTTTAATTGTACTAGCTTTATCTATTAACCTTTTAGGAGATTGGATGAGAGATGCTCTAAATCCAAAATTGAAAAAAAGATGAGTTTTTTAGAAGTTAAAAATTTAAATATTAGTTATCCAACGAGAAAAGAAACAATCGTAGCTAGTAAAAACGTAGAATTCAAATTGGAAAGAGGGGAAATATTAGGCATAGTAGGAGAGTCCGGTTCAGGTAAATCTACAATTGCAAATGCTATAATAGATTTAATTGATCCTCCAGGTGAGATAACTAATGGATCAATAAAAATTGATAATGATGAATTAAGAGATAATAATGGAATTATTCAGAAATTTCGAGGAAAGAAAATTGGATTTGTTTTTCAAGATCCTCAAACATCATTAAATCCTCTTTTTAAAATAAAAGATCAATTAATTGAGACTATTCAAACACATTTAAATTTAACTTATAAAGATGCACTTAAAAAATCTATCCAATTATTAAAAGAAGTTGGAATAGAAAATGCAGAAAAACGAATTGAAGATTATCCCCATCAATTTAGTGGCGGTATGCGACAGAGAGTAGTTATAGCTTTAGCGATAAGTTGTGAGCCAGATTTAATTATAGCAGATGAACCTACTACTGCCCTAGATGTTAGTATTCAGTATCAAATTTTAGAATTACTAAAAGATTTAACAAAAAAAAGAAATCTTGGTGTTATAATTATAACACACGATATGGGTGTTATTGCTGAGACAACTAATAAAGTAATTGTAATGAGACATGGTCTTATTGTTGAGCAGGGTGATACTAAGGAACTCTTAACTAATCCAAAATCTAATGAAGCCAAAAGTTTGGTAATTTCTGTTCCTCCAACAAATAAAAAAATTGATAGATTCAAATTGATTAGTCCAGAGGGAAAAGAAATTACATCTGACTCGAAAAATCTAACAAATAATATAATTAAATCCTGGGGAATAAGAGAAAATAAGAATCAAAAATTATTGAAATTAAATAATATTAGTAAAATATTTGATGATAAATCACTTGGAAGTAAGATTTCTTTTGGATTCAAAAATAATGAAGCTAACAAAGCCGTTAAAGCAGTTGACAACGTATCCTTTGAACTATTTGAAGGAGAAACTCTTGGATTAGTTGGTGAATCTGGTTCAGGAAAATCAACTATAGCAAAAATTATTACAGGTTTAGTTAAACCTAATAATGGAGAAATATATTATAACGACCTCTCACTATATAATTCTAAGAAAAAATATCAAATAGACAAGAGTAGAGGGCAAATCCAGATGATATTTCAAGACCCCTATTCATCATTAAATCCAAGATTTAAAGTAAGAGATATAATATCTGAACCAATTAAATTTTTTCAAAAAAATATTAGTAAAGATGAACTTATTCAAAATGTTTTTGATTTGATTGATATTGTTGGGATGACAAGACAATCATTAGATCGATATCCTCACGAATTTTCAGGAGGACAAAGACAAAGAATATCGATTGCTAGAGCTTTAGCTACAAGACCTCGACTATTAATATGTGATGAACCAACATCTGCTTTAGATGTAAGTATACAAGCACAAATATTAAATCTCCTTAAAGATATTCAAGATGAACTTCACTTAACAATGTTATTTATAAGTCATGATCTTCCAGTAATTAGACAAATGTGTAATAGAATTATTGTTCTTAAAAATGGTATCATGTGCGAAACTAAAGATACTGAGGAATTATTTAATAATCCAGAGCATAACTACACAAAAGAGCTTATTAGATTAATGCCAAAAATTGAATCAATTATATAATTAATTTATAATAGGTAACTTTTCTGGTGTTCTAGTGCTTAGAAGTTTGTATCCATCTTCAGTTATTAATATGTTCTCTTCTTGAACCAGAATAGTATTTTTACTTAGTTCTATTGAGGGTTCAAGAGTCATAATCATATTTTTTTCTAGAATAGTTTGATCACTCCGCATTATACTGGGTGGTTCTGTCAATTGTAAACCAAGACCATGACCCATTCGTCCCACACTGCCATTATTATTTTCTTTTAAAAGATAATTTGAGAGAGCAGAATATATTTCTGCACAACTAATTCCTGGCTTAATAATTTCTAAAGTAGACTCAATAGCTTCCCATAATTTTGTATAGGCATCTAAAGAAGTTTGGCTAATTTTACCAAATCCAAAATTTCTATCGAAGTCACAAAAATAACCATTTACAGTAGAGCCAGTATCAATAATTAGAATATCTCCATTATTTAATTGTTTTTCAGTTGGGTTAGCAATTATTTGATCATAACCACCTTGACCGGATGCACATGCCATATACATAATATAATCAACACCGTTATTAATTAATTCCTTTTTAAATATAGAAGTAGCCTCACGTTCATTAATTTTAGGATAAATTTTATCAGGAAAATTATCAAATACCTTACTTGCTATTGAACAAACCTTTGAAATATATTCAATTTCAATTTTAGATTTAATCTTTCTTAAATTCCAAATAACTTTACTAGAATCTACAAAGTTGTAATCTGATAATTCTTCTTGAATTTTAATATAATCCTGAATACTCATTCTTAAATGAGTTTCATTTGCCAGTTCAAAACCAATATTAGAATTTTTTGGGTAACTTTTAATTATTTTTTTTAGCAATGATACCCCTTCATCTTTTGGATTGGGTGATTGCCAAACTTCAATGTTCTTTATGAAAGTTTTTTCAATTGCAGTAATACCAATCGATGGAATGATTGCTTTTATAGGATTATTTTTTGAGATTATTAAAAACCATGGTCTAGTAGGGCTTTCCCAAAAGTTACTGTCTAACCCAGAAAAATATCTAAAATTTGATGGTGAAGTAATAATTATGGCTTCAATATTTTCTTTCTCTAAATTTTCTTGGATTTTAGAAATTCGATTAGTAAATTCTTCTTTTGGAAAATCGTTCATAAATTGATAAGTATCATATTATTAACATTAATTAGAAATAACAAACACTTTGATCTACTTTTCATTATTTATTTTTTGCCTTAGCTTAGGTACATTTTTTCCACTTGCATCAGAAGCATATTTAGTAACACTTTTATTATCAGAAAAATATGACGTATTCTTATTATTATTTTTCGCATCATTAGGTAATATTTTAGGTTCTGTGATTAGTTGGGTATTTGGATATTTTGTAAATTTCTTTATAAAAAAGCCTTGGTTTCCTATAAATAAATTTTTATTTCAAAAAGCCTCAGATATTTTTAAAAAATATGGAAAATGGTCTTTATTATTTTCATGGGTTCCTTTTATTGGAGATCCAATAGCTTTTGCTGCTGGCACCTTCAGGTACAATATTTTATTCTTTTTAATATTTGTATCTATTGGGAAAGTTGCTAGATATTTGCTAATATATATGTATTTTATAATTATTTAGCCAATGTTTGATAATTTATATCTAGTTTTTTTTATAGGTTTTTTTTCTGGAATTGGATTTTTCTCACTTTTATTCTTTTTACGAAAAGAAAAAAAAATTGAAGTAAAGGAAGATACAGATCTGATATCATTAAAAAATCATATGCAGTCTATTCAACAATCACTTCAGAATTTTAATCTAGCACAAGATAGAATTGAAAATACTTTAATTAGAGGAGGCGCTTTACAGCAAGGACCTTGGGGTGAATTTGTACTTAAAAATATATTAGACAATGTAGGTTTAAGAGAAGGAGAGGAATACTCAACGCAGAAATCCTTTAGAGATCAAGAAGGGAATTTACAAAAACCAGATGTTGTTGTTCATATGCCTGGTAATCGCCATATAATTATTGACTCTAAAGTGTCATTAGAGTCATGGCATGATTACTCAAATACAAATGATATTCAGCAAAAAAAAATTTTTCTAAAAAAATTTATAGATTCTACAAAATCTTCTATTCGTAATTTGAGTAAAGATAATTATGCAAAAATTTATGGCATCAACACAATTGATAATGTTCTTATGTTTGTACCAATTGAACCAGCTTTGCTAACTCTTTATAATGAGGCAAATAAACTAATTGAAGAATCCTGGAATAATAAAATCATTATTGTTGGTCCTTCGACATTGCCCTTTCTTCTTAAAGCAGTAGAAAATATGTGGAGAGTGGATAAACAATCCAAAACTATTAAAGATATTGCGTCTGCAGCATCGGATATTTACGATAAAACTGTAAGTGTATATGAATCTTTTATTAAAGCAAACCAATCATTAGATTTAGCAAAAACAAAAATGGATGAAGCTAAGCTAAGATTACAAGATGGATCAGGTAGTTTAACAAAAAAAGTTGAAAAGATGAAAAAATTAGGAAGATTAAGTACTAAAAAACAGTTGCCAGATAGTAATGACGATGTCATAGGATAAACTATATGCCTAGTTTTGATGTAGTTAGTAGATTAGACCATCAAGAAATAGACAACGCCATTGGCAATGCAACAAGGGAAATTACAACAAGATATGATTTTAAGGGTTCAAATACCTCAATAGAAAAAAAAGAAAATTCTATAATTGTTACAACCGATGATGAAATGAAAGCAGGACAAGTAAACGACATGCTTGTAACACATTTTGTAAGAAGGAAAGTTGATCCTCTATGTTTAAAAAAAAAGGAATTAGAAAAAGCTGGAGGAAATAAAATTAGACAAACTTATGATTTAATTGAAGGAATTGAGCAAACATTATGTAAAAAAATTACAGCTGATGTCAAAAGTTCTAAATTAAAAGTTCAAATTAAAATAAACGGAAATGAACTTCGTATTGATGGAAAGAAAAAGGATGACTTGCAAAGTGTTATGAAACTTATAGACGATTCTAATATTGGTATTCCTGTACAATTTATAAATTTTAGAGATTAGAAATAGTGATCACTTGGGAGTTAATTTTAGCTTTAGCAGTCTATAATTTTATTATGTATGTAACTCCCGGACCAAATAACAGTATATTGACGGCATCTGGTATAAAATTCGGCTTTGCTAGATCTATTCCCAATATTCTAGGCATCCCTACAGGCCACGGTCTTCAACTTGCTTTGGTTTGTTTAGGTTTGGGAACTTTATTTATTACATATCCGATTCTTTACGATATTTTAAGATATGTAGGGTCAGCATACATTCTTTATTTGGCATACAAAATGTTTGGATCTCTTAATATTACAAAAACAGAAGATAGATCTAGGCCTTTAAAATATTATGAAGCTATTTTATTTCAATTTGTAAATCCAAAAGCATGGGTAATTTGTTCTACAGCCATTACACTATATTATCCAAAGGGAGAAAATATTTTAATTGGAACTTTATTTATGGTTATAATGTCTACAGTTGTAAATATACCTTCGATAAGTGTTTGGGCATATGGTGGAAGTGTAATTCGTAATTATTTAAATAATGAAAAACTAAAGAAACTCGTCGAATGGATCTTAGCAATTATGCTTATTGCAACTGCTGCATCAGTTTTCTTATATAACACTTAAGGTTTTGGAATTTCAAAAAAGTTACCAACCACATTGTAACCTTTTATGACTGCAGGCCTCTTAGATATTTGTATGTACCAACGTAGAACATTTGGGTAATTATTTAAATCAATCTGATGTCTTTCAAATCGTGCAGTCCATGGCCAGATTGCAATATCTGCTATTGTATATTCGTTTGAAAAATATTCTTGTTTTGATAATCTCTTATCTAATATTTCATAGATGTGTTTTGTATAACCTCTAGTCTTTTCCTCAGCAAATTTACTTTTACCTGGATTATAAAATAAATACTGGTGTGCTTGACCAAGCATTGGTCCTACATATGCCATTTGGAAAAAGACCCATTGGACAATTTCCCAATAATATTCTTCATTTACAAATTTGTTGTATTTCTTTGCAAGATAAAGAAGAATAGCTCCCGATTCGAAAATTGTTTGATTGTTATCTTTATCCACAATGACTGGAATTTTATTACTTGGAGAAATTTTTGAAAAATCTTTTGAGAATTGTTTCTTTTGATCTAAATCAATAAAAATTGGATTGTATTCCACACCTAATTCTTCAAGCATAATAGTAATTTTTCGTCCATTTGGAGTGGGGGAAGAATACAAATCAATCATTTTTTTAGAATTTAATTATTTAAGAACTATATTGATAATATGCGGGAGAACATAGATAATATTATTAAATTAGCTTGGTGTGATAAAACTTCTTTTGAAAAAATAAAAAGAATTCACGGTATTACCGAATCAGAGGTTATAAAAATAATGAGAAAAAACCTCCGACCAAGGTCTTTTAAATTATGGAGAGAAAGAGTTAATGGAAGAACTAGAAAACATGAGAAAAAAAGAACTTTATCTGAAAAACCATTTAAATTTCAGAGTTATGTTTAGAGTAATAAGTATTATAACTTTTTTATTTTTATCTATTACCAGCGTTAAGGCTGATCAGAATGATCCAAGGCTAAATAATTTATTTAAAAAACTTAATAAGACAGAAAATCAGCAAGAAATTAGCGATATTATTAAAGATATTTGGGACATATGGTATGAGGTTGATGACCCAAAAGTAATAGAATATTTTGAAAAAGGTATTCAAGCAATGAGAATAAGAAATTATCCACTTGCAGTAAGATTTTTCAATAATTTGATAGAAGAAGATCCTAATTTTGCTGAAGCTTGGAATAAAAGAGCAACTGTTTATTTTATGATGGGTGATTTTGATAAATCAATGCAAGATATAATCAAAACATTAGAATTAGAACCTAGGCATTTTGGAGCTTTAGACGGTATGGGTTTAATTTTTATTCATCAAGGACAATATCAACAAGCAATTGATGTTTATAATAAAATGTTAGAAATATTTCCTTTTAGTTTAAAAACTATGGAAAAAAGAGAAAACATAATGTCTTTTATTTCTCAATCTACTTAAGATTAAAAAATAATAATAGCAAAGATAGTGTAAAAAAACTTACAAAAGTACTCAAAACAACATTGGAAGATACTATTCCTTTGAGTGAATCATATCTGTAAGCAAAATAATAAGATTGTGATCCACTTGGTAATGCAGCTGCCATTGTTACAATTATAACTAAAAGTTCATTTAAGTTTAAAATAAATTTTGAAATGCAAAATGCTAATACAGGATGAATTAAATTTTTTAAAATAGTTAAAATAATTGCACTATTAATATTACTTCTAATTTGAAAATTTCCTAAAGCAAGTCCAAGAGAGATAAGCACCATTGGTAATGCCATATTAACAAAGATGTTTAATACATTTACCATATACAGAGGAATTTTTAAGCCAGAAGAATTCAAAATTATTCCAGCAATCATTCCAAACAAGACAATATTTTTTATCATACCTAATAAAGTTTGATAAAAAATTTCAATAATACTTTTGTTCCTATTTCTATAAACTTCAATAATGATAACTGTATATGTAAAATGAACTATGCCATGAAAAAAAACAAGAATCATATATGGAATTGTATTAATTGGTCCAAGCACAGCGTACATTAGTGGTATTCCCATAGCCACAGTATTACCAAAACAGGAAGCAAGACCAAATAATGCAGAGTCATCAGTTTTATAACTTAAAAAATGTTTACTTATTAAAAAGCCTATTATAAAAATAATAGTTCCTGATCCAAAAAAAGAAATCATTAATCCTATAGAATTGATATCAGGGAAGGATACCTGCCAAAAATATGCAACTAATGCTAAAGGTAATAAAATATTGAAACCAATAAAATCAAAATAATTAATATATTTTTTGGGTAATAATTTTAGTTTATTAACAAAATATCCAAAAATAATATACCCAAAGACACTTGCAACAATATTAAATAATTCAATCATCAATATTTAAAAAATTATTAAGGAATTTTATAACGCTATCCTCAATAATATTATTTTTATCAGAATCAATATTTTGAAAGAATTTAGAATTTTTATCAAAACTTATATTTGGATTGTTTACATCTCCTTTAACAAAAGTTGTTAAGTATATCTCTTTATTTTGAGATAAATCTAAGATTATATTAACTAAGTTTTTATTGTAATTGTATTCTCCTTTTATATAGATTTCGTTTTCTTTATTACTCAATAGAATATTATTACTTGTTAATAAGTTATTATTTTTTTTTAAATCTCCTGTAAAATTTGAAGAATCATTACCAAATGCATCAATTAGTTTTGAGAATGCATATTGTTGATTCTCTTTATCTTCCAAATTTTCAAAAAATAATTTTAGAAATGATATAATAAACCTTTCCTCATTAGTTGTAAGTAATTCAAAGCTTCCATTAATTTCATAAATTCCATCAAATAAATTTTCAAAGTTATTTTGATTTGTAATATAATTTTGCAAATAATTTATATTGCCCTTAATTTCCAAATTACTAAATTTTAAATTTGTTAGTGAAATATTATCTAAAAAAATATTTAAATTGCCTTGGGTACTAAAAATTGATTGAGAAATTGAGATGTCTATCTGATCTACATTAAATTGATTTTTAAAATTAGTAATTTTTAAACTCGTATTATATTTTATATATGGAAAAAAATTGACTTGACTTTCATTTACTTGACTAATTTTTAAATTATATTTTTTTTCTAATCCGTCAATTACCTTCTCTTCATTTAGGTTTTTTAAAAAAATATAAATAAAAATAAAAAAAATAATAATAACAATCGTTATAAAAGAAAAAAAAAATTTAATTTTTTTCATTAAATAATTTTAAAGTTCTATATTCTTGTAAAGTTATTATTTGGATCATGTAATGCTTCATATTGAATGGACATTGTATATTTACTCTTTGCAACTTCTACTTCAAAAGTTCCTCCATTTAAGTTTTTTAAATCTATCTCAGAGTCAATATATCCAAAAATCATGCTTTTATCATAACAGAATGAATAATTACTAGATGTTGTTTCACCTACAATATTTCCTTTGTAATAAATTGGTTCGTCATGAAGTAATAGAGGAGTTCCTGGTTTTGATTTGTCTAATACAAAATTAGCTAATTGTTTTTTCTTCTTCCTATTTTTTGTTTTTAATGCTTCTTTGCCAATAAAGTCTATTTGTTTATTTAATTTAACTGTAAATTCTAAACCTGCTTCATAAGGGTTTTCTGCAGGAGATATATCATGACCCCAATGAAGATATCCCTTTTCCATTCTCATAATGTCTAATGCATGTCCACCAGCGTGAACAAGATCATATTTCTTTCCATGCTCAACTAATTTAAGATAAATCTTTCTAGAAGTACTTATAGGAACATAAATTTCCCAACCAAGTTCACCGACAAAAGATAGTCTTTGAAAGATTAAATCATTATTATTAAATTTAATTTCACTTGCAGTTCCAAACTTAAAATCATTTGTCGAAAAATGATCTCCAAAAATATTAGTTAAAAGCTCTCTACTTTTTGGCCCAAATACTCCTAGGCAAGCCAAATCATCAGTAACGTCTGTTAATGTTGTATTCTTACTGAGGTTTTCTTTGATATGTTTTTTATCGTGTTCCCTTACAGATGATCCTGTTACAATCCGGAAAAATTTTTCATTAACACATGTAACTGTCAAATCAGCTACTATTCCTCCATTTGAATTTAACATTTGAGTATATGTAGTTTTGCCCGGTTCTTTTTTAATATCATTACAACATAATCGCTGTAAATCATTTAAAGCAAAATCTCCTTTTATTTCAAATTTTGCAAAAGCTGAAAGATCAAATAAACCAACATTTTTTCTTGTATTTATAGTTTCATACTTTGCTGACTCATACCAATTTTGATATCCATAACTGTATTCGTACTCTGGTTTATTGCCATTTATTGCATACCACATAGGTCTTTCAAATCCAGCTACTTGCCCAAAGCAAGCTCCATTGTTTTTTAAATCGTTATGAAAAGGTAGAAGTTTTTGATTTCTTGATGTTTTTAACTGTTTATAAGGCCAATGCATAGCATAGAGATTTCCTAAAGTTTCAGTTACACGTTCAGTGATAAATTTTGTTTCAGAGTGAAATTTTTCAAATCGTGTTATATCTAATGAGAATAGATCATCATTTACTTCACCATTTATCATCCATTCAGCAGTGACTTTTCCAGCTCCACCTGAGCTAACAATGCCAATACTATTAAAACCACAACAAACAAAAAAGTTTTTAACTTCGGGAGTTTCACCTAATAAATAATTAGTATCGGGGGTAAAAGATTCTGGGCCATTAAAAAATTTTCTTATGCCTACTTTGCCCAAAGAAGGTATCCTATTCATTGCTTTTTGCAAATATGGTTCAAAATGATCAAAATCTTCAGGAAGTTCTCCAAATGAAAAATCATTTGGAACTTTATAGGTATTGGTAAATGCTGGTCTTGCATTAGGCTCGAACAGCCCAACTAAAAGTTTACCTGCATCTTCTTTTAAATATAAGCAATTATTATAATCTCGTAATACTGGAAGAGATTTTTGTATTTCATTCATTGGCTCACTTAAAATATAAAAGTGTTCGTTTGGGTAAAGTGGTATACTTACTCCAACTTCAGCTGCAACTTGTCTTGACCACATCCCAGTTGCCAAAACAATATATTCACATTCTATTTTTCCATGCTCTGTTTCTACACCCTCAATTTTACCATTCTTTACTAAAATTTTCTTTACTGGGCATTTCTCAAAAAATTGAGCACCATTATTTTTTGCAGATTTAGCTAATACATTTGTTACACCTACTGGATCTGCTTGACCATCTTGGGCAATGAATACTCCTCCCACAACATCATTAGTGTTTATAAGAGGATAAATGTCATTTATTTCATCTTTTGTAACTTCTTTTGCTTCAACATTAAATCTTTGTGCAAAAGTAAGTTGTCTTTTAAGCTCTTCAAGTCTAGCTTCTGTTGTTGCTACAGTCAAAGATCCATTTTGTTTAAGACCTGTTGATAATCCAGTCTCTTTTTCTAATTTTTTATATAAATTTAATGAATAATTTCTTAAGCGAGTTATTGTTGCAGATGATCCTAGTTGACCAATAAGACCAGCTGCATGCCATGTAGTTCCAGACGTTAGCTGATCACGCTCTAAAAGCACAACATCTTTCCATCCAAATTCTGTTAAGTGATAAGCAACAGAGCATCCAGCAACACCTCCACCAATTACGACAACTTTTGCAGATTTTGGAGGGATCTTTTTCATATGTATCTATAAATAAAGCTTTTCTGTACGACTTTCAAAATATTTATTGATTTCTTCAATATTTATTTCTGTAATTTTTGATGGGCTCCATTTAGGATTATGGTCTTTCGTTACCAACACGGAATTTACACCATTATCAAAATCATCTCTGTAAACCACATTTTGACTTAGTTGATATTCTGTTTCTAAACATTCTTTAAGTGATTTTCCTTTGGCATCATTGATAAGTTTAGTACTTATTCCAAGACTCATTGGACACTTTTTGTTTAATGTCTCAAAGGTTTTTTCTGCAAAGTCTGATTGATTATTTTTTAAATTATCAAAAATTTTAAATATATCCCCTTTAAATAAGGAATTTATCAGATCAATATTTTTTATAACTTCTGAATTATAATCAATCTCAAACTTTTCTTCAGAAATGATTCCTTTCTCTACATAATTTTCTTTTAGTGATTGTAAATTATCAAATTTAAAATAATTTGTTGCAAGACCTAAAAACATTAAATCATTTACTTCTAAAAGTTTTCCAGTTAGACCTATATATTTGCCAACATTTTTAGGGAGATTTGATAAAAAATAACTTCCTCCTACATCAGGAAAAAAACCTATAGATGTTTCGGGCATTGCGAATTTTGTATTATCAGTAGCCAATCTATGATCACCATAAATTGATAGTCCAACACCTCCACCCATGACTACACCATTCCAAATAGATAAAAATTCTTTCTTAAATTGACTTATTAAGTAATTTAATTTGTACTCAATTTTGAAAAATTCTTTTTTATGATTATTTTGATCTTTTGTAAGAAAAAGAGATTTAACATCTCCACCTGCACAGAAATGATTACCTTCCCCTACTAAAAGAACTCTTTTAATATTATCATTTAAATCCCATTCCTGAAGTTTATCAGAAAATTCTTTTGCCATTTCAATATTTAATGCATTTAGTGCTTTTGGTCGATTTAGTGTAATAATACCTGTAGCATTTTTTTCTGAAAAAATAATTTCCATTATTTTTTTCGAAATTCTAATATTTTGTTCGATAGCCCAACTTCCTTAGCTCTTAATCTATTAATTTCATCTCTTAGTCTTGCAGCATCCTCAAATTCAAGTTTTGAAGCAAATTCATTCATTTTTTTCTCAAGGGTTTTTAGATGTTTGTCTAAATCTTTTCCAACCATTTCTTTTGTGTTTTCTATATCCACAGTTACATGATCTTGTTCAGCCGTATTTTCAATTATTTCTTGAATATTTTTTTTAATACTTGTTGGGGTAATATTATTTTCTTTATTGTATTGTAATTGTTTATTTCTTCTTCTGTCTGTCTCTTCTATTGCTTCTTTCATGCTTGTAGTAATTGTGTCAGCATACATTAAAACTTTGCTATCTACATTTCTTGCAGCTCTACCTATTGTTTGTATTAAGCTAGTTCTAGAACGAAGATAACCCTCTTTATCAGCATCAAGAATAGCCATTAATGCACATTCTGGAATATCTAATCCCTCTCTTAATAAATTTATTCCAACTAATATGTTAAACACGCCAAGTCTTAGATCTCTAATAATTTCTATTCTTTCTAAGGTGTCAATATCAGAATGAAGATATCGAACTTTAAGACCTTCTTCATTTATATACTCTGTTAAATCTTCAGCCATTTTTTTTGTTAAGGTTGTTATTAAGACTCTATAACCTTTATCAATTGTTTTTTTGCATTCATCAATAAGATTGTCTATTTGATGTTTAGTCGGTCTTATTTCAATAGGTGGATCAATTAGGCCAGTAGGTCTAATAACTTGTTCTACAAAAGTACCACCCGTTTTTTCTAACTCATAATTTCCAGGTGTTGCACTAACAAATATTGTTTGAGGACGCATTGCATCCCATTCTTCTCTTTTCAAAGGTCTATTATCTACACAGCTTGGAAGTCTAAAACCATATTGAGCTAAAGTAGATTTTCTTGAAAAGTCGCCTTTGTACATACCTGCTATTTGACCACATGTTTGATGGCTTTCATCGATAAATAATAATGAATCCTCTGGAATATATTCGTATAGAGTTGGAGGAGGTTCGCCAGGTTGTCTACCAGATAAATATCTTGAATAGTTTTCTATTCCACTACAACTACCTGTTGTTTCCATCATCTCTAGATCAAAGGTTGTTCTTTCATCTAATCTTTGTCTCTCGAGATATTTCTTCTCTTTCTCAAATATCTCCAATTGTTTCTTTAAATCATTTTTAATCATTGAGATTGCTTTTTTAATAGTTGGTTTTGGTGTGACATAATGTGAGTTTGCAAATATTCTTATTTGATCAAGCTCTCCTAATTTTTCTCCTGTTAAAGGATCTACTTCACTTATACTTTCTATGTCGTCTCCAAACATAGATATCTTCCAAGAAATATCTTCATAATGTGATGGAAATATTTCTAATATATCTCCTTTAGCTCTAAAGCTACCTCTTCTAAAATCCATATCGCGTCTTTTATATAAAAGTTCAACTAATCTTCTTATAATTATTTCTCTGCTTATTGATTGATTTTTATTTAAAGTAAAAGACATTGACGAATAAGCATCAACGGAACCAATACCATAAATACATGATACTGATGCTACAATTATAGTATCTCTTCTTTCAACAAGGGATCTTGTAGCAGAATGACGTAATCTGTCGATTTGTTCATTAATAGATGACTCTTTCTCAATATATGTATCAGTTCTTGGTACATAAGCTTCTGGTGTATAATAGTCATAATAACTTACAAAATATTCAACTGCATTATCTGGAAATAAATTTTTCATTTCGCCGTAAAGTTGAGCTGCTAAAGTTTTATTAGGAGCCATTATCAAAGTTGGTTTTTGCACTTTCTCAATAACTTTGGCCATCGTAAAAGTTTTGCCTGAACCTGTTACACCAAGAAGAACTTGTTCTTGCTCACCTTCATTTAAGCTTTTGACTATATTATCTATTGCATCCGGTTGATCACCGCTTGGATTAAAATCACTAACAACTCTAAATGGCTTTGTTATATCTAAAGAGTTATTTTGTTTAATTTGAATTTCATTCATGCAGTATTTATATAATCATGTAGATAATTGTACTTTTCTAAAAAACTACCATTTTGTGTTATTGTTGCATTCAAAATCCTACCATCATCTTCATTAAGTATATAAGGAATAACTTCATTCACTATACCATCTCCAAATTCCTTACTTGAATCACGTGGTAATTCTGAAGGCAAATTATCAACTGCCATTATTGCCAAACCTTCACCAACGGTCTCTTTAAAAGTATTTCTATCAATGTAAAAATTTGGTTTATCAATAGTTGAAGATCTTATTGTTGTAGGTACAGAACCATCGACATCACATGTTATATCTCCAACTACTTTTAAATTATTTAACTTATTTAAATCATTTTGATTAAATATTTTTGGGGAAGTTGGATCCCAGTAATGAGCACTAATAAATACATCTGCTTCTTTTAAATATTGAAGAGCACAACTCTTATATTCTTTTGGGTATTTAATGAAATGATTAAGATCAAATTCTTTGTTTAAATTTGATTCTACATAATCCTTAGTTTCTAAATTACAAAATACAGGGTTATCAAATTTATCATTTTGAAACTTTTCTTTAGAAACTTCTTTTATATTTGTTTGTTTTAAAACTTCTATTACTCCTTTTGCAACTCTGCCATCACCTGTTACTAAAATTTTCATATAGGGAAAGTATAAATTTTTTAAACTACTTATTAACCTCTCATAACTATTAATTCTATAAGCCCTTGCCAGTGGTTGTTTTTTAAAGTTTTCTAGACAGAGATTGAGAGTATTATAGCAACCAACAATGCCAGCAAACCTTCCAAAACCTAGATATCTTTTGCTTTTTTTATCTCTGATGTTTTCATAATCTATTAATCTTATTTTTTTTTCTAAAACTGATTTTAATAACTCTTTTTTATCCATGCCTGGTGTGCCTTGAGCGTTATTCAAAGTTTCTTTATTTAATTTGTATGTATGAGAAAAAAAAACATAAGTTTTATTATTCATCAAAATATCAGTATCAATTTCTTTTACACCAAATATAATTGAGCAATTTGATAAATCTTCATTTATTTCTGCACCTTTATTTTTATACTCATCATCAGAAAAACATCTGTTTTTTGAGGGTTGTACGACAACATTTAAATTTGGATAATTTGATTTAATATTCTCTATATGCTCAGGGATTAGAGGAGTTCTATTTTCATCAGGACGTGTTTCTTTTATAACTCCAATAGTTTCTATTGGTTTAGACATTGTTTTTTTGAATATTTATATTGTTTTCTTTAAGTATTTTAAAAAAATACATAATGTTTTCATTATCATGTGGTGCAGTTTTAACTCCTGGCTGAATCCTTGCTTCTAACATCAAATCAATTGCTGCTGAAAGAGTAATGGAAACTAGTTTACCCATAGCAGTATTCTCTCCTGAACCTTTTTCATCTAAAAAGTAAGAACTATTAAATATTTCATTATTATTTTCAAAAGCTTTTAGTTTTACAGATAATACTACTCGATCTTCTTCTTCAGGCTGATATCTATTATCTATTAATAATTTTTCACTTTTTTTATTAATATCATCTTCTATTGTCTCTGTCTGATTTTCGAGCATAGAAAATATATCTTTCCAGGCAGTTTTCCATCCATCTAATCGCAAAGTACCTCTTACAAACTCTTTTACATTCCAATTTTGATCAAATTTATATTCACTTATATAAGGTGTAGAGTCTCGATTTGGGTAAGCCTCAAAATTTTCATTATTTATTTTATAAGAACTAATTGATTTATATGGTGTTACAGTTTTTGTTTCTCCATTTGTAATAAATTTTGCATTATTATTTAAGGCTTTAATTACTCCTGCTGGAGACCAACTAAATTTATATCGAAAATCATTAGGTACTGCTGGAAAACCTCCACAATATGATTCATAAATTACTTCTGTATTATTAGATGTTAAACCTTTTAAATCCTGTACTAAGAGGTGAGAGAAAAAATGATCAATGCCAGGATCCAAACCGATTTCATTGATAAATACGAGATTTTGTTTTTTTACATCTTTATCTAACGAAAGAATTTGAGGATTTAAATAGCTTGTGGAAGCAAAATGACAGTTATGTTCTAAACATAATTTTGCTATTTCAAGATGTCTTGTTGCAGGAAGTTGGGAAATTACAATATCACCCGGATTAACTTCTTTAAAAATAAGATCAATATCAAATTTTTTAGCTTTAACGTTGTTTTTATTTACATGATTAATACTATTTTCAGCTTTTTCTAACGTTCTGTTCCAGACAGTCAAATTTTCTAAGTTATTTGCTAATCTTCTTATCCCTGGAATTGATGATAAACCAGTTCCAATCCAATGTACATGTTTCATAGTCTTATTTACTTTTATATTAATTTGTTTACTACATTTATTAAACTTTAAATACGGAAAATTTATTGACTATAATAGTATTTATTTTTTTATTAACAGGACTTGCCTCTGGCTTTGTAGCTGGTTTACTTGGAGTTGGAGGAGGTATTATAATTGTCCCAGTAACCTATTTTATATTATTACAACTAGGATATGCCTCAGAAGTAGTAATGCATTTAGCTGTAGCCTCGTCCCTTGGAGTAATATGCTTTACATCAATTTCATCTATAAGATCACATCTAAAATTAAAAAATACGAATTTAAACATTGTAAAAAAATGGGCTTTTGGAATAGTTTTGGGATCAATTTTAGGCGCACTCTCTGCAAGTTTTATCGCTGGAGAGAACCTTGTAATAATATTTGTAATTTTAGCATTTTTGATCTCTATGAATATGCTTTTTCAACAAAAACCATTAATATTAAGTACTGATCTACCATCATCAAAAATGATTAATTTTTTAATTAGTTCCTTAATTGGTTTTTTTTCTGCAATAATAGGAATTGGTGGAGGTAGTTTTAGTGTTCCAACTTTAACAATGTTTTCCAAAAAAATTCATGAAGCTGTTGGAACGTCAGCTGTTTTTGGTTTTTTAATAGCTTTTCCAGGCGCAATAATTTTTGCAATTACAGGTTTGGAGAAAGAAGGTCTACCAATATACTCAATTGGTTATATAAATATATTAATAGTTTTTATCATCTCAATAACTAGTGTTTTTACAGCTGGATATGGTGCTAAAGTTTCAACAAATATAGATAAAATGCTTTTAAGAAAAATATTTGCAATTTTTTTGTTGTTAACTTGCGCAAGTCTAATTATTGAACATTTTATAATCTAAAATGAACTTTGTAGCAGACAGAATAAACCGAATTAAGCCATCGATGACTGTTGGTATTAATATCAAAGCCAAAGCTATGAAGGAAGAGGGTAAGGACGTTATCGTTCTTGCAGCAGGAGAACCAGATTTTAATACTCCTAAAAATATACGAGATGCAGCAAATAAAGCAATGGATGAGGGTAAAACAAAATATGTTCCCGGTAAAGGAACTCCTGAATTACAAAAAGCTATACAAAAAAAATTTAAGGAGGACAATAATATCGATTATAGTTTAGATGAAATCATTTGTGGTGTTGGGGGTAAACACATTATTTACAATGCCATGATGGCAACAATTAATTCAGGAGATGAAGTAATTATTACAGCTCCTTATTGGGTCAGCTATCCAGATATTGTTTTATTGGCAGAAGGAAAGCCAGTGATTGTTGAGTGCCCAGAGAGTCAAAATTTTAAAATAAAACCTGAACAATTGGAGAAATATATTACACCAAAAACAAAATGGCTGATGCTTAATAGCCCCAGTAATCCAACAGGTTCTGTTTATTCAAAGGAAGAATTAAAAGATTTAGCCAAGGTCTTAATTAATCATCCACATGTTCTTATTATGTGTGATGATATTTATGAAAAAATTATTTATGATGGACTTGAGTTTCATACTTTAGCATCTGTAGAACCTTCACTTAAAAATAGATGTTTAACACTAAATGGTGTTTCAAAATCTTATTGCATGACTGGCTGGAGACTTGGTTACTGTGGAGCACCAAAAGAAATTATTGCTGCCATGAACAAAATTCAATCACAAAGTACTACATCAACATCATCAATTACTATGGCAGCTGCAGTTGAAGCAATTAGTGGACCACAAGATTTTATATTAGATCATAATAAAAAATTTATAAAAAGAAGGGATTTAGTAGTAAGTAAATTAAATGAAATTGATGGCATAACTTGCTCAAAACCTGATGGAGCATTCTATGTTTATCCAAATTGCCAAGATATTTTAGGTAAAATAACTCCAAATGGAAAAAAAATATCAAGCGATGAAGATTTTATGACTTATTTGCTTGAAGATCAGGGCGTAGCTGGTGTTCATGGTTCAGCATTTGGCCTATCTCCTTATTTTAGATTATCTTATGCAACAAGTGATCATATTTTAGAAGATGCCTGTAATAGAATTCAACTTGCTTGTAATAAGCTTAAGTAAGATCTTTATCTGCAATTATCTCAGCCAATCTTAATAAATTTGTAGTACCAGCATTACCAAATGGTACACCTGCAGAGATAACAACATTATCACCTGCTTCAACTAATTTTTTATTTTTTACAATAGTACATGCAATTTTTACCATCTCTTGAGCATTCTGAGCATTTTCATCTGAATAACATGAGTTTACTCCCCAATATAGCTGCATCTTTCTTGTTGTATTAATATTAGGGGATAATCCTACTATTTGAACAGGTGCTCTTTCTCTTGCCATTCTTCTTGTAGTTCTTCCGCTTACTGAAAAAGTGATTATAGCTTTTGCATTTGATTTTTTTGCAATAGAGTATGCAGCTAATGTTATTGCATCAGTATTATCTACATCATCAAGACTATCGTCTTCTAATCGTAAATCATAGTTATTTTTATCATTTTCAACAGTTTCAATAATTTTGTTCATAGTTTTTACAGCTTCAATAGGATGCGTTCCCACAGCAGATTCACCTGATAGCATTACAGCATCTGTTCCATCATAAATTGCATTTGCGACATCTGATGCCTCGGCCCTAGTTGGGACTAAATTATCAATCATACTTTCAAGCATTTGAGTTGCTACAACAACTGGTTTGCCAAAATATCTACATCTTCTTATAATATTTTTTTGGGCTATTGGAACTTGTTCAGTAGGCATTTCTACACCGAGATCTCCTCTAGCAATCATTATTCCATCAGCTGCATTTACAATAGCATCAATATTTTTAACTGCGGAAGGTTTTTCAATTTTGGCCATTATTAATGCTTTGCTTCCAATCATCTTTTTTAATTTATGAATATCTTCAGCTTGCTGCACAAAAGATAGTGCTACCCAATCAACACCCATATCTAAAGCTTTCATTAAATCTGATTTATCTTTATTTGTTAAAGCATCAATTGGAAGTATAACATCTGGAATATTTACTCCTTTATTGTTGGAAATTTCTGCATCATTTAAAACTTCTGTCACTAACTTATCATTACTTTGTTCAATAACTTGTAATCTTATTCTTCCATCATTAACTAATAATATCGAATTTGGAGTTAAGTACTCATAAATTTCAGCATGTGGAAAATTAACCCTTTTATTATCTCCAAGTTCTGATGATAGATCTAAAATAAATTTTTCACCTTTTTTTAAATTTTCTTTAGTATTTTTGAATTTACCAACTCTTAATTTTGGGCCTTGTAAATCAGCTAATACACAAGTTGCATGATTATGTTTTTCTTCTAAAGATCTAATATATTCAAAATTTTTTCTATGTACTTCGATATCGCCATGAGAAAAGTTTAGTCTAAATACATCACAACCTGCTGCGAAAAGCTCTTCAATAATTTTTTTGTTTGAAGAAGAAGGGCCCAAAGTAGCTAAAATCTTAGCTTTTCTATTACGTTTCATTAAATATTATATATATATTATGAAGCTGAATTAATATAATCTTATTTACAAAATATGAAAAAAAATTTTGATAGAGAATTGTTGGCAGATGTTGCTGAAAGATTAATTAATCATTTAAAAAATAGAACAGATGTTCAAAATATTGATTTAATGAATTTATCAGGTTTTTGCAGAAACTGTCTTTCAAAATGGTATGTTAGCGCTGCTGAAAAGAAAGATATTTCTATTTCATACGATGAAGCAAGAGAAATGATTTATGGTATGCCATACTCAGAGTGGAAAACAAAATTTCAAAAAGAAATTACTACTGAACAAAAAGAAAAATTTGATAAAAAAGATAATTAATATAGTTTTTCTAAACTTTCCCCGTACATCTCTTTTACTTTAAACCTTCTCACTTTCATAGAAGGAGTCATCATATTGTTTTCAATTGTAAATTCATGATTAATTAAAATAAACTTTCTTATTTGTTCTATACTAGAAAGACTTTCATTGACTTTATCTACTACATCTTTCATTTTTTTGTTAAATGAAGAATCTTGAATTATTTTATTTAAATCACCTTCAACATTATTTTCTTTTGCCCATTCTAAAGCTAAATCTTTACTAGGTACCAAGATTGCAACAAGATAATTTTTGAAATCTCCATATAACATTGATTGAGCAATTTCAGGTTCAATATCTAGCTTTGCTTCTATTCTTGAAGGAGAAATATTATCTCCACCAGCATTTACAATAATATCTTTTTTTCTATCCGTAATTTTTAAATAATCTTCTTCATCAAATTCACCAATATCACCAGTATGGACCCACCCATCAATTATAGTTTTATTAGTTGAATCAGGATCATTCCAATAACCATTCATTATTAGCTCACCACGAGCTAAAATTTCTCCATCTTCAGAAATTCTCACCTCATTCCCTTGAAGAACTTTTCCAACAGTATCTAATTTTATTTTTTCAGGTGGGTTTGCAGAAATAACAGGAGCGGTTTCTGTTTGTCCGTAGCCTTGAAGCAGAGGAAGGCCAAGGGCACTAAGGTATAATCCAACTTCAAAATTTAAAGCTGCGCCTCCTGATATCAATGCTCTTAGACTTCCACCAAATCTTTTCTTAACTTTTTTTCTTACTATCTTGTCCATTAATCCATTCAGCAATCTTTCTGAAAAACTCATGTGCTCACCAAAATATTTTTTCTTTCCTAGATTTAATGTAATTGCAAAGAAACGTTGACTTAATTTACTTTGGTTTTTAAGACCTTGTGAAATACGTGTGTGTAAAGAATCATAAAATCTTGGAACAGCTGTCATAAAGTGTGGTGCTGCCTCAGCCATATTTACTAATAATTTATCGATACTTTCTGCGTAATAGATTTGTGCACCTTGCCCCATTTCCAAAAATTGTAAAGTATGCTCATATGAATGAGATAATGGTAACCAAGATAAATATCTGATTTCTTTTTTTAAATCACCGGTTAGACTCTCAAGTAATTTATCACAGGAAGCACAGTTTCTTAGCATGGCTCCATGGCTCAACATAACTCCTTTAGGGTTCCCTCCAGTACCTGATGTATAAATAATACATGCTGTATCTTTTCTTTTAAAATTCTTAGATAATTCTTCTATTTGATTAGAATTTTTACTTTTTTCTAAATTATCATTTATTATTTGATTATAAGCTATAATATTTACAACTTCTTTATAAGTTTCATTATCATCATTAATCTTAATCACATTTTGACAATGAGAAACCATTTCTATTGCAGGAAGAACTTTTTTCATTAATTCATGTGATGATACAATTGCACACCTAGCACCAGAATGCTCAATAATGTATTTATAATCATTAGTTGTGCTCGTAGTGTAAGCAGGAACAGAAATTGCTCCAATACACATTATTGCTAAATCAGTAATTTGCCACTCAGGTCTATTTTCAGATAGAATTAGGACTCTATCACCTTCCAAAATTCCTAGATCTTTTAAGTATGTTGCTAAACTTTCGACTTGTTCCTTTACTTGTGTCCAGCTCAAAGAAACATATTTGTCATTATATTTTTTCCATAAATAAGGTTGATTTTTTAATTCATTTGATTGATGATAGAATACACTCGGTATGCTATTAAATTCGTCAAAATTAACAATCATGCTTTCTATCCTCCCTACAAAGCTAAGATATTAGACCTATATCGAAATAGTTAAATATGAAACAAAAAAATTATCAAAATTCAACAAAAAATATCCTTGGGAAACTACCAATTTGGAATTTAAAGGATTTATATGAATCCCCAAAAGACAAGAAATTGAATAATGATTTAGATAAGCTAGTAATAATTACTAAAAAATTTGAGAAAAAATACTCATCCAAAATCGCTAGGCTTAGTCCCAACCAACTTTTAAAAGCTATAATTGAATTAGAGGATATTGATACAAAAATAGATAAAATTATGTCTTATGCACATCTTTTAGTTGCTGAGGACGGTAATAATGAAAAGAATAAAATTTTTTATCAACAAATGCAGGAACAAATAACAAACATAGCATCTTCCATAGTCTTCTTTAGTCTTGAAATAAATGAAATTTCAGAAACAAATTTAAAAAAAATCTATGCTGATCACAAACTAAAGATTTATAAAAACTGGATTAAAAATATTCGTAAATTTAAACCTTATCAATTGGACGTCAAAACAGAAAAATTACTTCAAGAAAAAAGTATTACATCTAGATCTGCATGGGTTAGACTATTTGATGATACAATTGCTTCACTTAAATTTTCTTTTAAGGGAAAAAAATTATCTAGTGCTGAAATTTTTAATTTTTTGTCTGATAAAAAAGAATCAAATCGTAAAAAATCAGCAGAAGTTGTATCTGCTGTTTTAAAAGATAATATTAGTTTGTTTGCATCTATTACTAATAATCTTGCTAAAGACAAATCAATTAATGATAAATGGAGAGGCTTACCAACCCCAGTCAGTTCAAGAAATTTATCTAACGTCGTTGAAGATGAAGTCGTAGAAGCTTTAACTGAAACAATAAAAGAAAATTATTCAAAAATTGCTCATCGTTATTATAAAATTAAATCTAAATGGTTTAAAAAGAAATCATTAATGTATTGGGATAGAAATGCGCCCCTTCCTTTTCAATCACAGAGTGTTTATTCCTGGAAAGATGCAAGACAAATTGTAACTGATGCATATTCAAATTTTGACAAGAGAGCAGGAGATATTGTAAATAAATTTTTTGATAATTCATGGATACACGCTCCTGTAATTCCAGGGAAATCTCCTGGTGCATTCGCTGCCTCTACTGTTCCATCAGTTCATCCATTTATACTTGTGAATTACCAGGGTAAGGCAAGAGATATAGCAACACTTGCCCATGAACTTGGACACGGTATTCATCAATATTTAGCAGGACAAAAACAAACTTATTTTAACTCTTCAACACCTTTAACTCTTGCTGAAACTGCAAGTGTTTTTGGCGAGATGTTAACATTTAAATCTCTTTTATCTATAACTACAAAAGAAAAAGAGCGTAAGGGACTTTTAGCAAATAAAGTCGAAGATATGCTCAACACTGTTGTGAGGCAGATTGCATTTTTTGAATTTGAAAAACGTATTCATGATCAAAGAAAAATAAAAGAATTAAGTGTCAACGAAATTTGCAAAATTTGGATTGATGTTCAAAAGCAAAGTTTAGGGCCATCAATAAAATTTAATGACGATTATAAATATTTTTGGAGTTATATACCACATTTTATTCATTCACCATTTTATGTTTATGCATACGCCTTCGGTGATTGTCTTGTTAATACTCTTTATAATGTTTACGAAAGTAAGCTACCAAAATTTGAAGACAAATATATTAATTTATTAGAGAGTGGCGGTAGTAATACATATGATAAACTCTTGAAGCCATTTGGATTAAATCCGAAGAAAAAAGATTTCTGGCAAAAAGGAGTTAATGTTATTGATGATCTCATTGACCAATTAGAAGAATAAAATGATGAAAGATAAAGAAGCAAAATCACTAACAAAACAACTTACAAGGTATGCTAAAGTTGGCGGTGTTGTTGGAAAGTTAGCCACTAAACTTGCAAGTCAAAGATATTTAGGTGTTAAGTTAGATAAAGAAAAGCATGCATCAGAAATAAGAGCTGCTCTAGGAAGCATGAAAGGACCACTAATGAAGGTTGCACAATTATCAGCAACGATTCCAGATTTACTCCCCGATGAATATGCTAAAGAATTAATGCATTTACAATCTAATGCCCCACCAATGGGTTGGTTATTTGTTAAAAGAAGAATGGCTGCAGAATTAAAACAGGACTGGCAAAAAAACTTTATTGAATTTGATAAAGAAGCAACAAGAGCAGCATCTCTTGGTCAAGTTCACAAAGCTAAAATAAAAAATAATGACATAGTTGCTTGTAAATTACAATATCCTGATATGGCATCAGCTGTAAGTGCAGATCTTTCACAATTAAAAATGATTTTTTCTATCTATCAGTCTTATAACAAAGCTATTAAAACTGATGAAGTATATAAAGAAATTACTGATAGACTTAAAGAAGAACTAGATTACGAAAGAGAAAAAAAATTGATGACTATATTTAGAAATATATTCGCAAAAATTAATTTTGTTCATGTCCCAAAAACTTATGATAAATTATCTACAAAGAGATTACTGACAATGAGTTGGCTGGATGGAGAGCCTGTTTTGAATTTTAAAAAATCTCCAAAAGAAACAAGAAATACTTTAGCAGCAAATATGTATAAAGCTTGGTATAAACCATTTTTTGAATATGGCGTTCTTCACGGTGATCCACATTTAGGAAATTATTCTGTTCAAAAAAAAGATCTTAGTATTAATATTTATGACTTTGGATGCATGAGAATATTTAATGGCAATTTTATTCAAGGAGTCATTGATTTATATTTTGCTCTCCAGGAAAAAGATAACTCAAAAGCAGTGCATGCATATGAACAATGGGGATTTACAGATATAACTAAAGAAAAATTAAAAGTGCTTAATAAATGGGCAAGCTTTTTATATTCACCCTTAATGGAAGATAAAGTTCAAAAAATACAAGAAAGCGATAGTGGTATTTATGGAGCACAGATTGCTTCTGAAGTTCATCAAGAGCTTAAGAAGCTTGGCGGTGTTAAGCCCCCTAAAGAATTTGTTTTTATGGATAGAGCGGCTGTAGGTCTAGGTTCAGTCTTTATGCATTTAAAAGCAGAGGTTAATTGGTATAGAATATTTCACGAGCTTATTGATGATTTTAATTCAAAAAAATTGATGGATAACCAACAAAAAGCTTTAAATTTAGCAAACCTATCAATATAAGAACTCATGATCTTATCAGCTATTAAAGAAAATAATACTAAAGAGACTAGAGTCTCTGTTTCACCGGAATCGGTAAAACTCTTTTCAAGACTGGGTTTTGAAGTAATTATTGAAAGTGGAGCAGGGGAAACTTCTGGATTTCAAGATAGTAGTTATGAAGAAGTGGGAGCAAAAATTGGAACAAGGTCTGAATGCTTAAAAGCTGATGTTAGTTTATGTGTTAGAATGCCTTCAACTGAAGATATTAATAATTTAAAAAGTAATTCATTACTTATAGGAATTTTGAATCCTTATGAAAATAAATCTGAATTTTCTAATTTAAATAAAAATAATATATCATCATGTTGTATGGAGCTAATTCCAAGAATAAGTAGAGCACAAAGTATGGATGTTTTATCATCTCAAGCAAATTTATCAGGCTATAGAAGTGTAATTGATGCAGCAGAACAATTTGGGAAAGCTTTTCCAATGATGATGACTGCGGCTGGAAGGGTAAACCCTGCAAAGGTAATGATACTTGGTGTTGGTGTAGCAGGCTTACAAGCTATAGCGACTGCAAAAAGACTTGGTGCTGTAGTATCTGCTACTGATGTTAGAGCAGCTACAAAAGAACAAGTAGAAAGTCTTGGTGGTAAATTTATTATGGTTGAAGATGAAGAATCTAAAAATGCTGAAACTGAAGGTGGATATGCAAAAGAAATGAGTGATGAGTATAAAAAAAAACAATCTCAATTAATAGCTGATACAATAGCAAAACAAGACATTGTAATTTGTACTGCTCTTATTCCTGGTAAAAAAGCACCCGTATTAATTACAGAAGAGATGGTTTCTTCAATGACTCCAGGTTCTGTAGTAATTGATTTAGCTGTCGAAGCAGGTGGTAATTGTCCTTTAAGTAAAATGGATGAAATTGTAATACATAATGGAGTTAAAATTGTTGGGTATGGCAATGTCCCAGGAAGAGTAGCAAAAGATGCATCAGCACTTTATGCAAAAAATATTTTTAATTTTTTAAGTTTGTTAATAGATAAAGAAAATAAAAAATTAAATTTTGATTTAGAAGACGAAATTATTAATTCTGTTTTACTAACTCATAATGGACAAGTAAGATTGGAGCAATTTAAATAATATGGAAGCAAATTCATCAGAAATATTTGTTATTGGCCTAACAGTATTTTTCTTGGCTTGTATAATTGGATATTATGTTGTCTGGTCTGTTACACCTGCCTTACATAGTCCTTTGATGGGTGTAACTAATGCTATATCAAGTGTTATCATTGTTGGTGCAATACTTGCAGCTGGACCACAGGGATTTGATACATCCAAAATATTTGGGTTAATAGGTGTAGTCTTGGCTTCAGTTAATATATTTGGGGGTTTTTTAGTAACTTACAGAATGCTCTCTATGTTTAAGAAAAAAACAAAAAAGCAAAAGGAAAAAGAATAATGTCTGCTAATACAGTTGCTATCTTATATCTAATATCAGCCTTGTTATTTATTTTTGCTTTACGGGGTTTATCACATCCTGAGTCATCAAGAATGGGTAATATTTTTGGTATAATTGGAATGATTATAGCAATCTTTACTACATTAATGTTTAAATCAGTTCTAAGTTATTTTGAAATTGGAGCCGCTATTTTAATTGGTGGCGCGATTGGTTCATTTATAGCACTGAGAATTGAAATGACAGCATTGCCTCAGTTAGTTGCAGCTTTCCATAGTTTGGTTGGTCTTGCAGCAGTTTTTGTTGCCGCTGCAGCTTTTTATGATCCAGTTGCATTTAAAATCGGAGAAGTGGGATCAATTAAGGTTGCTAGTCTCATAGAAATGAGTATTGGAACGTTTATAGGCGCAATAACTTTCTCAGGCTCAGTTTTAGCTTTTGGAAAACTTCAAGGAGCAATTTCAGGAAAACCTATTGTATTTAAGTTTCAACATTTAATTAATGGTCTAATTTTTTTAATTATCATATTACTAATAATATTATTTGTATTTAATCAATCTCCTTCAATTTTTTGGACTATTGTAGTTATATCCATATTTCTTGGTTTTTTAGTTGTAATCCCAATTGGAGGTGCTGATATGCCAGTAGTTGTATCAATGCTTAACTCGTATTCAGGTTGGGCAGCGTGTGGAATAGGATTTACACTAAGTAATAACCTGCTGATTATAACAGGTGCTCTAGTAGGAGCCTCTGGTGCAATTTTGAGTTATATTATGAGTAAGGGAATGAATAGGTCTATAATAAATGTTGTTCTTGGAGGTTTCGGCGGTGAACAAGACGCTAGTTTAGCTAAAGATAATTCAGATAAAATTGTTAAACAGGGTAATGCAGAAGACGCTGCTTATATAATGAAAAATGCTGATTCAGTAATTATTGTTCCAGGTTATGGTATGGCAGTTGCACAGGCGCAACACGCTTTAAGAGAAATGGGTGATATATTAAAGAAAGAAGGTATTGAAGTTAGATATGCAATTCATCCAGTGGCTGGAAGGATGCCAGGTCACATGAATGTATTACTTGCAGAGGCAAATGTACCTTATGAAGAAGTTTTAGAACTCGATGAAATTAATCACGATTTTCCAATGACAGAAGTATCGTTTGTGATTGGCGCCAACGATGTAACAAATCCTGCTGCAAAAACAGATGAGTCATCTCCTATTTATGGTATGCCTATTTTGGATGTTGAAAAATCTCAAAGTGTACTTTTTGTTAAAAGATCTATGGCAACAGGATACTCTGGAGTAGATAATGAGTTATTCTACAGAGATAATACTACAATGCTCTTTGGAGATGCAAAAAAAATGTGTGAGGATATAGTTAAAAGTTTATCTACTTAATCGTTATTTCTTTTAGCTGATTTTCTGGCTCTTCGAATATTTTCTTCTTTTTCTCTAGCTCTTTTTAAACAAGGCTTTTCGTAGTGTTTTCTTAATTTCATTTCTTTATAGAGACCTTCACGCTGCATTTTCTTCTTTAAGCTTCTAATAGCTTGTTCAACGTTGTTATCTTTTACGTTAACGAATAATGTCATTGGAAAGGCGTAGTATCATAAACATATTTTATTTGCAAATAGATATAATATAATAATTATCATGGTATATTTTAAAAAATTAATTATATTTATTGTGTGTCTATATTGAAAATAGCTAAGCTTGGTCACCCTGTTTTATTAAGAAAAGGGACTAAAATAGATAATTTTGCAACAGATTCTCTAAAAAGAACCATTTATGATATGTCTGAAACAATGATAGATTATAATGGCATTGGCCTTGCTGCACCTCAAGTTCATCTATCTAAAAGAATAATAATATTTAGAAATCCAGATATTGAAGAGAAAGAAAAAATACAGATTACACCTTTAGTTAATCCTGTATTTAAGCCTTTGGGTGACGAAACAGAAGACGATTGGGAAGGTTGTTTATCCATTCCTGGAATGCAAGGATTAGTAAGAAGATATAAAAAAATTAGTTATTATGGTTTTGATATAGATGGAAATAAAATTGAAAATATTGCAGAAGGATTACACGCAAGAGTCATACAACATGAAATTGATCATTTAGATGGCATTTTGTATACATCTAGACTAAGTGATGATAAAGCGTTTGGCTTTGAAAAAGAAATTGTAGAATTTTGGAAAAATGAACAGCAAAGAAAATAATATTAATTTTAAAAAAAAAATAGAAATATTAAAAATCTCAAAAAAAATAGTAATTGAAGAGGGATGGTCTAAAAATTTATCTAAAAAATTGATTGAAAATAAAATAAAAAGTACAGATTTAACTTACTTATTTCCTAATGGTTATATAGATATTTTAAATTTTGCACTCAGTCAAGTTAATGAAGCTCTAGAAAAAAAAATAAAAAAAATTAATATTATAAACTTTCCAGTTAGCAAAAGAGTAAAAAAAATACTTTCTTTACGTTTAAATATTTTAAACGAAGATAAAATTTTTTATAAAAAAACATTTAATCATTTACTTCTTCCCCATAATACAAAACTGATGAAAAAAAATTTATATAATACTGTTGATAATATTTGGTATTTTGCAGGTGATAACTCTACAGATTTTAGCTTTTATACAAAAAGATTTTCACTAGCAATTATATATGTAAATGCACTTTTTGTATTTTATAATAAAAATATCCAAGAGTCCGAACTAAACATTGAAAATAATCTAAAAAAAATATCAAAAATTCCAAAAATAAAAAATAGATTTGCATTTATCAAAGACAATCTACCTATCTTTTTAAAAGGTATACTAAATTAAGCTATAATATCTGGCTCTAATCTATTTCTAATATCTATTATTTTATCTTTAAGAATTAATTTTCTTTTTTTTAGTCTTTGAATTTGCAAAAAATCAACAGTATTTTTTTCTTGCAGTTGAATTAATATCTGATCTAGATCTCTATGCTCTTGTTCAAAATTTTTGAGGACTTCAAGTAGTTTATCTGTATCTTCCATGAAAAAAAATATAAAATAATTATATTTAGTATATAAACTCACTGTGATTAAAAAAATAGCTATTTTAACTAGTGGTGGAGATTGTGCAGGTTTAAATGCAGTAATAAGAGCAGTTACTTTACGTGCACATAATAAATATAATTGGGAAGTCTATGGAATAAAGGATGGAACCCTTGGTCTTTTAAAAGAACCACTTGATATATTAAAACTTGAGCCAAACAATTTTGAAGGCAATTTAATGAGAATGGGAGGGACTTTTCTTGGATCTAACAATAAAGGGAATCCTTTTCGAAAAATAACAAAAAACGGAAAAAGAATTGACTCTGCTGAAATAATTATAGAGGGATTTAAAAAAATTGGAATTGACGCATTAATTGGTATTGGTGGTGACGGAAGTTTAAAAATATTACAAAGTTTAACAAGAAAAGGAAATATTAATTTTGTAGGAATTCCAAAAACAATTGATAACGATGTTAAAAATAATGAATTATCTATAGGCTATGATACTGCGGTTGACGTAGCTACAAATGCGTTAGACATGCTTCAACCAACGGCAGCTAGTCATAGAAGGGTGATGATATTAGAAGTTATGGGAAGAGACGCTGGACACATAGCTTTGAATTCTGGAATTGCGGGAGGAGCTGATATAATTTTAATTCCTGAAATCCCATATTCTATAAAATCTATTGCCAAACATATTGAAGAATTGAGATTAAAAGGAAGAAACCATGCTTTAATAGTAGTTGCAGAAGCAGTAAAAAAAGAAAATGGAAAAAAAGCTACTGTAAAATATGTAGATGGTGAAGTAAGATTGGGCGGAATAGGAAATTACCTTGGTGATGAGATTTATAAAATTACAAATTCTGAAACTAGAGTTACAGTTCTTGGTCATGTACAAAGAGGTGCCCAGCCAACTCATAGGGATAGATTGATAGCAAGTGCCTTTGGTGTTTATGCTACAGATCTTATAGCAAAAAAGAAATTTAATAGAGTTGTAGTTTGGAAAGATAGGGGTGTTCAAGACTTACCACTAAGTAAAATTGCTGGATATTCAAAAACTGTTCAAAAAAACGATCCTTTGATTAAGGTAGCAAAAGGTTTAGGAATTTATATTGGTGAGTTTTATTAAAAGTTACCCAGTCTTTTCCAGATAAAAAAATATATTTTATAAGGTAAAATTCTTGTGAATTTAAAAAAATAAACAATTAGAAAAGGAAATATAATTTCAAATTCTTTACCTTTAGTTAATCGATTAAATATTTTTTTTCCAGCATATTCAGCACTTTTTAAAAAAGGCATTTTGAAAGAATTTTGTCTCGTAGCCTCTGTGTCAATAAATCCCGGACATATTACTCTAATGTTGATTTTTAATTTTTTAAAATCAAAATATAAACTTTCACTTAAACTCAGTTGTGCTGCTTTAGAAATACCATATGCACCTGCTGTTGGCCATCCTCTATATCCAAGAGGTGAGGCAACAATTGCAATAGTATTGTTTCTACCATTCATAAAATCTTTAAGCTTATTAATACAATAAAGTGTTCCTTTAATATTAACATCAACTAATAATTCGTAATTAGAGATATCAAAAATTTGTTCTTTGTTTGGGCTGTAAGCTGAGGCATTTAGTAAGGCTATATCGATTTTTCCAATTTTCTTTTCTATAAAAGTTACTGTTTCATTAACATCTTTTTTCAAAGAAATGTCACATTGAATTGTGTGTAATAAATTATTTAAATTATATTTTTCTAATCTTTTTGCTGCTAATTTAAGTTTATTTTCATTACTTGAAGAAATAATTACCTTCCAACCATTTTTCAAAAATTCGGTAGCGGTAGCAAAACCAATACCTGATGAACCGCCTGTAATCCAAATTATTTGCAACTATTGACTCCAATCATTACGAATAATTTTAATAATATTTTTTTTATCTTTAGGATTAATGAATTCCATTTTAACAAGTTCATTATTAAAGTACCAAAGTGTGTACTCTGGAAATGGACCTTTATCTTTTGGATTTTTAGATGCATTTAATAAAAATTTATTAGCTAAAATTTCATTATCTAATATATTAATTTTCTCATCCTCAAGTATTTTTACATCAATTGTTCTTACAATACCTTTTTGAGTATCAAATACTTCTTTTTCCTTTAGCATATTTATATTCCAATAGTTAAGTGGGACAATATTTTTGTCTAAATTTAGTTTACCATCCATTCCACTAGCTATGAAATATTTATCAGTATCTTTTCCTAAAATAATGTATTCTCTGTCATCTTCAAAATCAGTAAATCCATCAATTGCTATAAATTCACCATTATTCCAGGTCTCTTTAGTTTCTTGAAAAAATTTGTAAGCAGGAAAAAATAATACCTTAACATCAATATCTAAAACTGAATGTAAAATTAAATTGCCATCATCTTCTTCAATAAATTTAGTTACTAAACT
>CACHBB010000010.1 GCA_902577945.1 uncultured Alphaproteobacteria bacterium
CCATTTGGTTCCTCACAACCAGCGCTTACAATTCCTCTTGGACGATGATATTTGAAACTTCTGCCTACCAGATGAACATTATTAGCAAGTAAAGCGGAAGCTAAAGTATCTCCTTCATATGCTTGATATTTTTTTCCATCAAAGAAGAAATTAATAGTTTTATTTTTTTGAATATTTTGATTATTTTGAAAACGTTTCATAAATAGAATTATCTTTTCTTTGAAGTTGCTAAATTTCCAGAACCGATATTTGGTTCACCTGAAGGTGTAATAGGTGTGTTAGCATTTAATTTAGGTGGTTTATCTCCAATTTTATAAACAGCTAAGATCTCATCAGTTGCTGTGTTTCTAGCTAAGTTAAACCACTGTCTACAACCAAAAGCATGATTCCATCTTTCATAGTGAAGTCCTTTATCATTCTTTCGTAGGAATAAATATTCTGCCCACTGATCATCAGTTAAATCCGGGGGATTTTTTGGTCTAGAAATATGAGCTTCTCCACCACATGAGAATTCAGCTTGATCTCTTTCACCACAATAAGGACAATTAATTAAGAACATGAATTAGTGTGCAACTGCAGCAGCACCATGTTCATCAACTAACTCACCACTTGAAAATCTATTTATACTAAAAGGAGCATTTAGCTCATGAGCATGATCATTTGCAATTGTATGTGCAAACACCCATCCTGAACCTGGTGTTGCTTTAAATCCTCCCGTACCCCATCCACAATTAAAATATAAACCATTAATATGAGTTTTGCTAATAATTGGACTTGCATCTGGACAAATATCAACAATTCCACCCCAATGTCGAAGCATTTTCATTCTAGAAAAAATAGGAAATAATTCAACTATTGCCATTAATGTATCTTCAACAATGTTAAAGCCTCCACGTTGAGTATAGGAGGTGTATCCATCAGTACCTGCTCCAATAACTAATTCACCTTTGTCTGATTGAGATACATAGGCATGGATTGTATTAGACATTACTACTGTATCAATTACTGGTTTTACAGGTTCAGAAACAAGTGCTTGAAGAGGTTTACTTTCAAGTGGAAGTTTTATTCCTGCCATGTTTGCAATTACACTTGTGTGCCCTGCTGCTGCAACACCAACTTTATTAGAATTAATTGTTCCTTTTGTTGTTTCAATTCCAGTGATGTTTCCATTTTTAATATTAATACCAGTAACTTCACAATTTTGGATAATATCAACACCCATTTCATCAGCACCTCTAGCGTAACCCCAAGCAACTGCATCATGTCTTGCTGTTCCTGCTCTTCGTTGAAGTGTTGCTCCAAGTACAGGATATCTTATATTTGGCGATGTATTTATAATTGGACAAAATTCTTTTACCTTATTTGTGTCTAGCCATTCGCAATCTATGTCATTAAGTCTATTAGCATGCCAACGTCTTTTAAGTTCTCTTACATCATGTAAATTGTGAGCAACATTTAAAACTCCTCTTTGAGAAAACATAACATTATAATTTAATTCTTGTGACATACCTTCCCACAATTTCAGAGCATGTTCATACAATGCTGCACTTTGATCCCACAAATAATTTGATCTTATAATAGTAGTATTTCTTCCAGTATTACCTCCACCAATCCATCCCTTTTCAATAACAGCTATGTTTTTAATTCCATGATTTTTTGCTAAATAGTAGGCTGTTGTCAAGCCATGCCCGCCTCCACCAACAATAATTGCTTCATAATTTTTTTTAGGTTCAGGACTTTTCCATGCTTTTTGCCAATTCTCATGATGAGTTAAGGCATTTTTTGCAATAGAAAAGAAAGAGTATTTATTTCTAATTGACATATCTTTTTATTATATAGCAGTTTTAAAAAAGACCTTCAATTTCTCCTTTAGCATTTAACTTAATCGAATTTGCCGCAGGGACACTTGGCAAACCAGGCATTGTCATGATATCACCACAAATTACTACAATAAATTCAGCCCCTGAAGATAATCTTACTTCTCTGACAGGTAGAACATGCCCAGTTGGAGCTCCTTTTAAATTTGGATCAGTAGAAAAACTATATTGTGTTTTTGCTATACAAACTGGCAGTTTCCCAAAACCTTTACTTTCAAAATCTTTCAGTTGATTTCTTACCTTTGTATCTGCTACAACTTCACTTGCGTGATAGATTTCTTGACCAATTTTTTCTATTTTTTTGAATAGAGAAATATTATCTTCATATAAAAATTTAAATGTATTTTTATTTTCTTCACAAATTTCAACAACATTTTGTGCTAATTCTGTTGCACCTTGACCTCCATCTGACCAGTGTGTACACATTGAAGCTTTAACTCCCTGCGTTTTGCAAAAATCAAGTACTGCATTAACTTCATTTTGAGAGTCCGTAACAAAATAATTTATTGCTACTGTAACTGGAAGTCCAAATTTGCGGACATTGATTATATGCCTTTCTAAATTTACAAGCCCCTTTTTTAGAGCTGAGACATTTTCATTTTTTAAATCTTCTTTTGCAACATCTCCATGCATTTTAAGAGCTCTTATTGTAGCAACCAGGACGACACAATCAGGTTTTAAATTAGACTTTCTACATTTTATATCTAAAAATTTTTCTGCTCCCAAGTCTGCACCAAAACCAGCTTCTGTTACTACATAATCACTAAGTTTTAAACTTGCTTTAGTTGCAATAACAGAGTTACAACCATGTGCAATATTGGCAAAAGGTCCTCCATGTATTATTGCTGGATTGTTTTCTAGTGTTTGAGTTATATTTGGTCTTATTGCATCTTTTAATAAAACAGTCATCGGTCCTTGAGCGTTTAAGTCCTTTGCATAAATAGCTTTTTTATCTCTTGTATATGCAATTGTGATATTACCAATTCTTTCTTCAAGATCGTTTAAGTCTTTTGCTAAACAAAATATAGCCATTATTTCAGAAGCAACTGTAATATCAAACCCATCTTGTCTTGGATAACCATTTGCAACTCCACCAAGATCTACAACAATTGATCTTAAAGATCTATCGTTCATATCCATAACTCTTTTCCAAACTACTCGTCTTACATCTATATTTAATTTGTTTCCCCAGTAAATGTGATTATCAATTAATGCTGATAGTAAATTGTGGGCTGATGTTATAGCATGAAAATCTCCAGTAAAATGTAAATTAATTTGCTCCATTGGAACAACTTGAGCATATCCACCACCAGCTGCTCCACCTTTCATACCAAATGAAGGTCCTAGACTAGGTTCTCTTAAACAAACAATAGATTTTTTACCAATTTTATTTAGACCATCGTTAAGTCCAACTGATGTCGTTGTTTTACCTTCTCCAGCGGGTGTAGGAGTAATAGCTGTAACTAAAATTAATTTGCCATCTTTTTTTTCTTTAAGTGTATTTATATATTCGAGATTAATCTTAGCAATGTGACGGCCCATTGGACTAAATGCTTCTGGTGTGTCCGGAACATTTATTTTATCTAAAATTTCACTAATGGGCTGCATTTTAGCTTTTCTAGCTATTTCAATATCAGACATGTAACTCCTTATTTAATATGTAAATACTTATAGATGATGTTATTTACGAAACAACTTGTGTTTCAATATTTGAAATAAAAAGTGTTAGGAAATACAGGGTTTATAAAACAAATTGATTTTTATCATTGAAATTTAGTTCTGAGTTATCAAGTAGATTAAGCCAATCTGTTGTTTTTTTCATTCCACCAAAAGCATAGAAATGAATATTTTCTAGATTACTAGATTTATTTGTATTAGCATAATTAGCTAAGTCGTAAATAAGCTTATCAGGTGTACTCAATGTTGCCAATTTAGTTAAATTGAAAGCTTGTTTTGATAAAAAGCGAAGAGAATTTCCAATACCACATGATCTAGCATAATTAATTAAGGTTTTAATTGAGGCTGGCCCAGGTATACCTGCATGTATTGGTAATTTATTATCTAAAGAATTAAGATGTTTTTCCCAATCAATTAGAGATCTGGCTTCAAAAAAAAATTGGGTCGCAATATACATTTGAAAATTTACATTTTTTGCAAATTCATTTTTTTCTTTTATTGCTAAATCTAAATTTTTATTTGAAATATCAGGACTTCCTTCTGGATGTCCAGCAACACCAACAAATTTATAATTAAATTTAGACAAAAGATCAGATTTTAATACATCCATTGTTGAAGAAATATTTCCAGCTTGATTGCCACCACCACCAATAATTAATATTTTTGAACAACCTGCTTCATTTGCTAATTCGCCAACATATTTTTCTAAGTCATTTTTATCTACTATGGTTCTTGCAGGTAAGTGTGGAATTACTTCATATCCCTCCTTTTTTAATTTTTTAGCTGTATTAATAACATTATTTGCATTTTCATCTGGTAAGTACGTTATATAGATATCATGGTTTTTAGTTAAAAAATCTGTAAAACCCCCATATTTAGAATAAACGTTTGGTGTTGTTTCAATAGAGTATGTATTAAGAAATTTTTTTACAATATTTAGAGTTTCTTTCGACATGTATTTAAAATAATTTTATATATAATTTACTTAAATGAATAACAAGCACTTTACTATTATTACTTTTTACCAATTTAAAAAAAATTTTGATAAGTTCAAATTGTCATTAGAATTAAAAAATTTTTGTAAATATAATAAAATAAAAGGTACAATATTGATTGCTGATGAGGGAGTTAATGGTACGATAGCTGGTTTCAAAAATGATGTTAGTAATGCTGTTGATATATTAAATAAGTATAGTCTATCAAATCTCAATCTAAAGTTTTCTTTTTCAAAATTCATGCCTTTCCAAAAATTTAAAATTAAACAAAAAAAAGAAATTGTTACATTAAGAACCAAGTATGCAAATCCTGAAATACAAACTGGTGAACGTATAAATTTTAAAGTTTGGAATGATCTGATTAGTGATAAAAAAACTATGCTTTTAGATGTTAGAAATGATTTTGAAGTACAAATGGGATCATTTAAAGGGGCTATAAATCCAAAAACAAAAAATTTCACTGAATTTAAAGATTTTGTAAAAACTAATTTAACTGAACACAAAGATAAAAAAATTGCAATGTTTTGTACTGGTGGAATAAGATGTGAAAAAGCATCTTCTTATTTAATAGCAAAAGGATTTAGAAATGTATGTCAATTAGATGGAGGCATACTTAAATACTTAGAAAATACTCCACATGCAAAATCACTCTGGAAAGGGGAATGCTTTGTTTTTGATGGAAGAGTTTCACTAAAAAATGAACTTAAAAATGGTACCTACAAGATGTGTCATGCTTGTAGAAATCCATTAAGTCTTAAAGAGTCAAATACAAAAAAATATATACCAGGAGTTTCATGCCCAAAATGTTTTAATAAAATAAGTTATAAAAAGAAAAAGGGTCTTATTGAGAGAAATAAACAAATCTCAATTGCAAAGAAAAAAGGGACATATAATAGATATATCACACAAACAGTAACAGACTATGAGTAAAAAATACTTTATTTCATATTATTATTCTGTATAGACAGCTCATGGCAAAAAAAACATCATTTGCATTGAAGCAACTTGTTCCTGAAGAAAATCCAAAAACTGGCACAAAGTATATAGTAAGAAAACCAACTAAAGGATTAAAAGTTGCAGAAAAACTTCGTTTAAAGAAATATGATCCAGTTCTAAAAAAACACGTCTGGTTTGTTGAAAAAAAGATGCCTCCACATAGCAAATAAATACTTAAGGTCTTTAATTTATTAAAAATTAAGATAATTTTAACCTATGGCACTTAAACTAGGAGTTCATTGGTTTAGACAAGATTTAAGAGTAAATCATAATCCCTCTATTGAGGCTTTAGCTAAAAGAGTAGATAAAATTATACCAATATTTATTTTTGATCCCAAGCTAAGAATAGGTTCCGTCTCTAAATGGTGGCTAGAACAATCTTTAAAAAACCTTAGTGAAACTATAAGAAAAAAAAATGGAAAACTAAACTTTTTTATTGGAGATCCTTTAAAAATAATCTCATCAATTATTTTAGAAAACAACATTGATTTTTTTTCCTGGAACAGATTATATGATCCTTATTCAATTAATAGAGATAAAAAAATTAAATCTACATTAATTTCAAAAGATATTTATTGTGAAACTTTTAACAGCTATTTATTAAATGAGCCATGGAATATTAAAAACAAAAGTGGTTATTTTTTTAAGGTATTCACTCCGTACTGGCGCTTTTGCAACGAAATCACTCGATTTAAAAAATTTGATAATCAACTTCAAAATTTTAAATTTTTAAATTCTAATCTAAAGAATTCAATAAAATTAGATGATTTAAATTTAACAGATAAAAAAAAGAAGTGGACTAATAAAATTTATAAGAATTGGGCACCTGGTGAAAGTAATGCTCAAGCTCAGCTTAAGCAATTTATTGCAAGTAAGGCTAATAAATACTCTATTGGTAGAGATAGACCTGATCAAAATTTAACTTCAAAATTATCACCATACTTACATTTTGGTGAGATTTCTCCAATGCAAACTTACAAAAACATTTCTTTGTCAAACAATATCAATTCGGAAAATAAAAATAAGTTTTTATCAGAGCTTGGTTGGAGAGATTTTTCATATAATCTGTTATATCATTATCCAGATATGATACATAAACCAATACAAACAAAATTTAAAAACTTTCCATGGTTAAAAGTTAATAAAAATTTACAGAAATGGCAAAAAGGATTTACTGGAATTCCAATTGTTGATGCAGGTATGAGACAACTTTATGAGACTGGTTGGATGCATAACCGAGTAAGAATGATTGTTGGTTCATTTTTAACAAAAAATTTATTATTGCATTGGAAAAATGGAGAGGAATGGTTTTTCGATACTTTAGTTGATGCTGATATTGGATCAAATGCAGCAGGTTGGCAATGGATATCAGGCTGTGGTGCTGATGCCAGTCCATATTTTAGAATATTCAATCCAATCCTTCAGGGCCAGAAATTTGATCCAAATGGTGATTACGTAAAAAAATTTGTTCCAGAACTTCAAAATGTTTCTAAGAAATATATTCATAACCCTTGGGAAATGTCAGAAGAAAGTCAAATGAGTTGCGCTTGTGTTATAGGAAAAGATTATCCAGCACCTATTGTAGATTTAAAAGAAACAAGAAATAGAGCTCTATCAGCATTCAAATCTATCAGTTAAAGTGAAAGAAAAAATAGCAATTATAGGCTCAGGCATATCAGGGTTAAGCGCTGCATATTTTTTATCAAATAAATATGATGTCCATTTATATGAAAAAAATAATAGGTTAGGTGGTCATACAAGAACATTGTATATTGATCATGAGTCAAAAAAAATTCCCATAGATACTGGTTTTATAGTTTTTAATGAAAAAAATTATCCAGATTTGACAAAATTTTTTCAAAAACTTAAGATTGAATACAGAGATTCTGAAATGTCATTCGCTGTATCCAACAACGAACCGAATATTGAATACAGTGGAAAAACAATATTTACATTATTTGCTAACTTTAATAACTTTTTTTCATTAAAATTTTATAAAATGATTTTTGAAATTAAAAAATTATATTCAATATGCAACCAAATAGATGTGAATAAAATAAATTTAAATCAAACATTAGACGAATTTTTAGATCAACATGAATTTTCAGATTATTTAAGAAATTATCATATTTTACCAATGATATCATCTATATGGTCTAGTGACATTAGCGATGTAAAAAAATTTCCACTAATTACATTTATTAATTTCTTCAAAAATCATTCCTTGTTCAAATTTAAGAATAGACCTCAATGGAAATACGTTTTGGGAGGAAGTAATGAATATATAAAAAAGTTAATTAATTTAAATTTATTTAAGTATTATACCAACTTCAAGATTATAAAAATTATTAGAGAAGAAAAAACAATTAAAATTATTGATGAAAAAAAACAATTGTCATTCTTTTAGTAAATTAGTTTTTGCAACACATGCAAATCAGATTGTGCCTTTATTGGCTAATCCGACAAAAAATGAATTAAACATTTTAAAAAAATTTCAGTATTCTTCAAATTCAGCATATTTACATAGTGATAGCTCTTTAATGCCGATTTCTAAATATGCATGGTCTAGTTGGAATTTTTTAAATAAATCAGTAAATAAAAAATTCACACTTACTTATTGGATGAATTTATTGCAGAAATTATCAATAGATAAAAATTATTTTGTAACTGTAAATCCACCAATTGAGCCAAATCATATTATTAATAAAACTATATTTGAACACCCAATCTATTCACTAGATACTCTAATGGCACAAAAAGAAATAATGAAAATTCAAGGTTTAAATAACACATATTTTTGCGGTTCATATCTTGGATATGGTTTTCATGAAGATGGTATTCAATCTGCCGCATACATTTGTAAATTGTTGAAATGCGATTTGCCTTGGAACAGAGATAAAAATTTCTATAATAGATTAAAAATTAATTAACTAATGAACTCACAAATATTACTATCTAATGTTGTTCACAAAAGATTTATCCCTTTTACTCATAATTTAAAATACAAAGTTCCAAGTTTGTACTTAAATATAGATGATTTAGAAAAATTGAACAAAAATCATTTTTTTTTCTCTGTAAATACATTTAATTTATTTTCATTTTATGAATCTGATCATGGATATAGAGATAAAAGATCAATAAAAAATTTTGTAATAGAAGCTTTATTAAAATATAAAATAAAATATCAAAATCTAAAAATAATGATTTTATGTTTTCCAAGAATTTTAGGTTATGTTTTTGACCCCTTATCAATTATATATTGTTATGATCAGGACAAATTAATTTCTATACTATATGAAGTAAAAAATACTACAAATGAACAACACACTTATATATTTAAAGGAGTAACTAATTCAAAAGAATTTAAATTATCACATGAATGTTCAAAGCAATTTTACGTTTCTCCATTTATAGAAATGGAGGCATATTACAAATTTTTTAATAAGATGTTTAAAGATCAAATAAATATTAATATTGATCTTTTTGATAAAAATAATAAAAAAGTTTTAACGGCATCACAATTTGGTAAATTTATTGATTTTAACTCTAGAAATATGTTTAAATTTTTATCATATAATCCATTATTAGGATTTAAAGTTATGCTAGGAATTTTGTTTGAGGCAATAATTATAATCTTTAAAGGTGGAAAATACTATGGAAGAAAAAGAAAGCCCAATGATACAATTAGTTTTGAAGGAAACTTTTAATAATGGATTTTTTAAAAAAAAATTTTGATAAAACATTAGAAAATGTATTAAATAATTTTTTATCAAAAATTAAATATGGAAATTTGAAAGTAAAATTTCCATCTGGGGTCATTAAAAATTTTTCAGGCTTAAATGAAGGGTTAAGTGCTTCAATCACAATACATGATTATAATTTTTTACAATATGTTTTTAAAAGAGGATCAGTTGGGTTTGCTGAAGCTTACATGAAAGGTTTCTACTCAACACCAAATTTAACTAATTTATTAATGCTATCACATAAAAATGAAGAATTTTTTTTAAATAATATTAATTCAAACTTATTTTATTTAACACTATCTAAAATTAAGCATTTTTTAAACAATAACTCAAAAGCACAAAGTAAAAAAAATATTAAATATCATTATGATTTAGGAAATAAATTTTATGAGAAATGGCTAGATAAAAGCATGACTTATTCTTCTGCGATTTTTGATAATCAAAATACAAGTTTGTCTGAAGCTCAATTAAACAAATATAAAAAAATCGCAGACTCATTATCACTTAATGAAAATTCAAAAACCTTAGAGATTGGTTGTGGCTGGGGTGGTTTTTCTAGTTATGCTGCTAAAAAGTATAAGTGCAACATTGATGCTATAACAATCTCAAAAGAGCAATATGATTATACATCAAATAAAATACAAAAAGAAGGTTTGGCTGAAAAAGTTGCAGTACTTTTTAAAGATTACAGAGAAATTAATAACAAATATTCAAATATAGCTTCTATCGAAATGTTTGAAGCGGTTGGAAAAAAATACTGGAGCAGTTATTTTGATATCATTCAAAATTCTCTTTCTGAAAATGGTAAAGCAGCTTTACAAATAATTACTATAAATGAAAAAAGAGCAGAAGGTTATCAATCTAGGCCAGACTTTATTCAGCAATATATATTTCCTGGAGGCATGTTGCCAACAAAAAAACAATTAGAGACAAGTGCCAAAGAAGTAGGTCTCAAATGTCTTGAGATGTTAAGTTTTGGAAAATCATATGCTAAAACATTGAATATCTGGAACTCACAATTTCAAGAATCCTGGAATGAAGTTGCTAGATATGGATTTGATGATAATTTTAAAAAGATGTGGGAATATTATTTTTCTTACTGCGAAACAGGTTTTTTAAGTGGATCAACTGATGTTTCACATTTTCTATTAAAAAAATAGAATATGAGTAAATTAAGAATATTTCTAACCTTAACAGGATACCAATTAACATGGCTAGCATGTGTATTTGGTCAAATAAAATTTAATATACCCCTCTTAGGTATTTATATTGGTCTAATTTTCATCCTACTTTATTTTTATTTTAGTAAAAACAGAATTAAATTTTTAAAATTATGTTTATTAATTTCTCTACCTGGTTATTTGTTTGATACAGTAATTGTGTACTTTGCGATTTATGAATTTAAGGATACTTTCATTTTTGGTACAATACCATTATGGATGTTAGTTTTATGGCCTAGCTTCTCAACTTTATATGATGAAATTTTAGTTTTTTTAAAAAAATATAAATTTTTTGGTATTATTTTAAGCTGTATAATAGGTCCTTTTACTTACTATCTTGGAGAACCTCTCGAGGTTATAAAAATTAACAATTATGTATTATTTTTCTTAACGATGATAAGTTTTTGGGGTTTATTAATGTTTTACTATTTAGAAATTATTTTAAAAAGACTTTAATCTTCAGAAACATCTTTTTTTGCTCTTTTCCTATTTAATGTCCTCTCAAGTTCTTTGTAAGTACACAATCCAACATCCATAGGACTTTTCGCTTCGAGTACCGCTTCTCTAAATGTTCCATTTCTAATTGCATCAACCGTATTTTTTGTAGATCCAGTAAGTCGGGCTATTTGCGAACTTGTAAGCTCGGTAGGATATCTTTTGATCAACCATAAAATTGCATACGGCTTTTCTTGCCTAAGAGATAATGGTGTATATTTTGTATCTTTTTTTCTTGGTGGCAGTTCTTCTATGATTGATGACTTTATTAGCATTAATTTTGCTTCAGGATCGTTTTCACATCTTTCAATTTCATCTTTTGTCAACTGGTTGTTGTCTACTGGATCGTAACCACGCATTCCCACTGCTACATCTCCATCAGCAATTCCCTGAACTTCTAATTCATGCAAACCACAAAATTCTGATATTTGATTAAAAGTTAAAGATGTATTTTCAACTAACCAAATTGCAGTTGCTTTAGGCATTAGGGGATATTTCATATTAATTATATTACATATAATATATAATGATAATATAGATATAAATAAATAATTAAATGAATGATTTTTTAGAAATAGAAGAAAAAACAAAAAAGGTTAAATCTATTAATTTGGATAGTTTAAGTGTTGAAGATTTAAATAAGTATGTAAAAGAATTAAGTGAAGAAATAGATAAAGTAAAAGTTGAAATAAAAAAGAAGCAAAAAATAAAAGCTGAAGCTGAAAAAATGTTTAAGTAATAATTTACTTATTTACTTTTAAGCCTTTGAATCTCTTTTGGAATCTGGCAACTTGACCCTCTTTCTCATTCAAACTTGATTTACCACCAATCCAAGCAGGGTGTGATTTAGGATCAATATCAAGTTTAAGAGTATCTGATTCTTTTCCCCAAGTTGAACGAGTTTTAAAAGTACTACCATCAGTCATAACAACATTTATTTCATGATAATCTGGGTGTATTTTTTTTTTCATAATTGGCTTATATTTAATTACTATCTAAAGTAAAGTAAGTTTTTTTTGTAATTCTTCGTGAATAACTTTGTTTGAGGCAATAATATCTCTACAATTTACATTCCATTTTTCTCCCAAAATAGTTGTAAGTTTACCACCAGCTTCCTCAACCATTAAAACTCCCGATGAAATATCCCATAAATTTAAATCATTTTCCCAGAAAGCGTCTAGTCTGCCGGCAGCAACATAGGCCATATCAAGTGCCGCAGAACCTAATCTTCTTATGCCTGCAGTTGATTTTGAAATTTCATCTATTTCTAATAAGTAATTTTTATATATTCTTTTTCCAAAAGGAATTCCAGTTCCTATAATACATTCTGATAGTATTTTTCGATTAGAAACTCTCAGTCTCTTATTATTGCACCATGCACCCTTTCCCTTAGAAGACCAAAAAAATTCGTTTAATATTGGATTATAAATTATTCCATCTGTAATTTCACCATCGATCATTTTAGATATAACTATCGACACAAATGGAATACCGTGAATAAAATTTGAGGTTCCGTCGATAGGATCAATAACAATAGTGTTTTCATCACCTTTAATTTCACCTGACTCCTCAGTAATATATGAATATTTAGGATAATAATATTTCAATGTTTCCAGTATACTTTTTTCAACATTTACATCTGCATTAGTAACAAAGTCACCTATAGATTTTGAATTAATTTGAAGATTTTCTAATTCTCCATAATCTCTAGTTAGTATCTTTCCTGCTTTTTTTGCAGCTTTTTCAAATATATTTATTACTGCTGGTTGCATTAAGATTTAAATTTTTCAATATAACTGCTATCAACAGTACTTATAACTATTCTATCATCAGTTGATATAAATTGTGGTACTGTAGTTTTAATACCCTTTTCCAACGTTGCTGGTTTATAAGATGAAGCTGCAGTTTGACCTTTTACAACAGCTTCTGTATCTAAAACTTTTAAAACTATATTATCTGGTAATTCTAAACCAACAGGTTTTTCATTATAGTATTGTAGAGTTACGTTAGCATTTTCAACTAAAAATTTTGATTGATGTTCAGTAATTAGATCGGAACCTAATTCAATTTGTTCATATGTTTGTTCATCCATGAAGTAAAATTTATTATCATCTTCATATAAATACTGAAAATTTTTTTCATCCAATATTGCTCTTTGCACAGTTTCAGATGATCTAAATCTTGTATTCATCTTAGTGCCCTCTTTGATTTCTTTTAACTCAGCTTGAATATATGCGCCACCTTTACCTGGTTGAGTGTGTTGAGTTTTTAAAACTCGCCATAATTTATTATCAATTTCCAGAATGTTACCTACTTTAATCTCATTACCATCAATTTTCATATATTTATTTTAGTTAAATCTTTAATTTTTGATATTTCTATTATATCAAAATCAGGATTCATTAAAACTTTATTTTTTTTTGCTATTTGATTAATCTTATTTAAAACAACCTTATTTGATTTGAGTTTGATATAGTCAATGTTTTCTTTACAAATTAGTATAGATAAACCATGATCATTACCAGAATCTATATAAAACTTAATGTTATATTCTGAGTAGTTTTTTTTTATTAATTTAATTATAGCTTTAATCCAATCAATGCCCAACCCAACAACAAGATAATTTTCTAAAAATATTATGAGTATTTTTTTTTTATTTTTTTTAAATTTAATAAGTTTTTCAAACTCAAAGTACGTTTTAATTGAAAAACATCTTTTAATAGTCACTTAATAAATTTTTTCAAATCTAACATTGTTTCAATCATTCTATTTGAAAAACCCCATTCATTATCATACCAAGATAGAACTCTACAAAATCTATCATTTACTACTTGTGTTTGGGTAATATCAAAAATAGAACTACTTGAATTATGATTGAAATCTATTGAAACTAGTGGCTGATCATTAATTGTTAATATATTTTTAAGCTCTCTTGATTTAGATGCTTTTATAGCAACTTTATTAATTTGAATTGCATCAGTTTTTTTCTTACTTATAAAAGTAAAGTCTATCAAAGAAACATTCGGAGTAGGGACTCTTATTGCAGTGCCATCTAATTTACCCGATAATTTTGGAAGCACCAAACTAATCGCTTTAGCAGCACCTGTAGACGTAGGTATCATTGACTCAGCGGCAGCTCTAGCTCTTCTTAAATCTTGATGAGTTTGATCAACAGTTCTTTGATCACCTGTATAACTATGGATAGTTGTCATATAGCCGCTTTCAATACCAAATGCCTTATCAAGTATCATAGCAACAGGTGCTAGGCAGTTAGTTGTACAAGAACCATTAGAAATTATGTCATGCTTCCTGGTTAGTTGAAGGTTATTTACTCCTTGCACAATTGTTTTATCAACATTTTTTGCAGGTGCTGAAATAATTACTTTTTTTGCACCAGCTTCTAAGTGAGAAATAGCTTTCTCTTTAGACGTAAATACGCCACTACATTCTAGAACTACGTCTATTTTTAAAGATTTCCAAGGAAGATTTTTAGGGTCCTTTTCTGAATAGAAACGAATATTATTTTTGTTAATTTTTATTCCATTTTTAGTTTTAATTATTTTAAAAGGCAAAATTCCATGAATACTATCGTATTTTAATAAGTGAGTACTTGAATCAATATGCCCTAATTCATTTATTGCAACAATTTCAACATTTTTAATTTTTTTTTCTAGGAAAGCTCTTAGTACTAATTTTCCTATTCTTCCAAATCCATTAATTGCTATTTTCATAAAAATCCTATCTACTAACTATAAAGTTTTAGTAATTATTTCAATTAAGTTTTGATCAGTAATTCCAAAATATTCATATAATTCTTTATATGGACCGCTTTCACCGAAAGAAGACATACCAACAAAATTTTTACTATCAATATATTTTTCCCAACCATTTATAACACCAGCTTCTACTCCAAATATTGCTTTATTACCTAATATTTTTTTCTTGTATTCAACTTTATTCTCTTCAAATAATTCAAAAGAAGGAAAACTAACAACTCTAACATTTATATTATTATTTTCTTTTAATTTATTTGACGCTGAACATGCAATTTCAACTTCAGATCCTGAAGCTAATATTGTTGCATCATAATTATCATAATCAATTATTGCATATGCACCTTTTTTAACAAAATTTTCTTCTCTACTTATTTTCTGATTCATTGGTAAATTTTGACGTGTAAGCACAATAACCGTAGGCCCATTTCTTTTTATTGCTGTTTCCCAGGATTCAATTGTTTCAATAATATCACATGGTCTAATTACGGTTAAATTAGGTATAGCTCTAAGACTTGCTAAGTGTTCCACTGGTTGATGTGTTGGACCATCCTCTCCTAATCCTATAGAATCATGAGTCATAATATAAATAACTGGAATATTCATAAGTGCTGATAATCTTATGGAAGGTCTACAATAATCTGAAAAAACTAAAAATGTTCCACCATATGGTTTTAAACCACCATGCAAAGCGATACCATTCATAATACCTGCCATAGCATGTTCCCTAATACCATAATGAACATAGCTACCACTAAAATCATCAGCTTTTATAATTTTCATATCTTTAGTTTTAGTATTATTCGATCCAGTAAGATCAGCAGATCCTCCAAGTAAATTTGGAAAATTTTTAGATATTAGGTCTAAAGTGAGCTCGCTTGCTTTTCGTGTTGCACAATTTGTTTTTTCCTCAAAATGATATTTTTTAAATTTAATAATATCTTTGTTTAAATTATTATTTTCAATATTTAAAAAATAATTTTTAAATTCACTACTTTTAAAGGTTTGAGAGTTGATTTTTTCCCAATTATTTTTTATTTCATTATTCCTTATTTGGAAACTCCTCCATATTTGTAGAAGCTCATTAGGGATTTCAAACTCTTTAAAATTCCAATTTAATTTCTCTCTTACAAGTTTTATTTCATCTTCACCAAGTGGGGATCCATGAGATGATGCTTTTCCGGATTTATTAGGTGAACCATAACCAATTGTTGTTTTACAAGCTATGATAGATGGCAAAGAGCTTTTCTTTGCTTTTTTTATAGCACTATCAATTTCTTTAAAGTTGTGACCATCAATCTTTAAGTAGTTCCAATTATAAGACTCAAATCTTTTTTGGATATCATCGGAACTTGATAATTTTATATCTCCATCTATAGAAATGGAATTATCATCAAAAAAAACTATTAGTTTATTTAATTTTAAATGGCCAGCTAAACTACAAGCCTCATGGCTAAGACCTTCCATTAAACAACCATCTCCAGCAAATACATACGTATAATGATTAATTAACTTATTTGTAAATTTTGAAGATAATTTTTTTTCTGCAATTGCTAAACCAATAGCATTTGATAATCCTTGTGATAATGGTCCTGTTGTGGTCTCAATTCCAGGAATTGCTCCATACTCAGGATGACCAGCTGTTGGATTATTGAGTTGTCTAAAATTTTTTATTTGTTCTAGTGTAATTCCATCATAACCTAATAAATATAAACAAGAATATAGAAGCATTGAGCCATGCCCATTAGACACAATAAACCTATCTCTATCAATCCAATCTGGATGTTTTGGGTCAAACTTTAAGTGTGATTTAAAAAGAATCGTTGCAATATCTGCCATTCCCATGGGCATACCAGGATGCCCAGAGTTTGCTCTTTGAACTGCATCCATAGACAAAAAGCGAATACAATTTGAAAGATCTCTTAAATTCTCTTTATTTTGATTATCGTTCAACTATTATACCTTCAATAACTTATTAATCTTAATTATTATAATATTATTTACTTCAATACAGTGACAATTATATAATTTCAAATTATAAAATATGTATGGAAAGCTTAATAAAAATGAAAGAATTAAAAGAAAAAATAAAAGAATTACACATTCTAGCTGAAGATTTTATAAATTTTCATCATTCTAAAAAAAATAAAATAGTAAATCTAGAAAATGAAATTGAGAGCCTTAAAAGCAAAATAAATCAATATCTAGACGATCTTGAAAAAGTATTAAATCAAAAATAATGCCAGTTTATAAAGCCTTTATTTTGAATAATGAAATTAGTCTTAACTACGAGCCTGATCAAAAAAATCAATTAGTAGAGGCTATAAAATCAATAAAAATGAAATTAAGTAATTACGATAATCTTAACGGAAAAATTAGTGATAATAAATTGCTTTGCCTTCTTTCAATAAAATTACAAGCTGAAATTTTAGAAATTAATAATAATAAAGAAAAAGAAAATCATTTAAATAAAAAAAATAAATCATCTGATAATAAAAATTTAAGTCTTAATAATAAATTATATCAATTGCAGGAACAAAATAAATTATTAAAGGAAGAAAATGAATTAGTAAATAATGAATTAAGCAAAATTCAAAATCAAATAGATTTAATAACTCACTTAATAAAACAAACTTATGAAGAATAAAATATCAGATAAAAAAAAAGAATTTAGAAAAAAACAAATAAATATTAGAAAAAAATTATACTCAGAAGTAATTAATGTTTTTAATGAAAACTTATTTAAAGAGTTGTTTAAATTAATTGACTTGAAAAATATAAATATTATCTCAAGTTTTATTTCAATAAATTCTGAAATTAATACTTTAGAACTAAATAATTATATTATAAAAAAAAACAAAATTTTATGTCTACCAACTGTTGTAAAAAAAGATGAACATCTGGTATTTAAGAGGTTTATAAATAATAGTCAAATGATTGAAGGTTTTATGAAAATAAAAGAACCTCCTGTCGATAGTAAAATATTGATACCGGACCTTCTTTTCATTCCATGTTTGGCTTATGACCATAGTGGATTTAGATTGGGTTATGGGGGTGGTTATTACGATAGAACTCTTAGTTTTCTAAAAAAAAAGAAAAAACAATTTATTTCAGTAGGTTATGCATTTGATGGTCAAAAAGTCTCTGAAGTTCCAAAAGATAAATTTGATATAAAACTTGATTATGTTATTACTGAAAAAAAACTTTATTCTTTCTAATGAAAATTTTTTTTATAGGTGATATTGTCGGTAAAGCTGCTCGAGAAAAAGTAAAGCATTGCATAGCCGATATAAAAAAAAAATATAACCCGGACGTTATTATAGCAAATGCTGAAAATGCAACCGGTGGATACGGATTATCAAAAAAGGATGCCAACGATTTATTTGCTGCTGGAATTGATGCAATAACTCTAGGAAACCACGCGTGGGACAAAAGAGAGATGCTAACCTATATTGAAGAATGCCCTAAAATTATTAGAGCAATAAACTACCCATCTGGCGTTCCTGGAAGAGGTTTTTACACAATAGAATTATTAAATGGAAAAAAAATAATAATAGTTCAAGTGATGTTGAGGTTATTTATGGGAATGTTTGTAGATGACCCTTTTGAATCAATAAAGAAATTCCTATTTTCTGAAAAGCTAGGATCTACATGTGATGCAATATTAATTGACTTGCATGGTGAAGCTACATCAGAAAAAAATGCTTTTGCACATTTTGTTGATGGTCTTGTATCAGGAGTGCTTGGAACTCATACACACATTCCTACATCTGATCATTCAATTTTACCAAAAGGTACAGCATATCAGACTGATGTGGGAATGACTGGTGATTATAATTCAATTATTGGAATGGATATTGCTAACCCCATTCATAGTTTTACTAAGGGGTATAGATTGGAAGGAGGTTTTACCCCAGCAAAAGGACCAGTTTCTATTTGTGGAGCTATAATCGATACGGACGATACAACTGGTTTAGCAAAAAGTATAGTGCCAATAAAACACATATAATTTGCACATATTAGACACATTTTAGGTTTAATTATAAGACTTTACTAACAACGATATCATTATTTATAGGTAAATAAAAATGGCTGGACATTCCAAATTTAAAAATATTATGCATAGAAAAGGTGCTCAAGATAAAAAGCGAGCAAAAATATTTTCTCGTCTTGGTAGAGAAATCTCAGTAGCAGTTAAAGTGGGTGGAGATGATCCTGAGAGTAATATTAGACTGAGGTCAGCTATTGCATCAGCTAAGGGTTTAAATATGCCAAAAGACAATATTGAAAGAGCAATTAAAAAAGGACAAGGAAATGACCCCGATAGTAATTATGAAGAAGTAAGGTATGAAGGCTATGGACCAGAAGGTGTAGCAATCATAGTTGAAGCCCTAACAAATAATAAAAACAGGACCGCAGCAGAGGTTAGATCAATATTTAGTAAATATGGAGGTAATCTTGGAGAAACAGGTAGTGTCAGTTTTGGTTTTGAAAGATTAGGCAATATATCTCTAAATCTTGATTTAGTAAAAGAGGAAGACCTATTTGACTTTCTAGTTGAAAATGAAACTGATGATTATGAAGTAACAGATAATGAGTATTTAATTTACTGTGATCAGAATAGACTCCATAATCTTAATGATAAAATTATTAAAAACTATGGTCAAACAAATTACTCAAATTTAATTTGGAAAAGTAAAAATTCTATAAATATTGACAAGGAAACTGCCGATAAATTATTTAAATTGCTTGAAATATTAGAGGATAATGATGATGTACAAGTTGTTTCATCAAATTTTGAAGTTGACGAAGACGTTATGTCATCCTTAACATCGTAAAGAAAGGATTTAAATGCCAGATAAAGCATGGAAAAAAAGAGAAAGAGATGTTGCCACCTATTTTAATGGGAAAAGAACACCTTTAAGTGGTGGAAATGGAAAAGTAACACGGGCAGATGTCATACATGATGATTTATTTATAGAGTGTAAATTAAGAGCTAAGCATACTGCTATATCTCTTTGGGATGACACAGCTAAGTTAGCAAAAGAAGAAGGTAAAACACCAGTAATCGCTTTATGTGAAAAAAATAGACCAGGTTTCTGGGTAATGGTTCATAGTAGTGATTTAGAAAAAATAAAAAAATAAATTATGGAAGAAATAAATAACTTAGATATTATAAACGAGTCACCAGATTTTTCAATGTTTGGTTTGTTTATGCAGGCTGACATTGTAGTTAAATCTGTAATAATCATTTTAATCCTAGCATCAATATATTCTTGGAGTGTAATAGTTTCAAAAATTTTAAGAATGAGACAGCTCAAAAAACTTGAAAAAGAATTTGAAGAAATATTCTGGTCAGGAAATTCTTTCGAGGATTTATATGAAACACTAAATTTTAATAAAATAGATCCCAAGTCAAAAATATTCTGTGCGGCTATACTAGAGTGGAAAAAAAGCAAATCTCAACATGATGAAAAATTAGATCTAAATTCTCTAAAAGACAGAATGCAAAGATCAATGTCTGTTATTTTCAATAAAGAGAGTGAAAATGTTGAAAAAAATTTAACTTTTCTTGCTACCGCTGGATCTACAGCCCCTTTTATAGGGCTATTTGGAACAGTATGGGGAATAATGAATAGTTTTAAATCAATTGCTATAGCTCAGAATACTAATTTAGCTGTCGTTGCTCCTGGAATTGCAGAGGCTTTATTCGCTACAGCCCTAGGATTATTTGTAGCTATACCAGCTGTTATTGCATACAATAAAATTTCAAACGATATTTCAAAGTATTTTATTTCCTTAGAGACGTTTATGGACGAATTTACAACTATATTTTTTAGACAACTAGAGAAGAAATAAATTGATTAACTTAAATAATTCTGGAAAAACTAGAAGAAGAAAATATTCACAAATGAGTGAAATAAATGTTACGCCATTTGTAGATGTCATGCTTGTTTTACTGATAGTTTTTATGGTCACCGCCCCTCTTCTAACAGTGGGAATACCAGTTGATTTACCAAAGGTTAAGGCAAGCGCACTTACTGATCAAAAAGATCCTATAGAAATTACTGTTAATTTAGAAGGTGAAGTTTACATTGGAGAATCTCTTGTTGAAGTAGAAAATTTAATACCGAGGATTAATGCTATTACTGAACGAAACACAGAAGCAAGAATATATATAAGAGGTGATAGAGTAGTAGCTTACGGAAGAATTTTAGAAATAATGTCAATAATAAACTCAGCTGGCTATATAAAAGTTGCATTAATTACTCAAAATATAAAATAGCAATGGAGAGAATTAATTATAATTCTTTTAAATTTTTGGAATTTATTGATAAACTTAATCCTCAAAATTCTGGTCTTTTATTTTCAGCATTTCTCCATTTAATTATTTTACTTTTCGCAGTTGGTCTACCAAACTTTTTTGGACCTAAGGATGTATTTGTTCCAAACATTATTCCAATTGAGATTTTGAATGTATCAGAAAAAACAAATGTTGAAAAATCTAAGACTGAAAATCAAGAAAATATGAAGACAAACTTTAAACAAAAAAAGTTTAATTCTTCTGATAATACTGAAGTTCAAAAAAAATTTGAAGTAACTGAAAAAATTAAATCAATAGATGAAAATAGAAAAAATAATACAATAATAAGCGAAAATAATAGCATACAAATTCAACAAAAAAAAGAGATTAAGATTGAACAAAAAGAAATAGCTGAAATTAAAACTAAAGTGGAAACCTTAAAAACAAATACGATTAAACCAAAACTTAAACCCAAGCCAAAAAAAATAGAAACTGTAAAAAATAACTCTGATCTATTAGCGGAGCCTATTATTAAAAACGAAAATAAAATCAGTAATAATAAAATTTCTACCAAGCCAAGGCCAAAACCTGAAGAGGATTTTAGTATTGCTTCAATGTTAAAAGATTTAAGAAATGATAAGTCTAATAATGTTGTTGAAGACGATATAAATGAGGAACAAAGTAATCAATTGGGAGAAAAAGAACAGAACGACAATATGATACTATCAATTTCAGAAATAGATCTTTTACGTCAACAATTATCATCGTGTTGGAATGCACCAGCTGGGGCAGTAATTAACATTGGAGATAAAGTTACAATATCAGCAAAAGTGAGAAAAAATATGCAAGTTTTAGAGAATTCTGTTCGTATTCTTGACACAAATATATCTAAAAGTAATCCTTTTTATGGACCTATAACAGACAGTGCAATGCGAACACTCTTGAATCCTGAATGTATGCCACTTAAATTACCTAAAGATAAATATAAATTATGGAAAAATCTTACAATTACTTTTGATTACAGTATTATGAAAGGATATTAATGTTAAAGTACTTAGTTTTCATATTATTTATATTTTCTTCTACAAAAATTTTTTCATTAGAGGTTACTTTAACTCAAGGAAGTATCAAGCCAACACCAATTGCAATCACGAATTTATATTCAAATAAGGAAAATTTTGAAAAGATTGGTAAAAATATCTCAAGTGTGATCTCTGATGATCTCGAAAGATCTGGACTTTTTATACCTCTAGATAAAAAAGCATTTATTCAGACTAATAAATCGTTATCTGACCAACCTCGTTTTGAAGATTGGAAGGTTATAAAAGCACAGCATTTAGTATCAGGAGTAATAAATGGTTCAAATGGCAAAATTTCTGTCGAATTTAGACTTTATGATGTTTTTCAACAAAAACAATTAGTTGCTAAAAAATATGAAACAAACGAAAAAAATTGGAGAAGAGTTGCACATATTATTGCTGATTCAGTTTTTAAAAATATAACTGGCGAAGGTGGTTATTTCGATACAAGAATAGTCTATGTTGCTGAGACCGGACCTAAAGAAAATAAACAAAAAAGATTAGCAATTATGGATCAAGATCAGTCCAATCATAGATTTTTAACTGATGGATCGTATTTAGTTTTAACTCCTAGATTTTCACCTAACTCTCAAAAAATTACATACATGTCATATATAAACAGAAACAGTCCAAGAGTTTATATTTTTGATATTGAAACAGGAAAACAAGAAATTGTGGGTGAGTTTCCAGGTATGACATTTGCTCCTCGTTTTTCACCTGATGGTAACCAGATAATTATGTCATATACTGATCCTAATGTTGGTAATTCAGAAATATATATTCTTGATCTTAAAACAAGAATATCAAAAAGAGTTACAAACAATTCTTCTATAGATGTATCAGCAAGTTTTTCTCCTGACGGTAGTAAAATTGTTTTTAATTCTGATAGAAGTGGGAGAAGGCATTTGTATGTAACAGATGTAAATGGTAAAAATGTTAGAAGGATAAGTAGAGAAGCAGGTAGCTATTATACACCTGTTTGGTCTCCAAGAGGTGATATGATTGCATTTACCAAGCAAGAGGGTGGTCAATTTTACATAGGCGTTATGGAAATTGATGGCTCTAACGAAAGAATGATAGCTAAATCATTTCATGTTGAGGGACCTACTTGGGCACCAAATGGAAGATTCCTTATGTATTTCAAGGAGGAAAGAACTGCAGAAGATGGTTCTGGAGGTGAATCTAGTCTTTATTCAATAGATTTAACTGGATATAACGAAAGAAAAGTAATAACCCCATTAGGTGGTTCAGACCCAGCATGGTCGCCATTAATGCACTAATTTGACTAAAAAAAGAAAAAAATATAGGAAATATTTTTAAAAATGTTAAGAAACCAGTATAATTTATATTAGGGGTATTGTATTAATTAAGTATCAAGGGAGCAAATTTAATATGTTTTACAAGTTTTTAATTTCAGCTTTTTTAGTTTTATTCGTTGCTGCTTGTGCAACTAAACCTAAAGATTCAGCCGACTCATCAGGATCAGGATCAGCGTCTTCAGACAGTTCTCTTGAAGAGGGAACTCTAACAGAGACAGCTGGTAGTGGAATTGTTTCTGGATCTCAAGAAGATTTAATTGTTAATGTAGGTGATAGAGTATTCTTTGGCTACGACAGTGCAGAATTAGATTCAGATGCATTAGAATTACTTCAAGATCAAGTTGCATGGCTTAAACAAAATAGCGATGTATCTGTCACAATTGAGGGACATTGTGATGAAAGAGGAACTAGGGAATATAACTTGGCTTTAGGGGAAAAAAGAGCACAATCAGTAAAAAATTATCTTATTGGGCTTGGTATAAACCCTGATAGAGTTTCAACTATAAGCTATGGTAAGGAAAGACCTGCAGTTGTTGGGTCAAACGATGGTGCATGGGCACAAAACAGAAGATCAGTTACTATAGTTAATTAATTTATCATTTTACTTTGGCGTTATTTTTTAAATAACGCCATAATTAAATCTCAATTCAAGATTAAGATTTTATTATGAAAAAGTTTTTCTTATTTTTCCTAATTTTATTTATTTCAACAAAAATTTATTCAAATGAAAATTTACTTACAATTCAACAACAATTAGAAAGATTACAAAGAGAAGTGACAGATTTATCAAAATCAGTTTATTCTGATAGTAATAACTCTAATGAAAATCTTAATAACGATTTAATATCTAATTTATCTGCTATCGATATGAGAATATATGACATCGAAAGAGATGTTAAAAACTTAAATTTAAATTTTGAAGAAATACTTTTTCAAATAGATGATTTATCAAAAAGCATACAAAATTTTGAAGTTATTGTTAACGAATTAACTTTAAAAATGTCTAGCCTCCAAAATATAGAATTAAGATCTACAAACCAAATATCTGAAGATGAAAAAATTACTGATCAAAATTTAGAAAATGAAAATACCCTTGGTTCTTTAAAATTAACTAAGGAAAATAATTTAGAAAACAATCAGGACGAAGAGCAAATAACGGACGATTTAGAAGAAGAAGTTAAGTTATCTCCTGAAGATCAATTTCAGCTTGCATTTGATAATATTAGAGAAAAAAATTGGGAGACTGCTAAAAAAATGCTATCTCAGTTTATAAATGAAAATCCAGAAAATCAATTATCTGGTTCAGCACATTATTGGCTTGGAGAGCTTCATATTTTAGAAAAAAAACATAGAGATGCTGCTTTAATTTTTGCAGAAGGTTATCAAAAATTTCCAAAAAGTATAAAAGCTCCCGATATGTTATACAAGCTATCCCTATCATTATTTGAAGTAGATAAAATATCAGATGCATGCAATACGATGATTAAATTTGCAGAGGATTTTCCTGAACACAAACTTATAAAAAAATCAAAAAAAATCATTTCAGAGGAAAACTGCCTTACTTCTAACGAATGATATTAAATCAAATTAATTTCACTAAAGCTTTAAGCGTAAACCATAAATTTGAAAAAAATCCTTCCGTAGCTATTGGTGTATCTGGGGGTCCAGACAGTATGGCACTTTTATACCTATTAAATAATTGGATAAAAAAAAATAACGGAAATTTGGTGGCTTTGATCGTAGATCATAAATTAAGGAAAGAGTCTTCATTAGAGGCCAAAACTATTTATAATCTATTAAATCAAAAAAATATTAGTTCTAAAATTTTGACAGTAAAAAAATCAAACGTAACAAAAAAAAATATGTCTCAAGCAAGAACTAACAGATACAAAGTATTAACAAATTATTGTATTAAAAATGATATTTTGCATTTATTTATAGGTCATCATAAAGATGATTACATTGAAACTTTTATTAATAGAAAAATTTCTGGTAGTGATTTTGAGGGATTACAATCAATAAATAAAAATACAGTTATGAATAAGGTTCATATTTTAAGGCCATTAATAGTCTTCTCAAAAAAACAAATATATAAATTCAATAAAAATAATAAAGTTAGTTTCATACAAGACCCATCTAATTCTAATTTTAAATATACAAGACCTGTTATAAGAAATTACTTAGAAAAGATAAAAATTTCAGATAAAAAAGAAATTTTGAATGAGATAAAGTTGGTAAAAAAATACCTGCCCTCATACAAACAAATGGTTGCTGAAATTTTACTTAAGAATGTTATTTTAATTGAAAAAAACAAATTACATTTTGATCTAAAAAATTTCAAAAAACTACATAAGCTAATAGCTGAAAAAGTTATCAAAAAGATTTATTATTTTTTTTTTGGAACGAATTTAGGATTAAGATCTAATAATATTCAGAAATTTGTAAACTTAGTAAAAGAAGATGCTTTAACATTATATAATATTAAAGGGATGATCATAAAAAAAGAGGCAAATTCTCTAATGTTTCTCCAAAAATTAGACTAATTTCCAATAAAAGTATTGTGTTTTCATAATAAATTCCTATTTAATTAGATAATGAAAAACATGAGCAAAAATATAATTCTATGGATAATTATTGGTCTGCTTTTAATTGTCCTTTTTAATTTATTTCAGGGCTCAAATTCAAGTAAAAGTAGTACAAAAATTTCCTTCTCTGATTTTATCGCTGCAACTGATGCAGGAAATGTAGCTGAAGTTAATATAAGTGGTAATAGTGTTACTGGCTTTTTTGACGATGGTAGGCCTTTTAATACATTTGCTCCTGATTACCCAAACCTTGTTGATAAACTTAATAATAGTGGTGTAAAGATTACAGCAGAACCTTCTGAAAGATCAATGCATCCACTTTTAAGTGTTTTACTTTCATGGTTTCCAATGTTGCTATTAATTGGGGTCTGGATTTTCTTTATGCGACAGATGCAATCTGGAGGTGGCAAAGCAATGGGTTTTGGAAAGTCAAAAGCTAAACTTCTAAATGAAGCTGTTGGCAAAGTTACTTTTGATGATGTAGCTGGAATTGATGAAGCAAAACAAGAATTAGAGGAAGTTGTAGAATTTTTAAAAGATCCACAAAAATTCTCTAGACTTGGTGGTAAAATTCCAAGAGGGGCTTTACTTGTAGGACCTCCAGGAACAGGAAAAACATTACTTGCAAGAGCAATCGCAGGAGAAGCAAACGTACCCTTCTTTTCTATTTCAGGTTCTGATTTTGTAGAAATGTTTGTTGGAGTAGGGGCGAGCAGAGTAAGAGACATGTTTGACCAGGGTAAAAAAAATGCACCTTGCATTGTATTTATTGATGAAATTGATGCTGTTGGAAGGCATAGAGGTGCAGGTTTAGGTGGTGGCAACGATGAAAGAGAACAAACATTAAATCAACTTTTAGTCGAGATGGATGGTTTTGAGGCTAATGCAGGTGTAATAATTATAGCAGCTACTAACAGACCTGATGTTTTAGATCCAGCTCTACTAAGACCAGGAAGATTTGATCGTCAAATAACTGTTAATAATCCTGATGTAATGGGTAGAGATAAGATATTAAAAGTTCACATTAAAAAAATTAAAGTTTCTCCAAAATTTGACTCTAAAATTATTGCAAGAGGAACGCCTGGCTTTTCAGGAGCCGATCTTGCAAATTTAGTAAACGAAGCTGCACTACTTGCAGCTAGAAAAAATAAAAGAATGGTTACTCTTGAGGATTTTGAAAGTGCAAAAGATAAAGTTATGATGGGTGCTGAAAAAAGATCTATGGTAATGTCTGAGGATGAAAAAAAACTTACTGCATACCATGAAGCAGGCCATGCAGTAGCAACACTTCATTCACCAGCTTCAGATCCAATTCATAAAGCAACAATAATTCCAAGAGGAAGAGCTTTAGGTATGGTAATGAGGCTGCCTGAAAAAGATCAATTGTCTATGAGAAAAGATCAAATGAAAGCTCATTTATTAATAGCAACTGGTGGTAGAATTGCAGAAGAAATGATTTTTGGTAAAGATAAAATAACTAATGGAGCTGCAAGTGATATTCAAATGGTTACCAATCTTGCAAAAAAAATGATTACTGAATGGGGAATGAGTGAAAAACTAGGTAGACTTCGCTATAATAACGATAGTGAAGAAGTTTTCCTTGGGCACTCAGTAGCACAATCAAAAAATTTATCTGATTCAACTGCAAAGCTGATTGATGAAGAGGTACGACACCTTGCTGAAGAAGCTGAAAAAAATTGTAGAAAAATTCTTCAAGACAATATTGAAGAACTTCATATTGTTGCAAAAGGTCTTTTAGAGTACGAAACATTATCTGGTGAAGAAATTAAAGACTTAATCAAAGGTATAAAACCAAATCGTGATGACTTTGACAATGATGTTAACACTCCAAAAAAACCAGCAACATCCGTACCAAAAACTAGCGGTCCTACTCCAGCTCCAGCGAACTAATTTAATTACTTCACTTTACTTCTTTTTTTGAATAAAAGACCTAAATGTCTAAAATTTTTGGCACTGATGGTATACGGTGCTTAGTTAACAAAGAACCTCTTTCAGCTGAAACTTGTCTCAAAATAGCAAAGACAGTCGCGTTTCTTCTAAAAAAGAAAAATTCTGTAAATAGTAGAGTTGTCATTTGTAAAGATACAAGGTTATCTGGGTATTTATACGAGCCACTTGTAACGGCTGGTTTTATTTCTATGGGTATGGATGTAATATTAGTTGGACCTCTTCCAACCCCTGCTGTTCCTTTAATGATTAAAACATTAAGAGCTGATATTGGGGTAATGATTACAGCTTCTCACAATACATATGAATATAACGGACTTAAATTCTTTGATAGTACTGGAACTAAATTAAGTTCAAGAATTGAGCAAAAAGTTGAAAAAATTGTTTTAGATAAAAAAAAATATTCTAAGGTTTTAAATAATACATTTAAATCTGGAAATGCAAAAAGGCTAGAAGACGCTTCTGGTAGATATTCGGAATTCTTGAAAAGTACATTATCTAAATCATCTCCCAAAAAAAAACTAAAAATTGTTTTAGATTGTGCTAATGGAGCAACATACAACATAGCACCAAATTTATTTTGGGAGCTAGGTCATAATGTTATTACTATCAACAATACTCCTGATGGATTTAATATAAATAAAAATTGTGGTGCAGTTGATACCAAATCTCTTTCAATGAAAGTTGTTAATCAAAAAGCAGATATTGGATTTGCATTTGATGGTGACGGGGATAGATTAATTGTTGTTGATGAAAAGGGCAATGAAGTAGATGGTGATAAAATTATAGGATTACTATGTAAAAATTATGTTAAGCCTAAGAAAAAATCTAATCAACATGATGTTATCATAACTGTAATGTCCAATATGGGCTTAGAACGTTATCTCAAAGATAAATTAAAATTAAAAATAAAGCGTACATCAGTAGGAGATATAAATGTAATAAATCAAATGAAAAAATCAAAATCTCTTGTAGGTGGCGAACAGTCAGGACATATTATATTATCGGATTATTCTAATACTGGTGATGGAATTTTAGCAGCTTTAAAAATTACAGAAATTTTAATATCAAATAAATATAAACCAAGTAAATTATTTGATCTTTATGAAGATTTTGCACAAGAAAAAATCAATTTAACCTATAAAACAAAAAATATTAAGTTAACAAAATTACTTAATGATTTACAAAATGATAATTCATATAATAATAAAAAAATTAGATCACTTGTTAGATTATCAGGAACAGAGCCGTTGGTTAGAATTTTAGTTGAAGGCGAGGATATGATTGAAGTAAAAAAGAAATCTCTCAAATTAAAAAAACTTATAAGGTCTTATCTTGATTAATAAATTTTTAGTGCCAGCAGGTTTTAAAGATAGCTTGAATTATGATGCATCTATAGAGCATAAATACAAAAACAGTATTATTAATTATTTTAGAGATAATGGTTTTACATTGATCAAAACACCGTTGATTGAATATAGTAAAAACTTAGATAGCAATACTCTGATATTAAAAACACATAAAAAAAAAGATCAATTAGGTATTCGAAATGATATTACTCCACAAATAATAAGAATCGCCTCTTCAAGATTGTCAAATAAAATAAGACCACTTAAATTATGCTACTATGGTGAAGTGGTTAGAAAAGTAGGAACTATTTTAAGGCCAGAAAGACAATTTCAACAAGTTGGTGCAGAAATAATTGGCTCTGAAAGCTATAAGGCTGATGTTGAAATTATTAATCTAGCATATGAAACATTAAAAAAAATAGGAGTTAAAAATATTGTAATTGAAATTACAGCCCCATTTTTTTTAGATAGTTTATTAAAGAAAGTAGCAGACCAAGATTTAAAACGTCAATTAAAAAAATTAATACAATTAAAAGATATAAATAGTATTTTAAAAATATTAAAAAAACATCAATTATTTGATTCTTTTAAGACTTTACATTTATGTTCTGGTTCAATTAAAAATAAAAAAAATTATATTTCTAAATTAAATAAAATAATAGGTTATGATAATGAAGTTAAAAGATTAATTAAGATAGCTAATTTGATTAAAACTTCTAAAAATGATTTATTAAATATTGATTTTTTTGATCTTCAAAAAAATAAAAATTATTACAAAGGTATAAAATTTACATTTTTTGCAAAAGATGTGAGAGGAGAGATTGCTGGGGGAGGTAGATATAATTTAAAATATGGAAACAACTCAGAGACAGCTATTGGATATACTTGCTATATGGATACACTTTTAAGATCTTCTTCATTAATAAATAAAAATAAAAGAATTCTGATTCCATTTAATACCAGTGATAAGATTAAAAAAAAATTGATTAATAAAGGGTATAGTTTATTTAAATCTTTTGAAGATAATATTGATTTCAAAAATGAAGCAAAAAAATTTGGAATTAAATATTACTTAATGAAAAACTTAGTTAAGCAGATATAATGTATTATACCATAGTTGGAACTCAATGGGGTGATGAAGGAAAAGGTAAAATAGTTGACTGGATTTCTTCTAAAGCTGATTTAATTGTTAGATATCAAGGCGGTAATAATGCTGGTCATACAATTAAAGTAGATAACAAAATTTATAAACTCAATTTACTACCTTCAGGAATAATAAACAATAAAAAATGTGCTATTGGCAATGGTGTAGTTTTAGATCCTTGGGCATTACTGTCTGAAATAAAAAATCTAAAAGAACAAGGCATAGAAGTAAATAAAGATAATTTGTACATTGCTGACAACATATGTTTAATTTTACCTATCCATAAATTACTTGATGAAATAAATGAAATCTCTAGAGGCAACAAAGAAATAGGAACTACTAAAAAAGGAATTGGTCCTGCATATGAGGATAAAGTAGGCAGAAGAGCTATTAGAATATGTGATTTAAAAGATCCAAAGTTTTTAAAACAAAAAATTGATAATTTACATGAATTTCATAAAGATAAAATGTCTAAACACAATTATAAAATTTCAGAAAATTATTATAAAGAACTCTTATCTATGGCTAGCTATCTTAATTCTTTTAGTGTCCCTTTATGGAAAATGATAAATGAATTAGGACAAAAAAATAAAAACATTGTTTTTGAGGGAGCACAAGGTTCAATGTTAGATATTGATTTTGGAACATATCCTTATGTTACGTCCTCAAATACAATATCCGGACAAATATTTTCTGGAACAGGTTTTAGTGATAGGGAAAATCATAAAATTTTAGGAATAACTAAAGCATATACTACAAGAGTGGGATCAGGACCATTTCCAACAGAATTAATGGATAATATTGGTGAACATTTAGGTGACAAAGGACAAGAATTTGGAACAGTTACAAAAAGAAAAAGAAGATGTGGTTGGTTTGATAGTGTTCTATTAAAACAGTCAATTAAACTTAATGGCATCACTGACATTGTACTAACAAAACTTGATGTATTAGATGAATTAAAAGAAATTAACATATGTACTGGGTATTCAATTGAAAATAAAGATTACGATTATATACCAAGTGAAGAATTTTTATTTGATAAGATCAAACCAATTTATAAAAAAGTAAATGGTTGGGAAAAATCAACAGCAGGAATTAATAAGTTTAATGATCTTCCAGAAAATGCTAAAAACTACATAAAAGTACTTGAAGAGCTTATGGAAACTAAGATTTCTATTGTTTCGACAGGACCAGATAGAAAAGAGACAATTGATATAAATGGAACTTTATCTAAGATTTGAAATTTCTTTTTGAAGTTTTTCTAGAGCTTTTTCTTCAATTTGTCTGACTCTTTCTCTGCTAATTTTATATTTTTTACTTAAATCTTCTAGTTTTAATGGGTTTTCACTTAACTTTCTAAGATTAATAATTTCTTTTTCTCTGTCATTCAAAACATTAAACGCTTTTAAAAGTAAATTTCGTCGATAAATTAGCTCATCTTTTTTTTCAATAATTCTATCATGAGTTTCTTGTTTATCTTCTATTAAGTCTTGCCATTCTGTGTCTTGTTCTTCACCTAATTTAACATTTAAAGATTGATCTGAAGTAAAAAGTCTATTTTCCATATCAATGACTTCACCTTCTTTTACATCTAATCTAGATGCTATTTCTCTAACATTTTCAGGAGATAAATTGCCTGAGTCAATTGATGTAAGTTGATTTTTAATTTTACGTAAATTAAAAAAAAGTTTTTTTTGAGCTGCAGTAGTTCCTATTTTAACTAATGACCAACTATGTAGAACATACTCTTGTATTTGTGCTCTTATCCACCACATTGCATAAGTAGCTAATCTGAAACCTTTTTCTGGGTCAAATTTTTTAACTGCTTGCATAATTCCAACATTACCCTCTGAAATCAAATCAGTAACTGGCAAACCATATCCTCTGTAACCCATTGCTATTTTAGCAACTAAACGAAGGTGACTTGTAACTAGCTTATGTGCAGCATCTGAGTCTCCGTGCTCCTTGTAGCGTTTCGCGAGCATGTACTCCTCCTCAGCTGTTAGCATTGGAAATTTTTTTATCTCTCGAAGATAAACCGCTAAATTCCCTTCTCCTGAAAGAACTGGTAAATTCATAATAAGCCTATACCATAAATAAAATATTAATTAATATTTTAGTAATAATTCTATTAAATTTTTAAAATCTTCAGGAATTTCAATGTTAAAATTCATTCTTTTTTTTGAAATTGGATGATCTAAGCCAAGATGATATGCATGTAATGCTTGTCTATTAAAATTTTTCAAAATCATAAATTTATTAAAAGTATTCTTATCTCTCCCGAATTGGTTAATTTTGCTCTTCCCATAGACTTTATCACCAATTATTGGAGAATTCTTAGAAGTTAAATGAACCCTAATTTGATGAGTTCTTCCAGTGTGTAAATAGCAGTCAATTATACTAGCAATACCAAAAGTTTTTTCTAACTTAATATCAGTTTTAGAATATTTACCAAAACCCTTATTATTTAAACTCATTTTTTTTCTATTTTTTCTATTTCTTTCTATATACCCTTCTATTGATTGACTATCTGGAACTCCCCAAACAATTGCTTTATATTTTCTCGAGATACTATGTTCTTTAAATTGTTCGGCTAAATTTAAATGAGCTCTATTATTTTTTGCAACGACTAGGATTCCACTAGTATCTTTATCTAAACGATGTACTATTCCTGGTCTAGAATTATCATCTAAATTACTTAGTTGGTTATTGGTATAGTGCATAAGAGCATTAACAAGAGTTCCATTTTCATTTCCTGGTGCTGGATGCATTACTAAGTTTGGCGGTTTATTTATAACCAGTATATCCTCATCTTCATAAATAATATTCAAATCAATGTTTTCACCTGGATGTTTTTTTTCTTTTCTTAAAATAATATTTATAGAATAATTTTCATTTTCTTTAGTTATGTATGATGGATCTTTAATTTCTTCTTCATTAAGACTTACATTACCATTTAAGATTAAAGTTTTTATTTGTGACCTCGAATATCCTTCTATTTTTGAAACCAGAACTTTATCTAGTCTTTGTAAACTTAATTGTTTATTTATTCTTAATTTAACATTATAAAAATCATTCATGTCTCAAAAAATTCTTAAGTTTATTGTTATTTTTTTAGGTATATTAATAATTATTTGTTTTTTAGCCCTTGTTTATGGTTTGTATATAAAAACGACAAAAAAACAAAGTAATTTAGAAACAAACTTAATTAATTATAGCTTAAATTTAGAGGAAGGACATGAAATAACAGATATTGATTTGGTCGATAATAATAGAATATTATTCACAATTAAAACTAATGATAAAGTCTATGCTTTAATATATGATATACAGAATTCAAAAATTTTAAAAATAGATAAAACAAATGAATAAAAATAACAATTTTGAAAGTAATTTAAAAAAACTTGAGTCTATAGTAGAAAAATTGGAAAATGGTGAAGTTGATTTGGAGGAATCTGTAAAACTTTACGAAGAAGGAATGAATTTAAAAAAACTATGTGAAGAAAAATTAAAGAGTATTGAAAGCCAAATCAAAAAAATAAAACAGGAAAATAATAAAATTTCAAAAGAAGATTTTAAATAGTTTTTAGTAATTTTGAGAAAAGATTTAAAAATAAGATTAGACCAGCTTTTAATAAAAAAAAATTTAGCTGAAACTAAATCAAAAGCCCAATCTATGATTATGGCTGGTCAAGTTTTGGTTAATGACAAAATAATTACTAAAAGTGGAAATAGTTTTAAAGAAAATTCACTAATAAAAATAAAAAAACTTCATCCACAATGGGTATCAAGAGGTGCGTATAAACTATTAAAAGCAATAGATCATTTTGGAATTGATATTAAAAATAAAACTTGTTTAGATATTGGTTCATCAACAGGAGGTTTTACTGAAGTCCTTTTAAAAAAAAATGCAAAAAAGATATATTCTATTGATGTTGGTACTAATCAATTGCATGAAAAATTAAGAAAAGAAAAAAAAATTATAAGTATAGAAAATTTTAACGCAAAATATTTAGATAAATCAATTATTCATGACAAAATAGATATCGTAGTTTGTGATGTCAGTTTTATAAGTTTAACAAAGGTCATTGAGCCAAGCTTAAAGCTTGTATCAACAAATGCTGAAATTATCGCTTTAATTAAACCTCAATTTGAAACTAAAAAAATGAATTTAAAAAAAGGTATTGTGAAAGATTCATTAATCCATAAGCAAGTATGTACTCAAATATCAAATTGGTTTAAAGCCAAAATTAATACAAAAGTAGTTGGTTTGGTTGAAAGTCCAATAACTGGACCAAAAGGTAATATTGAATTTCTAATTTATTGTATTCTAAAGAAATCTTAAACAGTGATCAGCAATAGTTGTTGCAACCATTGCTTCACCAACAGGAACTGCTCGAATACCCACACATGGATCATGACGACCTCTAGTCAAGATAGTTGTTTCTTTTAGTTTTGTATTAATTGTTTTTTTTGTCGATAATATTGAACTTGTTGGTTTTACTACAAATCTAGCAATCAATTCTTGTCCTGTAGTTATACCTCCTAGAACACCACCATTGTTGTTTGATAAAAATATAGGTTTTTTGTTTTTAATTCTCATTTCATCAACATTTGAAATTCCAGTTTCATAAACACTGTCAAAACCATTTCCCATCTCTACACCCTTGACAGCATTAATTGACATTAATGACCTAGCAATATCTGAGTCAATTTTCTCATAAATTGGCTCACCTAACCCAGCTGGTAAACCTTTAACTCTAATTTCAATTATTGCACCTAAAGATGAACCAGATTTTCTTGCTATATTTATTTCTTTTTCCCATGTTTTAACTATTTGTTTATCTGGGCTCCAAAAATTATTCTTAGGTATAAAATTATAATTCCAATTATCATAATTAATTTTATGGTTACCGATTTGCACTAAAGCACCCGTAATCACTACTTGGTTTTTTATTTTATTTTTTATTATTTTTCTTGCTATTGCTCCAGCCGCAACTCTCATTGCAGTTTCTCTAGCACTAGATCTACCTCCTCCTCTATAATCTCTTATTCCATATTTTTTCCAATAAGTATAATCAGCATGACCTGGCCTAAATTTATTTTTAATATCACCATAATCTTTTGATCTTTGATCTTGATTATAAATAATAAGAGAAATTGGGTGTCCTGTTGTCTTTCCTTCGAAAGTTCCTGATAGTATTTCAACTTTATCTTGTTCCTTGCGCTGAGTTGTAAATTTTGACTGACCTGGTTTTCTTTTATCCAAAAAAGGTTGAATGTCTTTCTCAGTCAAGTTTATGTTCGATGGAACACCATCAACTACACATCCTATGGCTTTTCCATGACTTTCTCCCCATGTTGTAAAAGTAAATATTTTTCCTAAAGAATTAGCTGTCATTTTTTAGAATTTTTAAACTCAGCTAATAGTTCAGAAACATTTTCACTTTCATCTACTGCAACCATTCCTACAGTATGATAACCACAGTCAACGTGTTGTATTTCGCCGGTAACTGCGCTTCCAAGATCACTTAAAAGATATAAAGCTGAGTTTCCTACATCTTGCTGATTTACATTTCTTTTCAATGGAGCATTAAGTTCGTTCCATTTTAAAATAAATCTAAAATCACCAATTCCAGAAGCTGCTAAAGTTTTTATAGGACCAGCACTAATTGCATTAACTCTTATATTTTTTTCTCCTAAATCAACCGCTAAATATCTAACACTAGCTTCAAGCGCAGCTTTCGCTACTCCCATAACATTATAATGAGGCATAACTTGTTCTGATCCATAATAAGTTAAAGTAAGGATCGATCCACCTTTATTCATTAATGGCTCTGCAAGTCTGCATGATTCTGTGAATGAATAACAAGATATATGCATTGTTTGTTTAAAGTTTTCAGAGGAAGTATTGTAATATTTTCCTCTTAATTCATCTTTATTAGAAAAACCAATTCCATGCACAAGAAAATCTAATTCACCCCATTTGTCATTCAATATATCAAAAACATTGTTCATACTTTTTGAGTCTGAAACATCACATGGTATTATTACAGATGATCCTATTTCATTAGCAAGAGGCTCAACTCTTTTCTTAAGTGCATCACCTTGGTAAGTAAGAGCTATTTCAGCACCCTGTTCAGCAAGTTTTTTGGCAATACCCCAAGCAATTGACCTATCATTTGCCACACCCATAATAAGACCTTTTTTATTTTGCATTAACATATTGTAAATCAGTGTTTTTTTTTAAATATAGCTATATATACTTATAAAAAATAATAATCATATCTCTAATATGTCAACAGAGCCAAATTTAATAAATTCCAACACTAATCCCCTATCTCTTTTTGAAGAATGGTTTGAAGAAGCAAAAAAAAGTGAGATAAATGACCCCAATGCCATGAATTTAGCAACCATTTCTTCTGATGGTAAACCAAATTCAAGAATCGTATTATTGAAATCTTATAATAGTCGAGGTTTTATTTTCTATACAAATTCAAATAGTAAAAAAGGAAGAGCTTTAGAAAATAACACTAATGTAGCATTAAATTTTCATTGGAAATCTTTACAAAGGCAAATAAGAATTGAAGGTGCGGTTTCTGTAATTGATAATTATGAAGCTGATGAATATTTTAAGTCAAGACCACTAGGAAGTAGAATAGGGGCATGGGCATCTATGCAATCTGAAGAGTTAGATGATAGATCTTCATTACTACACAGAGTTAGAGAATTTGAAAAAAAATTTCAAAATACCAATATTAGCAGACCACCACATTGGAATGGATATGTTGTTAAGCCAAATTTAATTGAATTTTGGCAAGACATGCCATTTAGGCTACATGATAGAGTGGAATTCAAAAAGGTAGAAAGTAAGTGGGTATCAAGAAAATTATTTCCTTAACTTTTTTCTATCCATTTTTTTAAAATCCATGAACTGGAGTTAGATTTATTTTCTCCACCAATACCCCATAACAGTTCTATTCCATTTTTTTCACAGAAAACTGTTTCTGGAGTTGAGTTATTATTTCTATCTCCACCATTAGCAAATTTGATTTTGTTATCTGGGTATCTTTCTAGTACATTTTTAATACCATCTATACATGTTGTATCAACCTCACCACATTTTATTACGTCAATTACTTTCTTTAGAGCATGCATTATTATTTTTCTTTCTTCAAAAGGTAGAAAAGCTTTACCCTTTTTATTTTGAACCCATTTATCGGAATTAAGAAGAACTACAACATCACCAT
>CACHBB010000011.1 GCA_902577945.1 uncultured Alphaproteobacteria bacterium
TACTAATAAATATAATGGAAAACATAAAAAAACAGGAATCCCATAAAAAATAAAATGATAAAATTTTACATTTGTTTTAGATAGAAAACTTATAATTGCATCGTTAGTAACAAAAAAAACACCTGCAATTAAAAGTAAAATTGTTGCATTAATAATACTATTATTCATTAAAAAATAATTTAGGATTGTATGAGATAAAATATACTTATATTGTAAATATTGTGAATACAAATGAAATTAAAACATATCGCCTTATAATAAAGGGAAAAGTACAAAACGTTGGTTTTAGACATTGGTTTAGTGACTTGGCAATATCTTTAGGTCTTAATGGATATGTTCAAAACAAAGAAAGTAAAGATGAAGTAGAAGCAATAATTCAGGGAGATATGCAAAGTATATTATCAATTACACAAAAAGCGAAAGATGGTCCAGAAATGGCATTGGTTGAAGGTGTTATACCTAGCAGTATTATAAGTAATGTTAAATATTCTGGATTTATAATTAAATATGAGAATTAAATTTATTTAAAAATTTCTTTTATTGTTTTGTGTAAACTGTCAAATATCTGATCTATTTGTTTTTCGTTTATTATAAATTGTGGACATAAAACAATTGCAGGACCTAATGGCCTACATATTAAACCATTATCTATTGATTTATTTGCAACTGTATCTCCCATATTTAAATGACCTTCAAATGGTTCTTTAGTTTCTTTATTTTTAACCATTTCTAATGCAGCCATAAGACCTATACCTCTAGTCTCTCCTATATTTTTATATTGGTTAAATTCATTTAAACGTTCTAAAAAATATGGAGAAACAGATTTAACATTATCTAATAATCCTTCATTTATAATAATATCTATTGCTTTCAGGGCTATTGCGCAACCCACTGGATGACCGCCAGCAGTGAAACCATGGGGAAACTCTTCGGCTTCTTCAGATACTTCTACAAAGTTATCTGAAAATTTTTTATCAACTATTACAGCACCCATTGGAAAATAACCGGCAGTTAAACATTTGGATGAAATAATTATATCAGGTTTAATATTATATGTATTACAACCCCATAATTCACCTGTTCTTCCAAAACCACAAATTACTTCATCTGCAATAAAAGGTATTTTATATTTTTTTAATATGGGTTGTATAAGTTCAAAATAATTTTTTGATGGCGGTATCACCCCACCTGCTCCTTGTACTGGCTCAGCTACAAACCCTGCTATAGTATTAGGATCCTCTTTCAGAATTAAATTCTCTAAATTTAACGCCATTCTTTTAGAGAACTCTTGTTCACTTTCATTATCATTTTTAAACTTCCAATAATGAGGGCAATCAGCATGGATAAATTCTTTTTGTGGTAAACCAAATTCTTTATTATAAGGCTTAGCAGTCATCGATGAAGCTCCTAAAGTTACACCATGATATCCGTTTATTCGCGTTATTATTTTTCTTTTATCAGGATTTCCAGTTCTCGCGTTAAGCATCCAAAGCATTTTGACCATTGTGTCATTAGCTTCAGAACCAGAATTACAAAAAAATACTCTACCTTGATCAAATGGTGATACTTCTATCAATTTATCTGATAACTTAAGAGTCTCTTCTGATAACCTTCCAAATAATGAATGATAACCAGGAAATTTTTCATATTGTTTTTTTGCCACTTCAACTAATCCTGGATGATCAAATCCAGCACAAACATTCCAAAGACCAGAGTTAGCGTCCAAATATTTATTGCCCTTAGTGTCATAAACGTAAATTCCTTTTCCATAAGAAATTACTAATGGGCCCCTTTCATTTAATGACTTTAAGTCAGTAAATCCATATAGATGACTAGAAATATTAGTTTGTAACACAAATCATAATTATTTTTTTTTACAATGAAAAGCAAGATATTATTTTCAACAGGCGTATTTGGTATTCTTTTAATGATGGCTGGTCAATTGTCTTTTTCTGTAAATGATAGTTTTGTTAAATTAGCAGTAAAAGAAATTGATATTAATTCCTCAATTTTTTCTGTAATTTTTACAAGAGGTATTATTACAACAATTTTATTAGCATTATATTTAAGATTTTTTGAAAAAAAGGATTTAATTAAAATAATAACTATTAAAAGCTTTCATATTCGTGGGTTATATGAAGTACTTACAGCTTTATTCTTTTTTATTGCATTAGTATTTTTACCAATTTCAGAGGTATATACTCTTCTGATGACCAATCCTTTTTTTGTGACAATTTTTGCATTTATATTTTTAAAAGAAAAAGTTGGTATAAGAAGATGGATTGCTGTATTCTTAGGTTTTATTGGCGTAGTAGTCGTAATCAATCCACAAAATATAGATTTTAATTATCTTTTTATTTTACCAATTATTTCTGCAATATTCTTAACTATTAGAGATATTGCCACAAAATCACTGGCAACTAAAACTAACAATGTCGAAATTACATTTATAACCGCTCTATTAATAACAATCTTTGCTGGAATTGGTTCTGTATTTTTTGGTTATCATGTTACAGTTAATCAAATCCCACATTTATGTATATCTAGTATTTTTGTATTATTTGGGTATTTATTTTCAGTAATGACAGTGTTTTACGCTCCATTATCTCTAACGGCATCAGCTAGATACAGTGTTATAATTTTTGGAATAATTGTTGGTTATTTAATACTTGATGAAATTCCGAGCTCTAATATGATTAGTGGAGCAATAATAATAACATTAAGCGGCTTATTTGTTATAAAAAGACAAAAAGATACGGGAAAAATTATTTAACCAGTTATAAATTTTTACAAAATTCATAAACTTCTTCTACATGACCTTTTACTTTTACTTTATTCCATGATTTTAAGATATTTCCATTTTCGTTAATCACAAAAGTAGATCTGTCTATTCCAAAATACTTCCTACCATACATAGATTTTTCTACCCAAATACCAAGTTTGTCACAATTTTTACCTTCATCTGATCCTAATGGATATTTCAATTTATATTTATCAGAAAATTTTTTATTTTTTTCAATTGAATCTTTTGAAGCGCCTATTATATCGAAACCAATTTTATTAAACTTTTTAAGATTTTTTTGAAAATCAGCTACTTCAATTGAGCATCCCCCAGTTAATGCTTTAGGATAAAAAAATAGAACAGTTTTATTTTTTATTTTTGCAGAATCAAATTGATCTTCATTTGTTAATTGAAATTTAATTTTAGGTAATTTTTTCATATTACACTACTAGTTTTAGACCATATCCAGTTTTTTTAACTCTAGTTTTAAAATATTTTTTATTAAATTTATTTAAGGTTGGTTTTGTATTTATTTGATTTTCTACTTTAATACCAGCTTTCTTAATAGAATTAATTTTATTTTTATTATTTGTAATCAAATTGACTTTATTTATTTTTAACAATTTAAGAATTCTTGATGCAATATTAAAATCTCTCTCATCATCTAAGAAGCCAATATTATGGTCTGCATCTATTGTATCCATACCCCTTGCTTGAAGTGAATAGGCTCTCATTTTGTTAGCTAAACCTATTCCTCTACCCTCTTGTTCTAAATATAATATTACACCACCATTATTTCTAACCATATAATTAATTGATTGATTTAATTGTTCACCACAATCGCATTTTAAAGAATGAAAAATATCACCAGTAAAACAAGCAGAATGTATTCTTAAATTAACAGATTTTTTATTTATTTTTTTTGGGTTAACAATGATAGCTACATGTTTATCTGAACCAATATATGATTTGAATATTTTGAAAATAGAATTTTCATTTTTAGGAAGAGGTACTTTTGCACTTGAAACTAATTTTATGCTTTCACATATCAATTTGTTTTGCTTCAGTAGGTCTTTGTAATTAAATAATAAAATGCCATTTTTAAATGCAAATTCATTAATACTATCATAGAATTTTTTATTTATTTTTTTAAAAACTAGTGATGGAATCATTTTTGCATTTTTTGAAAGATCAATGCAAACATTATGAAAATTTTTAGTTTTGAATTTTTTAATGTTTGTAAATTTAATTACTTTATTGTTATTAAGAGGGTTAACAAATAAATTTATGATTTGATTTATATCTGTTTTAGGATTTATCTCAAAAAAAATATTTTGTTTTATATTTTTGTTAAAAATAGATTGGGCCTTTTGTTTAGTAATAAGAAGATATTTTTCATCGATTAAATATTTATTGAATTTATTAAAAATTTTACTTTGAGAGTGTTCAATATTAAAAAACATCCAGAATTCTTTGTTATTTTGAATTATTAGAGGTCTGCCAGTTCTGAGCTCATTAATAGCTCTATCTATTATAGTTCCTGTATTAGATTTGAAACTCATGAAAAGTTTATATAGATATAATTAATATAAAAACAAATGATTACATCCAAAAATATAGGAATTTTATTAAATTTAATAAAAAATTCAAAAAAAAGTAGTGATCTTTATTTATTAGTTAAAAAAAATAGTATTTCCTACTCGTCAAAAGGGAAAAGTAATTTTTATATAAAAAAGCATAGTCCAGAATATAAAATAAAAATAAGTAAATTTTATCAATCAATATTGAACATCCTCGTGCCAATAATAAAAAACAATAAAAGATTGGTAATAGCACAAATAGGTCAAAGTATTGATGGAAGAATTGCATTAAGAAATGGCAATTCACATTACATTAATAATCCTAAAAGCATAATATATCTTCATTGCTTAAGAAGTATTAGTGATGCAATTATTGTAGGATCAAACACTATTAAAAAAGATAATCCCTTATTAACTACAAGAAAAATAAAGGGAACAAATCCAAAAAGAATTATTATTGATGGCAGCCTTTCACTAAATAACAATTATAAAATATTTAATGACGGTAATGAAAATATAATTTTTACAAAAAGTAGTAGAAAAATTAGATTGAACAATTCAACTATTATAAGATTAAATGAAAAAAATTTTACTAAAAACTTAATTAAACAATTAAATAAGCTTAAATGTAAAAATATTTTAGTAGAGGGAGGATCAAAAACTATTTCGGAATTAATCAATAATCAATATATTGATATTCTTCAATTTATGATTGCTCCAATATTAATAGGTTCTGGAATTAATTCATTAAATTTAAAAGAAATTTCAAATCTTAATAAAGCTATTAGACCTAAATGTAACTTTAATGAATTAGAAAATGAAATTATTGTTAATTTATTTCTTAATAGCTAAAAAATCTGTATTATTTAATATAAACCTGGAATTTTTTTCTTTAATTGATTTTAAACGAAATTCTAACCAGTGATCTAGATTAAGTTTATTTTTTTGAATAATATCTTTACAAAAGTTTAAGAAATAAATTTGAAATTCAAAATTTTTGTTAACATCCCAAGTAGAGTCTAAAACATATGTTTTGTGTGTCTTTTTAAATAAACTATTTATAATTTTAGAGCAATTAGGTCCAACAGCTACCTCACCTATTCCTTTGTCAGATTTTTGATCTTTATTAAAAATATCAAGAATTTTTTTATCATCTTTGTGTTTTGGAAAAAATTGAAAATTCCCATTATAATTTAATGCAAAGTATACAATTTCTGTATCTATATTTAATTTATGAAAATTTTTGAACCATTTTTTTGGAAGAATATCTAAAAAAGCAGATCCTGTAACTAAATTATAATCATTAAAAGTTATTTTATCTAGATTATTAATTACATCAACAATCTTAAAATTAGTTTTTTTTATTTTAGATGAAAATTTTATATTTTTTTTAAAAAAATTTGTTGATTGATGTGATATATCTACAAATGACCAATATTGATTATTAGATAACCGAGATTTAAGAAATCTAAAATTAGATCCAGCACCTGAACCTAAATCAATTATTCTTATATTTTTTTTATTTTTATAAAATTTATTAATTAAATATAATATTTTTTTGTTACGAGAATTTCTATCAACGCTTTCTCTAAGATTTAACCATTTGTTTTGAAATTCATGCATATTAAATTAACTTTAAAAATTTCTTAGCTGACTCTAGTGGAGTAAGAAGATATCTTTTATTTTTATGGATATTAATGTTTAGTTTTTTAAAATTATTTTTATTTAATATATTTTTGATAATTATATTTCTAAGATCATTTACTTCAAATTTTTTAAAATAAATAACTCCTTTTCTTCCAAGTGTATTTAAGATAGTATGAGTAAAAAAGGTTATAATTGGCTTTTTAATTATTAAGGCGTTTGCTAAAGACATACCAAAACCTTCATATTTACTGACTGAAATATAACAATCAGTTTTAGAATATAATTTAGCTAATTTTTTATCTGAAATAGTACCATGAAATATTATTTTTTTGTTCATTGAATTTTTGGTAATATATTTTTTAAGATTTTGGTAATAATCAATATCTCTTGTGGTATCACCAACAACATCTAAAGTATAATTATCTAAAGGTTTTAAGACTTTTAGCAAAAAAAGATAATTTTTTCTATTTATTATACTTCCACAAGTTAAAAATTGAACTTTATTATTATTTTTAAAATTGTATTTTTCAAGCCTTTCTATACCAGGTTCAACTACTGAAATTTTATTATTTTTAATCTTAAATTCATTTATTAATAAATTTTTGGTATTTTTAGATGTCACAATATATTTATTGATTTTTTTGAAATTTTCCTTTTCTAGTCTTAAGAATTTTTTTGACATTTGACCTTTAAATTCAAGATATAAAGGATGATGGATTAGTGCAATAACATTATAAGTAAGTATTTTTTTAAAAATAGAATACATACCTTCCAAAGCTAATCCATCAATTATAATTTTTGAGTCAGGATTAATTTGATCTAAAATTTTTAAAAAATGTTTTATATCCTTATTAGTAGGAAAAGGATAATTTTCACTTAACGCAATTGTTCTAATATTAATATCTTTTAGTTTTGCATATTCCAGAATATTTTTCTCATAAATGTAACCTCCAGTTTTTGCATTAATATCTCCTGGATAAACAAAATAAATATCAGATTTATTTTTAGATGACCTCTTTTTCATATGAAGCCCATGCAACATTTGATTCTTGCAAAGTAATTTTAATTTTTTTTAAAGAATTATAATCATCAATATATTCATTTTTTAATTTGCCTAAGATTTTATTACAAATATCTTCAGCTAAAAATTCAGTAGTAGTAATAATACCTTTAAATTCCTCTACATCATCTAAATTTTGATAATTATATGTTTTTAAAATCTCTTTAAGAATAGTTGAAACAATTCCTAAATCCATGATGATATTGTATTTATTTAACTTATCTGTAAAAAATTCAGCATCAACCAAATAAGTAGCACCATGCATATTTTGAGCTGGGCCAAATACCTCTCCTGGCAAAGAATGAGCAATTAATATATTTTCTCTTACTTTTATAGAGTACATAATTAATATTTGATTAAATGCATTATAGTGTTTTTATTATTTATTATTTTAAAATAGTCCTTTTCTAAATTAAAAAAAGTACTTTCACTAGTAATTAATTTTTTTAATTTATCATTTTTAAGAGCATTTATTGCCAGTTTAAGTCTTTTGTTAAAATCATACTTATCTTTTAAATGGATTGGTATTTGTGAAACTTGTGAACTAATTATTTTTAATCTTTTTGAATGAAAATGACCACCTAAATTAATTAAGCCTTTTTTATTACCATACCAACTTGCTTCAATAAATTTACCTTCATTAGAAAGTATTTTCATAGAATTTGTTAAAATATTATAGTCTGAAGAAGTATTAATTACAATATCAGCTGATTTAATTTTATTAAAGTCAATAAATTTAAATTTAAAATATTTGGCAATACTTTTCTTCTTTAAATTACTATCATAAACATATACTTGATTAAATTTTCTTAATTGAAAATAATATGCAGTAAGTATACCAACTGATCCCAAGCCAATAATTATAATTTTATCTTTTTTATTTGGCATTGAATCCCAAATATATTTATTGCAGTTTCCATATTTGCTGTAAGAAGAAATTTTTTTATATTACGATTTGGTAAAATGGTTATATTTTTAATAGGGATTTCATACAATGACTGATGCGGGAATAGAGAAAAAATATTTTTATTTAACAATTGTTTTGGCCCATCTACTATTTTACCAATATTTATGTAACCATATTTTATTGGTAAATCAAAAGATCCCTCTTGAAATGGTGCTTTCATTAATTCAAATTGATCTTTGTTTACTAATTTTGATGAGACTAATTTCTCAGTACCTTTGCTAATACCAGAATAAATTGTTTTAACTAAAACTGTTTTATTATTTTTTTTATATTTAATTATTTTTTCATATATTTTAGCTTGTTTTTTCTTGTTAATCCATAAAGAATAAGATTTCATAATTTACTTATAAATGTATAATAAAAAAATGTTAACAAACTTTTGGAGTGACTTAACTACAAATGAAATTAAAAAAATTGATAAAAAAACTGTATTAATTTTTCCTTTTTCATCAATTGAACAACATGGTCCTCATTTGCCACTTAATACAGATCATAAGATTCTTAGCGGAATACTTAATAAATTTAGTAACAAATATAAATCTAAAAAATATTTAATAATGCCAGATATTCATTTTGGCTCAGCTAGTGAACATTCGAGTTTTGATGGCACATTAAGTATAAATTCTTTAGAATTTATCTCACACGCTTTATCAATTATTGAACCATTGTGTGAAAAAAATTTTAAAAATATATTTCTATTAAATAGTCATGGCGGCCAAATAAGTCATATTGATATTATTGCTAAAGAATTAAAATCTGAATTTAATATACAGATTGTTAAAGGAACATATTTTCTTTTTGATCAATTTAAAAACATAGTTTCATCTAAAGAAATGGAATACGGATATCATGGAGGAGAGTTTGAAACATCTTTAATGTTGTATTATTATCCAAAATTGGTGAGAAAAAATAATATTAAAAAAAATAAACTCTCTCCAGATGTGTCATCACAAAAAATTATAACTTATGAAAAATCAATTAAAAAAGCCTGGTTAACAGAGGAATTATCCAAAAGTGGTATTATTGGCGATCCAAGAAATGCAAGTGCGCTTAAAGGAGAAAAAATTAGTAATATAGTAATTGATTGTATTAGTAATATTATTGATGAAATGTATAATTAGGGAATTATTACAATTTCTTCTTCATCCCTTAAATTGTTATAAAATTTTACATCATCATATTGTACTTGTTTGGAAATAATCTGAACGTCTTTAGATTCTTTAGAAAAATAAATGGGATTATGTGTTGTATATCTTTTTTGAAATTCAATAGCTTTGTGTCTATTTAAAGTCCAACTAAATCCATTTATATTACCAGCTCTATAAACTTTTGTTGAATATCCTAAATTTTTTTTAAAATATTTTATAGGATTTCTTAAAGTTAAAATATCAATCCATTTATCTCTATTATGAATTTGAGAATTATGTTCTGACATTGACCAGGTATTAATTATAATTTGCCAATGTTCTTTATCAGTTAATGTTTTTTGATAATTAGGTAATAAATCCCACAAACCATCAACTTTCAACCAATCGTGATATGATAGAATACATTGAGATAATTCATAAAAACTTGTTTTGACCATGAATTAAACAATTTTTCTATAAACATCTTGATAATCACAAATAAAAAGCTCACAATTATCTAACATGTATTCGGTAATTTGACTTAAGTATGTACCATGACTAACAATGACTATATTATCTGCATCCAAATTTTTGATAGATATTATAAACTTTCTTAGTCTATCTCTGATATCATCATGTGATTCTTGAGCAATTAATTTTTCATTAATTGGAATATTATTATTCCACCAATAATCAGATAATTTTGAAAAATCATAATTTTTAAACTCTTTCTTAAGAATTTTTGGCTGTCTTCCTACATCACAAGAATGATACAAATGCTCTCTAATAAGTGAATTTAAAACAGGTTTATTATTTGGAAAAACTATTGAAAAAGTTTCTAGAGTTCTAGTAAGTGGAGAACAGAAATATTTATCAAAAGTTACATTTTTAATTCTACTATATAAATTTTTTGCCTGCTCCTTCCCTTTTTTAGTAATTCTAGCGTCATAATAATAAGTAGGATTATCCAAATCAGCAGCAGCATTAGCCTCTGACTCAGCATGTCTAATTAAATATAATTTCATTGAATTCAATTAATATATATCTATTATTTACAGTTTGTTTTAACCCATTTACCAGTTATATTTCTGCCATTTGTACCAGTGCTCATATCTGATTTTCTTGAATCAAAATAACAAATTTCTTCACCTCTATTTCTTACAACATAAACATGATTTTTTTTATCAGCTACAAGCTTCCATTCATTTTGAGGATCATAATAAAAAGTTTTGTAAACAAATATCCCAGCTACTATCATGGCTGAAAGTGCAGATAATATTAAACTAATATTAATAATTTTATAATTCATCTTTAATTATTATCACAATGGGTATTAACCCATTTTTCTGCAATCATATTTGATGTATTAGTATAAAGATAACATATATCTTCCCCTCTATTCTTTGCTACATAAACGTGGTTTTTTTCATCAGATACTATTTTCCATTCATTTTGAGGATCGAAATAAAAAGTTTTATAAGCGAATGTCCCAGCTATTGTTATTAAAGATATAGCAAATAATATAAAACAGGTATTTATAAGTTTATAATTCATTTTTTTTCATTTTATTATTGTATATTTAGAGCTTTATTTCCTTGATGCAACTGCCAATAATAATGGAATTATCATTACCAACGCCATTAATACGGATGGGTTAAATAGCCAATATAAAACTCCAAGAGAGAATACTAACATCCAAAATTCGTTTTTATAAAAAAATTTCATATTTTTAGTTATATTAATTTAAATTGCTTTCTACTAATACTTTTTTTACAGTATCTCCCATAACCGATGGATTTTTAGATATGGTAACACCACATTCTTTAAGTAATTCTACTTTTTCTATAGCGCTTTCTCCATAAGCTGAAACAATTGCTCCAGCATGTCCCATAACTCTACCTTTTGGTGCAGTTAAACCAGCTATATAAGCTATTACTGGCTTTGACATATTCTCCTTTGCAAATTTACCTGCATCAACTTCTTGAGGCCCACCTATTTCTCCTATCATTAAAACTGCAATTGTTTCATCGTCCTTTTCAAATTTTTCAATAATATCTCTAAAAGAACTACCATTAATTGGATCTCCACCAATTCCAACACTAGTTGAAACTCCAATACCAAGATCCTTTAATTGTTGAGCTGCTTCATATCCTAATGTACCAGATCTACTTACTATACCAATTTTTCCTTCTTTATATATGTGCCCTGGCATTATTCCCAACATCGATTTACCAGGACTAATAATGCCTGCACAATTTGGACCAACCAATCCCATTTTTTTATCTTTTGAATATCTTCTCATATATCTTTTAATTTTTACCATATCATGAGATGGAATACCGTCTGTTATAGCAACACAGGTTTTAATGCCAGCATCTGCAGCTTCCATTGCAGAGTCAGCAGCGAAAGCTGGTGGTACAAAAAGAATTGAAGTTGAAGCACCTGTTTTTTCAACTGCTTCTTTTACAGTATTAAATACTGGCAAATTTAAATGAGTCATTCCACCTTTTCCAGGTGTAACCCCGCCAACAATATTTGAACCATATTTAATCATTTCTTCAGCATGAAAAGTACCTATCTTGCCGGTAAACCCTTGAACTAAAATTTTTGTATTTTTATGAATAATTATTGACATTATTTACCTAAGGCTTTCACTGCTTTATTTGCTGCATCTTCAAGTGTGCTAGCTTCAATATAATTTATCTTACTGCTCTTTAATATTTCATTGCCTTTATCAACATTTGTTCCTGCTAATCTAATTACTAAAGGAACTTCAATTTTTATTTTATCTAGCGCTTGAACAATACCTTCTGCAACCCAATCACATCTATTTATACCAGCAAATATATTTACTAATATTACTTTCACTTTATTATCCATAGAAATAAGTTTAAATGCTTTAACAATTTTTTCTGGAGTAGCACCACCACCAACATCTAAAAAATTTGCAGGCTCCCCTCCTGCTAACTTAATCATATCCATAGAGGCCATTGCTAATCCAGCCCCATTAATAATATTACCAATATTGCCATCCAAACTAACATAATTCATACCTCTATCCGAAGCATAAACTTCATTAGCATTTTCTTGAGTTTTATCTCTTAATTCAGAAATTTCATCTCTTCTAAACATTGCATTGTTATCAAAACTCATTTTGCAATCTAAAGCTAATATTTCATCTTGCTGTGATACAACAAGAGGATTTACCTCAACCATAGTTGCATCATGCTCACTAAACGCTTTATAACAACCTATAATAGTATTTGCAGCTCTTGAAATTAGTTTAGGCTCAATTCCTAGACCAAATGCAATTTCCCTAGCCTGAAATTGCTGAATACCTACTGCAACCTCAATCTTTGAACGAATTATTGTTTCAGGTTTTTCTTTAGAGATTTCTTCAACACTCATACCACCTTCTGTAGATGCTACTACCATGATACTTTCTGATGAACGGTCAAAAACTAAACCTAAATATAATTCATGTTTTATATCTGTGGCTTCTTCAATGTAAATTCTATTGATAATCTTTCCCTCAGGGCCTGTTTGATTTGTTACTAATTTTTTTCCAAGCAATTTATCAGTTGCATCTGCTACTTCAAAGGGTGAGTCACAAACTATTATGCCTCCTGCTTTGCCTCTAGCTCCCGAATGCACTTGTGCTTTGACAACCCACTTTGAGCCACCAATTTCTCTAGCTTTATTTTCTGCATTCTCAGGACTGTACACTATTCCACCAGTTGGTATCTTTACTCCAAAATCAGATAATATTTTTTTAGCTTGATACTCGTGAATATCCATTTATTTTCCTTCAATAAGTTTATTTATATTTACAATGTTCTCTGCCATTCTTGCAGAGGCTGCATCTATCATTCTTCCTTCTAGTTGAGCTGCACCTTTGCCTTCTGCTGCAGCTTTATCTAATTCTTCTAAAATACGCTTAGCTTTATCCACTTCATCACTTGGAGGAGAAAAAACCTCATTTGCCAAATCAATTTGTGAGGGATGAATTGCCCATTTTCCTTCAAACCCAATTGCTGCAGCTCTTTTAGCAGCATGTAAGTATCCCTCTTTATCATTAAAATCACCAAATGGACCATCTATTGCTCTGAGTCCATATGATCTACAAATCATAACAAGTGTAGATAAACCATGGTGCCATTGATCTCCTGGATAGTCTGGGTTTAGACCTCCTATTACAACTGTTCTAGCTCTCATACTTGCTGCATAATCAGCAACACCGAAATGTAATGCTTCTAGTCTTGAACTTGATGTAGCAATAGATTTAATATTCGACATACCAAGTGCAGTCTCTATAAGGCTTTCTAATCCTATAGTATTTTTGAATTTTTTATTTTGCTCTATTTGATTAAGCATGCAGTCTACCATATATACGTCTGAGGCTGAACCAACCTTTGGTATCAACAAAGTATCTACTCTATCTCCTACCTCTTCAATGATTTCAATTACATCACGATACATGTAATGAGTATCTAATCCATTTATTCTAATTGAAATAGTTTTACCATTATCTTTCCAATTAAATTCCTTTATTGCGCTTATAACATTCTTTCTCGCATCTATTTTATCATTTGGTGAAACAGCATCTTCTAAATCTAAAAAAATATAGTCTGCATTTGAATTTAATGCTTTTTCAAACATTTTTGGAGAAGAACCAGGCACCGCTAACTCACTTCTTTGAAGTCTTGATTTGGCTGGTTTGTAATACAAATGACTCATAAAAATGCGATTTATATTTGATTAATTTTATAAAAGCGATAAAAAAATACTTATTTTAGTTATAAATTTATTTCTTTAATACAATTTTCTTGAATGTATTTTGGATTATTAACATTTTTAGATACTGGAAAATAATCAATATCATCTTCAACTTCACTATTATTAATTTGGAGAAATTTATTATCATTATCATTTAGATATTCTAAACCTTCATTATGCGACATTATTAAAGGCATTCTGGAATGAATTTTAGAAAGATTTTCATTTGCTTCTTTTGTAATTATACATGCAACATTTATTTTAATATTATTTTTAATTTCTTGCCGCCATATACCTCCAAAAAACATTAATTCATTTTTTGGGATTGAGATAAAATATGGTTGTTTAATATTGCCTATTTTTTTCCATTCATAATAGCCGTTTGAAATTATTAAACACTTTCTCTTTACAAATGAATCTTTAAAAAGATATTTCGTTGAAATAGTTTCAATTCTTGCATTAATAACAAACTGAGTAGTATTCTTTAGTTTATCAAAGTAGCTAAAACTCCAAAATAAATTGTCTATGTAAATATTATTATTATTTTTATAAATTACATTAATTAAATTTGATGGAGAAATATTATATGATTTTTTTGAATAATTTAATATACTTGAAGAAGGAAATAGTTTTAATATTTTTTCTTTTTTTTCAATATTTACAAACCTACCACACACTAGGAAGCCTGTGATAGTGGCATAGGTCTTGATACACCAACTGTCATCCAACAGTCTTTGAATTCACCATCCTCACTGACTTTTTCAACGGTCCATTCAAAACCATATTTTTTTCCATTGACATCGGTTAATTCTACAAAATAATAGGAGGTAGTTTCTTTTTCCTCAACAGGTATTATTTTATGATCGATATGATTGATCATCATTGCATATGATGGATTTTTTATCATTCTAATAAAATTGTTTAAGGGTCCAGTAGATTTTCTATTATTGGGATGTGCAAATTCCCACGTTTGTTCTATTCCTGCGTCTTCAAAAGGTGAATTATTAATCTGAAGAGCTTTAAGCTGAATTGATATAACATCTTTTGAACTTATTGTTGGATCTGGTTTGATCATCTCAGCATTAACACCTAAAGAAATAAGAAAGAATAATATAATGTATAAAATTTTTTGCATTACTCTAAAATAGTGTAATTATATCATAAAACAATATGCATATTTATGATTTCATCCAGGGACTAATAATCGGATCTACACTAATTATTGCTATTGGTCCTCAAAATTTATATGTAATAAATCAAGGATTAAAGAAAACATTTGTATTTACTGTAGTTCTGTTTTGCAGCCTTTCTGACAGTATTTTAATAATAATTGGTATAAATATATCGAGTATAATTGTTGGTATAAATCCAAATACAATTATTATTTTAAAAATTTTAGGAGGTATTTGGTTAGTATTTTATGGTTTAAATAAAATTAGATATGTTAATAAAATTAAAAATTTACAAAATATCGATATAATTGAAAGTGATTTTAAAAAAACTCTAATAAACTTATTTCTAATTACTTATGCTAATCCACATGTATATTTAGATACAATTATATTGATAGGTTCAATTTCTACAAATTTTAATAGTCAGTTATTCTTTGGAATAGGAGCAGTGATGGCAAGCTTTATATTCTTTTTTGCCCTAGGTTATTTGTCTAAACTTTTATCTAAATATATATATTCAAATAAAACTTCGTTTTGGATAGATTTAATTGTAGGATTTTTAATGATTTTGTATGGAATAAAATTTATATTTTTTTAAAAAAACTTTCTAAATTTTCGCATACATTATCAACATTTTGCTTATTAAATACCAAAGGTGGCTTTATTTTTATAACATTATCATGAGGACCATCAGTACTTAATAAGATACCGTTATCTCTCATAAAATTTATAATTTTTTTTGCTAATTGCTTATTTGGTTTAAGTTGATTTGAATTTTTTATAATATCAATCCCTATAAATAACCCTCTTCCTCTCACTTCACTTATATATTTTTTGTTTTTGCTTTTGATTTTTTTCAACTTATTTAAAAAATACTTACCTACAATTAATGCATTTTCCTGAAGTTTTTTATTTTCAATAACTTCCAATACTGATTTTCCTACAGCACAAGATACTGGATTACCTCCAAATGAATTAAAATATTCCATGCCATTATTAAATGATGAAGCAATTTTTTCTGTTGTTACTACTGCAGCAATGGGATGACCATTGCCCATGGGTTTCCCTAAAGTAACAATATCTGGTATAACTTGATGCTCTTCGAATGACCAAAAACCATTGCCAACTCTCCCAAATCCAGTTTGAACTTCATCTACAATACATAAAGCTTTATTCTTTCTAACTTCTTTGAAAACTTCATTTAAATAATTTTTTGGAAGTATGACCTGCCCTCCACATCCTAAAATACTCTCAACAAATAAACATGATACTTTATTAATTTTAGATTGATGATTTATTTTTTCTTTTGCCTCATTAATATATTTCTTAACCCAATCTTTATTTTTATACTGCCACTTTCCTCTCAAAGGATCGGGCATTTCTAAAACATGTACGTATTTCTTTTTGCCTAACCCACCTTTTCCATTAAATTTGTAAGGACTAAGGTCTATTAAAGAATTTGTATGACCGTGATATGCATTATCAATTACAAATACATCTTTTGCTTTTGTGTATGTTTGAGCAATTCTATAAGCTAAATCATTAGCTTCAGATCCTGTACAAACAAAAAAAATTTTATTTAGTTTTTTAGGAAATTTACTAAGAAGTTTATCGCTATATTCATTAATTACATCATATAAATACCTCGTATTGGTATTTAATTTTAAATTTTGATTAATCATTGCATTATGTACATGAGAGTTTGAATGACCAACATGTGAGATATTATTTACACAATCTAAATATCGTCTTCCATAACGATCAAAAAAATATTGATCTTTTGCTTCAAGCATATGCAATGGATGTTCATAAGAAATTGATAAATTGTGGGAAATATTTTTTTTTCTTGTTTTTAAAATAGTTTTGAAATCTTGTTTATTATTAAAAAAAGAATTTGGCATTTTAAGAATTAAGTTTGGATCTGGTGATATTTTTGACCATACATCAATTAAATATTCTTCCCCAACACCTGGAAAGTTTGTTTTTTCTCCCAATAGATCCAAAATAATTTGAAAATGTAAATGGGGAAGCCAATTACCATTTTCTTTAGTTTGACCAATTTTACCAATCCAATCACCTTTTTTAACTTTTTTACCTATTTTTAATTTATTTAATATTATTTTTGATAGATGCCCATAAAGTGTATAAAATTTAGTGTTTTCAAATTCATGTTCTAGAACAAGTGTCGGGCCATAATCAAACTTAAAGGCATTATTTTTAAGGATCTTTACCTTGCCATCAATAGGCGCGTATAAATCTGTACCATGTTCAATAAATATATCTATTCCTAGGTGAATATTGCGTCTTTCACTGTTATTTAATTCAGAAATAAAATTGATACCTTTGTATACTTTTCTTTTTTCTTTATATAATCCAATTCCAATATTTGAATTATCGTTTTTGTATATTTTATTAACTCTACTATTTATTTCAATATTATTAGGATTTCCTTTAAGCAAGTATGAAGTTGAATTTAATTTTAAAATAGATTTATTTACGTCAAGCAAATTAAAACTAAAAATATTAGCAAAATCATTATTTTTTAAAAACGTAATAATTTTATTATAATTTTTAATAGTTGAATAACCACAAATGTTTCTAATAATATAAATTAAAAACTGAGTTGGTATTTTTTCTAATTTTTCTAATAGCTCCCATGCATCATTTTCACTAATACTTAGATATTTATTTGCAGGATATTTAATTCTTTGTTTCTTTGCCATTACAACTGTAATCATCAGTCTAGATTTAGTTAAAGAGATCAAAGAATTTATTTCATCTTCGTTTATTGAATATATTTTATGATATTCAGAGATTATATTTTGTAATGTTGAAAAAATATTATTATTATTCATTAAAGCGTAAGATAAACAAATAGCTAGATCATTGATTGTAGGTGCATAAATAGAGTCACCATAATCTAAAAGACCATTTATCTTATTATTTTTAACAACAAGATTATAATTATTAGGGTCTGAATGAGTAATAGAATATCTTAATTTTTTTAAATTAACTTTAACTAATTTTTTGTATTCTAAAAAACAATTAAGCAAAATTAATTTTTTTTTACCAGTAAAAATATTTATCTCTTTATATATCCAATCTATATTAGAGGGATCCCAAATAAATGTTCTGTACGCATCTTTGTCAAAAAAAGATTTCAACTGAACTGAAGTCATACCAAGTAATTTACCTAATGATTTTTCAATATATGAATTAGTTTTTATATCTCCATACATTCTTCCATCTATGTAGGATAAGATTCTTACAAAACACTCTCTATTTTTTCTGTCTAAATATTTTACTATTTTTTTATGAAAAATTCTTGGGATGCATACTTTAAGTTTCTTAGAAGTACTTAAATGTTTAATTAATCTATCTTGATATTGTAGAATATTTAAATTTTCTGAAGGATTTGATATTTTAAGTACATATTTTATTTTATTTTGAATAGATATTGTGAAATTTACATCTCTTTCACTATTTAATTTATTCAGGGTAAAGGATTTATTTCGTAAGAATGAATAATTAGTTTTTAGCCATTTAATTAAATGTTTTTTTTCAATTATAGGTGGCTCAACATCAAAAACTGACATAAAAGGTGTATAATTCATAATGACAAAATCTAAAAACATTTTTGTTTGTATTGGGGCAATTCATTACGATTATTTATTAAATTTAAAAAATATCATTATAAATAACCGTACAAATCCTATAACTCATAATTACAGAATTGGAGGTGTTGCCTATAATGTTGCAGAATTAATATCAGTTTTTGATAAAATTCAATTTTATAGTCTTTCAATTAATAAAGAATTACAAAAAAAAATTTCAAAAAATATATCAGTAAAAAAAATTAATAATGAAAAATCAGAAAGATACTATGTAGCATTATCTGATAAAAATAATAAATTTATATTAGGTCTTGCAAATACAGATGTGTATGAAAATACAAAATTTTATAAAATTCCAAATATAGTTAATAAATATATTATATTTGATCTAAATTTTTCAAAGGATTTTATCGAAAATGCAATTAACAAACTTTCGAATAGAAACAAAATTGTCATATGTGCAACATCAGTTCATAAAATTATAAAAATTAAAAAAATACTTAGTAGAATTGATATAATTTTTCTTAATAAAGCTGAATTAATAAAATTAACAAATATTTATAGTATAGAACAAGGAGTAAAAAAGATTTTAAAGATTAATAATAAAATTAAAATTGTAGCTACAAACTCTAAAAATAACGTAATTTATGGAGATAATAATTCAATTATAAAATTAAAGCCTCCTAAAATTAAAGTTAAAAATGAAAACGGTGCAGGTGATGCTTTAGCTGGTATGATGTTATATTTGTTATCAAAAGGATATAATAAAGAACAAATTTTAAAATATTCAGTAGCATGTGGATCTTATTATGCTAATGGTAATAGATTAAGTTCAAAAAAAGATTTATTAAAAATTAAGCATATTTCTAGACGTGTAAAATTAAAATAAGATGAGTAATTTGTTTGAAATTAGTAATGATGTTCAAAAAGCAATAGATTTAAAAAAACCTATAGTTGCTCTAGAAAGTACTCTAATTAGTCATGGGTTACCTTATCCAGATAATATTAAAGTGGCTAAGGAGTCAATAAAGGCTATAGAAGATAATGGTTCAGTTGCTGCAACAATTGGAATAATAAACGGTAAAGTTAAAATTGGATTAAATGAAGATGACATAAACATACTTGCAAAAGATCATAATGTACAAAAAGTATCAAATCATAATATAAATTTATCAATATTTAAAAAAGAAAATGCTGCAACAACTGTAGCGAGCACAATATCTATAGCATCAATATTTGGAATAAAATTTTTTGTCACAGGTGGAATTGGGGGTGTGCACTTAAATGCAAAAAATACATATGATGTATCAGCAGATTTATATTCTTTATCAGAACATACTAATTACGTAATTTGTAGTGGAGCTAAATCAATCTTAGATTTAAATAAAACTTATGAACTTTTAGAAACATTAGGAATAACAAGACTCGGCTATAAAACCGATCATATGCCAGGTTTCTGGTTTTCTGAAACTAAGCATCAAGTAGATAATAATTTTGAGAGTATTTCTGATATAAGTAATTTTTTGAAATTAAATTCAAAACTTAATCATAAAAAATCAATACTAATTTTCAATAAGGTCCCTGAAATAAATGCTATTAGTGAAGATAAAATTAATGAATGGATAAATGGCGCTTTACTAAAAGCTGAAAAAAATAAAATTAATGGTAAAGAACTTACACCATTTCTAATAAAAGAAATAAATAATTCTTCAAATAATAAGACTTTAACAGCCAATGTTTCATTAATTATAAATAATGCTGATTTAGCAGGGAAAATAGCTAAAAATTTTTACACTTAAGGTAAATTAGATAGCTTATTTTTAAGTAATTCAAAAAATTTTTTATCATCTGCATGATTCATTACCATGCAGTTTGGCTTTCTTTTTGTGACTCCAAGCCAATCAACAATAGTTTCTCCACGCGTTAATTCAGAGGTTTCTTCAACAATAACGTTTACTAACTTTCCTTTAAAAATGTTTGGGTCTAACAAATATGCAATAACGCATGGATCATGAAGAGGAGTATCTTCAGTCTCGTATAATTTTTTGTGAAAAATTGTATAAAATTCCATAAGTTCTCCAAAAAATTTAGAACTTTTATTATTATTTTCATTCATATTATTAATAATTATTCTATTTACATTAACCTGGTGAGTAACATCTAAACCCATCATTGTTAGTGGAATACCTGAATCTAATACAATATTTGCAGCATGAGGATCGACATAAATATTAAATTCTGCAGAGGGAGTTGTATTTCCTAAACACATTGCTGCTCCACCCATAAAAACTATTTCTTTTATTTTGTTCTTGATTGATGGATCTTTTTGAAGACTTAAGGCAATATTAGTAAGTGGACCTGTAGGACAGATGTAAATTTGATCAGAAGATGATTTACAAGTTTCTATTATAAAATCTATTGCATTATGCTCTTGAGCCTTAAAGTCAGCGTTAACAATTATAGGATCGCCTTTTTTATCTAGTCCTGTTTTGCCATGGACATATTCAGCTGTAAATAAATCATAATGTATTGGTTTATTAGCACCAGAATAAATTTTTAAATCAGTTCTTTCAATTAATGTGCAAACTTTTAATGCATTATTTACTGTATTATTTAATCCTGAATTTCCACCTACACAAGTAATTCCTAGTATCTCGATCTCTGAAGAAGCAGCTGCTAGCATTATAGCTACTGCATCATCATGACCTGGGTCACAATCTAAAATAATTTTTTTAGTCATTCATAAAACTTTTAAGAGGAAGATTAGGTCTTTGTAGCCAATTCCAGTCAGGATAATTATTATTTTGATCAATTATATGAATTGTATAGGCATGTCTTGAATTTGGACTAGTATTTTCACAAGAATAATGAGGAAGCCTTCCATGCAACAAAACTAAGGATCCCTTTTTTACTTCAACAAATGTGTCTGTATCTGGAAATTCCTCATTATTAATATCTAGCATTATCATTTTCCCATCAACTTTTTTAAATAATTTTCTTAATGGGCCTTTGTGACCGCCACTTGCAACCTGTAAACAGCCATTACTCTTATTTGCGTCTTCTAAAGCAAACCAAAATCCTACTGTACTTTCTGGTTCAGTATAAAGGAATGTAGAGTCTTGATGACATACCACTTCTCCTCCTATCTTTGGTTGTTTAAAAATATACATGGATTGAAGTAATTTTGGTTTTTGGAAACCAATTTTTAGAGCTATGTCTTGAAGCTCTTCTTTGTGAGAAAATTTATGAAATACATCATCTAAATCGTGCAGTGCATGACCAATTTTGTTAACAATAAAATGTTTATTTTTATCAATATTATTTTTTTCTAAATTTGCTTTTTCTTCAAAGAAAAATCTAATTTTATCACCTGAATCTAAAAAATATCTATCATCATTATGAGATTGATTAATTGTATCAAAAATAGACTTTTGATTATTTAAGTTATTATTATCAATTAAGTAAGTTGACCTTTCAATTATTTTGTCACATTCTTCAGCACTATTAAAATCCTCAATAACAAGGTATCCACTTTCATTCCAAAAATTAACCATTTCTTTACTCATAGGTAAATCAGTTTTCTTAAAATAATTCATTAAATTCCTATTAGTTTAGTTAAAAAGGGTAATCCAACTTTAATTAAATTTAAAAGCTGCGGTATTAAAAATTTGCCAGAAGTGGCAAGGAAAAATAATAAACCAGCTACAACTACTATCAAAATTAAGTTTCTATATAATTTAGAGCTTCCAAATGAGCCAGATTTAGCTCTAGATCTTAAAATAAATAAAATCATTACAATTACAGCTAAAACAATTAACAATCGGATCATATCTTTTACTATATTTAGATAATAAAATTTGCAATCTTAAATATTTATAAATAAATATTTATTCTTAATTAATATGATTAAATTAAGTTTATTAGTATTATCAATATTTTCTTTAATTTATGGAGTATATTTTCTATTCTTTCCTTTCAATTTTGTAAATATAACGGCAGCTGAAGAAACAAATATTGCTTGGTTAAGAAATATAGGGGCTTCCATTACTGGATTATTATTTATAGGATTACTGTATATTTATATTAATCCTGAAAAATCTCTAAAATTATTAACCATAATAACAATTACTTCAATTATTCAAACTTCAGCTTTGATATATTCCAGACTATTTAATGAATTTTCAGCTAAAAAAATTTTTTTAATTGATTTAACTATATATAGCGCTTTGATTGTAACAATTTATTTAATCTTTATTACAATTAAGTATAAAAAAATATTTAATTAATTTTCTTTGAATTAATTTTATAAAATATCCTAAATATCAATATTAATGCTAAAATTATTAATATGACTATTATTTCAATTGAAAAGATATTTTTAACAGAGAAATATTTAATTTCTAACAATTTAGATACTTTGTCTCCAACATATGTAAATATTAAAAAATAGGGAGTAAAACCAATTAAAGACGAAATAATAAATTTAAATTTAGAAATTTCTAGGGTAGAGATAAATAAATTTTGAACAATAAGAGGTACACCAAAGATAAGTCTAATCAATATCAAATATTCGTAAGAAGACTTTTTTACAATTTTATTTAATTTATTAGTATATTTTAAAAAATGATTATTTAAATAATTTAAGAAAAAATATTTAGATAAAATTATAAAAAATAAACTACCAATAGTTATTGAGATTATATTTATTAAAAAACCTATGTAAAAACCAAAGAAAAAACCAGATGATATTGTTACAATTAATGCACCCGGTAACGATAGTAGAAAAAAAAATAAACAAAATAAAAAATATGAAATTAAAGCTAATAAATAATTTTCTAAAATTAATATTTGAATATAGTTTAAAATAATAAGTAGATAATCAATCATTTTATAACGCTAAAACCTTTAAAATAAACATATGCTGTAATTATAAAAGATACAATTATAAAAAATAAGATATAGATGTTTTTATCAGCATGAAATATAAATTTATCATCAAAGCAATTACGAAAAAATTTCACTACATAATAGTATGGATTATAATATAAAATAAATTTAAAATTTTCAGGCAAATATGTAATTGAAAAAAATGCACCTGATAAAAAATTTAAAGGTGTAACAAAAAAATTAGAGAAAGTACTTTGTGTATCCCATGTATTAAACAAAATTCCCACAAAACAACCAAGACAAGCAAAGAATATTATTACTATAATTAAATAATAACTAAAAAATAAATAATTAAAAATTTGAATATCGATTAAAAATGAGAAGATGATTAGATTACATATTGCTATAATAAAACCTATAATAACTGAGCTAATTAATAATGAAATTAATATTTCAATTCTAGATATTGGAGCAAGTAACCAATCATCTAGCGAACCAACTTGTTTCATGTTTACAAGTGTAACTGATGGATTGTCATAACTTTCTTGAGCCACGATCATTATAATCAATCCTGGAGCAATAAATTGAACAAAAGAATTTGAATCTATAGATAAAGAATAATAATTTTCTATCGTCAGAAAAACTAAAATAAAGAGTATATTAGTTGTTATTGGGGCAAGCAAAGAATATTGATACTCAGAAAAAAATTCTTTGAGTCTAAATGCAATTATAGAATAAATTGCACTGTAACTAAACATTTAAAATTATTTTGAAAAATATTTTTTTACTAATTCAACCCAAAAATTTACACCCACTGGTAAAAGATTATCATTAAAATCATATTTTGTTGTATGAAGATGAGCCTGATGATTATCATCACCTTGTCCCAAATATAAATATGTTCCAGGTTTTTCCTCTAATAAGTAAGAAAAATCTTCTCCACCCATTGATGGATCAATTTCTGTTATGACCTTGTCTTCACCAACAAGATCCTTAGCTACATTGGATGCAAAAATAGTCTCTTTCTTACAATTTATTGTAGGTGGATATTTATTTACTAAATCAAATTGAATTTTAATTTCAGCACCATGTGCTTCAGCAATACCCTTACATAATTCCCCTAATCTTTTTTCAATATATGACCGTGTTTCTTTTCTGAAAGTCCTTATTGTCCCCCCCATTTTTACTTGGTCATCAATTACATTATAAGCTGTTCCAGCATTAATTTTAGTTATACTAATTAACGCCTTATCAACGGGATCTGTTGATCTACTTATTATCGTTTGAACAGCGGAAATAATTTGTGCAGATATTACAACAGGATCAATTGCTAAATGAGGTGAAGCAGCATGACCTCCCTTACCCTTAACTATTATATCAAATTCATCGACTGCTGCCATCATAGGTCCACTATTTACCCCAAAAGTTCCAAATGGAAGTTCAGGCCAATTGTGAAGAGCATATACTTCATCAATTTTAAAATCTTTAAACATCCCATCATCAATCATTTTTTTTCCCCCAGCAAATCCTTCTTCACCAGGTTGGAAAATAAAATAGACTCTGCCGTCAAAATCATTATTTTCACTTAAATATTTTACTGCTCCAAGTAACATAGTAGTATGTCCATCATGACCACAAGCATGCATCATACCTTTATTTGTAGATTTATAATCAAATTCATTTTTTTCGGGCATTGGCAAAGCATCGAAGTCAGCTCGTAACCCTATTGTCCTTTCATTCGTTTTTTTTATACCATCAACCCATGCAACTATCCCTGTATTTGAATAACCATCCTTAAAATGTACATTGAATTCTTTTAATTTATTTTTGATATATTTAGATGTTTCATATTCTTCTAATCCTATTTCAGGTATTTTATGTAAATCATGACGCCACTCTGTCATTTCATTTAACATTTGATTAATACTATTTAAAACTGGCATCAGAATATTCCAAATAATCCTTTACTATTAAATTTACTTTCACAACCTTTTAATTGTTTATTAAACATATTGGTATTTCTTTCTACATTTTTAGCTACTGCAATCAACCATTCTTTACTTTTAAATGTTTCTTTCGACCAACCATTTTGACCTTCGTGGTATGCTAAATATTGGTTGTAATAATCTTTTTTCGATATACCAACCAAATTTTCTGATTGAGTTGTATACCAACCAATGAAATCAGTTACATCATTAAAATTAGCCCTTGAAGCATTCTGATTTCCTGTTTTGTTTTTATACCAATCCCAAGTTGGATTAGTAATTTGAGCATAACCAAAAGCAGTAGATGGTCTAGAAGTAGGAATAAAACCTAAAAATTTTTTTCTTTTAGGCTTTGCAAATTGAGTAAAAGATGATTCTTGTTTAATAATTGCTAGTTGAAATGCAATTGGTGTATTCCATTTATCATATGATTTTTTTGTTGCCTTATACCATTTTTTTTTCTCATCAAATATAATACAACTATCTGCTGTATTAGTAAGTTGATTAGAGGTGCAAGCGTAAAGGAATAATATTGAAATACATGTAATTTTAAGAAAACTATCTATTTTCATTAAATGTCTAATTATCATAATTTTTGAATATATAGTCTTAAATGTGGCAAAAAATTATTGCTTACTATTGAATTATGAATATGAATGCTTAAATCTTAGAAAATGGTCGAAAATTCAAAAGAAAACCTATCGTTTCAGGCTGAAGTTAGTAAACTTTTAGATCTAGTTGCAAACTCGTTATATAGTGAAAGAGAGATATTTCTACGCGAATTAATTTCAAATTCTGCTGATGCTTGTGAGAAATTAAGATACCAATCACTCTCTAAAAAAAATCTTTTAAAAAACGATAAAGATCTAAAAATTAATATTAGAGTCTCTAAAAAGAAAAAAATTATTGAAATAGAAGATAATGGAATAGGAATGACTAAACAAGAGCTAATAGATAATCTTGGTACTATTGCAAGATCTGGAACTAGCAAGTTCATAGAAACAATGAAAAATAAAAAAGAGGGTGATATTTCAGCTATTGGTCAATTCGGTGTTGGTTTTTATTCTTCATATATGGTTTCAGATAGAGTTGAAGTGTTATCAAAGGATGCTGAAAACAATGAAACAAATATTTGGTCATCAAATGGAAAAGAAAATTATTCAATTGAAAATGCAAAAAAGGAAAATAGAGGCACATGTATAACCCTAAATATAAAAAAAGATGCTGATGAATTTTTAGACTCTTTTAGATTAAGATCAATAATTACCAAATACTCTAATTATATACCTTTTCCAATTTATCTAAAAGATCTTGATAACAAAGATGAAGAAGAAAAAATCAATGAAGGTAGTCCATTATGGTTAAAAGATAAAAAAGAAATTAAAGAAGAAGATTATAAACAGTTCTATAATAATATTTCATTCAACTTTGATGAACCTCTTTTAACAATTCACTACAATGCTGAAGGTGTAATTAGTTATAAAGCTTTAGTTTATTTGCCAACTAACCAGCCAATGGATTTATTTAATGCAGATAGAAAAAATAAAATAAAATTATATGTTCAAAAAATATTTATTACAGATGAATGTGAAGATATCATTCCAAATTGGCTAAGGTTCATACCTGGTGTTGTAGACTCACAAGATATTTCTCTAAATATTAGTAGAGAAATGTTACAAAATAATCCTATTATTACTAAAATCAAAAAAGGTTTAACAAATAAAATACTCGGTGAAATTGAGAATTTAGCAAAAAAAGACAAACCAAAATTTGAAAATTTTTGGAATAATTTTGGCCCAGTTTTAAAAGAGGGTTTATACGAACATAACGAGCATCATGAAAAAATACTTCCTCTTCTTAGATTTGAAAACTCCATAAATGAAAATAAGATTTCATTAGATGAATACATTAAAATAATGGCAAAAGATCAAAAAGAAATTTACTATTTTGCTAATACCGACAAAGATCATATTAAAAATTCACCTCAGTTGGAAGTTTTTGCAGATAAAAAAATTCCTGTTCTGTTTATGGTAGATGCGGTTGACGAATTTTGGATCCAAAATGTAAATAAATTTAAAGATCTCGAATTCAAATCAATTACTAAAGGTAAAGTAGATGTGTCAAAAGTTGGAGATAAAACAAAAGATAACAAAGAAAAAGGCAATAAAATAGATAGCAAAATCAGTGATTTAATTAATATTCTTAAAACTGAACTTAAAGAAAATTTATCAGATGTTATAATTTCTGAAAGACTAACAAAAAGTCCAATATTACTAGTTGCAGAAGAAACAGGCATGGACATTAATATGGAAAAATTAATGAAAATGCATAATCAAAAAACTCCTAATTCTAAAAAAATTTTGGAAATTAATCCAAATCATCCTATGATAATTAACTTATCAAATAATTTAACTAAAGTTGATCATAAAAAAATGTCGAATCTTATACTAGATCAAGCTAATATTCTTGATGGAAACATATTGTCCAACCCTTCTAGATATTTAGAAAATCTAACTGAAATTTTTATTAAGTAATTGAATTAAGTATTTTATTATTTTTAAAATATTCACAGAACTGATTGGCAACCATTTCTGCAACAACTATTTGTGCTTCATCAGTAGAAGCAGCTATATGAGGTGTTAAGATTATATTTTCTAAATTAAATAATTCACTTTCTTCAAGAGGTTCTTTATTGAAAACATCTAAGGCAGCCCCTTTAATTACATTATTTTTAAGCGCTTGAATTAGATCGGTTTCATTAATTAAACCACCTCTAGCTGTATTAATTAGTATACAATTTTTTTTCATCATATTAAATTCATCTTTAGTAATAATTGAGCTACCATCTTTATTAGGTTTACAATGGAATGATATAATATCAGAGTTTGATAAAATATTTGCTAAGTCAGTAGGAGCATAATTTTTAAAATTATCTTTTATTGTATTAAAATAAGTTGAATGAATAAAAACTTTCATACCTAATGAATTTGAGATTTCAGCTACTCTTTTTCCTACATTACCAAATCCTATAATTCCAATTTTTTTACCTTTTAACTCATTTCCCTTCATTTTCTTTTTTTCCCATAGCCCTTTATGAGTTGTTTCATTGGCAGCAGGTATTTTTCTTAGTAATGAAAAAATTAATCCAATAGTATGTTCAGCAGTTGCATTTGTATTGCCTCCAGGCGTGTTCATGACGATAATATTTTTACTTTTAGCAGCTTCAATATCTATATTATCAACTCCAGCACCAGCTCTACCAATTATTTTTAAATTTGTTGCTGCTTCGATTATGTCACCAGTTACCTTAGTAGCTGATCTAACTATAAGGCCATCATAATTAGAAATTATATTTTTTAATTCTTCAGGAGATAAATTTGTCTTTGTTTCAACATCAAGATTATTTTTTAAAAGAATCTCTGATGCAATAGTATCCATTGCATCTGAAATCAATATTTTAGACATACTTTGTTTTTATCTCGTTATATGCCCAGTCAATCCACGGAAGTACTAATTCAACATCTGAAGTTTGAACCGTTCCACCTGCCCATATTCTGAATGAGGGAGGAGCTTTTGGATAACCGTTACAATCAAATCCAACATTATTTTCAGATAATAATTTACATATTTCAGCCATAATAGATCTTTGTCCAGCTTCATCTTTACTCGTAAACCAATCTTCTGTTATTTTAAAAGTTATACCAGTATTAGATATGTAATTCATATCTTTATACTCAGAAAGAAAAGCTAGATAATTATTTTGATCAATCCAATCGCTAATTTTTTTTAGAGAATTTTGAGATTTAAAAATTAAAGAATTTAAACCTCCCTCTTTTGAAACCCAATTAAGACTATCAATAATATCTTCCACACAAATCATAGATGGTGTGTTTATTGTATTTCCCTCAAAAATACCTTTTATTAATTTATTATTTTCAGCCATTCTAAATAACTTAGGGACTGGCCAAGAAGGCGTATAACTCTCAAGTCGTTCAACTACTCTAGGAGATATAGCAATCATTCCATGAGCAGCTTCTCCACCTAAGATTTTTTGCCAAGACCAAGTTATTACATCACATTTTTTATAATCTATAGGCATACCAAATATCGCTGATGTAGCATCACATATAGTAAGACCTTTTCTATCATCAGGTATCCAATCTCCATTTGGTACCTTTACTCCAGAAGTTGTGCCATTCCATGTAAATATTACATCGTTATCAAAGTTTACTTTACTAAGATCTGGGAGTTTGCCATAATCTTCTTCGTGAATATTTAAATTGTTTAGCTTTAATTGGCTAATAGCATCAATAACCCAATCTTTACCAAAATTTTCCCAAGCTAAAATATCTACACCAGTTTTTCCGAGAAGACACCACATTGCTGCCTCTAATGCTCCTGTATTTGATCCAGGCATAATTCCTAATAAGTAATCCTCTGGTAAACCTAATATGTTTTTAGATTTATCAATCGCTTCTTTTAATCTTGCTTTGCATTCTACAGATCTATGAGATCTACCAGTTAAAGCATTGCTTAATGCAGTAATGTCCCACCCTGGTCTTTTAGATGTAGGTCCACTAGAAAAGTTTGGGTTTGCTGGTTTTATATTAGGTTTATTCATAATTATTTTCCAAACTCATAAACAACTAAACCATCCAAAGGTTTAGGATCAAACCAAGTTGATTTTGGAGGCATAGTCAATTTATTGTCGGCGACCTTAATAACATCACTTATATGGGAAGGGAAGATAGAAAATGCCACACTATCTTTATTTTCATCAACTTTCTTTTCAAGTGCTTCTAAACCATGGCAGCCTGCTATAAATCTTATCCTTTCATCATTATTTACATCTTGAATATTTAAATACTTTTTAAAAATAAAATTATTTAAAATATTAATATCAAGAGTATCTACAAAATTATTAGTATCTAATTTTTCTTTGAAGTGTAAAGAGTACCATTTATTTTCATGATACATTCCAAATTCTTTATTTTTATTAGGTTTAAAAGATTTATCTTTTTTTACAACTGTAAAACTCTTAGAAATTAATTGTAAAAAATTCTCTTCTGATAATCCATTCAAGTCTTTGACAACTCTATTGTAGTCAAATATTTTTGCCTCGTCGCTTGAAAATGCTGCTATCATAAAATTTTCTTGATGAATATTTTTATTAAATTTAAGATCACCAATTAATTTCATTGCACCCATTCTGTGATGTCCATCTGCAATATAAAAATTGTTTATACTCTTGGAGAATAAAGATGTTAAATTTTGAATAAATTTTTCATCAGAAATGCACCAAAGTTTATGAATAGAATTATCAAAACTTTCAAAATCATAATCTGGTATTTGTTGTATAATTGAATTTAATAATTTTGAAATCTCTTTATTGTTTTCATAAAAAACATATATTGGGCCTATTTGACTTTTAATGTTTAACATTTGCTCAGCCCTTTCTCTCATTCTATTTTCGTAAATCTTTTCATGTGCTTTAATTTTTTCATTTATAAAATCTGCTATTTTAGCAAGTGATAAAAAACCAGTTTGTATATGTCCTTTGAATTCAATTTGATAAACATAGAAATGATCCTTAACATCTTTTTTGATAACTTCATTTTCTTTCATTTCATTAAAATGAAGTTTTGCTTCTAAAAGGGTATCTGTTTCTTTTAATTGTCCTACCGGATTAAGAACTTTTAAATAATTCCAATAATTATTTTTTCTAAAAATCTCAATGTTTTCTATACTCAAATGATCAGTTGATGGAGCTATTAAATTTTTTGCATCTTCATTAAATGGACGTGTTCCTTTGAAAGGTTTTATTTCAACCATAATTAGTTGCCGCTTTTAATTTATAAATTTAAAAATAAAACTTAAATTTAAGCAACTTCAGGTATTTGAGAGATAGAATTGTTAATACCCTCCTCATCAATTACATCATCTGCCATACTTCCATTAAGATAATCATCATAAGCAGACATGTCAAAATAACCATGACCACATAAGTTAAAGAGAATTGTTTTCGATTCACCCTTTTTCTTGCAATCAAGAGCTGCATCTATTGCACCTTTTACTGCATGATTACCTTCAGGAGCTGGTATTATACCTTCCTGCTTAGCAAATGTTAATCCTGCTTCAAAGCAATCTTTTTGAGCATATGCTTTTGCTCTCATTAAACCTAGTTCATACAGGTGACTTAAATGATATGACATACCATGGTATCTTAAGCCTCCTGAATGATTAGCTGGAGGTAAGAAATCTGATCCTAAAGTATGCATTTTAATTAATGGAGTCATTTTAGCCATATCTCCATGGTCATATGCATATTTACCTTTTGTAAATGATGGGCATGAAGCAGGTTCACATCCTATAATATCTATTTTTTGACCACCTCTTAATTGTTGTCCTAAGAATGGAAACATTAGTCCTGATAAATTACTTCCACCACCAGTACATCCGACAATAATATCGGGGTAATCTCCTGCCATCTCCATTTGCATAATTGCTTCATTTCCATTTATAGTTTGATGCATTAAAACATGACCTAAAACACTACCTAGTGAATATTTTGCTTTGCCACCACTTTTAACTGTAGCTTCAATAGCCTCGGAAATAGCTATTCCTAAACTACCAGGATTTTCTGGATTTTCTGAGAGAAGTTTATTACCAAAATCAGTTAATGATGAAGGACTGGCATGGCAATTAGCACCAAATGATTGCATCATTAATTTTCGATAAGGCTTGTGATCAAAACTAACTTTAACCATAAACACTTCAATATCTATTCCAAAGATTTGTCCAGCATAAGCCAGTGAACTTCCCCATTGTCCTGCCCCAGTTTCAGTAAAAATTTTACTGATGCCCTCTTCTTTATTAAAAAAAGCCTGAGGAACAGCAGTATTTGGTTTATGACTCCCTGTTGGACTAACTCCTTCATACTTATAATAAATTTTAGCTGGAGTATCTAAAAATTTTTCCAATCTTCTTGCTCTGAATAAAGGTGAGGGTCTCCATTGTTTATATACCTCTCTAACAGGTTCAGGGATTTCAATTTCCCTTTCTGTTGAAACCTCTTGCATTATTAAACTCATCGGGAATAACGGCGCAAAATCATCTGGACCTGCAGGTTGTTTAGTTCCAGGATGTAATGGTGGAGGTGGTGGACTTGGTAAATCTGAATTAATGTTATACCAAAACTTTGGGGCTTTGCTCTCTTCTAATAAATATTTAATTGAGTCAGTCATAATAAAAGTATATTGAACTAAAAATAGTTAAATATCAACAGCAAATGAAGTTTTTTAGTTTTAAAAATGTATCTATTTTAATAGCTTTGTTATTGATATTATACGTATTTTTTGGGTATTTTACCCATTAATCTATTTTGGCCTAAATACACACCAAATAAAATCAATAAAATCCCTATTAAAGAATTAAAGCCGATCTTCTCTGAAAGCAAAATATAACCCCAAATAACAGCAAACGCAGGAATTAAATAAGCTACATAAGATAAAAAAACTGGTCCAGAAGTTTTAGTTATATAGTATCTAAACTGAAAAGCTATTGCAGTTGGAAATATACCTAAGTAAATCACTGCATATATAGAATTATAATTTAAATTAAAATTATTAAAATTATAACTTACATCAATTAAAAAAAATGGAATTGCGAAAATTGCACCAAATGTAGTGGCGAATGTTGTAATTGTAAATGAATCTATATGATTTAATTTTTCATAAGCTAGAATATTAGAAAACATATATCCAAAAGCAG
>CACHBB010000012.1 GCA_902577945.1 uncultured Alphaproteobacteria bacterium
TTCCAAGACGTTGAACTTTTTTTATAGTTTTAAGAACTTCCATTTGTTGTTTTTGTCCCAAAGCAGAAGTTGGTTCATCAAGTATTAATATTTTTGCACCAAAATAAATTGCTCTAGCAATTGCTAAAGTCTGTCTTTGCCCGCCCGACATAGTTCCAACTTTTTGATTGGGGTCAGCTATATTAATTCCAATTTTAGACATTTCTTCAATTGTAATTTGATGCATTGCATCCATTTGCATTAAACCAAACGGGCCAGGACCTTTTTTTAATTCCCTTCCTAAAAAGAAATTTAAAGTCACAGAAGTTAAATTATTAAGGGCAAGATCTTGATAGACAGTACCAATCCCTGCATCAGAAGCTTGTCTAGGGGATGCAAATTTTACAATTTCGCCATCAACTTTTATTTCACCTTTTGTTGCTGGATGAACTCCAGATAAAACTTTAATTAGTGTTGATTTACCAGCACCATTGTCACCTAAAAGAGCATGAACCTCACCAGGATACACATCAAGTGATACGCCATTCAGAGCTGTGAAACTTCCAAATTTTTTTACTAAATCTTTTATTTCAATAAGTGGTTTTTTATCCATTAAATACTTCCCATTATCCTTCTTCTAATATTTTCATTTGTAAGTGCAGCGGTAACCAAAACAGCACCTAAAAATACTCTGTAAAAAGACCCATCAACACCAGGTATGTAAAAAAAAGCTTCTTTGGCAATTCCAAATATAACTGCACCTAGCATAATACCCAATATTGAACCAAAACCACCAGTAAGTACAACACCGCCTATTACTGCTGCAGCAATAGCCTCAAGTTCTTTAAGGTTACCTTTTGCTGTATCTGCTGTGTTTACCTCAAAGACCTGACAGGCTGCAAACATGGTAGCACAAAAAGCCGTAAACATAAATAAACCTATTTTAACTTTGTTAGTTGGTACACCATTAGCTTGAGCTGCAGATAAGTTACCTCCGGTAGAATAAATCCAGTTACCAACTTGAGTCTTACTTAAAACAAAGTAGCAAATTATTGCGAGAAGCACCCAAATCATTACACAAGAATAAAAACCTGGTGCAAATTTATTTCCGAACATATTTACATTCCAATCAGCAGTAAAATATAACCAATCAAAAACTGGTTCTAAAATATCACCACCAAAAAAGTTAGCAACTGGTCTAGCAGTAATAAAAGTATCTATATATGCTCTTGCTAGGTCCAATTCTGTTACAGATTTTGCAGCTACATCAGGGACTTGAATTCCCGCATCAATCTTTTTTTGTATGGCTTCAACCATTGACTCGTTGCCAGACTTTTGAGCATTTTCCAGAGTTTTTTGCATGGTATCAACCATCTTTTGTTTCGATAATAATGTTTTAGTAAGTGCAACTTTTTCGTTAATATAAGTTAGTTGTTCTGTAAGTTTTTCAACAGTGCTTTGTGGTGCTGTTTTTAATATTTCTATTAATTCTTCATTAGATAATGCTTTAGCAGCATCTCTTTCCATTTCACCATGTCCAGGAACATTGATAATATTTTTGATATCTGGCAAATCTGTAACCGTAGTAGAGCCAGCTGTTTGATCAGGAGCTTTATTAAAGGCTCTATAACAAACTTCTGTTAAACCTCTTAAAAAAAATAAACCACCTAAAGTAACAATAAATGAAGCAATGCCACTTTTAACAATTACATATCCTTGGAACCATCCAAAAGATAATGTCATAACTAAAGTTATTAACAATGCCGTCAGTGGAGTAACATCCGTGATCTCAAATATTTTTAGGCCTTCAAAATGAAATCCACCATCGAAAGAAATGTAGGGTATAACAACAGCAAACCCCCATTTTAAAATCATTGCCATTGCTCCACCAGCAAATCCAATCATTGATCCTACACTTAAATCAAATTCACCTGCAATAATCAACATACCAGCACCAAGTGCAACAATTCCCAATTGTGAGATTACTCTAAAATTGTTTCTTATTCCAAGAGCGTTGAAACCTTCTCCAGCAAAAGGGTTTAGTGAAAATTCTCCTTGTGGGATTGAGAAGTATCCTAACATTGCAAAAAGTAAAAGCATAACTCCAAGCGGACCAACTTCTGGTCTTGCAAATATTACGGAGTACCATCTTTTCGGTTTTAGCCTATCAGACTCTTGTCTTTTTACTTCTGTGTTTGAATTCATATAATAAAAAAAGCCGCCCAAAGGCGGCTTCAAATTAGAAGTTATCTATCGATACCAGCTAATGCAGCAACTGAAGCCGCATTTGATTTATCAACAAATCCTGGTCCAGATGGAATATTTGCACCTGGTAATAGACCTGCACTGTTATTGTATAAATGTAATACAATAATAGGCATATAACCTTGAAGTCTTTGTTGCTGATCGATTGTAAATGCAACTTTATCAGCAGCAATTAAGTCCATAACTCCAGGGCTTAAATCGAAACAAGAATGGTGAATACCACTCATACCAAGATCATCCATTGCTTTAGCTACACCTTCACATACGTGAGGTCCAACAGATAGAATTGCATCAATATCTGTGTTAGCTTGTAAAGCAGCAGTAGCACGAGTTACGATAGTTGCAGGGTCAGAAGTAGTATCAACATATTCCATAGGAACTGCTTCTCCATAACCTTCACATCTATCAACTAGAGCAGTGTTGTAAGCTTCTTGGATCATACATAGACCTTTAGTAGCACCTTCAGCAGTTGCTCTTGCGCCTGCTTTTTGACCAGCAAGATATTCTGGCTGTCCAACATGCATTAACGCACCTAGAGCTGCAGAATTTTCTAAACCAGAGTTCATAGTAATCACTGGAACACCAGCAGCAACAGCAGCTTTAATAGCTGGGCCTAATGCATCTGGATCTGGAAGTGAAATTACCATACCATCTGGTTGAGTAGCTGCAGCAGCTTGAATTGAGCTTGCCATATCAGCCATATCAGCAGATGGGTTATAAATATATTCGAAGTCAGCACCGATTGCACGAGCTGCATCTTCTCCACCCTTTTGGACAACAGGCCAGAAAGGATCTTTACCTTCACCATGAGTTACCATAACGTATCTCTCAGCAAAAGCAGCACTTGTAGCGAAAACAATCGCTACGATTGTCATAAGAATATTTTTCATTATTCCTCCTAATAATTATTAGAATTTGGACAATATAACGACAAAATTTCAAATCAAGATTAAAATTTGGACTTTTCTAATTTTGTAATAATTAATCTAGCTCTGCACTAATCTGCACAAAACTATACCGAAAAAACTGAACTAATTTAGGAAAAAATTTTGATTTTAAAAAAATTAAAAGTAAGATGTGTCAAAATGAAACAAAAATTTGGAGCAGGCATTTGGCATTTTGCAACATATGTTGACAGATATGCAACTGATGGATATGGCGAACCTAGATCAGTAATAGATGCAATTGAACTTGCTGGTAAAGTAAAAGATCTTTCAGTTGTAGATATAAATTTTCCATTTTTTGGTGGCAATTTTACTAATGAAAAAATAAAGGCCGCTCTTGATAAAGTAAATTTAGGAGTTGTTGGAATAACGCCAGAAATTTATACTAAAGAATTTAGGAAAGGGGCTTTTACAAACCCAGATCCTGGTATTCGAAATAGAGCCCATGAATTGATAACTCAAGCATGTGAAGCTGTTAGGTTTTTTAATGCATCATATGTTAAGTTATGGCCTGGGCAGGACGGCTGGGATTATCCATTTCAAGTGGATCATGGAACGCTATGGAAAAACTCTATGGATGGTGTTGCAAGACTTGCAAGTGAAAATCCTGATTTAAAATTCGTAATTGAGTATAAGCCGAGAGAACCAAGAGTTAAGATGAGTTATGACTCAGTAGCTAGAACTTTACTTGGGATAGAAAAAATAGGACTTCCAAATATTGGTATACTTCTAGATTTTGGTCATGCAATATACGGTGGCGAGTCAGCAGCTGACTCAGCGCAATTAGCTATAGATTATGGTCGTTTATTTGGGATGGATGTAAATGACAATTATAGATCATGGGACGACGATCTACTTGCAGGAAGTCTTCACCCAATTGAAATATTTGAGTTTTTTTACGTGCTTCAAAAAAATAAATGGGAAGGTGTTTGGCAACTTGATCAATTTCCATTTCGTGAAGATAGTGTTGAAATGGCAAATCAAGCAATAGATTTTCTTAAATCTATAAACAATGCTTTAAATGATTTGGATGTGAAAGCTTTACAAGAGGCTCAATCGAATCATGATGCAATGAAAGCTCTAAAAATAGCACAAAAAGCCCTCTATAAAAATTTATAATTTATTATAAATAGAAATTTTTAATAACATGTTTCCATTTTTTATAATTTGAAGGAAATTCATTTTTATTTGGCCTATAAACAGTGTAATTTGGCTTATACTTTGAAATATTTTTTAAATTTTTTTCAATATTCATACCTAATAATCCCATTAGTAAAGATCCGTAAGACGACATATCATGAAAATCAGTTACATAAATTTTTCTCCTTAAAGTATTGGAAAGGAATTTCATAAAGGATTTGTTGGAAACTATACCGCCATCAACAAATATATCATTGCAAATAATTTTTTTATTAATTTCTAAATCATCAAGATAATCTTTAATCTGATACGCTATTGATTCTAAAGCTGATCGAATAATGTGATTTTTATTAACTGATGGAGTTAGACCATAAATCATTCCCTCACTACTAGGTAACCAGTGAGGAGAACTTAACCCAACAAATGCCGGAATAAAAATTACACCATTTGAACTTTCAGTTTTAGTAAATATATTATTTGTCTCTTCAGGATTATTTATAAGTTGAAGGTTTGTTTTTAACCAACTAATAGTTGCTCCAGCATAATTTATTAAACATTCGTACGAGTAAGAGGGTTGTTTTTTAAAAACATAAGATAAAGTAGTTATGATATTTTTTTTATAAATATATTTCTTGCCAATATTGGTTAATATGGATGCACCAGTTCCAAGAGTGATTTTGGTATTACCTTTATTAAAACATTGATTTGCAAAAATAGATGCTTGGGAGTCCCCCATGACACCAGAAATAGGGATATCGTTTTTTAAAATTTTATTAAAATTTGTATAGCCAAATATAGAGGAACTTTCTCTGACTTCAGGTAGTTTTTTAATTTTTAAACCAAATAAATTTACTAATTCTTCACTCCACTTTAGAGTTTTATTGTTGAAAAATAGTGTTCTAGAAGCATTAGTAATGTCAGTAGAATAAGATTTTTGTTTTGTTAGACGATAAATTAGATATGTATCCATTGTTCCAAATAAAGCTGAGCCATTTTTCAGTTTTTCTTTTAAAATTTTTTTTGTTGATAATAATTGGACTAGTTTTGGGGCAGGAAAATATGTATCAAGTGTTAGTCCAGTATCTTTTTTAATTAATTTTCTATTTGTACTAAATTTATTTATTCGATCACATATACTTTGACCTCTTCTACATTGCCACACTACTGCGTTGTGAAGAGGTTTGCCTGAGTTAGAATCAAATATAACAAAAGTTTCTCTTTGGTTAGTAATACTTAGAAATAAATTTTTATGGTTTTTAATTTTTTTTGAAACTTTTTTTAAAAGAGATAATATATTTTTATAAATTTCTTCAGCATCATGCTCAACATAACCTAATTGTTTTTGAATTTGTTTGTGTGATTTTGATACCTTGTGCAATAATTTTAAATTCTTATTATAGATAAAAACTGTAGTAGAAGAAGTGCTTTGATCAATCGATATGTACATTTACTTGATCATGTTTTGCGCTATTTTTGCAATTTTTTCATCTGACATATTGTAATAATCAAGAACATCTTTTTGAGAACCATTCATCATATACTCGTCTGGGAAACCTAAAATTTTAAATGGTAAATTAATATTCTTTTGAGATAAAATACTAGCGCATTTTTCACCTAACCCTCCACTTACACTATGTTCCTCAATAGTAATAATTCCTTTTACTTTTGATATAGAATTAAGAAGAATATTTTCATCAAAAGGTTTAATGGTATGCATACTTATTAAACTACAACTAATATTTATTTTCTCTAGAAGTTCACATGCCTTAAATGCTCTTTGAACTGTTTCTCCTGTTGAAACTATAACTAAGTCATTTCCATTTTTTATTTTTATGCCATTACCTATTTTAAAATTATGATTACCATCATGTAGTTTCATCATTGGTTTTTTACCAAATCTTATAAAAAGAGGCCTTTGGTAATTTACTGCAGATTTAATTACTTCTTTTGTCTCATAATTATCAGCAGGAACAACAATATCGATATTGTTTATTGCACGTAATACAGCAATATCATGTATCGAGTGATGCGTTGATCCAAGTTGACCATAACTAACACCTGCACTTATTCCAACTAAAGTAACTGGATGATCAGAGTATGCAATGTCGTTTTTTATTTGTTCCAACGATCTGGCTGTTAAAAAACTAGATGGAGATACCCCAAAAACTTTTTTGCCAACTGCTGATAAACCAGCGCATATTCCAACAAGATTTTGCTCTGCTATACCAACTTCGATAATCTGTTGAGGAAGTTCCATTCCAAAACGTGTAAGTTTACCTGAACCTCTTGAATCACTTGTAACCACTATGATATTTTTATCTTTTTTTGCTAACTCTAAAAGAGTTTCGGCAAATACTTCCAAATTAGCTCTTTCAATCATTTTCTATATTCATTTTTAATTCTTCTAATTCTTTTTTTGCTAAAATAAATTGTTCATTAGAAGGCACTTTATGATGCCACATAACTTCATTTTCCATAAAGCTTATTCCTTTGCCTTTTGTAGTATTAGCAATAATTAAATTTACTTTGTTTTTTTCAAAAGGGGTATTAGCTAATATATTATTTAATTCTTTAACAGAATTACCATCTACTTCTTTAGTTGATAAATTGAATGCATTGAACTTCTCTTTAAGTGGTTCAATAGGATTGACATCCTCTGTTTTACCAGTAATTTGAAGTTGATTTCTATCAATAATTACTACTAAATTATCTAAAGAATATTTATTTGCTGATAACAAAGCTTCCCAAATTGAGCCTTCGCTAAGCTCTCCATCTCCTAGAAGAGTATAGACTTTATGGTTTTGCTTATCTAATTTAAATCCTATTGCCATTCCAACAGCAACAGACAAACCATGTCCTAAAGCACCTGTATTATGCTCAATGCCTGGTATCTTTTTCGTTGGATGTCCAATAAAGTGAGAGTCAAATTTATTTAAAGTTGATAAATCATCTTTTGAAAAAAAACCTAGATCACATAAGACAGTATATAGAGCTTCTACAGAGTGTCCTTTACTTTGAATGAAATGATTTCTGTCATAGTTATTAAAATTTCTTGGATTTATATCAAGTATGTTATTATAAAGTACATTCAAAATATCAATACATGATAGACTGCCCGCTGTATGTCCTGCACCTCCATTAAAAATAATTTCTAAAATTGTTTTTCTGTAATCTATAGACTTTAATTCAAGATCTTTAGTGTTCATAAATTTAATCTAATTTAAATTAACAATTAGTTGGATGTAGGTGGTGCCTTAGCCCCAGTCATAAATGCAACCGCATCAGACATTTCATATTTTTTTGGATTAATTACACATAACCTTGTTCCCAATCTATGAATATGAATTCTATCTGCCACTTCAAAAACGTGAGGCATATTATGGGATATCAAAATTATAGGAATACCTCTTGCCCTTACTTCACCAATTAATTCTAAAACTCTTCTACTTTCTTTTACGCCTAAAGCAGCTGTGGGCTCATCCATTATAACTACTTTTGTACCAAATGATGTTGCTCTAGCAACTGCAACACCTTGTCTTTGACCACCTGATAGCGTTTCTACTAATTGATTGATATTTTGAATAGTAAGTAACCCTAGGTCTGATAGTCTTTTTCTTGCTTCCTCGGCCATTGCTTTTTGATCCAAAAATCGTAAAAATTTTCCAAGAAAACCTTTTTGTCTAATTTCTCTCCCTAAAAACATATTATCAGTTATTGATAACGCAGGTGATAAAGCAAGATTTTGATATACTGTTTCTATACCTAAAGTTCTTGCCTCAATAGGTGAAGTAAACGATACTCTTTTACCATCTAAAAGAATTTCGCCACTATCTGGAATAACGGCGCCACAAAGAACTTTAATAAGTGTTGATTTTCCTGCACCATTATCTCCAATTACACCAAGTACTTCACCTGGATAAAGTTCTAAATCAGCACTTTCTAAAGCAACGACTGTTCCATATTTTTTGGATAGACTTTTAGCAACAAGTACAGGTTCCATTAATTTGAAACCTTCCTAATCCATTGATCAATACCAACAGCTATAATAATTAAACATCCCAAAGCAAATCTTTGCCATAAAACATCTAACCCAGCTATTGATAAACCGGAACTAAAAACTCCAACAATTAATGCACCAAATAAAGAACCAATAATTGTACCCCGGCCACCAAATAAGGATGTTCCACCTATAACAACAGCTGTAATAGAGTCTAAATTACCTTCATAAAAACTTGTTGGTGATACTGATCCAACTCTCCCTATTGATACCCACGCTCCTATTGCTACAACCAAACCTGCTACAGCATATATTGATACAAGCATCCTGTCTGTCCTTATACCTGATAATTCTGCAGCTTCTTTATCATCACCTATAGCGTAAACATGTCTGCCCCATGCAGTTTTATTTAGCAAAAACCATAAGAAAATAAAAATTGCTATCATTAAGAATGCTCCATACGTAAAAACAAATCCTCCTAAATTAATTCTTTCTCCCCAGAAGTGAAGAAGAGGTGCATTTACTTCTATATCAGAACTTCTTATTGATTGTGATCCTGTGAAAAATATTACTAATGCAAAAAATATATTCCAAGTTCCTAAAGTAACAATAAAGGGTGGTAGCCTTAACCGCGTTACCAACAGGCCATTGAATGCACCAGTAGCGATGCCAGATATAAATCCAATTGCAATTGCTGGCAATGTTGGCATGCCCATTTCAACCGAGAGCTTTCCCATAAAGACTGAAGCCAAAACCATCATAGCAGCTACACTTAAATCTATTCCCGCAGTTAATATTATTAATGTTTGTGCCGCTGCTAGAATACCTACTATTGTAACTTGTTGAACTATAAGAGAAAGATTAAAAGCTGAAAAGAATCTACCCCCAGCAATAAAACCAAATGCAATTACGCTTAATATTAAAATAATTACAGGAACAATAGTTGGATTTCCATGAAGGAAATGTTGAATTTTTTTTAAGATTGATTGTTCGCCTTGTTCGAAAGTATGATGTTCTTGATTTTTAGAACCAATATCATCACTAAATTTAGGTTGATCTTTCAAATCTTTGTTAATGTCATCTGATATATTGTTCATGTTATTATTAGTGTTATTTTAAAAATTATCAGGGCAGATATTTCTGCCCTGAATAAATAGTTTTTTATTTAATTAACCCCAACATCTGTCCATTCCTTCTGCAACACTGATTGAAGGAACTCCGCTAGCAGCATCATCTGTAACTAAATTCACACCAGTGTTAAAGAAATCAAGACCTGGAGTATTGTCAGGTTTTGAACCATCTTCAGCCCAAGCTTTAATAGCCTCAACACCCAGAGAAGCCATTAGTAGTGGGTATTGTTGTGATGTTGCACCGATTATACCTCTTTTAACATCAGCTACACCTGGGCAACCACCGTCAACTGAAGCAATAAGAACGCTACCATCATCTTTTCCAACTGCTTTAAGTGCTTCATAAGCACCAACAGCTGCTGGCTCATTAATTGTATAAACTACATTTATGTCTGGATCTTTTTGAAGACATTTTTCCATTGCTGTTCTTCCACCTTCTTCATTACCATTTGTAACTTCGTTACAAATAATACGTGGATCATCTTCATCACCCCATCTTGAAACATCTTTAACATCAATTCCAAAACCAGTTAAGAAACCTTGATCTCTTAAAACACCAACTGAAGGTTGACTTTCATTTAGATCTAACATTGCAATTTTAGCATTTGCAGCATCAGCACCTAATTTTGAAGCAACCCATGCACCACCTAATTCACCAGCTTTGAAATTATCAGTTGCAAAAGTTGAGTCTGCAGCTGTAATTGGCTCAAGTGGAGTATCAAGTGCAATAACTAGTAAGCCATTGTCTTGAGCATTTTTTAAAGGTGTTACAATTGCTTTTGTATCAGAAGCAGCAATTAAAATACCTTTTGCACCTGAAGCTATACAAGTTTCAATTGCTCTCACCTGTGTTTCATGATCCCCGTCAACTTTACCTGCAAAAAATGATAGTTTTACACCTAATTCATTTGCACGAGCTTCCGCACCTTCTTTCATTTTAACAAAGAAAGGGTTGATATCTGTTTTTGTAATTAAGCAAGCTTCTATAGCATGTCCATCAGCATGAACTGAGAGACTTATAAAAGATGCTGAAAATAAACTTAAAATAAATAATTTTATTTTATTCATTATTCCTCCAATTTTGAAAAAAAACTACAAGAAATAATATATAAATCAACAACTATTATTAATAATACCATTATTAAATTGATATATTTGATTTAATTCCTATCAACTGGCTTAGATATAATTTTAAATATTGTTTTTAAATCTGCTTTTTTACAATAATTTGGACGCAACCCCTTAGAAATTAATTTCATATCCTGTATTACGATATCACCCATCTGTTTGAATACAATGTCTAGCGCTCCTGCTCTATGAGGAGAAAAGATTATATTTTTGAGCTTCCGTATTGGATCGTTTTTTGGAAAAGGCTCTATAGGGTAAACATCTATGCCTGCAAAAACATTTCTTGACTTTAAAAATTTATATAAATCTCTAAAATTTACGACCGCCGCCCTACTCATAACTAAAATTGTTGATAAATCTTTTATTAAATTTAATTTTTTCAAATTAAGCATTTCTTTATTAGTAGTTGTAGAAGTTGCATAAATAAAAATGATATCGCTATTTTTTAAAAGATTATTAAGTGATACCAGACTGACGTTTTTGGATTTAATATTAGTTTTAGTGATCCATGGATCATAAGCTAAAATTTTATTGGCAAATGGTTTAATTAAAGGAAGTGTCGCTCTTGCCAAATCTCCAAAACCTATAAATCCAAAATTTTTATTTTTTATTAAAAAATTATTTTGACTAATTTCACCTCCATATTTTTCTTTGTTTGTAATAAAATCGTTGTGCGCAATATGAATACTTCTTGCAATAGAAAGCAAAAGCCCGAGAGACATTTCAGCAACAGGTTGTGCAAAAACTGGTGAAGTGGACAGCACATAAATTCCATTTTTATGACAATAATTATAATCAATATTATGAAGGAAATTGCTCTCAACATTGAAAATTGCTTTTAGTTTTTTTGCTTTCTTTAAAGTAGATAGTTTAAGTGTTGGTTGTCCAATAATAAATTTAGCATCAGAAATATATCTATTATAAAAATTTTCTTCAGAATGTTTATTTCTTTCAATAAGTTTATAATTTTTTTGCAGGTAGTTTAATCTATTCTTTGAAAAAATTAATTCCATTGTTCGTGGAAAAGGATCAACTAATATTGTTGGCATCATATTATAAAATAGAGAAAATAAATAAATTAAACACCTTTTCGTTGCTTGTTTTTACCAGCAACAAATTCTTTGTAAGCTTTTTTATTTTCTTCAGTTTTATGAATTTCTAATGTTGGGCTTTCCCAAAAAGCAGTTCCCTCCAACCACTCATAGCCATGAGTTAACATTGAAATTACGTAAGTTTTGCTAGATTCTTTTGCTCTTTTAAATGCTGCTTCTAGTTCTGAAGTAGATTTTACTGTTTCAGCATTGGCGCCCATACTTTTGGCATGAGCCTCAAAATCAACAAATTGAACATTGGAAGCTCGTGCGGATCTTAAATTACACAAATATTCTTTACCTCCTTTAGCAAGTTGTAAACGATTTATAACCATGTGACCTCCATTGTCACAAACAACTATAATCAATTTTTTGTCGTACATAATTGAACTATAGATGTCGCTATTCTGTAATAAATATGATCCATCTCCAACAAATACAATTACATCTTGATCTGGTTTAGCCATTTTTATACCAAGAGCTCCAGATATTTCATAACCCATACAACTAAATCCCCACTCAGTTTCAAAAGTATTTAATTCTTTTGGTTTCCAAATTTGCACAACTTCTCCAACCAATCCTCCAGCTGCTGTAACAACAATATCAGAAGGGTCTGCATTTCTATATACAGCACCAACTGCATGGGCATATGATGGAAGTTCTTGGTTCGTTGGACCACTTTCTTTTGTTACATATGAATCCCATGTGTTTCTCTCTTCAACTGCTCTTTTGTACCAATTATCTGGAGCTTTCCAGGAACCTAATTCTTCTGATAATTCTTGAAGCCCGACTTTAGCATCACTTACTACGGGAGTGGCTCTATGTTTAGTAGTATCAAACCTAGAAGTGTTTATTGATACCAGTTGGAAATTTTCATTTTCAAAATTGGTCCATGAACCAGTTGTAAAGTCACCTAGCTTTGTTCCGACAGCTAGCGCCAAGTCTGTATCAGTTGCAAGATTATTTGATGATCCTTCACCAAGACAGCCAATTGCACTTATATAATAGGGATCATCTTTACTCATACAGCCAATTCCCATTACAGTTGCTGTTACTGGTATATTGTGTTTTTTTGCGAAATTAGATAACTCTTGTTCAGCTTCAGAATATAAAACACCACCACCTGAAATTATTATTGGCTGTCTAGATTGTTTTAATTTTTCTGCAGCTTTTTTTATTTGATTTGGATCTGGATATATTCTTCTGATTGTGTGTATTTTTTCCTCAAAAAAAACTTCTGGATAGTCAAAAGCTTCTCCTTGTACGTCTTGTGACATAGAAATAACAGCTGGGCCACAATCTGCAGGATCTAGCATTGTGTTTATAGCTTGAGGTAAAGAAGATAAAATTTGTTCTGGTCTAGTAATTCTATCAAAGTATTTTGAAACTGATTTAAAAGAATCATTTTGAGTTTCCGATGGAGAGTTAAAATTTTCAACTTGTTGAAGAACTGGATCAGGAAAACGGCTTGAAAATGTATCTCCAGGTAATAATAATAGTGGCAACCTATTACTTAAAGCAACAGCTGCAGCTGTAACCATATTTGTTGAACCTGGTCCAACTGATGAAGTAGCAATAAAAATCTGTTTCCTTCTCATAGCTCGAGCGTAACCAATACCAGTTAAAGCCATATTTTGTTCATGATGTCCTCTATAGCCAGGTAGTTGATCTTGAAATTCTTCCATTGCTTGACCAATACAAGCTACATTTCCGTGCCCATAAATACCAAATGCTCCTGGAAATAATGGCTCTTTCTTTCCATTAATAACAGTTTTTTGTGCAACTAAATATTTTATTAAAGCATGCGAACAGGACAGGCGAAGTGTTTTCATTTTTCCTCCAACTTATATTGAAATAACCATATTATAAAATGAATTTTTTTAAAGAGTTAAACATTTTATTTTTTAATATTTTTGGCTTATAGGATATTGAATGAAAGTAGCGATCTTAGGTAAAATACACCAAGATGGATTAGATTATCTAAAATCACAAAATGTATCAATTACTGAAATAAATGATTTTGACGACCAAAACTCATTATCAAAAATCTCAGATGTAGAGGGAATTGTAATTAGAACAATGCATCTCGGGGAAGAAATTTTATCTAAATGTAGTAAATTAAAGATTGTTGCCCGACATGGAGTTGGATATGACAATATAGACTTAGACTATCTTAATAAAAAAAAAATAGCTTTAGCTATTACAGGTCAATCAAATGCCGTAAGTGTATCAGAGCATGTTATGACAATGATGCTTGCACTTAGTAAAAATATTTTTGCTTCAGATAAACTTACTAGATCTAATGGTTTCGAATATAAAAGTGACTTGCAAGATTTCTTTGAATTGTATGAAAAGAATATTTTAATACTTGGGTTTGGAAGAATTGGGCAAGCATTAGCTAAAAGATGTTTGGGTTTCGAAATGGAAGTTTTAGTTTATGATCCATTCATTGATAATAAAAAAATAATATCTAGTGGATGCAAGCCCGTAAGTAAAACTCAGGGCTTTAAAATTGCAGATTATATTAGTATTCACTTACCTCTAAATAAAAATACAGAAAATTTAATTTCTGACGATGAATTTAAATTATTTAAGAAAAATCTCATTCTTATTAATACAGCAAGAGGTGGAATAGTTAATGAAAGCGCTTTGTATAATGCACTAAAGTCAAATAAAATTTTAGGGGCTGGTATTGATGTTTTTGAGCAAGAACCGCCAACTCAAAATCATAAGTTATTTTCTTTAGAAAATATTATTTTAACTCCTCACAATTCTGCCTTAACACTTGAATGTAGAAAAAGAATGTCACTTGAATCTTGTATGAATATTATAAATTTTATAAACGATAAATCTAGTTTGAATAAAAATAATATTGTGAATTTGAGCAATTTGAATTTTTAAAGATTTAGATAAAGATTTCCATCTTCTTCAGTAACATCATAAATTCTCAATGTGTTCTTTTCCAAATCAGAAGTTGGATCACCTGAAACGATACTAAAAGTATTACCACAGCTTGAGCATTCTAATTCTTCGCCCTCAACACCTGCTTCACTCAGCAAAGCTCTTTCAGCACAAGGACAGTTACCTTGCGTGGCAAAAAAACCTGACTCGAGTCTGAATATGGAATAGTTAACATCTTCGTATTCAAAATTCTCAACTGAACCCACTTCAATATCATCTACTTCACCTATAAGGATTGGTTCAATTTCTTCATTCATAACAAAATTTCTAAAATAAAAATTAATGAGAATAAATAATTTTTTTTAAATATTTGTTAATTTATCTGAATCTTAGATTTTTTCTTGTTAATTCTTGAATATTTGAAACACCCATTAGCTTCATATCTCGCTCAATTTCATTTCTAAGGTTTGTTAAGCTTTTTTCAACTCCCTTTTGACCTCCAGCTGCTAGAGCATATAAATACATTCTTCCCCCTGAACAGGCTTTTGCACCTAAAGAAAGAGCTTTAAGAACATGGGTACCTCTTCTGATACCACCTTCACAAATTACGTCAATCTTATCTCCAACTGCATCAACAATTTCTGATAATTGATCAAAAGGAGATCTTGATCCATCCAATTGTCTTCCTCCATGATTGGATATCATTATCGCTGTCGCACCAACATCTACTGCTTTTTTTGCATCATCAACAGACATAATACCTTTAATGGCAAATTGGCGGCCCCATTTTTTATTAATATTTTCAACATCCTTCCAGCTCATTGAATTATCAAGCATCTTTGTAAAATAATCCCCAATTGTAGTCATAACAGTTGTCCCTTCACTAATATGATTTTTTAAATTACTCAATTCCCATTTTGGTCTAATAAAATAATTGAGAGCCCACATTGGATGAAAAGCAAAACTAAACATGCTACTCAGCTTTAGTTTCATTGGAATAGTAAAACCAGTATACAAATCTCTTTCTCTATTACCTCCTACAGCGGTATCAACTGTAACAGCCATAGCCTCAAAGTTTGATGCTTTACATTGGTCAATTAGAGCATCATTTAAACCCTTGTCTTTATGAACATATAATTGGAACAACTTAGGGGTGCTTACAAGTTTTGAAATTTCCTCAATACCTGCAGTTCCAAGAGATGAAATTCCAAACATTGTTCCATGTTTTTCAGCAGCCTTAGCTACTGCAATCTCACCATCATGATGAAATAATCTTTGAAGTGCTGTTGGGGCACAATATAATGGTATATCGAGTTTTTGTCCCATTACAGTTGTTGACATATCTACCTTATCAACACCGCTTAATACATTGGGGACAAGATCACATTGATCAAAAGCCTCTGTATTACGACGATAAGTTATTTCATCATCTGCTGCTCCATCTATGTAATGGAAGATAGGGCCTGGAAGCCTTCTTTTAGCAAGCTTTCTAAAATCCTTTACATTATGACAGTTATTGATGCTACCAAACATTAAGCTGATATAGTTTTTTGAGTTTGTTCTCCAAGACCTTCTATTCCAAGCTTCATTTCATCACCAGGTTTCAAAAAAACTTGAGGGTTCATCCCCATGCCAACACCTGGTGGTGTACCAGTTGAAATAATATCACCTGGTTGAAGTGACATAAATTGACTTAAATAGCTAATAAGAAAATTGACACCATAAACCATTGTACTTGTTGATCCATCTTGCATTCTTTTTCCATTAACATCTAACCACATTTTTAAATTTTGTGGATCAGGAATTTCATCTGTAGTTACTAAATATGGTCCTATTGGTCCAAAGGTATCACATGACTTACCTTTGACCCACTGACCAGAATGTTCTATTTGAAATTCTCTTTCACTTAAATCATTTATAACGCAGTAACCCGCAATATGTGACTGAGATTCATTTTCAGAAATGTACTTTGCTTCTTTTCCTATAACAACACCAAGTTCAACCTCCCAATCAGACTTTACAGATTTTCTTGGAATTTCTACATTATCATTTGGTCCAATTATTGCGCTGGTAGCTTTAGCAAAAATAATTGGTTCTGGTGGAACCTTCAAACCAGTTTCTTCTGCATGATCTGAATAATTTAATCCAATACAAATAAATTTTCCTACACTTTTTTTACAGACACATGGAGCAAGGCCGTCATGATTTTCTACTATTGGCAGAGTATCAGTAGCAATTTTTTTAACCTCATTTAACTTTTCTATCTTTACGTTTTCATCATCCCAATCTTTTACTAAACTTGATGCATCTCGAATATTGCCTTTATTATCTAATATTCCTGGTTTTACATCCTTAGCAATTCTGTATCTTAGTGTTTTCATTATAAAGTCCATCCTCCATCAATTAAATTTAATGTTCCTGTCACAAAGCTTGATTCATCACTTGCTAAATATGTTGCAAGAGATGCAATTTCTTCAGGTTGTGCCAATCTTCCCATTGCTTGTCTTGCAATAAAATCTTCTTTTGCTTTTTTAGGGTCATCAGCCATATTTACTCTGCCTTGCCAAGATGGTGTTTCAACTGTTCCAGGTAAAATAGCGTTACATCTTATTCCTTTTTTTACATAATCTATAGCAAGAGCTTTTACAAAACCATTTAAAGCAGCTTTTGTTACACCGTAAATAAATCTATTAGGTGCTCCTTTAACACTTGAAGCTGCAGAAGAAACAATAATCATATTACCTTTTCCTTGAGAAAGCATTTTAGGAAGTAAATTATAAGCCATCAAATATGCAGAATAAATATTTACATCAATAGATCTTTTAAATTCCTGATGATCACAATCCATTAATGTGCCATGATGTACAAAACCTACAGCATGAAAAAGAACATCTATAGTTTCTATGTTTGAGCAGAACTTTTCAACTTCATCTTTATTGGTTGCATCAAGTTTTTGTATTTTAATTGCATTGTATTGACTATTTAGTTCATTTAATTTGTCTTCATTTATATCTGTAGCTATGACGGAAGCACCTTCTTTTGCAAAAGCAATTGCGGTTGATCTTCCAATACCTTGTGCTGCTGCGGTGACAATTATTTTTTTATTTTTTAATCTCATTTATTATTCTTCCAATATTTTCCATTAGGAAATGAAAACTCATTAACAGACTTTTCTTTCATTTCAATAGAATATCCATGATCAAGAGGTGGCATATAATTACCATTTTCTATTTTACATGGATAAATAAAGTGTTCATGCAAGCTATCTTGATATTCAACTACCTTATCCTCTTTTGAACCATTAATTAATACATAATCAATCATACATAAATGTTGGACATATTCACATAAGCCGACACCTCCAGCATGAGGATATACGGGAACATTAAATTTATGTGCCATTAGTAAAACAGTAATTATTTCATTTATACTTCCCAAACGACAACTATCAATTTGACAAACATTCATAGAACCAGATTCTAAAAATTGTTTAAACATTATTCTTCCCCCACAAGCCTCACCTGTTGCTAGTCTAATATTGCCAACCGCTTTTTTAATTTTTGTAAATCCCATAATATCATCTGGACTAGTTGGTTCTTCTACAAAAAATAAATTAAATTTTTTGTAGGCATTTATATGATCAATTGATTGTTGAACACTCCACTGTTGATTTGCATCAACCATAATATAGCAATCATCTCCTATTGTTTTTCTAATTAATTCAAGTCTTTTGATATCTGCTTCAAGATCTAAACCAACTTTTATTTTAAAATGTTTCCAGCCCTTAGCCATATATTGCTTACATAACTGAATTGTTTTTTCATCAGAATAGCCAAGCCATCCTGCAGCTGTGGTGTATGAAGGATATCCCTCTTGCAATAATGTTTGTATTCTTTTTTCTTTATAATTTTGACTATTTTGTAAAATGTTAAGAGCCTCTTCTGGTTTTAAAACATCTTCGATATATTTAAAAGTAAGCCAACTGAGTATTTTTTTAGGTTCACTTTCAACAACAAATTTCCATAAAGGTTTTTTATTTTTTTTAGCAATTAAATCCCATAAGCAATTAAATATTGCTGAGACGGCCATATGTACAACACCTTTTTCAGGTCCTAACCACCGTAATTGACTGTGATCTACACATTTAAACCAAAGATTACCTATATTATTTTCTAAATCTTCAAGATCCATGTTTTCGAAAATAGGAAAAAAATGTTTTATGCACTCTGCTACAATATCATTACCTTTACCGATGGTAAAAGCTATACCATAACCTTTTAGATTAGGATCATTAGTAATGGCCGTAACATAAGTTGCTGAATAATCTGGATCAGTATGAATTGCATCAGATCCAGTTAGGTCTTTCGAAGTTGGAAATCTTACGTCATCAACTTTAAATTTCTCAATTTTCATTAAATTCCAAACTCTTTTTTTATATTATTATTATCATTTCCAATTTTGGGAGCGGCCTTGCTAGATTTAAAAATTTCACCATCAATTTTTATTGGGCATCTAAGAGTTTCAATATTGAGTCCATCATCTCGTTGTATCCTTTGCACCATATCAAGTATTTTAAAACCATCATGCTTAACCATTGTATTCCAATCTAATACTTTGGCACACCATATATCAGCAGGTTCTAAAATACTTAACCAATGTTCCGTTGTTTCTTTTTCAATCCAATCACCTATATTTTTTTTTATCTCATCCCTTTTTGTAAACCACTCTTTTTGATCATGTAAATTTTTAATTGAATCTAAATTAAGCAATTTACCTAATTGCGGAAGTGGAGTCATTGCAATAGCTATATATCCATTAGAAGTTTTATATATTCCATAAGGTGCTGACAAATAAGCATGTGCATTATTATATGAGCTTCTCTGTGGTTTTCTGTTACCATCATTAAAATAAGTTGTTAGAACTTCGAATTGAAAATCTAGCAAGGCTTCAACCAAACTTGTTTCAACGTGAGATCCTTTTTCAGTTCTAAATCTTTTAATAATTGCTGCTAATATACCTTCAACTAAAGCATGTCCTGCAAGCATATCAGCAACAGCTAATCCCATTGGAGTTGGTGCTTCTCCACCATTCCCATTCAACCAAACTAAACCCGTACGAGATTGAGCTAATAAATCTTGTCCTGGTAGTGAACTCCATGGTCCCTCTGATCCATACCCAGAAATTGTGCCATAAACTATTTTTGGATTAATTTTTTTAACACTTTCATAATCTAAGCCAATTCTTTCAATTACACCTGGTCTAAAATTTTGAGTTATAATATCTGCTTTCTCAATTAACTTTTTAACTGTCTCAAGATCGTTTGGATCTTTCAAATTTGCAGCAAAACTCTCTTTGTTTCTATTGATCGCATGAAAAAGGGTACTATCACCCTCTAAATCAGTATCACTTATATATAGATTTCTACAAAGATCACCTACATCAGGTCTTTCAATTTTTATAACTCTTGCACCCAGATCTGCTAGTCTTAAACCTGCGTAAGGCCCAGATAAAAACTGGCTGAATTCTAAAACAGTTAATCCTTCTAATGGTCTAGTCATTATTTATTCTTTGAAGCTATCATTGTACATATCAGATAGTTTTTCACAAATACTTTCAGCTTTAATTTCTGATTGTAAATACTCATTGATTATATCACCACTTTGATCTTGAAATTCCATATAGCCATTATGTCTTGGTCTCACCCATGCAAGATCAAGTGTTTTACGTGTCGCCTTAAAAAAATCATTAGTTTCACTGTTTATTTTTAAATCTTTCCAAGCCTCTGAATTACCTGGCTGTCCTCCACTTTCATAAAATATTGATTTCTGACAATCCGCACTAGCTATCCAAAAGGCATATTCTAGAGCTAAATCTTTATTTTTACTAACGTTCGAAACAGCAATACCAGTACCACCTAAATGTGTTCCCGCTGGACCTTTTCCTGATAAATCCATTACATCAATATATTTTAGAATTTTTTTTCTATAATTTTTTCGAGAGTAATTTGAAAAGCCATAAATATATGGGCAATAATAGAATTCATTTGTCTCTGTCATTAATTCAGCAGTTTGAATTGGATCCATTGTAAAACAATCTTTTATTAATTCGTTTGATACTGCTTTCATCATGGTAAGGGTTTTAATTCCATAATTTTTATTAATAAAATTCTTTTTCTCAGGAATTAATTCCTCAGTTAAATTATTATAGATACTATAAAAACTACTTATTGCGTGAACAGGTTTTAATGGCCAAAGTACTCTATTGTTTTTAGCTAAACCAATCAGCGCATTCCAATTTAAAGGATAACTCCCAATTAAATCTTCACGGTAACAAGCAGTTTGTGATGCAGCATCAATTGCTAAAGCCCATTGTTTATTATTGATAAAATAACTTTGATGAGATTTGCCCACTGATTGTTTTTTAAGTTCTGCAATTTGATGTTCGTATTGTGGAAGATCTAAATTTTGAAGTAGTCCTTTACTGGCAACTTCACCAACATGGGGATAGTCTATAACAATTAAATCATAGTCATCAGTCATTTCTTCTATAGGTCGATCAGCAAATGCTTGAAGTGGCCTTTTATCCCAATGAATTGAAACTTCGCTATTATGAATCTCTTGAAATTTTTTAGAAGTCGCAACCATAGGATCAAACCCCCTGGAGTGATCCCAAGTCATCCCTTTTAAGCTAATCATTTTTTTTCGTATTTATCTTTAAAGTCTTCAGGTCTTTTGTATAAAACTGAATGAAGATGCTCACAGTATAAAACTATTTCACCTTCACCTTTAAAAACTTCATAACTAGTTCTAACAAGTCCCATTTTTTCATATTTTGGTTTTTTTTCCATATTAGTTCTAATCGTATAAATTGTATCACCAATAAAAACTGGTTTAATAAATCTTAAACGATCATAACCATAACTAAATGAGTTAACACAATTCGTTGCCACTAATCCCAAACCGTAAGAAAAGACCATCGCACCCGCAACCAATCTTTTCTGAAACATTCCTTCATTTTTTGCAAAATGCTCATCTCCAACATAAGGATGCATATCTAATACCATACAATTAAATTGCATGGCCTCTCCCTCAGAAATTGTTCTTCTTAGCGATCTAATCTTATGGTCAATAATAACATCTTCGTAAAACCAATTTTCTGAATTCCATACTGGAATTTCTCCATGATCATTGGGCATATCTTTTGGAAAGGTTGACTCAATTCCAACAGTGTTTTCAAATTTATTATCTTTATTCATTTTTACAATTATGCTACCTTATTACAGAGAAATATTTATTCAATAGAAATGGTAGAAATAGAACAATTCTTCGAAGACTATGAACTTGGTGCGGAAAGAGTCACTGTTGGCAGAACCATCACTGAAACTGATATTGTAATGCACGCAATGCACTCTGGAGACTTTTACCCACATCATACTGATGCTGAGTTTGCTAAAAGGGGTCCGTTTGGTCAACGAATAGCACAATTTAGTTGTACTTTTTCGATAGGTATCGCGCTTACAGCTTCAATAGTTAACAAGCGAGCTTTTACCTATGGGTTTGAAAGATTACGTTTTCCTAATCCTGTTTTTATAGGTGATACAATTCACACTAAGGTTACAATAAAAGAAAAAAAGGATGATCCGAAAAGACCTCAATACGGACAAGTTAATGAAGCGTGTGAAATTTTAAATCAAAATGACAAATGTGTTTGTTATTCTGAACATATACTTTTGGTTGAAAGAAAAAATACTTAAAAAACGCTATACTTAATATATGCTTCTTGTGGATCCATTCCTTCTCTTATAGCTTTTCTAACTTGGCTTTCAGTATTAATTAATTTTTCCGATTTTTCCAAAATATCTATTACTTTTTCTTGGGGAATAATAACAATACCATCAATATCTGCCATTACATAATCACCGTTATCTATTTCTACATCTCCAATTTTAATAGTTTCTTCAAATTTAGTAGGCTTCCAATAAGCAACAACATCTTTAGGTGTATAAAATTTTGACCAAACAGGAAAATCAATTTTGTTTATAAATTCTAAATCTCTACATCCACCATCGGCAATGTAGCCTCTAATATTTTTCTTTTGTAAAGTTTCAGCACTCAGTTCACCCATTAAAGCTATATTATTATCGTTTGGTTGACAGATAAGAACTTTATCTGATGGAGCCTTAGATAACAGACCAGTCCAAGCAAGGAGTGTTTCGTGATGAGAGAAACTAGTATTCGATTCCCCTTCAATAGTAAAAATTTGCCCTGCGATTTTGTGTTTTTCCTTATTAGGTTTAATATTTGGATTTAAAACAAAATTTTTAAATCCATCATCTCTCATGACATCATGGATAACACTACTAAAACATTTTGATAATCTATCTGAAATTTCAGTAGAACTTGTCATATTGCTAAACCGCTGTTCTCATCGAATAAATATGTTCTATCTAAATTTAAAGCAAAATCTAAAACATCATTTGATTTAACTTGTTCGGGAGTGAACATTCTACTAACAATTTCTATTTCACCAAAGTTCGTAAATATCAAAGTTTCAGTTCCAAGTGGCTCTGCTATATTAACTGATGATTGCATTTCCCATGCGTTAGATGGTTTTTGTCCAAATTGTAAAGGCACTATATCTTCAGCTCTAAATCCAAAAGAAATCTTTTGATATTCATTTACAGAATTTTGTTTATCTTTTGGCACAGGAACAATTATTCCATCATTTGTTTTCATGGATAGTTGGTTATTTTGATTTACAACTGTAGCTTTAATCATATTCATAGAAGGAGAACCAATAAATGTTGCAACAAATTTTGTAGCTGGTCTTTCAAATAGATCTAATGGTGTTCCTGTTTGCTCTATTATACCATCTTTCATAATTACAATTCGATCAGCTAAAGTCATTGCTTCAACCTGATCATGCGTAACATAGACAATTGTTGTTGATACTTTTTGATGTAATCTTTTAATTTCTGTCCTCATCTGATTTCTTAATTTTGCATCTAAATTAGATAAAGGTTCATCAAATAAAAAAACATCTGGTCTTCTTACAATTGCTCTTCCCATTGCAACTCTTTGTCTTTGACCACCTGATAATTGTGATGGTTTTCTTTGTAAAAATTCAGTTATATCTAAAATTCCTGCAGCTTCATGTACTCTTTCTTCAATTTCTTTTTTACCAAGTCCTGCGATCTTTAATGAAAATCCTAAGTTTTCTTCTACTGTCATATGAGGATAAAGAGCATAGTTTTGAAAAACCATGGATACGTTTCTTTCTCTTGGTTCTAGATTATTCATTTCTTTGTCACCAATTTTGATAATACCCTCATCTATTTCCTCTAATCCTGCAATCATTCTTAGAGAAGATGATTTGCCACAACCCGATGGACCAACTAAAACTAAAAATTCTTTATCAATGATTTCTAAATCAATTTTTTTTACTGCTTGAACTTTTCCGTAAAATTTTGAAACACCTTGTAAGCTAACTTTTGCCATTATCCTTTTACTCCTCCAAATGTTAATCCTGTTACTAAATGCTTTTGAACCATAAAGGTTAAGATTAGTGCTGGAATAATTATAAAGACTGCGAGAGCACACATACCAGGCCAGTTTATTGTGAATTGTGCTGTGAAATCCATGAGTCCAACAGTTAATGTTTTTGAATCTGTACTTCTTGCTAGATTTGAAACTAATGCATATTCATTCCATGAAATTAAAAATGCAAATATTCCAGCAGATGCTATTCCTGATCTAGATAGTGGTAATTCAATATGCCAAAATGCTTGTAGTTTAGTACAGCCATCAGTCATCGCTACTTCCGACATCGCTCTTGGAATTTGTCTAAAAAAACCATCAGTTAACCAAATTGTAAATGGAATATTTAAAGCAACAAAAACTAGTATAATCCCAATATGTGTATCAATTAAACCAATTTTTGAAAAAATAATGAAGATTGGTAAACTTAAAGATATGCCTGGAATTGTTCTAGTTAACATGATTAATAAAAAATATTTATTTTTGTGCTTAAAATTATGTCTCGCAAAACCATAGCCTCCAATTGTCCCAACTAAAACTGCTATAAATGTACTTGTAAAAGAAATTATAAGTGAATTTCGTAAATAACTTAAAACAGGGATAGGACTTCTACCCATTGATCCTTCGGAACCACCAAAGAGCATAGTTTCAAATTGAATTAAGTTTAAATTACGCGGTATCCAAACAGCAGGTTTTGCCATAACATCTACTTGAGGTCTAAATGCTGTAAGCACTACCCATAAACCAGGAGTCATAATTAGAATTATTAAAATAATAGCTGAAAACCAAATTAGAATATTATTGATTTGTCTTTTATTCATAACTTAACCTCTGCCTTGCTTCTACTAATTTATAAAAAAAGAAAAAAGTGAATGCAATTGAAAGAAAAATTGAAATATATGACATTGCATTAGCCATTCCCATCTTAGCATCTACGTATCCAGTTCTCGAAATTAAAGTCCAAAGTAATTCTGTTCTTTTGGCAGGACCACCACCCGTCATCATCTGAACAATATCATAAGCTCTTGCAACATCTAATGATCTGATCGTCATCGCAATAAATACAAATGGCATCAAAAAAGGTAATGTAATATTTTTAAATACTTGCCATGAGTTGCACCCGTCAACTTTGGCAGCCTCAATCGGATCTTTAGGTATGCCTAATAAACCTGCTAGTAATAAAATAGCAAATACTGATGTGCTGGACCATATTTCAGCAGCCATTATTGAAATGTTCGCTAAAATGCCATCTACAAGCCATGGTATTGGTTGTATGACTCCAAACTCTCTCAAAAAATTATTCATCAAACCAATATTGTCATTAAAAATGTACTTCCATTGAAATCCTACTAGAATTGGAGAAAACATCATTGGAAACATCATTAGTGTTCTCAACGTTCTTTGTCCGTAGGTAATTTTATTTATTAAAAGTGCTATTCCTAAACCAAAAACTAATTCTAAATTAAGAGCAATAGCTAAAAATAAAACTGTTCTTCCAAAAGCTATCCAAAAATCAAAGTCTCCAATTAGTCTTTCGTAATTTCTAAATCCAACAAAACGATAAAGAGTATCGGGTTTTGTTAACTTAAAAGGTGTAAAACTTGTCCATAATGATAGGAGCAATGGCAATAAAACAACACAAGTAAGTATTATTAAAGTAGGCATTAGTAAAACCCATGGTCCGTTTAGAAATTTTCTCATGATAGATTTGGAAACCTAGCTCTAGTGAATAGAGCTAGGTATTTTATTAATTGTTAGAAGTAACCAGCGTCTTCCATAATTTCAGTTGCTTTCTTTGAAGCAGTAGCTAGCGCATCTTCAGGAGATTTGTCCCCAAGAATAGCTGCTTGAAGTTCTGGATATAGAGCGTTAGTAAATTCAATCCACTCAGGAATTAGTGGTGGAGTGAAAGCATCTTCTGCTAATGACATTTTGAAAGTTTCAAATACCATTAACATAAACTCATCACCTTCAGCTTTCTTCTCAGCAATGATTGCATCCCAAATAGCTGGACGAGTTGGTGATAGTCCACCTCTTGCTTCAATCATTTGTGCTTTATTACTTGTTAAAGCCCATAAGAAAGATGCAGCTGCTTCTTTATCCGGACATGACTCTGTCATTGAGAAAGAGTGTGATCCTGACCAACCAGTTCTTAAACCACCAGAACCCATTGGAGCACGTACAAGTCCAATATCTCCAGCAACTTTAGAGTTTTCTGGATCATTAAAGAAACCTGCCCATCCTGCCCAGTCAAGATTCATAGCAATTGTTCCACTTGCAAAACCTAATCCAGTGTCATCCCAAAGATAGTTTAAAACACCATCAGGAACTGCTTTAGCATTATACAAATCAATGAACCATTGAAGAGCTTCAACACCTGCAGGAGAATTGAATATTGGACGATAGTCTTCGTCAAATAATGCTCCACCATTTGCAATTACTAGCTCATAGAATCGACCTGCAATTGCTTCTTCTTTACCAACATATTGAGTTCCGTAGAAATCAGGTGGATTTGAGAAAAAGATAGCCTGATCTTTAACTTGATCCCAAGTTTCAGGTGGTGTTAAATCATAGCCATACTTTGCTTTAAAGTTAGCTTTGTTATCAGCATCTTCATATAAACTTTTTTGATAATATAAGTTACTAACATCACTGTGTCTTGGCATTTGCACTAATCTTCCATCAACAGTAGAGTGCTCTAAAATTAATGGTGTATAATCTGCTAAAACAGATGCAGGCATAATATTATTTAAGTCTGTGTAAATATTGCCATATTGAGATGCAAAACTTGTGTGGTTGGACGCTACACAAAAATCTAAATTGCCTGAAGCAATATCTTTCTTAATCTCTTTGTCTAATTCAAAGTGATTTTTTTGTGTTACGATTTCAATTTTTCCACCCGTGTTTTCTTCCCACCATGGAATTACTTCGTTGTATAATCCTTCGTATTGACCTCCGCCGATCAGTTTAACTCTTAGAGTTACACCAGAAAAAATCTCCCCATAATTCAGTTTCTGCTTTAGCTGAAAAAGAACCAAAAAAAGATACGGCAAGAACCAATGATAAAAATAATCTTAACATCATTCCTCCATAAATTTGTTAATTAATAATGCCATGTTGCAATTATTTGATAAAAATACAATAACTTTAGGGAAAATTTTTTTAATAGTGAACTATTGTCCCAGGTTGAGAATTAGACTCAAGACAAGCATATACAAGAGCCATTGTATTATAGGCATTATCGACGGAATGAGTTAATTCAGCTTCTTCTCCTGACGCATATCTTTGTAAGCTAGACATAGTACCTATAAATGCTTCTGGGAACCAAGTGCCAACATTCTTGACTTTGGTCCATTCAGTATCTTTTGTAGAAATTTCAATCTCTTCTGGTTCACCGTTTGGATAGTTAAGGAGTAAGCCAAATTTGATGTAAGCTGCCCCATCCAAACCTTCAACCCTAGCATACGCATGTGAGTGTTTCATACCATGCGAAGAATTATCATGAGTATGATTTATAGATAAACAACATCTGATATCATCTTCATATTGAAGAATTATACTTGATCTAGCATCGGCTAAGTTTGGTAAGTTAGGATGTTTTACTGATTTACAATGTACACTAGTTGGATTCCCAAGAACTGATCGTATCCAATCTAAATAATGAATAGAGTGGAGTGGAACTTCAACATTATCTAATGTTTCTAAAAAAGGCCAAAGATGCCAAGGAGTACCTACGCTTAAACTTATTTCTAATTCCGTTAATTTGCCTAACATATTTTTATCTATTGCTTCTCTTAAGGCAATCATCATCGGACTAAATTTTAATTGAAGATTAACACATGCAATAATATTTTTTTCATTAATGATTTCTTTAATTCTTTTTGCTTGAGTCATACTATTACCCATTGGTTTTTGTAATTGGCAAATAGAATTATTTGGAATCTTTTGAACAATACCTAATAGAGCTTGAGGAGGAACTGCTATATCGAAAACTACATCTTTTTCTGCTAATGCTTCTTCTTCACTAGAGTAAATCTTTTCAATAGAATAATTTCCAGCACATTTTTTTGCTTTTTCTACATCAGGATCATAAATTCCTCTCACAGGAAATTTTGCTTTTTTATATGCTGGCAAATGGGCGTCACTTACTATTCCACCAGCGCCAATGATTACAATTGGTTTTTTATTTTTTGGAAGCTCCCAAACAGTATTTAAATTTGCTATATCTTCTGTACTAATTTTTTCCATGGAAAATATTTCTAACTAAATTTTTTAAAAAAAGCAATAAATCATACAGTAATAAAAGTTAAGATCAGAAAAAATTATGAATAACTAATGATTTTGTTTCATTTCATTGTAAGTTCTATGTTAAGTTAATTTGAAAAATTAAGGAGGTTGTATGGCTATACAAAGATATGGAATGGCTGTCAGGTTGAAAGATGAGAAAAGACAATATTATATTGACAATCATGCAAATGTTTGGCCTGAAGTTTTAGAAGAGTTAAAAAAAATTAATGTTCAAAATTATAGTATCTTCTTAAAAGAAGATTTTATGTTTGGATATCTAGAGTATACAGGGAATGATTTTGATGGCGATATGGGAAAGATGCAACAAATACCAATTGTAGATAAATGGACTAAACTAATGATAGATTGCTTTAATCCTTTCCCAAATAATGACGACAATGAATCCTGGGTTATGATGGATCAAATTTTTTTTATGGAATAATTAATGACTGTTTTAGTTACAGGTGGTTTAGGATTTATTGGATCTAAGGTTGTTTTGCAATTACTAAAAAAAGATATTGATGTTTTAGTGACAGATCTAGATATTGTAAAAAATAAAGACAAACTTGAAAGTAACATATTAAAAATTGGGAAAAATAAAGACAAAGTAAAATATCAAAAATTAGATATTACCAATTATAAACAAATTGAAAATATTTTTCAAAATAACAAAATAGATTCAGTTATTAATTTAGCGTATGGAATAGGAACTATATGCGAAGAAAATCCATTACTTGCTAGTAAAATAAATATTGTTGGCACAACTTCTATATTTGAAATGATTGTGAAGTATAAAATCAGACGATTAGTATTTGCAAGTAGCGAAACTGTTTATGGTGCTTATCAAGAATATTTTGGAAACAGAGCCGTAACAGAAGAAGATTACTCAGGTATTAATAATCACTTTTATACATATGGTGTGATGAAACTTCTTAATGAGTTTATGGCTGAAAAATATATCAAGAAGCATGGATGTAGTATTGCGTATACTAGACCATCAGTTGTCTTTGGTTATGGAAGGCAAAATACCGCAATAAACTGGGCCGAAGATTTTGCAGCTAAACCTGCTTTAGGAAAACCAGCGCATTTACCATTTTCAAAAAAAAATAGAGACAATTGGATTTATGTAGATGATTGTGCTGAACAACTTGTTCGTTTAGCATTAAAAGAAACTCTAAACTATTCTTGCTTTAATACAGGTGCTGAAACTTTAGATGGTGCACAATTAGAAGCAACTGTTAAAAAAATAATTCCAGATGCAAAAATCTATTTTGATGAAAATGTAAAATCAACACCATTAATTGATGATCAAAATGATGAAAGAATTCGAGAAGAAATAGATTTTAATCCAAGATCCTTTGAAGAAGGCGTTAAATGTCTTATACAAGATGTAAGAGAAAGTAATTGATATATGAGTTACACAACAACAGTCACAGGTAGTTATCCTAGAAAAGAAGTACAAAAGGATACACTTCGTAAACCAAGTGTTTCTGAAGAAGAGTCTTTTGAAATGATTAAATGGGCAGTTAAAGAACAGTCTGATCTTGGACTGGATATTATTACAGATGGTGAAGGGTACAGAGAGAACATGTATTGGTTTTATCAATTAAGATTGGATGGAGTGGATGCCTTAAATAAAATTCGAAAAGATTTTACACTAGGTGGTTCAATGAAAGGTGTGGATTTAAGTAAGACTCATGGAACAAAAGGATTTGGAATTGAATGTGCAGTTGTAAAAGATGAAATTAAAAATCTGAAAACAGGATTGGCAAAAAAATGGAGAGTGGCTAGAGATAATACTCCTACTAATGTCAGAGTGAAACAAACAATAACAGGTCCTCATATGTTGGCAAGATTTAGTGTTAATCAGAGACCTGATTTGTATCCAGATGATATAGCTTTAGCAAAAGCTTATGCGAACGCATTAACCAAAGAACTAGAAGAAGTTGTAAATGAAGGATGTGATTATGTTCAATTTGATGAACCTGTGTGGACTGAAAATGTAAACGAAACAAAATGGGCTGCAGAGATACTAAATGGAATTATTGAAAAATTTCCTAATGTAAATTTTAACCTTCATGTTTGCGGTGGTAATGCACATCGAAAAAGAGGTTTTTTTGGAAAATACACAGATATGATTGAAGCTTTTAAAATTTTAAAAGTTAACGAAATACATTTAGAACATTGTAGTTTGCATTATAAAATGTTGGATGTTTTTAATGATTGGAAATTTGATGGAAAAGTATCTCTTGGAGTTATTGATCAAAGAATTGATAATACAGAAACTGAAGAAGATATTATTAATGCCATAAAACCTGCGCTAGAATATTTTCCTAAAGAAAAAATTTTGCTTACAAGTGAATGTGGTTTTGGACATGTGCCAATAGATATTGTAAAAAATAAAATAAAAATGTTAGTTGCTACAGCAAAAAAACTATAGTTAGATTTCCTCTAACTCAACTTCAGTATTAAGCTCAGCTCCAAAACCTGGAAGATCAGTTAAACTAACTTCTCCATTTACAGGTACAGGTTCGTTGGTAAACATCTTACCAAAAATAGGAACCACTTCTGTTGCTTTTGGATGTAAATTTATAAACTCATTAAAGGGTGTTAAAGTTGAAGCGATACCAAAGTTATATGCATATACACCACTACAGTGGGGGATAACAATCATATCATAAGCTGATGCCATGGCTGCAATTCGTAATGTTTCTGTCATTCCACAGAGAGTAAGATCTGGTTGAAGAATATCTACTGATCTATCTCTTATAATATTTCTAAATCCATAACGAGAATTGGTATGCTCACCGGTTGCCCATTTTTGCCAAGGGCACGCTTCTTTAATTAACTTATGACTTTCAAGATCATGAGGTGGAAGAGCTTCTTCAATCCAAAATAGATTTGCTTCTCTTACAGCATTTGCTAAATCAATCGCGTATGGTACATCTAGTGACATATAACAATCCACCATCAATCGATAATCATGCCCAACTTGTTTTCTAGTTTCCATTATATATTCTTGATTTTTCTTAAGGCCTTTGATGCCATCTCCTGGACCATAAGGTAAGGGTATTTTTGAACCTACATGTCCCCAATCTTGAGCAAGCTTTGCTTCTGGACCTGTTACATATGTTTGAAGTTTATCTCTAACTTTACCACCTATCATTTTATAAACTGGCTCACCTCTAACTTTTCCAATTAAATCCCATAAAGCTAAATCGATACCAGCTATTGTATTCATAACAACACCATTTTGACCTGAGTAAGGAATTGCTGCTCTGTACATTTGATCATAAAGAAGATTTAAGTCTCTAGCATCAGCACCAATTAAGAAGCGGTTTAAGTGATTTTTAATTATCCAACTTGCAATATAACCACCATAAGCAGTTGCGTAACCTTGGTGACCTCCTTCAGTTGTTACTTCTATAAAAATACCTTTAAGTACATCCATACCCCATGAAGATCTTGACTCCTGGAAAGTATTATAAATTGACATTGGGTTTGCAATAATTGTATCGTTTATCCAGTGACCTGCAGCGTGATCAGTGTAGTCTGCACCAGCACTTTGAGTTTTAACAATCGACACTTTTATTTCTGATATTTTGTATCGTTTATCCATTTAATAAATATCTTGTTACAAAAATGGCTAAAAAGCAACAAATTTAATTCTAAATATATGTGTTTTAAGTATATTTATCTTTTTAAGTGTGCTTTAATGCCGATTATATTGGAGGAAAATATGATAAAAAATATTTTTAAATTTACTCTCGCACTTATAGTTAGTGCCTTCGTATCATTAAGTGCAAAGGCAGAAACTGTAATTACTGTTGTAGATTGGCAGTCTGGTGTTGGAGGTATTACTAATGCTTATGCTGACTTTATAAAAGAGTTTGAAGCAGCTAATCCAGGAGTAAAAGTGGAGTATACACAATATACAGTCTCCACTTATAATGAATTCTTAAAGCCTGCACTTTCATCTGGACAAGGCCCAGATGTTTTTGCTGTTTATCCTGGTCCTGATCTTGATGAAGTTATGAATGCTGGACATTTAGTTAATATAACTCAAGAGGCAGATTCTGAATGGAAGGGTTGGTTAGGAAACAATATTAATATTCCT
>CACHBB010000013.1 GCA_902577945.1 uncultured Alphaproteobacteria bacterium
AAGATATGCAGCACATGGCAATAATCTTTTTTGATCTAACAAAAATGACTCTGCCATTTGTATAGCTGAAGAAGCTGGTGCATAATAGGCAGATGTGTTCATGAGTTTTACAATTTCAGCACCACCATCACGTGTTCTTTGAATAATTTTGTCGATATTTTTTTTTGTTGTCCACTTCATCTTTATTAATTCAGGTACAGGAATACCTGATACTGTTGAGTATCGCATAAGCGGAACCATCGTGTCTCCATGACCGCCTAATACAAAAGCGCTGATATCGTTAATTGACACATTAAACTCCTTGGATAAAAAGTATTTTAATCTTGCACTATCCAAAACACCTGCCATACCAATACACATATTTGTTTTAAGGCCTGATGATTTCTGAAGGACACTTACCATTGCATCGAGTGGATTAGTAATGCATATAACGAATGCTTTTGGACAATATTTTTTAATATTTTTCCCTACATTTTGAATGATAATAGAATTTTTTTCTACAAGATCATCTCGGGACATACCTGGTTTTCTTGGGTAACCTGCAGTAACTATAACTACATCAGAATTTTTGATATCTCTAAAACTTGAAGTACCTTTAAAATCTGCATGAAATCTCTCAATGGAAGATGACTGAGCAAGATCTAAAGATTTGCCCTTAGGCATCCCTTCAAAAATATCTAATAAAACTACATCACCTAATTCTTTTAAACTAACAAGTTGTGCTAAGGTCCCACCGATATTGCCTGCTCCAATAAGAGCAATTTTTTTTCTCATTTAAGTTTTATACTTTAATTACAATTCTGTAACAATAGCCTTTTTAAGTCCAGCAATTTCTTTGGCTGGATTTAGACCTTTAGGACAAGACCTAGTACAATTCATTATTGAATGACATCTGTAAAGTTTTAAAGAGTCATTTATAGCAGTTAATCTTTTTTTTCTTTCAGCATCACGGGAGTCTTCAACCCATCTAGCTGCTTGGAGCAATACTGCAGGTCCTAAATATTCGTCTCCATTCCACCAATAACTTGGGCAAGATGTAGTACAACAGAAGCACAAAACACATTCCCATTTGCCATCAAGTTTTTCTCTATCTTTTGGTGATTGTTTTTTTTCCTCAATTTTATTATTTGAAGCTTTTTCATTGGACTTCGATCTTTCTAACCACGGTTTAATTGATGCTAATTGTTCGTAAGCCTTACTTAAGTCCGGAACTAAATCTTTAACAACGCGCATATGTGGGAGAGGATAAATTTTTATATCTTTTTTTACTTCAGACATACTTTTAAGACATGCTAAAGTATTAACTCCATCAATATTCATTGCACAGGAACCACAAACACCTTCACGACATGATCTTCTAAATGTAAGAGTAGGATCAATCTCATTTTTAATTTTCATAAGTGCATCTAAAACCATAGGGCCACATTTACTTTGATCTATTTCATAAGTATCTAATCTAGGATTTTTATCATCCTCAGGGTCCCATCTATAAATTAATAATTTTTTTGGAGACTCAGCTATCTCTTTACTAGCATGGAATTTGCCACTTGTTACTTTCGAGTTTGAGGGAAGTGAAAATTCAACCATTAATAAACTCTTCTTTTAGGTGGAATTGGTTGAACATGGTTTGTTAGTGTATTCATATGTACTGCTCTTGAACCCATATTTACATCTCCTTTATCATTTAACCAAGCTAATGAGTGAACTAACCAATTCTTATCATCCCTTTCTTTATAGTCTTCACGAGCATGAGCTCCTCTACTTTCTTTTCTATTAAGAGCTGAATATAAAGTTACTTTAGATTGCGCCATAAGATTATGCAACTCTAGTGCCTCTACAAGATCTGTATTGAATACAAGAGATTTATCTTTAATATCAATCTCATCCATTGAACTTTCAATTTCTTGATACTCTTCAATGCCCTTCGATATTAAATCATGAGTTCTAAATACAGCACATTTTTTTTGCATAACATGTTGCATTGAGGTACGAAGCTCACCTGTTGTAGAATTGCCCTTACTGTGTCTTATTTTATCAAATCTTTGAATAATATCATCTGTCTTAGATTTACTTATTTCAATTTTTTTAGAATTTGGTCTTACTTTTTCTTTACATGTCAAGCTTGCAGCTTTTCCAAAAACTACAAGGTCAATTAATGAATTAGTTCCAAGTCTGTTTGCTCCATGAACAGATACACAAGCGGCTTCACCTACAGCCATAAGTCCTTCACAAATGTTGTCCGGATTTTGTTTTGTAGGTCTTAAAACTTCTGTCCTATAGTTTGTTGGAATACCACCCATATTATAATGTACTGTTGGGAGAACCGGTATTGGGTCTTTTGTTAAATCTACTCCTGCAAAAATTTTTGCAGTCTCAGAAATTCCTGGTAGTCTTTTGTGTAAAGTATTAGCATCAATATGTTCAAGATGTAGAAGAACATGATCAGAGTTCTCTCCACAACCTCTATTTTCACTGATTTCTATTGTCATTGCTCTACTAACGACATCTCTTGAAGCTAAGTCTTTAGCATTTGGTGCGTATCGTTCCATAAATCTTTCACCATCACTATTCGTCAGATAACCCCCTTCACCTCTAGCTCCTTCAGTTATTAGAACACCAGCTCCATAAACTCCTGTTGGGTGAAATTGTATAAATTCCATATCAGACAGTGGTAAGTTCTGTCTCAGAGCCATTGCACTGCCATCACCAGTGCAAATATGAGCACTAGTAGATGAAAAATAAGCTCTTCCATATCCACCGGTAGCAAGGATTGTTTGTTGAGATAAAAAACGGTGTATTGACCCATCTTCAAGACACCATGCGACAGCACCGATACAATTACCATTATCATCTGAAATTAAATCAAGAACAAAATATTCAATAAAAAATTCAACATTGTTTTTCAGAGATTGTTGATACAGTGTATGTAATAGTGCATGACCTGTTCTGTCAGCTGCTGCACATGCTCTCATAGCAGGTGCACCTTCTCCATTGTTTGTAAGGTGACCGCCAAAAGGTCTTTGATATATTTTACCATCATCGGTTCTACTAAAAGGCATACCATATTCTTCAAGTTCAATTACTGCTTCTGGAGCTTTAGAACATAAAAACTCTATTGCATCTTGATCACCCAGCCAATCAGATCCCTTTACAGTATCGTACATATGCCACTTCCAATTGTCTTCCCCCATATTTCCTAGCGCTGCACCTATTCCTCCTTGAGCAGCAACGGTATGACTTCTTGTAGGAAAAACTTTTGATATACATGCTGTTTTTAAACCACCTTCTGCACATCCCAAGGTTGCTCTTAAACCAGATCCCCCAGCACCGATGACAATAACATCATAATGATGATCTATTATATTATATGAATTAAGCATTAAGAATTGTTATTTTAATTATAAAAATGGTTAATAATATCATTAAAAAATACGCATTTAAATTAATTCCCCATTTACTTAAATTATAAATTTTTTTCGATGTGACATAATCATCTATTATTGTTTGAAGGCCTAATTTTGCATGCAAAAGCATAGCCATCATCATTATATAAAATAAAAATGAGTTCAAATAGGATTGAAAAAAGTTAATAGTTCCATCATAGTCCATTTTTGAAAGGGAAATTGCAGAATATATAAACCAAAAAGTTAGTGGAATAAGCAGCAATGCTGTAATTCTTTGAATTAGCCATTTTAAAGCATAATTTTTCATACTAAAATCCATACCATTATAGTAGATACTAAGGTTAGAAATAGCACTATATATCCAGATCGATATACTGTCGTTAAATCCATTCCAATTCCAAATGACCAATAAAGTTTTCTACAACCATTGTAGAGATGGTAAAATACCCCAATTGTCCAAATCAAAAGAATAAACTTAAATATAATATTTTTTGAAATTATCTCAAAATATACAAAGTAGTTTGGTCCAAGGCTAATCAATAAAAACCAGATTGAAATAAGAATTGAACCCATGCTTAAACCAATACCAGTTATCCTATGGAATATTGAAAAAAGTGCTGTAAGTACTTTTTTGTGTATCGATAGATGTGGTGATAATGGCCGATTATCAATCATTGTAAAATTTAATTTTAATAGTTATATTTACTTAATTATATATTTTTCCTAGAATTTCAAAAAAAAATGAGGATTTAGTCCATTCTTATTTTCTATAAGATTGCCGATATATTGTTAATAAAACTGCTTAAAATCAGGAATACATTTATAATATTGATATTAAAAATAGCTATATTCCTTGAATTTTTTACTATTTAATATTATTCTAAAAAAGCCGGATAATACTCGATTTCTTTGCTTCGGAGGAACGCCAAGGGATTTTGATCATCTTACCCGCCGTTTGATGATTTTTTGAGTTTCAATTCTAGAGAAGTGTCTGCCAAGGTACGAACTAGCATAGATATCCGGCTTTTATTTTAAGTTTGAATTAAAAAACCTCTCCATTTTATCTGAATATTCATCTGTGTATTTTAACATTCCATCAAGGTGGTCTGAGTCTTTTACTAACCAAAATTCAGAATTTATTTTATTCTTAAGACTGAATTCCTGAAAATAATCAAAATGTTTAGTTAAAACTCTTTTATCTGAATCTCCATGTGTAAAAAAGTATGACTGAGTCTTAGAAAGTTTAAGAGCTGGTGATAAAAGGGTTGGATCAATTCCAGTTAATATTTTACCAGCCAAACTTACAGCAGGTCCAAATTCTATCGACATACCATATCTTGCTATTTCATCTTTTAAAATCATATTGAATTCAGCCAATGAGCTATCAGACCAAACAGCTAATATTTCTGGTTCAGCAAATGCTGCAAATATTGATGTGCTAGCACCAAGTGATATTCCGTGCAAACCTATTTCATTACCTTTAAAACCAATTTTTTTTAAAAAATCAAAAGCACCTAATATGTCATTATAACTTTTTAAACCAAGATCATCAAATGATGTCACTTTATCACTTTGACCATAATTTCTTAAATCAATTGTCAAAACATTAAAATTCTTTTTCACAAGTAGTGATGCAACTAAATTTGACTCAGATTTACATTTGCCATTGGGGTTAATTCCATGTGTAACTATGATTATTGGTCTATTTGGAAAAAAATTAAAAAGCCACCCACTTAATTTAATATCATTTTCTCTAGAAACAAAATAAACATCTTGCCATTCTTCTAAAAAATAATCTTCAGAGGGAAAATTTTCTCTAATAACTCTTTGAGACATATTCTGATATTGATGAGCATCTACAGAAGTACTCCATTTATTTGGCAGTGAACCTTCATGTAATCCACACGAATGATCAATTTTTAGAATTTGATAAGCAACATAAAATCCAGAAATATAATAAACAAGTGGTATTAATATTATAAAACCAATTAGGTATTTAATTATTTTTTTCATTTAGTTGGCTGCACTATTGTCATTTCATAGAGTCTACTTGCTGTTCTAGCAAATTCCTCTTTAAGAGATTCAATTGTATTAAGACTTGAAATTGGTTTTGAAGCTATAATAACTATAGAACAATTGTTTTCATACAGCATATCTATTAAACTGATAAATCTTCGACAGGAATCTTTTTTTTGGTCATTTAGTTCAGGAACATTATTTAAAAAAATTAAGTTAAATGTTTTAGCTATATTAATGTAATCCAAATGACTAAAATTTTTTTCACAAAGATTGCTAAAATCAGTCATTAAAATATTAGAACTGCATTTATCAAATACTATTTCTCTACTATTAGAATTAACTTTAACAGTTGTTAAATGTGACTGATCGACAAACCTATTAAATAGTTTTTTAAATTCATCCTGTGTTTCTTGATTAATAGGAGTGAAATAAGTTTTTGATTGATTCAAAGTTTCTCTTCTATAATCAATATTAATATTAATGTTAATGACTGAAAAATTTTTGTTTATTAAATCTATAAAAGGTAAAAAGTCATTTCTTTGAAGCCCATTTTTATATAATTCATCTGGATGAAAATTAGAAGATATTATTAAAAAAATTTTATATTTGGATAAAAAAAAGAATATTTTTTTTATAATTAGTGCATCAACTATATTGAATATGTGCATTTCATCAATAAAAAGAAGTTTAAATTTTTTTCCAATATCTTTAATAAAATTTTCAATTGCGTCATCTTTATTGGAAGAGTTTTGAACTTGTGCATGAATTTCAATCATTAAATTGTTAAAATGAATTTTTTTTCCAACCTTTGAATTTTGGTAGAATAAATTTAACAAAAATGTTTTTCCAGTACCAACTTTACCATATAAATAAATTCCATCTTTTTGTTTATTAACAGAAAATAAATTTGTTTTTTTATTTGTATTCCAAGTGATGTTCATTTGTTTTAAAACATCTAATTGTGACTGGTTTGATTTAATAAAATTATTTTCTACAAAACTATTGTATTGGTCAATTACATCGAAAGTCATTTTTGCTCACCTAAGAATGAAGATAGCTGTTTTAAAGTTTCTTCCTCTGTCTTTGAAAGCGTTTTAATTTCTTTCTTTTTTTTTAATCTCTTAAATTCTTTTACAAGAAAATTTATACTTTCTAAAACTTCTTTATTCATTAAATCTAATAATTATTGGTAAAAGAGTTACTAATATAATTAATGTTAAAGAAATTAAAGCAATCATTCCAATTCCAAATCCCCAATCAATAATATAACCAAATAAAAGAGGGGAAAGTGCGCTTGCTAAGACCGAAATTGCATGAAATAATGCTTTTACTGTCCCTAAACTTTCTAAACTAAACATAACTGCCCATAAGGAACCTGTAAATGGAGCTGATATTCCTAAGTTAAATCCAAAAAGAGACATGTAGATGATTAAAAAATAAAAATTATCAAATATTAACAAAATAATTAATGCTACAAAAATAGGAAATAAAATAAATATAATAGCTTTTTTTGGATCAAGAATATCAATAATTGGGCCTCCAAAAACAAGTCCAATTACAGAAAATACTCCAAAAAATAGATATCCTGTTCCAAGCATTTCAAGTGTCCAATCTTTTTCACTAAATATAAAAATTTGGTGAAACATTAAACCAGTGCCAATAAATGAAAATGCAGTTGTAATTGGTAAATATGTTAAAAAATTTTTATTTTTTAAAACACTCATTGTTGTTAATATTTTATTCCTTTCACCAATTGACTCTTGAAATCTTTTTTGTCTTATTTTTTGATCAGCCAGCGTAATAAATAATATCGGTAAAAAAAATATTAGAGATACTGAACTTAAAAGCCATATTTGCTTAAATGAAAAAAAATTTTTAAAATAAACGACTATTATTGGTAAAAACATTATTCCAATTGTACCTCCTAGAGTAGCTACTGATATAGCCTTACCTTTATCTTCACCAAAATATCTTGCCATTGTAGTAGTACCAGCATGACCCATTGCACCTTGTCCGAAAAACCTCAAAGCAAATATAATTACAAATAGATAAACTATATTTGATGGCAAGAAATATATTATAAAACAGGGTATGATTAATCCAATTGTAATTAAAAAAGAATATAGTTTTAAATCTATATAATCAATAAGCTTTGCAAAATTTATTAGAAGTAATGAACTTACTATTGTCGAAATGGCGTACACTAAACCAAACTCACCATCTGAAAGTTTATAATAATTTTTTATATCATCATTGAAAAGAGCAATAAAAAATGTTTGACCATAACTTGCAAAAAAAATTATTAAGAAACCATATGTCAAAAGCTTAGGATCAAACAAAAAAAATTTTTTCATTAATTCTCTAGTTTAACTTTAACTTTTTTTAATAAGTTTACCATTTTTGGTTTAGTAATTCTGCCAGTATTTACATTTCTTGGACTGGGGTGGTAACTTCCAATTAACGTTTTATTATCAGGTAGTATGTTTTGGCTTCCATGACTAAAAATAAAATCTTTATTTTTTAAATCATAATATTGTTTATAGTAATTTATACACGCATCATAAGCAATTTTGCCTAGAGCTAAAATAGTTGTAATATTTTTTAGCATATTTATTTCTTGATCAAAAAAGTTGAAACAAGTTTTTAATTCTGTTGTTGTTGGTTTATCTCCAGGAGGTACACATTTTAGTGCTGTTGTTAAATATAAATTATTAAGTATGAGGCCATCATTTTTATTTATTGAAATAGGTTGATTGCTAAAACCGACTTCAAATAAACAGTCAAACAAGAAATCTGCTGACCTGTCTCCTGTAAAAACTCTGCCAGTTCTGTTACCTCCATGTGCAGCAGGTGCTAAACCTACCATCAATAATTTTGCATTTCCATCTCCATAACCTGTAATTGGTTTTCCCCAATATATTTCATCTATATATTGTCTTCTTTTTTCATTTGCTATTTTTTCTCTAAAGTTTACCAATCGATCACATTGACGACAACTTATTATAGACTTATTTAATTTACTTAATGTCATAAGGAGAATAATTATTTATATTACAGGTATATGATTAATGAAAGAGCTAAAGCAATAATTGATTTTTGTTTTATTAAAACAGAAAGAGAGCAATGGTTTAAAAAAGATCATAGTTTTGACAAAAAATTGGATAAATTATTTAAAAGAGACTACAAAAAAGCAATTAACAACGAATATGATGATTGGCAAGATAATGCAGAAGAATGTGTAGCATTGGTTTTGTTGCTTGATCAATTATCAAGAAATTTTTATAGAAATGATGAAAAAGCATATAAACAAGATTATAAATGTAGATTAATAGTTAATGAAGCTATAGATAGAGGATACTTAGAGGAGTTAGATAAAAACAAAATACATTTTTTATTATTACCTTTAATACATAGTGAAGATTTAAGTGATCACATTTTTGGTCATAAGTTAGTGGATACATATTTAAAAGATCACATAGAATATAATAAAATAAAAAAAGCTTGGGACGATCATACAATAGCAATTAAAAAATTTGGAAGATATCCTCATAGGAATAAAGTTCTTGGAAGAAAATCAACTGAAGAAGAAAATAACTTTTTAAAGCAGCCTAATAGCAGTTGGTAATTAAAATATTCTTTCGATTCTATTCATAAAATAATAAGATAATAGACCTAACCACTCATGAGATGCTTTTTGAAAAGAAGTTAAGTTATATATTAAATTAAAACTAGGTTTAAATTTAATTTTTTTCGAGGTTTTAAAATCAACAGCGTATGGAATGAAATTCCATTCATGTCTTTTACCAACAAGTATAGCTCTTTTCATATGAAAAGCAGACGTTATTAAAAGCCAGTTTTCACTTTTTGTTGGATTAACAATGTCTTTTGAGAATAATATATTTTCATATGTGTTTCTGGAAGTATTTTCAAAAATAATTCTTTTAGTGTCCATACCCACTGTTTCATAAAAAAACTTTGCAGAATTAGCATGTCCTAAATCTGGCCTATTTAAAACTCCGGACCCACCACTAAAAACTATTTTTGAATTTTCAGATTCTCTTATAATTTTTACAGACTCAATCAACCTTTCGGCTGATCCATTTACAGCAACTTGATTAAACTCTTTAAATAATGAAGGTGATGTTGCTCCACCTAATACAAGGATTCCATCTAAATTATCAGGAGCTAAAGTAGCAAAATGATATTCTTTTTCTAATTTATGAATAAGAAAATTTCCTATTGGAAAAATTGAGATAGTAAGCAAAAAAACAAAATTGATTATAAAGAGAGTAATGCTAATTATTTTAAATCTAAATATATATAAAAAAATAATAATAAAATTTACAAAAATAAAAAAATTATAAGGATTTAATATCAACCATAAAATTTTTGATAGATAAAAAGACATAATAATTTTAGATTTTACTCTATAGTATATTGTAGTTAATTTAAATAACGGGTCTCGTGGTGAAATGGATATCACACGTGTCTTCGGAACATGGATTTGGGGTTCGAGTCCCTACGAGACCGCCAAGTAATTATTATGGAAATAAATTATAGATTTACAAAAGAAGATAATTAAATATTTATGGAATTTGAATATTTTGAAATAATTAATTCAGCAATTTGAACAGCATTAAGCGCTGCTCCTTTGCGTAAGTTATCTGAGACTACCCATAAATTCAAACCATTATCTATTGATTGATCATTTCTAATTCTACTAATATAAACTTTATCCTCTCCTGCAATTTCAACAGGAGTCACATAACCTTCATCTTTTCGATGATCAATTACTGAAATACCTTCAGAGTTAGATAATATTTCGTTAGCTTCTTTTTCATCTAATGGCGAATCAAACTCTATATTTACAGCTTCTGAATGGCCAATAAATACAGCTGTTCTAACACAAGTTGCTGAAACATTAATTCCCTCATCTAGAATTTTTTTTGTTTCATCAATCATTTTTTGTTCTTCTTCTGTATTACCATTTTCTAAAAAAGCTCCAATGTGTGGAATAGCATTAAAAGCAATTTGTTTTGTAAACTTTTCTTTTTTTAATTCTTGATTAGCATAAACATTTTGGGTCTGATTAAATAATTCATCCATACCTGTTTTACCTGCTCCAGAAACTGCTTGGTATGTGGAAACAACAACTCTGTTTATAATTGCTTTTTCATGAAGAGGTTTTAAAGCTACAACCATCTGTATTGTTGAACAGTTGGGATTTGAAATTATGTTTGCCCTATTTTCATCATCAAAAAATTCGTCGAGCACATATGCGTTCACTTCTGGGACTATTAGTGGAATATTTTGCTTCATACGAAAATGGGATGTATTATCTATTACTATACATCCTGCCTTAGCTGCTTTAGGAGCGTACTCAGCAGAAATTTTTCCTCCAGGTGAAAACAAGCCTATATGAGCTTTTGAAAAGTCAAACTCAGATAAATCTTCTACAACAATTTCCTTGTCTTTAAATTCTAATTTTTTTCCTTTTGATTTTGATGATGCTAGTAGAAATAAGTTATCAATTGGAAAATTCCTTTGTTCTAATATTTGAATTATCTCAGTCCCTACTGCTCCTGTTGCTCCTGCAACTGCTATATTATATTTTTGTGTCATTTAATTTCCAGTTAAAATTTTTAATTCTTGAATAACTGCATTGCCCATTTCTTGAGTAGAAATGATTTTTTCTGCACCATCTTTAATATCAGCTGTTCTTAAACCTTTTAATAAAACATTCTGTACTGCCTTCTCAACCAATTTACTATCTTCGTGCATATCAAAACTATATTTTAACATCATTGCAAAACTCATAATCATTGCAAGAGGATTGGCCTTAGATTGTCCTGCAATATCTGGTGCACTACCATGAACAGGTTCATACATAGCTGCTCTTGTTCCATTTTCATTAACAGGTCCAAGAGCTGCTGATGGTAGCATTCCTAATGATCCTGTCAGCATAGCAGCAGTATCACTCAAAAGATCACCAAATAAATTGTCTGTCAATATAACATCAAACTGTTTCGGATAACGAACTAATTGCATTGCACAATTATCTGCTAATATATGTTCTAAATCTACTGATGAATATTCTTTTTTATGAAGTTCAGTTACTGTTTTTCTCCAAAATAATCCTGTTTCCATAACATTTGATTTTTCTGCAGATGAGACCTTATTTCTTCTAACTTTTGCTAAATCAAACGCAACTCGTGAAACTCTATCTATCTCGGATGTAGTATAAACTTGAGTGTCAATCGCTTTACTTTCAGTATCGTTAATTTTTGAAATTCCTCTTGGTTGACCGAAATATACTCCGCTTGTTAATTCTCTCACGATTAGAATATCTAAACCTTTAACTAAATCTAATTTTAAAGATGATGCTCCTGCGAGTGCATCTAAAACTACTGCTGGTCTGAGATTTGCAAATAAATCTAAATCTTTTCTTAATCTTAATAAAGCTGCTTCAGGCCTTTTATCTCTCTCAACGTTATCCCACTTAGAGCCTCCAACAGCTCCAAATAATACAGCATCTGAATCTAAGGCAATTTGCATTGTTTCATCACTTATTGAGTCACCTTCCTTATCATATGCTGTGCCACCGACGAGTCTTTCAGTAATATCAAAAGTCATAGATCTAGTTTTTGCCATCCAATCTATAATTTTAAGAACTTCTGACATAACCTCATTACCTATGCCATCACCAGGTAATATGAGAATTTTTTTATTACTCATTTTATATTAGACTATCCAAGGTTGGATACTGTGAATTTTTTTTTCGTGAATATCTATTTTTTTGTTCTTTTGTAGAGTGAGTCCAATATCATCCAAGCCCTCAATGAGACATTTTTTTCGAAATTGATCAATTTCAAAATCTATAATTTTATTACTGTCATATACTATAATTTGTTTTTCTAAATTAACTGAAATTTCTTTTTTTTCTTCGGCCTCTTTCATTAATAGATCAACTTTTACTTGATCAATTTTAATTGGCAAAATTCCATTCTTAAAACAATTGTTGTAAAATATATCAGCAAAACTTGGTGATATAATTGATCGAAAACCGAAATCTAAAAGTGACCAAGGAGCATGTTCTCTACTTGAGCCACATCCAAAGTTAGTGCCGGCAATCAAAATTTTTGAAGTTTTATATGGATCCCAATTTAAGACAAAATCATTTTTTATATTACCTTGAATATCATATCTCAGTTCATGAAATAAATTTTTTCCTAAACCTGATCTCTTTATAGTTTTCAAAAATTGCTTTGGTATAATCATATCAGTATCAACATTGATCATAGGCAATGGGGCAGGTATTCCTTTTATTGTTTTGAAAGGTTCCACTTATAAATCCTCTACAGTTGCAAAAGAACCCTTAATTGCAGAAGCGGCAGCAATTGCGGGGCTCACAAGATGTGTTCTACCTTCTCTACCTTGTCTACCTTCAAAATTTCTATTTGATGTTGAGGCGCATCTTTCCTGAGGTTTTAATTGATCTGGATTCATTGCTAAACACATAGAGCAACCAGGTTCTCTCCAATCAAATCCTGCTTCAATAAAAATTTTATCTAAACCTTCTTGTTCAGCTTGTTTTTTTACTAGACCTGAACCAGGAACTATCATTGAGTCTACTGAAACTTTTTTTCCTTCTACAACTCTTGCGACTTCACGTAAATCCTCTATTCTTCCATTCGTACAAGAACCTATAAAAACTTTATCAATTTTAATTTTTTGAATTTCTTGCTCAGGTTCTAGACCCATATATTCAAGTGAACGCTCCATAGCTTTTTTTCTGTTTGGATTATTTTCTTCTTGAGGGTTTGGAACTCTTCCGTTTATTGAAACGACATCTTGTGGACTTGTTCCCCAGGTGATTTGAGGGGATATATCTTCAGCTTTAATTATAATTTCTTCATCGTATTTTGCACCCTCATCAGATGGGAGTGATTTCCAGAAGTTTATAGCATTATCCCAATTTTTCCCTGATGGAGCATATGGTCTGCCTTTGATATATTCAAAAGTCTTTTCATCTGGAGCTATTAATCCAGCTCTTGCCCCTGCTTCAATACTCATATTGCAGATAGTCATTCTTCCTTCCATTGAAAGAGAAGAAATTGCATCACCAGCATATTCAATAACATATCCTGTACCTCCAGCAGTTCCAATCTTACCTATTATATGGAGTATAATATCTTTAGCTGTAACACCTAAATTAAGTTTACCATTAACAGAAATTCTCATGTTTTTAGCAGGCTTTTGAATTAATGTTTGAGTAGCTAAAACGTGCTCTACCTCACTTGTTCCTATACCAAATGCTAATGCTCCAAATGCTCCATGAGTTGCAGTATGACTATCTCCACAAACAATTGTCATTCCTGGTTGAGTGATACCCTGTTCTGGTCCAACTATATGAACAATACCCTGCCTACTATCTAATAAGGGGAAAAGTGTAACATCAAAGTCCTTACAGTTTTTTTCTAGTGTCTCAACCTGAATTCTACTTTCTTTATTTTTTATACCTTTAGATCTATCAGATGTTGGCACATTATGATCAGCTACTGCAAATGTACTCTCAGGTCTTCTTACCTTTCGATTGTTATTTTTTAAGCCTTCGAAAGCTTGAGGACTTGTAACTTCATGAACTAAGTGTCTGTCAATATATATAAGACATGTTCCGTCTTCTTGTTTATCAACAAGATGATGTTCCCAAATTTTATCAAAAAGAGTTTTATTATTATTTGTTGTCATCCGATTTATTTTCGGCTGCTTTATCCTCTTCTTTACTAGATTCCTCTGCAGCTTCTGCTTTAGATTCTTCTGCTGGTTTAGCTTCAGCTTCTTCAATTTTCGTATCTTCTAATTTTCCTTCGACTTCTCCAGTTTTTGGTTCTTCTACAGCTTTGGTATCAGTATCTGCAGTTTTTGTTTCTTCTACATGCGGACTTTCTTCAATATACTCGTATTGATCAGCTTCATCACCTCTATCTTTATCTGCAATTCTTGCTTTCTTTCCTGACAATTCTCTTAAGTAATATAACTTAGCTCTTCTTACATCACCTTTTCTAGCAACTTCAATCTTTTCTACTAATGGGCTAAATAAAGGAAAAACTCTTTCAACTCCTTCTCCGTGAGATATTTTTCTCACTGTAAAATTAGAGTTTACTGAATTATTTTTTCTTGCAATACAAACACCTTCAAATGCTTGAAGTCTTGACTTACTTCCTTCTGTAATTCTTACAGTAACTTTTAGAGTATCACCTGGACGAAAAGCAGGAACTCTTTTCTTAGAAGTAAGTTTTTCAATTTGTTGTTTTTCAAATGTCTCTAATAAATTACTCATTTTTATTTTCCTTCTTTAAAAGATCTGGTCTTAAAAATTTAGTTTTTTCTAATGATCTTTCATTTCTCCATTTATCAATTTTTTCATGGTGCCCAGATATAAGTACATCTGGAACTTCATGTTTATTTCCCTGATTATCCTCCCAGACTTTAGGTCTTGTATAATGAGGGTACTCAAGAAGATTATTAGAAAAAGATTCTTCCAATAAACTTTGTGGATGCCCTAATACTCCAGGAATGAGACGAATACAACCTTCAACTAGCACCTGGGCAGCAATCTCCCCTCCTGAGAGAACATAATCACCAATACTTATTTCTTGAAAACCAAGTATTTCTATAGCCCTTTGATCAACACCTTCAAATCTACCGCATAAAACAAGCATTTCTTCATATTTTGATAAAATGTTGAGTTTAGCTTGTGATAATTTTTGACCTGAAGGAGTTAGAAAAATTTTACAAGATTTTTGAGTTTTAAATATGATGGAATTCAAAGCTTTTTCTATAACATCAGGACGGATTACCATACCGGGCCCTCCTCCAAATGGTTCATCGTCTACACTTCCTCTTTTATCAATTCCAAAATCATGAAGATTAATTATCTCAAGAGAAAATTTATTATTTACTAATGCATTTCCTATTACAGAGTATCCCAAAGAACCAGGAAACATTTCAGGATAACAAGTTAAGATTATTACTCTCATTTAATCTATAATACCAGATAATGGCTCAGCAATAATTTCTTTCTCATTAATATTAACTGATAAAATATTTTTTTTATCAAAAGGTATAAGAATAAATTTATTGTTATAATTAACTTCTAATAAATCACCTGCTCCAAAATTTTGAACACTTGAAACCTTTCCTATACTTGATTTGTCTTTTAAGAAAATATGGCATTCTATTAAGTCATTTATATAGAATTCATTATCTTTTGTTTTCGGTAAAAATTTCTTATCTGAAAAAATTTTTTTACCTTTTAGCTCTATGACATCTTCTTTAGAAAAGTAGTCCTCAAGCTGAACGACACATTTATTATTTTTAAATAATATTTTTTTAAAATTCCATGCAACTTTGCCATCAAAATTATAATAGTTTTTTAAATTTTTAAAAACTTCAAATGAGGTAGTCATCATATTAACTTTAATTTCACCTTTTAAACCTACGGGAGATCCAAACTGACCAACAAGAATAATATCTTTATTACTCAAAGCAAAAATTAATTTTATTCTTTTTTAGCTTCTGCGTCTTCTGCTTTTGGTTCTTCAGCAGGTTGTGCATCTTCAGCTGGCTTAGCTTCTGCGTCTTCTGCTTTTGGTTCCTCTGATGCAGCTTTAGCAGCTTCTTCTTTTTCTTTAGCTGCAGCTAAACGTTCCTGTGCTTTTTTCTTAGGTAGATGTTTTTTTGTTTTTTCAGTAATAACTGGTTTTTCCATAACACCAAGATTGCTAAGAAAAATAGAAATTCTGTCTGAGGGTTTTGCTCCTTTTGAAATCCATTCTTTAGCTTTGTCTAAGTCCATTTTAACTCTATCAGCACTATCCTTTGGAAGCATTGGATTATAAGTTCCAATTTGATCTATAAATTTTCCATCTCTGGCTCTTCTAGAGTCAGCAACTACTATTCTATAAAATGGTCTTTTCTTAGCACCACCTCTTGATAATCTTATTCTTACTGGCATTTTATTTCCTTTCTAATTTATGTTTGGAGGAAGATTTCCTTGTAATTTTTGCATTAAATCACTGGGAATTCCCCCTTTGCCCATTGATTTCATTCTCTTCATCATTTTTTGTGATTGGAGAAACTGTTTTAATAACCTGTTAACGTCTTGAACTTTTGTTCCAGATCCTTTTGAAATTCTAATTTTACGTGAAGCCTTTATAATGTCTGGATCAGCTCTTTCTTTTTTTGTCATTGAACTGATTATAGCTATTTGTTTATCAATCATTGAATTAGAAATTTTATTTTCTGCCATTAATTTCTGTGCCTTTGAAACACCTGGCATCATAGAAAGTAAACCGGAGACTCCACCCATTTTACCCATTTGTTTTAATTGGTTGGCAAAATCTTCAAGATCAAATTTTCCTTTAGCGATCTTTTTTGCCATATCTTCCATTTCTTCTTTATCAATATTTTCAGCAGCCTTTTCGACTAGAGATACAATATCTCCCATACCTAAGATTCTTTGTGCAATTCTTTCAGGATGAAAGGGTTCAAAATTTTCTACTTTTTCACCTAGTCCTATAAATTTTATAGGAGAGTTTGTTATCGATTTAATTGATAGTGCTGCACCACCTCTACTATCACCATCTATTCGAGTTAAAATTGAACCAGTAATATTTATTGCATCACTAAAACTTTTAGCCACATTTGCAGCATCTTGTCCTGTTAGAGCATCTGCTACTAATAACGTTTCGTCAGGTTTAAACTTATTTTCAATTTCTATTAATTCGCTCATTAACTTTTTATCTACAACTTGTCGTCCAGCAGTATCTAAAATAAGAATATCAAACAAATTTTTTTGAGCATAGTCTATAGAATCATCAACAATTTTACTAGCTGATGATAGATTGTGACTAAAGAATTCTGATCCGGTTTCATCAGCTAATACTTTTAATTGTTCTTGTGCTGCTGGTCGATAAATGTCTGCTGATGCTAATAAAATTTTTTTCTTTGAAGACTTCTTTAACAAATAGGAAAGTTTGGCAATTGACGTTGTTTTCCCAGAGCCCTGTAATCCACAAAATAATATTTTAGTTAATTGAGAAGACGATAAATTTAGAGATTTATTTTCTGATCCAAGAATTTTTACAAGCTCATCCTGTACAAGCTTTATGATCATTTGATCTGGCTTAACAGATTTAAGAATTTCTTTTCCTAAAATGTTCAATTTAATAGAATTTATAAAGTCTTTTACTACAACTAAGGAAACGTCTGCCTCTAAGAGAGCAATTCTAATTTCACGTAATGTAACTTCAAGATCTGTTTCTGATATAACAGCCTTACCTCGAATACTTTGAACAATTTTTTCAAATTTTGTGTTCAGTGTATCAAACATAAATCTCCAATAGCCTTTTAACTCCAGGGCACGAAACTCGTGGGCTAGAGTACCTATCACAATTGTAACAAGCTCAATTCGTTTACAAATATAGGATTTGTTCGTAACCCTCTATTAGCTGAATAATTGAAAGTCAAGTATTCTTAAATTTCCCATATTTACTGAGATTTATCGATAATTAGGTTATAAAAGAAATATGCAAAAAGTAGATTTTATAAAGATGCATGGACTTGGGAACGATTTTGTTATCATAGATAAAAGGTCTAACAATATCACAATTACTGAAGATATTATTAAAAAACTCAGTGACAGAAGAACTGGAGCAGGATGTGATCAATTAATCACAATTAATGATACAAGTAATCAAAGTGCTGATGCTGAAATTGAAATTTTTAATCCTGGTGGTGATAGAGCCGAAGCTTGTGGTAATGGAACACGCTGCGTGGCAAAATTATTATTTGATGAAGATTCAAATAATGAAATTTTAAAAATTCAATCTGATGCAGGAATATTAGAATCAAAAAAAATAGATAACGATATAAGTGTCAACATGGGGATAATAAAAAATACTTGGGATAAAATTCCTTTAAGTAAAGAAGTAGATACAATGAATATACCAATTGCAATTGATGGATATAGTAATGGAGTTGCTGTTAATGTAGGTAATCCACATGTAGTTTTTTTTGGGAAATCGATCAAAGATACAAATCTTGAAATTATAGGCCCTAGAATAGAAAATCATGAGCTCTTTCCAAAAAAAACTAATGTTGAAATAGTTGAAGTTATTAATTCAAAATTAATTCAAATGAGAGTTTGGGAACGCGGAGTTGGAATCACGTTAGCTTGCGGTAGTGGTGCCTGTGCAGCTGTATATGCGGCGTGGAAAAAAGGATTGATTGAAAATAACGCTGAAGTAAAACTTGAAAAAGGATCACTGCACATAAATATAGTTAATAATGAAGTTATTATGACAGGACCTGCAGAAATAAGTTATCGAGGAAGTTTAGAAATATAATTTATGAAAAATAAAAACCACATTATTAATCTGGGTTGTAGATTGAACATTTATGAAGGTGAAATTATTAAAAACCATCTTAAAACAAATAATTTAAATAATGTTACAGTCATAAACTCATGTGCAGTAACTGAAGAAGCTGAGAAAAAAGTTTCTTATGAAATCAGAAAAGCAAAAAAAAATTTTCCTAATAATAAAATAGTAGTTACAGGATGTGCGGCTCAAATCAATCCATTAAAATATAAAGATTTAAAAGAAGTAGACTCAGTAATTGGAAACACAGAAAAATTAGAAACTTTAACATGGAAAAATATTGATCAGTCTAAAAATTTTAAAGTAGGAAATATATTAGAAGAAAGTAAAACAGTACCTAATTCAATTGAAAAATTTGAAGGAAAATCGAGAGCTTATATTGAAATACAACAAGGTTGTAACCATCGCTGTACTTTTTGTATCATTCCATTTGGCAGAGGCAATAATAGAAGTGTACCTGCTGGAGAAATAGTAAATAAAATAAAAAAAATTGTTAGCAATGGATATAATGAGGTAGTCTTAACAGGAGTAGATATAACTGATTATGGAAAAGATCTTCCGGCAAAACCTACTTTTTCTAACTTAATTAAAAGAATTCTAAAATTAGTTCCTGAATTAAGACAACTGCGTTTGTCTTCAATTGACTGCGCTGAAATAGACAAAGATTTTTGGGATGTTTTAAAAGATGAAAGATTGATGCCTCATTTTCATATAAGTTTACAGGCTGGAAACAATTTAATTTTGAAAAGAATGAAAAGAAGACATTCACGGGAAATGGCAATTAATTTTTGTAAGAAAGTTTTATCTATTAGGAAAAATGCAACATTTGGTGCTGATATAATTGCCGGTTTTCCAACAGAGACAGAAAAAATGTTTCAAGATTCAATTAAACTAGTTGATGAGTGTAACTTAACTCATCTTCATATTTTTCCTTATTCACCAAGAGAAAACACTCCTGCATCCAGAATGCCTCAAGTAAAAAAAAATATTATAAAAGATAGAGCAAGAAGACTTAGAGAAAAAGGTATGGAAAAATTAAAACAACATTTAAAAAAAAATATTGGAAAGAAGGAACAAATTTTAATTGAAAGTAGAAAAGAAAATTTTTCAATTGGAAAAGATCAGCATTTTTTAAAAGTAAAACTTGAAGAGGAATTTAAAGAGGGGAATATAATTTCCTGTATATACACAGGCGTAGAAAATGATACGTTATTAGCAAGAATAGCATGAGTTTGTTCTCAATATTTAAAGATAAGTTAAGTAAAACTTCAAATATACTTTCTTTTAATATTTTAGAAATTTTAAAAAACAAAAAAATAGACGATTTAACTTTAGAAGAATTAGAGCATGTTCTTATTTCTTCTGATATTAGTTTAGATGTTGTAAATCAACTAATAGATTCTATAAAAAAAATAAAAATTTCACATGATGATGGAATAAAAAATGTACTAGAAATCTTAGCTCAAAATATAGAAAGTATATTACTTCCAAGAGAACACGTTCTGATAAATGAAAAAGATGATGAAAAAAAAATATTAATTTTTGTTGGGGTAAACGGAAGTGGAAAGACGACCACTATTGGCAAAATTGCAAATAATATTTTATCAAATAAAAAAATTTTGATTGCAGCTTGTGACACATTTAGGGCAGCAGCTGTTGAGCAGTTGGAAAATTGGGCAAAAAAAAATAATAATGGTTTTATTGCTGGAAAAAGTAATCAAGATCCAGCAAGCGTAGCGTATCAGGCAACTGAAGAATTTAGAAAAGAAAATTATGATTTTTTACTTATCGATACTGCTGGAAGATTATCAAATAATACTAACCTAATAAATCAACTAATTAAATTAAAGAATGTTATCTCAAAAGTTAATTCCTCTTTTAATATTGAAACTGTATTAGTTTTAGATGGAACGAATGGTTCGAACATGATTAAGCAAGTGGAAATATTTGGAAATGAGCTTAATGTATCAAGTCTTATAATAACTAAATTGGATGGAACAGCAAAAGGTGGAGCATTAATTTCAATTGCAAATAAATTTGAAATCCCTATAAGTTATGTTGGCCTTGGAGAAAGTATTGAGGATCTTGTAACCTTTAATTCTCATAACTTTGCTAGGTCAATTTTAAATCTAGAAGAACAAAAATGAAGTCAGTTTATAAATTATTAATTGATATTGGGCCACTTGCAGTATTCTTTATTTTTTATACAAGAAGTGGTCTTCAGGAAGCAATACTTCCTCTTATGATTGCAACTGTAATTTCAGTAATCATTTCATATATACTTGAGAAAAAAATACCAATTATGCCAACTCTTGGGGCTTCGATTGTATTAATATTTGGAGGTCTAACAATTTATTTTGACAATGAAATTTTTATTAAAATGAAACCAACAATAATAAATATGGTCTTCGCATTAATTTTATATGGGGGAGTGATTGTTAAAAAACCTCTTTTAAAGTATCTTTTAGGTGCTGCACTTAAACTAGAAGAAGATGGATGGAGAATATTAACTCAAAGGTGGATTGCATTTTTTGTTGCACTTGCTGTTTTAAATGAAATTGTTTGGAGAACACAAAGTACTGATGTTTGGGTAAATTTTAAAGTTTTTGGTATCTTGCCAATTACGTTTATTTTTACGATGACACAATTCCCTTTAATTAAAAAATATCAAATTGAAGATTAAATTAAAAATTGTTTTCTCTTAGTGCTATAAATCCTGGTGATTTATTTCCCTCAAGCCACTCTAAAAATGCACCCCCAGCTGTAGATAAATATTTAAATGCATCATTGGCTTTGGCTTTTTTTATTGCTGCAAGTGTATCTCCACCTCCTGCTAAAGCATCTAATTGAGACTTACTTGAATAATTTTGTATAATATTTGCAACTGAAATTGTGCTTTTATCAAATGGACTATACTCAAATGCACCTAAAGGCCCATTCCATAATACTGATTTAGATTTCGATATTTCATCAGAAATTAATTTTGTGCTTTTTTCACCAACATCTAATATCATTTGATCATTTGGAATATTATTTATTGAATAAACTTCAATATTTTCTCTATCTTCTAGTTTTTTTGAGCAAACAACATCAATTGGTAAGAGTATTTTGCAATTTTTTGTTTCTGCTTTTTTTTGAATCTGCATTGATAAATCAATAAAGTCATTTTCTACTAAAGAAGATCCAACATTGTAATTGTTAGATAACAAAAATGTATTAGCCATGGCACCACCAATTACTATAGAGTCAAAAATTTCAACTAAATTTTCTAAAACTTTAATTTTTGTTGAAACCTTTGAGCCACCTATAATTGCAAGATTGGGTTTGTTTGAATTTTCTAAAAATTTGTCTAAATTTTCGATTTCTTTTGAAAAACTTAATCCTGCATACGATGGTAAGTAGTTAGTTATTCCTGTTATAGATGCATGATTACGATGTGAGGTAGAAAAAGCATCATTAATATAAATATCAAAACTTGAAGATAATAGTTTTGAAAAATTAAGATCGTTTTTTTCTTCTTCAGCATTAAAACGAATATTTTCTAATAGACAAATTTCCCCGAAGTTCATTTCTGAAATTTTGTTATCAATTATTTTTTTTTCACATCTATCTAAAAAATGAATTTTTTTTAAATTTAATATTTTTTTTAATTCTGGGCACAAAAACTCAATAGAATATTTTTTATTTACTTCTCCATTGGGTCTTCCAAAGTGAGTAATTAAGAAAACTTTATTTTTATTTCTTATAAGTTTATCTAATGTAGGTAAAACAGCATGAATTCTTGAATGATCAGTTATATTATTTTCAAAAACTGGTACGTTTAAATCAACACGTACTATTATTTTTTTGTCTACACATTCTAAATTTCTCAATTCTTTCATTTCTATACACATTTATATAAAAAAAATGCTTGAATTCATTGGTTTTTTTTAAAAAATTGCAGTTTTATCTTTTTTAATACATATATTTAGTATATTAATTCTACTATATACTACTAGATGTAGTTAAGGAGTTTTTAATGCCTTGGGATGATAGTAATGTAACAAAATTAAGGGAGCTTTGGGACCAAGGACTTCCTACTGCACAAATTGGAAAGTTGCTCGGATTCACAAAAAATGCTGTTGTTGGAAAAGCACACAGAATTGGATTAGAAAGAAGACCATCCCCAATTAGAAGAACTTCTGTCAAACCTGATCGTAAAAAGGCTAGGTCTCCAGTAATGCCTAAACTAAAATTTGAAAATGTTTTAGAAAATCCAGAAAATCAAAAAGAAGACCTAAAATTTCAGCCTGCAGTAAAAAACCTACTTAATACTAAGGTTAAAAGAGGTTGTGAATGGCCAATGGGACATCCAGATGAATCTGACTTTCATTTTTGCGAGAAAGAGAGATTTGAAGATAAGCCATATTGTTTACAACATTGTGCAGTAGCCTATGTGTTGCCAGAAAAAGAAGAGGCAGAAACACAACAAATAAATACTCAAATTTAATAATAGAATTTTTTAATTTAACTGATATCTGTTCTTGTTATGAAGAGTGATGATACATCAGTTTTTACACCTGTATTAATTGCAGGAAGTTTAATATTACTGATAAGTTTTGCAATCAGATCAACTTTTGGTTTATTTCAAATTCCTATTGCTGAAGAATTTTTATGGGCTAGGTCAGAATTTTCTTTAGCTATAGCTATTCAGAATCTTGCATGGGGTATTGGCACACCTTTGTTTAGTGCTTTTGCTGAAAAGTATGGTGACAGAAAAGCCATTACAATAGGTTTACTCTTGTATGCACTAGGAGTTTTTGTAAGTAGTACTGCTACATCACCAGAATCTCATCAATTTCTTAATGTGATAATAGGTTTTGGTATAGCAGGAAGTGGATTTGGTCCTATACTTGCAGTTGTGGGAAGAGCTACAAGTTCTGAAAAACGTTCCCTTGCACTTGGTATTACTACTGCAGCTGGTTCTGCAGGCCAAGTAATAGGTCCACCCTTTGCAGCTTTACTATTATCAATTATGCCGTGGTCATCAGTTTTTGAAATATTTGCAATCATAAGTATTTTAACAATATTAATAGTTCCAATTTTAAAAAATGATAATCCAGTTTCTAAAAAAAAATCTGAAGAAAAACTTAGTGATGCGCTAAAAGAAGCAGTTATAGATCCAACATATATAATGCTTTTTTTGGGTTTCTTTTCTTGTGGTTTTCAATTAGCTTTTATAACAGCTCATTTCCCTGCATTTATAATTGAAAATAGTAGTCCGATAACACAAGGAAGTATAATCAGTTTAGTATGCTCATCTGTTGAAGGACTAGGTGCGCTATCGATGGCATTAATTGGTTTGTTCAATATTTTTGGTTCAATTTTAGCTGGAGCTTTAGGTAAAAACTATAGAAAAAAATATTTATTGTCTTTGATTTATTTTGGAAGGACATTAGCAGCTATAATATTTATTTTAATGCCTATAACACCAATTTCTGTCGCTTTGTTTTCTATTGTTATGGGTGCTTTGTGGCTGGCTACAGTTCCATTAACTTCAGGAATAATAGGCTATATTTATGGTTTAAAATATATGGGAACTTTATACGGAATTGTTTTTTTATCTCATCAAATAGGATCATTCGTTGGAGTTTGGCTAGGAGGCTTATTTTATGATATTTATGGTAGTTATGATATTGTGTGGTGGGTAGGCATTGGTGTAGGAGCTTTTTCAGCTATTATTCATATGCCAATAAAGGAAAAGCCATTAATAGATAGAAAAATTGCTGTATACACTTAAAATAATAAATATTATTATTAATAAATTTAAAACATAAAATAATTATGAATGAAAAAAACATCATTAGAAATCTCATATTAGTTATATTTTTTTTGTTAATTATTTATTCCTTACTAAGAGTAGGCGCAGGATTGGATCTTAGTTTTGGCCCTTATTACAAAGAAAAATAATATTAAATTAAATTTTAATTAATTTTTTGATCAAATTTTATTCTATTTAATAATGTGTCGTTAACTTTGTTAATTATGTAACTTGAGTTTTTTGGGTTTGCATCAATTATTTTATAAGACGAATCACCTATTTGTTTTGCATAAAACAACCAATTTTTTATTATTAATACATCTTTAAGATTGATGCCTGTTAGAGACTCTAGATTAGAATAAATTTTTTGTTTTCTTTTAGAAATACTTTCATCAATAATTTTTTCTTTTTCTTTCCATTTTGCATCATATTTCATAAATTTTGAACTTGATGAATCTGTCTCCTTATAATTGGGAAATTTTTCTGCAAATTCTGAACATCCTCTTTTAATAAATCTTGGTGTTTTTTTTCCAATAGTACAATCTATTATAGGATTAATAATTGAAAGTACGTCTTTAGCTTCTTTAATACCTAAACAATATATAAATCCTTTATAAGCACCATCTATGTTTGGTCTTAATTCAATCATACACTTTCTTGTAAGATTTTTGGGCAATTTAAGAGTATCAAACAAAAAATATAGTTTGATTAAATCAACAACAGTATTGGGAAGAATTTGCACTTTGTAACATGTAAAACAATACTCAGGAATAACATTATAGGTATTGAAAACTTCAAAATGTCTATTACAATTATTATATTTAACTACTCCATCTCTATGTGCTTGCGAAGCTTCTAGCTCTGTATCTATATTTTCTTTTGAAAAAACTTCTTCTATTTTTGCATAAAGATCTTTTATAAAATCATCTGATATTTTTTTATTTAAATCAATATTATATTTTATTTTTTGAAGTTCCTGGTTTAACTTTATAATTGGATTATTTGATTTATTAATTGGATTTTCAAATGTTAGGTATGTAAGTAAATCCATTTTTTCTTTCTTAATTCTTAAATAATTAGTACTTGCACTTTTAAAATTTGGATTGATATTGGTACTTTTTTTGAAACTTAATAGAGCTGCTTCAATTTCAAGACGTTGCCATTGAATTATTCCTAAATGGTAATGAGCAAGATAATGATTATCGTCTATCTCAATTGTTTTTTTTAAATTGACAGCAGCTTCAGAAATTTTTTTTCTTTTAATTAAATAAACACTTAAAATAAAGTTAAGTTTACTATTATTGCTGTGTTCTGATTGTAATTTCTTTAAGTGATTAATAATTTTATCTATTACCAAATCGTCGCCAATAGAATTTACTTTTTTTTCATACTCATTTATTAAAGAATTAATATCCATTTTCTGTATATTGTTTTTTATAAAATATTTAAATTATCTTATCAAAAAGATATGTAATCTAAACTTATAAAATATATTTCGTTAATAATAATATTAATATTTGACATTCTTTAAAAATATTTTGTATGTATAAGTAAAATAAATATAACTATTTAATTATAAATACAAAAACAATGGATAAAGTTGCCGTATTAATAGCTGCGGGTTCAGGAATGGGAGCAAATGCAGCAAAAAAACTTTCTAAAGATGGTTTTAAGATTGCAGTAATGTCATCATCAGATAAAGCCATAAAATTAAGTAATAGTTTAAATGGAATTGGCTTTGTTGGTTCCAACCAAAATATAAAAGATATAAAGAAATTTATTAATTCAGTTCTAAAGAAATGGGGTAGAATTGATGTTTTAGTAAATAGTGCTGGTCATGGTCCAAAAGGAGAAATTTTAGAAATAACTGATGAAAATTGGTTTAAAGGCATGGAGATATATTTTCTTAATGTCGTAAGAGCAATAAGATTTGTTACGCCAATAATGAAAAAACAAAAAAATGGATCAATTATAAATATTTCTACTTATGCAGTATTTGAGCCAGAAAAGAGTTTTCCTACCTCTGGTATAATGCGTGCTGCAATGTCTTCTTTTATTAAAATTTATTCAAATGAATATGCAAAATATAATATCAGAATAAATAATATTCTACCTGGATTCATAAATAGTCTAAGCACAAAAAAAGAATTTCAAAAAAGAATACCTCTAAAAAGAATAGGCAGGGTTGAAGAGATTTCATCTGTTGTAAGTTTATTAGCTTCTAAAGATGGCTCATATATTACTGGACAGAATATACGGGTAGACGGTGGAATTACAAAATCGGTATAAATGAAAAAAAAATATAAATTATTATTAAATACAAAATTTACTAAAAAGATATCAAGTTTAGCTATCTATTCTCCAGCAGTTGCTGAAATCGTGGATGGAAATGTTGATATCATTTTAGTTGGGGATTCTCTTGGAACAACATTATATGGTATGAGAAATACGCAAAGTGTATCATTAAGTATGATGAAAGCTCATGGTAAGGCTGTAATTAAAAATATAAAAAAAAGTTTTACCATGATAGACATGCCTTACAACACATATAAAAATAAAAACCAGGCTTTAAGAAATGCACAGGATTTATTAAGGTATACAAAAGCTAAAATGATAAAGTTAGAAATTAATGAAAAGAAATTGGAAATAGTTAAACACTTATCAAAAAATAATATAAATGTTGTTGCTCACTTAGGAGTTACACCTCAAGATTACAAAGATTTTTCAAAAATTAAAATTAAAGGCAAAAATCAAAATGAAATAAATATTTTAAAAAACCTTGCAGTAAATTGTGAGATAAGCGGAGCTAAAGCTATTTTATTAGAATGTATTACAGAAAAAGCAGCAAAGAAAATAACCTCAACAGTATCAATTCCAAGTATTGGAATTGGAGCGTCAAAAAATTGTGATGGTCAAATTTTAGTTTTTGATGATCTGATAAATTTAAAAATTGGAAAAAAGAAACCTAAATTTGTAAAAAAGTTTTTAGATTTTGAAAAATTATTAAAAAATGCAGTAAAAAAGTTTTCACAAGAGGTTAGAGAAAAAAAATTTCCTAGTAAAAAATATAGTTATCACTAAGCTATATTATTGAAGCTTTTAGATTTTTTATCAAAATATTTTATATTTCCTTTCCCAATATCATACCAAAGACCATGAATTTGTAATTTATTTGTTTTGACTAATTTCTTAATGTATGGATATTCCAATAAATTATTTAAAGAATTTTCAATACTCAATCTTTCAAAGTTACTTAAAGTATTTTTTTCGCCCTTTTTTTTTGAAAATTTTATAAATATGCTTTTTAAAGGTTTAACCCAATCCTTTAAATATTTGTATTTATTGTTTTGATCTATAGTTTTCTTTAAAAAACAATCATGGGCAAATTTAATTCCACCACAATTTGAATGGCCTAGTATAAATATATGAGATACTTTCAATCCCTTAACTGCATATTCAATCGCAGAATTTGTATTGTTGTTCAATTTTGATTTTTTGATTGGTAAAATTAAATTTGCAATATTTTTGTGAATAAAATAATCTCCAGCTTCAGCATTGAATATTGCATTTTCTACAATTCTGGAATCGCAACAAGATATAATCATTGCCTTTGGTTTTTGTTTTGTTAAGGAAATTTTATGAAAAAACTTTTTTTTATTTTTGAATTTATTTTCTTTCCAATCTTTATATCCATCAACTAAAAAATCTGGTAATGCCATATTAAAATAATTTATATCGAATACTAATGAATTTTGAAAATATTTAAATGGTAGATATTTATAACAGAAAATTTTGTGTTGCTCCTATGATGGGATATACAACCCCTTATGCAAGAAAATTATATCGAATCTTATCCAAAAAAGCCTTTTTATTTACAGAGATGATAGCAAGTAAATCAATGATATATTCCAAAAATAAAGATTTAATAATTGAAAATGATGATCATAATCCAGTTGCTATACAAGTTGGAGGCTCTGATTTAGATGATCTAAAAAAATGCTCAGTAATTGCAAGTAATTATAATTATAATGAGATTAATTTAAATGTTGGTTGTCCAAGTAAAGCAGTTCAAAAAGGGTCTTTTGGTGCGTGCTTGATGAAGGACAAAATTTTAGTTAGACAATGTATAGAGTCACTACAAAGTGAAAAGATAATTACTTCAATGAAATGTAGAATTGGTTTGGGTAAAGAATTTAATTATGATTTTTTTGAGGAATTTATTGATGAAGTAATAAAAAGTGGCATAAAATTAATTTATGTTCATGCAAGAAATGCGATACTTAGTGGTATTAGTCCAAAAGCTAATAGAACAATACCAGCCTTAAATTATGATTTTATTATTAGGATTAAAAAAAAATATCCGCATATCAATTTTATACTTAATGGTGGAATTGATAGCTTAGAAAAAGCTAAGGATTTATCAAATACTTTTGATGGTGTAATGTTAGGTAGATTAATACAAAACAATCCATTTGAATTATCAAAGGTTGATAATTACTTTTTTGAAGAAAAAAATATTGTTAAATCAAATGAAGATATAATATCGAGTTACTTTCAATACATAGGACCTAAAATCAAAATAGACTCTATTTTTCGTCTATTGAGTCCGCTTTTAAGTATTTTTTTTGGAGTTCCAAATAGCAAAAGCCTAAAAAATGAAGTTAATGAATGTATTAAAAATGGCAACTTAGAATTAATTGAAAGTATATTTCTAAGTTTTGTTAAAGAAAAAAGATTATTATAGAATTATTAATTTAATAAGGAATTTGATAGGATAAACTAAGAATTTCCACACCAGGGTTCTTATCGCCTAAATTAGCATTTGATATGTGTCCAAATGATAATCCAATTCTGTTTTTGTTTTTCAGTTCATAACTTATCTCTAAAGTTGTTCTAAATTGAATTTCATTACCGAGTTTTTTTCCTTCGCCATCATTGTAATAACCAAAACCAAAACTTGGTGTAAAAATAAAATTATTTTCATCACCTTTAAATAATTGGCCTAGATTATCCTCTAGATATATTCCTGTTATAAAATATGATGCTTCATCACCTGTAAATTCAAAACCCACGAAAGGTCTAAGGAAAAAGAAGTTATCTTCTTTAGGCCCAATATCAAATAAGGTATTACTAAATCGATTTTCATAACGGAAGTCGGTAGTTTGATTTTTTTCAGAACCATCAAATTTTATATCGTATACTCCTAGTCCGTATACGTTTAAACCCTTTCCTAACAATGTTGTCGAAATAAGGGTTAAAGTTGTAATAAATATAATAAATTTCATAATTTATTTATTATAGTATTTTTAATACACAAGTATCAAATAAAAAATTCTTTATTTTGTTGAGAGATTTCTAAGATAGATTTTTTCAACTTTTCTAACGCTTTTGTTTCTATTTGTCTTACTCTTTCCTTACTTATCTTTAGCTTTTTTCCCAGTTCATCAAGCGTGATACTTTTTTCTTTAAATTTCCTTAGACGAATTATAGTTTTCTCTCGATCATTAAGTGTATCTATAGCAGCATTGATATAATTGGATTTAATTTTTTTATCATTATAGCTTTCATAAGTTTCTTCAGGGTTCTCTCTATCATCTGAAAGTAAGGACATAAGATCATTTCCACTTTCATCATCAACTGTTTGATTTAAATGTAGATCACCTCCAGTTAGCCTAGACTCCATGTTTTGAACCTCAATGGATTTTACGTTAAGCATATTCGATACTTGATTTATTTCATCTTGACCCATAAAATCTCTGGAAACATCATTTATTTGTTGTTTGATTTTTTTTAAATTAAAAAAAAGAGCTTTTTGAGATGCAGTTGACCCAGTTCTAACAACAGACCAGTTTTTTAGAATGTAGTCTTGAATTGAAGCTCTAATCCACCATGACGCATAAGTTGACAATCTAAAATCTTTAGAGGTATCAAATTTATCAAGTGCATGCATTATTCCTAAAACTCCCTCGTGTATGAGATCGTCAATGGATAAACCATAGCTAGAGTATTTCCTGGCATACGAAACTGCAAGTCTAAGATATGAATCTAGAATTTTTTGAAGAGATTTTGGATTTCTATTATCTCTCCAATCATTAATTAGTTTAAATTCATCATCTTTTTCCAAAATTGCTGCTTTCTTAGAAAACTCAACTAATTTATTTGAAAAAATATTATATTTTGTTGCCATACTATATTATACGAAAAATTTCGTAATTGGATCAATTTGACTCAAATAATTCTATAATTTCTCCATTTTCTCGAAAAATTCCCGAAAATATAATATTATTTGTTAATGGTTGTTTAAAAAGTGTGCAAACTACTTTGTTTTTTGAGAGCTCTAATTCATTATTTTGATTTGATTGATATCCTCTAACTATTCTTACGAAAGAGTTGTAAGGTTTATTTATTTTAGAAAAATCTTGATATCCCCACCAAAAGCAATCGTTCTGAGCAGATAGTGGTCTTTTTATATCTACACCTCTATTTACAAAAAGAATTTTTTTGGAAGATGAATATGCAGCATGTTTTAAATTTAAAAAAAATTCTTTATGTCCAGGATTTTCTTGAAGAATTTGATTTAGTTTTGAAATCCATTTAGAAATAACAACTGTTCCAGATGATGAAACTGATATAGCTTCTTCTTTTGAAAGACCGTACGAACCGAGAGTTTTATCAACTCCATGTTCAAACATCCAATTTACAATTTCCACAGGATTAGGTGCAATGTGTAATTGAAGTAATTTACTGAACATTTCCTCTTGCGCACCTCTTAAAAAAACTATTTCAGATGGTTTTATTTTAAACTTTGCCATTAAATTTAAACGTAATTCTAATATGCTGGATAGAGTTTCTTTTGAACTAACACCAAGACCAATAACGTTACCAAGAAAAACTAATTTATCATCTTGTTCAAAATTATTAATTATAAATTTTTTTATTGAATTGAAAGCTTTAATATTAGAGTGAATGGAGCCTATAGCCCAAATCCTTCCGGTATTTTTAAATTCAACAAAATTACTTTCCTCTGCCAAAGCTTATTTTTTATTTAATATTGATTCTATTTTTTCAGTTGATTGAAAATAATCCGTTTTTTCTACAGCTGCTACTTCTCTTGCCAATCTTTCAATTGCAACCTGAAACATTTGCCTTTCACTATAAGATTGCTCTGCCTGACTATTTTTTCTAAATAAATCTCTTACTACTTCTGCAATCTTTATAGGTTCACCTGAAAATATTTTAGTTTCATATTCTTGTGCTCTTCTACTCCACATTATTCTTCTAATTTTAGGTTTCAGCTTTAATACTTCAAAAACATCATCGATGATTTTTTTTGAAGATATTTTTCTTAATCCAACCTCTTCTTGTTTATCGAGAGGAACTCTTATT
>CACHBB010000014.1 GCA_902577945.1 uncultured Alphaproteobacteria bacterium
AATAATTTGTCTGATGCTAATTTTGTTGCACCATAAAGATTTATAGGGCTTGATGCTTTGTCTGTTGAAAGAGCGACAACTTTTTTAACTTTATTAAACTTTGCAGCATCAATTACATTCATTGCCCCTATAATATTTGTCTTAATACATTCGAAAGGATTTAATTCTGCTGTGGGCACAATCTTTGTAGCTGCAGCATGAATTATATAATCAACATTTTTAGTTATTCTAATTAAAGTCTCTTTATCTCTTACGTCACCAATAACAAATTCTATCTTAGGATTGTTATTCAATTCAATTGCTAAATTCCATTGCTTCATTTCATCTCTAGAAAAAATTATAATTTTTTTAAATTTATGATTTTTAATTAAATTTTTTGTTAAATAGGTGCCAAATGAACCAGTGCCTCCTGTAATCATCAATATCTTATTATTAAACATTAAATTAACTCTTATAATTTTTAATCATATATTATAACATAAAAAAAAATTTTTTTTAAATTTCTTTCTCAATAAAATTAACACTTATATTAGCTTGTGGTATAAGGTCAATCTTAGAATATTGGTTTGATTTTTTTCTTGCTAATTCAATAAACTTTTCTTGTTTCTGACTTCTTTTTACATTTGAAAAATTATTTTCAATGTTGTTATAAATTTCTTTAGTAGCTTGATAGATATCCTCTTCTGAATTTGGAATAAATCCAATATTATTTTGTTTATAAAGATTTTTATTATTAATTATACCTAGTGGAGTATTCATAAATTTTTCTATTTCTATTTTTTCATTTTTTTTATTCAACATTCTAGGTAGATATAGATTATTTTTTCTCAAACCATAGTATTCTTCAAACCGAGGGCTATTTGTAAAGAGTACAGGTACAGAGAAAGTAAATGGAATATGATAATATCCTGAAGATGAACCTATACAAAATTTAGAAGTTGCTCCCAAAAATACATCTAAGAATTCTGATCTTTCATCACAATGAGCATAATCAATAACATTATTCATATTTTTTAATTTAGTCATAGATGGATCTCCCATTCTGAAGACCCATCCGCCCTGATCAGTAATAAATTTTATAGCTTTTAAATAGCTCTTGATATCAGTGTTTCTAAAATCATCTGAGGTATTTGATTGATTTTCGCCTCTGTAACCAACTGATCTAGCGTGCAAAGTCACATACCAAGCATCATTAGGCAAGCCTAGTTTCTTTAAAATTGATTTTCCTTTTTCTTGATCTTTACTTTTTAATTGAAACAAAGATTTAATATTTCTTTCAGCTAATAATGATTGTGTAATATTCGATGCGGCATCTAAAGAAGGGCAAATTTTATCCATCGGAACGCATATACCTAATGGTAATTCTAGAATACTGGCTAAAGTATTAAATGAATATATTGTTTCAGTATCTTGAATTAAATTAACATATTTTTCAAAATAACTAAAAAAACTTTTGTTCCTTAATTTAATTTTCTTTGGGAGAATAATGTTAATTTTGTTATTTTTTCTCATATTTAGTTTTTGTGAGTTTATTAAACTTTCTATAGGATAATGATTACCTAAACTGCCAGTAACCATTCCAGCCCAAATAAAGTCTAAATTAAAATTATTTAAACCAACTTCATTTATCCAATTATTTCTTTTATTATTATAGATATCAAAATGCTCAAATTTTTCTGGATCTGCTACTTTATGTAATTCTTTTATTAAATATAAATGAATTAGATGGGACTCTGGGTGTTTCTTTATAAGATCTTTATACAAATTAATTTTTTCATATGAGTTTGATAGCAAATTAATTTTATTTATTTTTAAATCTATTTCAGATAATTTTTCTAATTTTATACCATATTTTTTAAGAATATCCTTAATTTTTAATTTAATAAAATAACTTAGATTTTTCATAATTTTTTATTTTATCTAAAGTATTCATTTATAGTCTTAACTAAGTACTCTACTTGATTATCAGTTAGTTTATGATGACAAGGAATAATTAAACTTTTAGATAACAAATTTTCTGCCATGGGAAGTTTTTCTTTTTTAAATCTTTTAAAAGCTGGTGCGTTATAAATTAAAGGATAATTAAATATTTTAGTTTCAATATTTTTACTTGCTAAATAATTTCTAAATTTATCTCTGTCTCTATCAACTAATATCGGGTATACATATCTACCATGAATCTCATTTTTCGAAGTTTTTTGATAAATTATATTTTGATTTAAATTTTTTGAAATATACTTAGCTATTTGTTGTGTTCTTTTTTTCTTTTTGCGTAAATGTTTTAATGAAACTAATAACAACGCAGCATTTAAAGTATCCATTTTATGATTTAAAGATATGTCTATACAATTGTTTGTAATCACTTTTTTATAATCTGAAGTTGTACCTGCATGCCTTAAAATTTTTAGTTTTTCAAAAATGCTTTTTTTATTAGTAACAACTATTCCCGCCTCACCATATCCGCCAAATATTTTCATAGGGTTCATACTAAATCCTGCAGCTGAGGAAAAACTACCAGCTTTTTTTTTGTTAATACTAGCTCCAAATGCTTGAGCAGCATCTTCTATTATTCTAAGATTATATTTCTTTGATATCTTCATAATTTCGTTCATTTTGCACATATGTCCAGCATAATGCATTGGTAAAATTGCTTTTGTTTTTTTAGTTATTTTTGCTTCTATAGAATTTGGATCAATATTAAAATCATTTGAAACATCTGCAAAAACAGGATTTGCCTTAGCTGAAACAATTGCATTTGATGGAATAATCCACGATAAAGGAGTTGTTATTACTTCCTCATTTGTTTTAATACCTGATGCTCTTAGGGCTAAGTATATAGCACTACTTCCAGATGAAACACCAATTGCATATTTAACACCTAAATATTTAGAAACTTTTTTTTCAAGTATTTCAACTTCTTCTCCTAAAAATAATCTTCCCTTTGCTAAAACATTCGAAGTCGCATCTAATAGTTCTTGTTTTAAAATTTTATCAGTAACTTTAAGATCAAAAATTGGGACTCTCATAATAAATAGTATTTATACAAGTTTTACATCATTATAAAAGAGATTTATTTTTATGTAAAAAATAATTACCCATCCTAAAATTTTTTGATCTCAAATTGTTAGGAGAAAATATATTCCAATATTGATTTTGTAAATCTTCATCAATATCAGAGTATTCAATATTTTGATTTAGATAATCATCCATCTCTATTGAAGCCTCTAAAATTTCTTGCCTGGTATTATTTATAATTTTAATTTGTTTATTTTTTAAATATTGATTCATATCTTCATTTCCAAGCTTTAATTTATATGACTCTTCAAAAGTTAAATATCTATTTTTTTGTATTGAGAAGAATTTTTTATAAATAACAATGGCTTCTAACGACCATCTATGATTTTCCCAATGAAGAGATTTATTTACATATACTATAGGCACTCTAAATATCTCGGATATTGCTGATATACCACTGTCTGAGGATATTAAAAACTTACATTTACTTAAAAGAAAAATATCTAAAAAAATCTGATCTGAAATCTGAATTAGAATAATCAAAAAAATTTTTATCCTTAAAATTAATCTTATCTTTACTAATCGATCCCATTCTTATAACAAAGTAATCTCTATTTATCATTTTAATTATTGTATCTTCGAAATCATTTATATTAAAGTCTCTAAAATTATGGTAACTCCAATTACGCGAACTATCTACATTATTCAAATATGCATCATCTCTATTATGAATGCATATAATTTTTTTATTTTCAGCCCCAATTGATTTTAGAAATTTCTCACCTTTAACTATATCTTTTTCATAAATTTTAACATTTGCATACTTGTTATTTAAAACGCAATTTAATAAAAAATTATTTTTTTTTATAATATTTTTTGATTTAGTTTTTTGAAATAATTCAAGTTCTTTTCCGTTAATATTTATTTTAATATTTTTAATTAAAATATCCTGTAATAATTGATTTTTTTTTAAATCTTGAATAATTGAAATTATAAAGTGTGGAACTTTGATTAATTTAACCTGGTCACTCCAAATTTTTTTCCAATATGTATTTGCTAAATTTTTACTATCTGAATAAAAAAAAATATCTATACTTTTAAACCCAACATATTTTTTTTTTGAGAGTTCCCAATCTAAATGATAAATTCCACCAATTCTAGAAAGATCTACATTTGATAATCTGACATAAAAAAAAGGTTTAATAAATTTTAAAAAAAATAAAATTAAAATAGCTAATAGATAAATAATTTTTTTTATAAGAAACTTCATTTATCAATAAATTGTGATAAATAGGTATAAATTTCAGATAATTTAATCTTTTGAATATTAAGTTTTTTTTCTGTATAACTCATATCTAGAGCTGTAATTGGATGATTATATAATAATTTCACTCCTATCTCTGTTGATTTTAAATTTTTACACAAATTTTTATCTAAATTTAAAAAATCTAAAAAACCATTTGCAAAGTCTGAATAGCTTAGATCCTTTTCTCCAGATAAATGGAATATGCCACTATAATTATTGTTAATAATTGAAAGTATAGCCTTACTTGAATTTTCAAATGTTATTGGAGCAAAATATAGATCGTTAAATGCATTAAATTTTTTCTTTTCATTGATACAATTTAACCAATTATTAAATGGAGAGGTATTATTACAAACATTTTTAGTTAATCTAAGAATTGATAGCTTATTTGTTCTAGAAATATCAGAAGCTATAGTTGTAATTTTTTGCTCACTTATATATTTTAAATTTGCGTAGGAAAATCCTGGAGATGGTTTATCATTTTCTTTTGGCAGAGAATTATATTTAAATACAGTATTTGTAGAAATATATAAAACAAAAATATCATTTTTAAGAAGTTGTGAGACTAATTGTGGAATATTTTTACAATTAATTTTAGATGCATATTCATAATTGTTTTCACAATCATCATATGAAGTGACACCTCCAACAATAATTGCATGTGATAAATTTTTTGGAATTTTAAATTCATTTATAAAATTGAAATCCAAATGTATACTATTACTAGTATTTTTTCTTGATGTTTTAATATATTGCGTTTTACTATTTACAAAATCTTTTTCTATAAATTTTGATAATCTGCTATCACCGCCTACTATTAAAACCTTCATAATATTTAAATTATAATTATTTCAAATTTTGGAAAAATTGTAATTATTTTTATATTTTTATGATTTTTTTTTAATAAACTAATAATTCTATTGGTTTGTGCCCATCCTAATACAAAAACTGCACTATTATTTAATTTCATTTTTGAATTCCTATATGACTTTATGGGTATATTTCCAGTTTGCATAAATTTGTTTATCTTTCTAGGATTATCATCAACTATAAATTCCATATTATTACTTAGATTAAAAAGATCAATTATTAATGGAGCTGATCTTGCTGCTCCATAACCAATTAATTTATTATATTTTAAAACTTCATTTATTTTTTTAGAAAACTTACTGATATTACTATCAAATTTTTTTTGATATTTTAAAAAGCCTTTAATGTTAGTTAAATTATTTTTTCTCTCTAGGCTAAGAAATTTTCTTATACATTTAGTTTTAAATTTAGATTTATTTTTTTTTGCTATTCCTATTAAAGCACCTCCTTGAATATCATTTACATGTAATAAATCTATCAAGTTTAAATCAAATTTTTTTAAAAAAGGATACAGTGATGTAACTGAATGAATTGAAATATGTTCGTGAATAATAGTTCCTATTAAATACTTGTTCAACACATCTAATAAATATGATGCTTCAAAAATAAAATATCCATTTGTCTGAAGAAGATTGCTGATACCTTTAGTGATAGACTCCATGTCATTCATATGTGCAAAAACATTATTTGCTATAATCAAATCAAAGACTCCATTCTGTTTTTTAATTTTTTTTGAAAAATTGTAATCAAAATAGTTTTTTATTGTTGGAACTTTATTTTTTTTTGCAATTCTTACTGGTTCATCAGAAGGATCAATGCCCAAAATACTACAATTAGTTTTTTCTTTTAATATTTTTAAAAAAATACCATCATTAGACCCAACTTCAAAAGCACGCTTGATCTTTGGATCATGTTTTTTTATAAAATAATCAATAGTATTTTTAAAATGCTTAATTAATTCAGGGTTATCAGATGGTTTAAATGTGTATTCCTTCCCCCATAAGTTTTTGAAATTTGGTACGTGAGTTAATTGAACATGTTTACATTTAGTGCATAAAAATAAATCAATGGGAATAAAATTGATATTTTTTTCATTTTTTGTTTTTTTTAATTGCTCACCAGGAACAGTTGGAGGTAAATTAAGAATTTTTATTAATTTTGAATTTTTACATAATCTACATTTTTTAGTTATTTTATAGGTAATCATTTTTTAAAATTCATTAGATAATTATTAAATTTATTTTCAAAATTTATAGGAGACCATTCAGGATAAATCATCATATTTTTTTTAAATGGACCAGTTGTACTTTCTTTAAAAAGAAAGAAATCTGTTTTAATAATTATTGTATGTATTATATTTTTATCAATTTTATAGAAAAAAGTTTTTTTTGAAGAAATGCATCCTAAATCAATTTTATCAGTTATATTTCCTAAATTATCAAAAATAAATAGATCAGCCTCACCCTCTAAAACCTGTATTGATTCTGATTTATCTGAATGAAAATGTGGTCTCACATAACATTTATTTGTATGAATAATAAACATTTCTTGCATTAATTCATTTTCATTTTTGTGAATACAAATTCTGCATTTTTGTGATTTATTCAATTTTGCCTGATTCTTTAAAAAAATAATATCTTGTTCTGAAATATTATTTTTATTCTTTTCTAAATAGTAAACCTCTTCACTTTGTTTTAAAAATCTATCCATTGATAATATCTTTACTATAAATGGAAATAAATTTTCCACCATTTTTTTCAAAAAATTTATATTTTTTTATTATTTTGTTATGATTTATTGGATTCATTGCAAGTAAACAAATTTTCAATTTAGTATTTTTCAAAATAGAAGCATCTTTAATTTTTTTATTACCAATTGGTAAAAACAATCCCTTTTTATTAATATTGTTATCTAAAACATAATCAATATATTTTGAAATTTCAAAAAAACTTAAAAATGATATTGCCATATGACCAGCACCAAAAATTGCAATTTTCCCTTTAATTTTATTTTCTTTCAGGAATTTGTGAATATTTTTTTTTTGAATCAAAAAATTATTTGAATAATTTTTAGCTAATTTTATCTCATTTTTAATATCATTAGTTTTAATTAAATTTTTATTAATTATTTTTTTTGAAGTTTTTACAATTGCATAAATAATATCTTCATATGGATATTTTACAATTTTTGAAAAGACAATACTAAAACCTTGATTGTTTAAAGATTTAAAAAATGTTCTTGGAGTATAATAAAATAAATGCTCTTCCCAAGGCATTGTATAATCGTTATTTTTTAATAATTTTGTACAATCTGGAATTTCAAATATTACTAAACTATCTTTATTTAATAATTTTTTTAAATTTTCAGTAAATTTTTTTTGATTATAAATATGCTCCCATATATGTCTTACAATTAATACATCAGGTTTTTTATATCTTTTGATTATTTTTGTTAAATTTATAGTTGATAATTTATTTTGAATTGACTCAACTCCTAGCCCCTCACGTAATTTTAAATCTTTAGACACATTGAGCCTCCAAACATAATTACCTTTTTTTTTAAATAGATCTAAAGTACTATCATCTTTAAATGAAATTCCTCCAACATTTAAATTTTTTTTTGTTTTTAATAATTTTAAAATATTTTTAACCATTGCTTTTAGATGATCTTCAGGTTCATCATATGTAATCCAGTCAAAGGTTGGTCTAAGTGAGTTCACAGGAAATGGTTTTTGAATTTTTATTAAACCAGTTTTACTTTCTTGAACTATTTTAAAATTATAAAAATTATTTTTAGTTTTTAATGTTTTCAAATATTTATTAGAAACAGGCTGCTTACCTAAATCGAGTATTACTTTTTCGTTTTTTTTCATATTATTTTAAAACAATTAAGATTAATTTCATTTAAAAGCTCATACATATAAGAGGGTGTTTTAATTAAAGTTTTAATATCTTCTAATCTAAACCACTTCATTTTCTGGCCCTCATTCAAATTTAATTTTGTATTATTACTTTCGAATTTAATTAAATATAATTTTACTTCAGCATTTGTACTATAATCCAGGAAGGTAGTGTAATAATTTATTTTATTAGGCATCCATGCTATTTCTTCATTTAGCTCTCTTAGTAAGGCCTCTTCATCATTTTCATTATTCTCAACCTCACCACCAAAAAAACTCCAATGATTTGGATATGAAATTTTTTTAGAATTATCTCTTAGCTGAAGTAAAAACTGATTATTTTTATAAATTATGGCTTTCACTACTTTTTTCATTAAAATTATTTTCACATTTTGATAATTATTCGTCCACAATCACCAGTTCTAAAAATATCTAAAGCACTATTTATTTCTTCTAATTCGAATTCATGTGTTATTAATTTTCTTAATTCAAATTTATTTTTTTTATATAGCTCAATATAATTAGGTATATCAATATCAGGATTAGAGTCACCACCATGGGATCCTTTGAGTATTTTATTAAAATGTAAAGGCAATGAGTAAATCGAAATTTTTTCGTTAGGCACACCTACTAATATAGTTTTTCCATCTTTATGTGTTAATTCATATGCCAACTCTATTACTTCTTTTTTTCCAGTTGTATCAACTACAACGTCATAATTTTTATTATTATTAATTTTTGTGAGTTCATTGAACAAGCTTTTTTGTTTAAAATTTACTCCATCAGATAATCCAAAGTTTTTGGCAATTTCAATCTTATTATCATTTATGTCTACTCCAATAATCGGATTGGCTGAAACCATATCAGATGCTTGAACTAGATTTAAACCTACACCACCCAAACCAAATATTAAAATAGATTGGCCAATTTTTAAATTAGCATCATTATTAATAACTCCAAATGCTGTAGTGATTGCACATCCAAATAAAGGCGCCACTTTCATATCAAAGTCATTTGGGATTTTAGTTAATCTATTTTCAGAAACTATTGATCTTTGATTAAATGTTGTCACCCAGCCAGCATTAATTATTTTACCATCATAATTATATTTTGGAGTATTACTTTGTATTCCTTTACTAGGCCTCCAATGCATTACTACATGATCACCTACACTTACATTTGAAACTCCATTTCCAATTTTTTCGACAATTCCTGATCCTTCGTGACCCAAAAGATGTGGTAAAAACTTATCAGGACCCTTTACAGCATCAATTTCATTAATTTGAGCACCACATATTCCACTGTATTTGACTTTAACTAATACTTGACCATAATCAAGCTCATTAGGTATTTCTAAATCAATTATTTCTAATGGTCTTTTGCTATTAAAAAGGACTGCTGCTTTTGATTTCATTTAATTTTACTCAAAGTATATAAATTCATAGTCTCCAGAATAACCAAAATTATTGTAAATCCATATCCATTCTTCCTTTTCAAAAAAAGATTCACAAGTTAAAGCCCAACATTGAAGATTAAATAATTCTTGTTCACTTCTATAGCTCTCCAACATTAAATAACCATTTTTTGCAACTCTTTCCATTTCTTTAAGTGCTATATTAAGTTCAAAAATTTTTAAATTATGAAAACAGCCTAAGGATATAGCTAGATCAAATTGTTTATCTTCAAATGGATACCTTTCCTGGGCCCTATGAATAAATAAATCTGATTTAATAATATCTTTTGCTGAATTAATTCCATGGTTCGAAATATCAAAACCACTTATCTTAATATCTGGTAAAATCTTTTTAATTTCATATAAAAGAAAAGCTTTGCCACAACCAATATCTAAAATTGAAGATTGATTTGAAAGGTTATAATTTTGTATCAAAGCTTCAGCAACAGGTTTCCATCTACCCTCAATAAATTTATATCCTCCATATCCATATCTCCTATCTCCATCCCAATAATCATACTCATATTCTTTAGCCTTCATCATACAATTAACCTTATCATCGATCATTCTATCTAAATATTTTCGTGCAGTAGCTTTATGAAGTGGAGTTACAATATTTAATTCTTTTCCCATAAATTTTCCTAACTAGTAAGTCTTTTGTTTTGCAGTGGATCAGTTTTTAAGCTTAAAAAACATGGACGTTTAGATCTATACATAAGTTTTATATATCGTTTTGTTTCTAATCCATTTTTAGGAAAATAAGAATTAATATTTTTAAACAAATTCATTAACTTTTTACCATTTAACTCGGTGTGCGTTGGTCCTAAAGTAGGATAATCTGAAAAACCTACTAGCTTAATATTAATATTTTGCTGATCTACATCTAATTTTATTTGTTCGAATGGCCTTTCTATTAGAAATGGGGTTATTGTATATACCCAAGGTTTAAATCCTTGTAGTGCCAGTCCTGATGCGACACCAATTATGCTTTGTTCACAAATTCCAAGGTTAAAAAACCTATCTTTAAATCTATCTCTAAATTCATCAAAAACTCTGAACCCAATATCTCCTACAATTAAAATTATTTTTTTATCTTTTTCTGCTAAATCGCATATTTGTTTTCCAAAGACTCTTCTCATTTGATGCCTAATGATTTTTTTCCAATGATTTCTTCTTTTTCTCTAATTTTTTTTGCATGCCATGCAGGATCATTTTCAAATTTTTTAATTCCCTTACCCTTAGTTGTATTAAATATAATAACAACTGGGCTAAAATTAATTTTTATTTTTTTAAATTTCATTAAAATAGAGTTAAACGAATTTCCATTTTTTATTTCATACGTATCACAATTAAAAGCTTTAAATTTATTTTTTAAATTATCTAGTGGAAGGACATTATCAATAAAATCTAATGCTTGTATTTTGTTATAATCAATTAATATAATCAAATTATTTAATTTAAGGGATGAAGCAATCAGTAAAGACTCCCAAGTAGTTCCTTCTTGACATTCACCATCACTCAGAAGAACGAAAACTTTTGATTTATCTTTTTTAATTTTTTTTGCTAACGCCATACCTACAGACATAGGAAGACCATGGCCAAGACTACCTGTTGTGCATTCAATTCCATTTTTTTTATCTATCTCAAGATGAGTGGTAATTTCAGGCTTATATCCATAATCTCTTAACATTATGCAAAATGGTATCGAAGAGTGTGCTTTACTTAAAATAAAAGTGTCTTTTTTATTCAATAAACACCTATAAAGGCTTATGATGATCTCAATCATTGAGAAACTTCCACCAAGATGGGCTTCTCCTAACTCAATGAAAGTTTGAAAAGTTTTTTGTCTCAATTGAAGAGCTTCTAACTTCAAATTAGATAAGGAAAATTTAGATACTATCATAATATAAATATTTGCTTTTATACTTATCATCTATTACATTTGCTATTATTTTTTTAGATTTATTTAACTGTTTTAATAGTTTGTTTTTAGTGCTTATGTCCAATTTTTTAAAGTTAGAAGGATAATATTTAGAAAAAATATTAAGTAGTATTAATGACCAGCGAACACCGTACAAATTAAATGTAAAATTTAATCTATTTTTAAAATATTTGTCATCAGAAAATAGTTTATTAAATTCAAAAATAATTTTTTTATAATTTTCATTATTCATTTTCATAGAAGGATGCCAAATAATATCACTTAGAGTTTTGCATGGATCGTCCCAACCAAAATATTCAAAATCAATATAAAAATCATTGTTATTATTGTTAATTATATTTCTTAAAGAAATATCTGATGGAGATAAAATTAAATTTTTTTTAGGTAGTGTAATATTTATACTATTTTTATTTATAAATTTTATTAACTTTAAATTATTTATTTTATTCAATTTATCAATTTGATCAATATGATTATTTAATTCCATATAATTTAAGTTATTTTTTTTAAGTTTTAAAATTCTATTTTTATTATATTCATAAATTCTATTTAAATTTACTGAAGCTTCTGATGCTAAATTAAATTTAGTAATTTTTGTTTTAAGAGATAGATTTTTTAAATCTTTTATAAAACTTAATAAATATTTAATGTTATTTTTATTTAAACTTTTTATTTTTTCACCGTCAATCCAAGAATATGTCGCTATTTTTAAATCATTATCAACAGCTAATGATTTTGGCGTTTTAAAAATTTTATTTTTATTAAGATAATGAAAAGCATTGAACTCATTCATACATCTCTCACGGTGATCTTGGGATAAAGGGTATATTTTTAGACAAATATTTTGTTTTTTTTTATAAATTTTAAAAACCTTGCTATTTATACCGCCTCTAATTGCCTCAACTTTTTTAGGATTTTTAATATTTAGTTGTTTTAGTATTTTAATAATTTCTTGTTTTGAGTTTTTTTTAAAAAAAAAATTATTTATTTCTCCCCAATTAGTAACATACATAAAAATATCTTTTTTATTAGCGCAATGATTATTTATTAAAATTTTTTTTGTCTGCTTATTAAATTTTTTATGTAATAATACTTCTGGTAAATCATCTATAAAAAAATCTAAGTTAAGTGAATTAATTATATTTATTTTTTCATCCCTGTTGTCTGCAAAAAAAATATTATTTTTTTTTAAGCCATATTTTGAGTAATTAAATAAACCATTTTTACTTAAAAAATTTAAAGCTGAAATTCTAAGAGGAGTCTTGGACTTATCAAAATGTCCAAATTTAGTTTTATGACTAACAATAAATAATTCAACATTTCTAAGTTTTGAGAAAAATAGAAACCTTTTAAATCCTAAATAAATGTTAGCCATATTGATATTTTTACCGTAAATTTGACCTTGAATCTTTTGCCAAATAAGATCACCATTTTTTTTCTTAATAATATTAGATTTTAAAATAGATTTATCTAAAATTTTGTTATGAATATTTAAAACAGATTTATTAATAATTTTATTTAAAGAAATATAATTATTAAAAGCCTTAGTATAATCGATTATAGTATTATCTAAATCAATACCAATACGCATTACTTGAGGTTAATTTCTTGCATTTTTTTTATATTATAATAATCTGAGTTATTTAGTGAATCTACTAAAAGTTTTTTATCAAATGCATTTATTAAATCATTTACTGCATCTTCTATTCCAAACTCTGTAACAAAACCGATTTCATTCTTTATTTTTTCTGAACTAATGTGATAAGATCTATTATCATCAGTTGAAACAGTTTCTACTTCTATATTATCATTAAAGCAGTTTTTTACTATTTGTGCAATTTTGTTTAAGGATTGATTTTGATATCCTGCATTAAAAATTTTTCCAGCTTTTTTATTATTTGATGTATTTAGTATTGAATAATAACATCTAACCATATCTTTAATATGAATATTAGGTCTTAATTGTTCTCCTCCAAATATTTTAATTTTATTATTATTATACGCATGATTTGTTAAAATATTTACAATTACATCTAATCTTTGCCTACTAGAATACCCACACACAGTAGCAGGTCTTAAAACAGTAGTTATTAATTTTGAACTCGAATAGTTTAGAAGTATTTTTTCACATTCAGCTTTGTAAAATGAATAATCTGTCAAAGGCTCAAGAATCATATCCTCCGTAACATTTTTTTCTTCTTTTATGCCATATACACTTGATGATGAGGCATAAATAAAACTGTCTATTTTATTCTTAATTGACATTTCTACAAAAGGTTCAAAGCAATCGTAATTTATTGATTTACCTAAATTTGAGTTTAATTCAAAACTTGGATCATTTGAAATACATGCTAAATGAATTACATCTGTACACCCAATTAAAGATTGATTTAGATGTTTTAAATCTCTCATATCTCCTTTTATTGTAATAAGATTTGGATGGTTTGGAAGTACTTCTGTGCCATAAATAAATAAATCAAAAACAGTAACTCTATACCCTTGTGATAATAAAAATTTTACAAGTTCTGCACCTACATATCCAGCGCCGCCTAGAATGAATATATTTTTATTTGAATTATCTTTTTTATTTTCCATATTATTTTAACATATGTTCTATTTTTTTGAGAATACCATTTGAATTAACTGAATTACTGTTCCCTATACTCTCAACTGTCTCTGCAGCACATAATGATGAAATAAGTAGTGCTAAATCAATATCGCATTTATTAAATAATAATAATGTTATAATTGCTAATAACGTATCACCTGCACCAATTTTATCTATAATTTTATTTGCAAAAGCAGGGCAAAAATGGATTTTATTAGTTTTTTTATTTAAAAGCTTTACCCCTGAACTCCCACTTGTTACAATTAAGTATTGTATATTTAATGATTTAGCTAACTGCCTTATTAATTCATCTAAATTGCCATCTCTATTTCTAAGTTCATATCTTAATTCTGTTTCATTAATTACTACTATATTTGATTTTGAGTACCTATTAAGCGAATGAAATCCAACATTTGATGCATTAATTTGTGCATTAACTGATAAAAATGTTTTATTATCTTTAATTTTATCAATTATAAACTTACTCAAAAAACCATGTCCATAATCAGAAATTACTACAAAATCAGACTTAGGAATTATTTTATTTATTTTACTTAAAAGCTGTTTTTCATTTCTTTTAGTAATTTGTTCATCATTAAATTTATATAAACCTAGTAACTTATTACTATTATTTTTATCAATAAATCTTTTTTTAACAATTGTTTGAGAGTTATCTTTACTAATGTAGCTAAATTTAATATTTTTATTTAAATTTTTCTTAATAAATCCTAAGTATTCATTAGCTTGTCCCAACATTGATATCAAATTAACATTTAAACAAAATCCAGATATATGATTTGATATTGCTAAAGAGCCCCCAGCATATAATTCAGTTTTCAAATCTCTATAAACTAACACTGGCTCTTTACCAGATTTACCAATTACATCACAAAAAGTATATTCATCAATAATTGTTTCTCCAATAATGAGTGGTTTTGATTTCTTGATATTATTAATAAAAGTTTTTATTTCATTAAAATTAAATTTTCTTTTAAGTTTATCTATAAAAAAACTTTGTTGTTTACTTAAAATATTAAAATTAGAATTTAGTAAAGTACTTGAGCTAAAAGTAACTTCGTTAGTGAAAAAAATTTTTCCTCCATATTTTTCAACAGATTTTTTTTCTTCATGAATTTTTCCTGTTATATCTTGTTTTAAATTTTTATAATCCTCTCCTTTGCAATAATAATTTGGCTTAATACTTTTAATTGCATTGACAGCAGATTTATCATTTATAATCGAAACATAATCAACAAATTCTAAAGAGGATATGGCTTCAGCTCTATAATTTTCATTAAAATAAGGTCTGTTCGTTCCTTTTTTAACATAATTATCCGCAGTGATAGTAACTATTAATATATCACCTAAATTTTTAGCTTCTTTGAAATGTTTTATATGACCTATATGCAAGAGGTCAAAAACTCCATGACAATGGGTTACAATTTTTTGTTTTTTTGACTTTTTAATTTTATTAAAAAAATTAGCTAAATCTGAGTAATCAATTATTTTTTGTCTGTTTGTCATTTCAAAAGTTTAAACCATTCTTTAGTTTCTTTTTTTATACTACTTGGTGACCATAAAGGAGCATTATTCCAATAATGAATATTTTGAAGTACTTTCTTTACACCAACTTCTAAAGAAACTTGTGGTTTCCATTTTAATAGTTTTTTTGCAAGATTAATATTTGCGAATGTACACTTGGGTTCACCAGGCCTTTTAGGAATGGTAACTTTTTTACCTCCTAGTAATTTTACTAAATAGTTAATTGAATATGTTTTACCACTCCCAATATTAATAATTCTGTTTGATATTCTAGAGGTTAAAGATTTATATATTGCATTCACAATATCCGAAACATAAGTAAAATCTCTTGTTTGATTTCCATCACCTACTACAGTAAATGGTTTATTAGCAATCTTTTGTGCAAGAAATACGCCAAAGACAGCTCCATAAGTTCCACTAGTCCTCGATCTTGGCCCATAAACATTGAAAAATCTAAGAGAAACATATGGTATTTTATAAACTTTACCCCAATGTTCAATTAACTCTTCAGCTATTCTTTTAGTAATTGCATACGGATATTCTGGATTAATTTCAGCCGCTTCAGAAGTTGGATATTTTTTTGGAATTCCATAACATGAGGATGAGGCTGAATAAATTAATTTTTTTAAATTTTTATTTCTCATAATTTGTAACAGATTAAATGTTCCAACAACATTTGAATTAAAATATCTATCAGGGTTAGTAATACTTGGAACTATATCAGCTAAAGCAGCAAGATGTACACAATAATCAAAAGATTTATTTTTTAATTTTTTTTCTAATTCTTTTTGGTTTGACAAATCAATTTTCAAAAAGTTAATTTTTTTTATAGAATCTTTTAAATTATTTAGATTACCCGAAGATAAATTATCAATTACTGTAACAGTGAACTTTTTTTTCACGAGTAAGTCAACTAAATGACTCCCTATAAATCCAGCTCCTCCGGTAATTAAAATTTTTTTATTCACTTGTATCTTCCAAAGAAATTTTTTTATTACAAATATCTATCATTTTACTATTATGAGCAATAATAACAAAGGTAATTTCATCATTTAATTGAAGAATTGTATCAATGAATTCATTTTCTGTTTTTTGATCTAGTGAATTAGTTGCTTCATCTAAAAAAATTATTTTTGAATTTCGGTATAAAGCCCTAGCAATAGCAATACGTTGTTTTTCTCCACCTGAAATTCTAATTCCTCTTTCACCAACTTCAGATTCTTCTTTCATTGGTAATTTATTTATTAAATTTGTTAATTGAGATTTTTTAATTACATCATTAAATTTTGTTTTGTCGTATGATTTACCAAAAATAATATTGTTTTTTATTGTATCATCGAATAATACAACGTTTTGAGAAACATATGATATATTATCATACCAAGAATTTATTGATGAATTTATATCATAACCATCACATATAATTTTACCTGAATTTGGTTTCAAAATACCCATTAAAAGACTCATTAAAGTAGTTTTCCCAGAACCACTTCTACCAATTATTCCAAAAATGTCATATTTATTAATTTCAAAATTAAGATTTTTTATGACATGTTTTTTATTAGAATAATAAAAATCTAAATTGCTTATTTTGATATTATTTTTAAATAAAATTTTGCGTTTATCTGATTTTATAAAATTTACATTTTTTAAATCTACCAAGTTTTTAAAAACAGCATCTATTGATGGTGATAAATATTTGATGAGCTGGAACTTTTGATTTATTCCATTAATTGCAGGTAAAACTCTAAAAGTAGCAGCTCCTAAAAGAGCAATAAGAGGTATATAATCAAATAAGATGATATTATTATTTTTGGAAATTATTAAAAATAAAAGAAATCCCATAAAGATTAAAACTGTTGCTGTTTCTAATATTGGTTTAGCTATATTTGTTAGAAAATTAATATTTACTTCACTATTAATTGATTTTTTGTATGCAGAATTATGCCTAGATAAAAAAATATTTTCTAATTTATAAACTTTTACCTCTTTAATGAGCGAAAATCCTTCATTAATAAATTTAATTCTTAAAAAATCCATGCTTTGTCTTACTTTGCCCAACTTCTCAATAAAATTCGAAAATATTATATAATAAGAACCTGCAATCACGGAAAGTAAGGCAATTATCGTTATTACAGCCATAGGTTCAATAAAAACTAGCATAATAGAAATGAGAATAACCATCAAAATTTCTCCAATTAGTTGCGTTGATATCGATAGAATATTTGCACAATTATGCACTTCTCCTAAAATATTTCTTGTGAGTTTAGAAGAGTTTTCATTTAAATGAAAAATATAATCTTCGTTTAAATAACTTTTATACAGATCATTAGTTAAGTCTACAGATATTTTTGCAGTGATATTCAAGTTTAATCTAATAACAAATGCTAAAATAATAGCTTTAAAAACATATAATAATGAAACAAATATAATTGATAAAATTATAACATCATTATTTTTTATATTAACATAAAACATACTCAAAGTATCTTTGATTACATAAAATATTGAGCTGTCTTGATTTATTAAAATATAAATTAATGGTAATATCAAACCTAAACTTAAAGTCTCTAGAGCAGCAACAAATATAAATAATAAAATTAAAATAATAACATAAAACTTTTGAGTCCTATTTAAAATTCTAATTAGTTTGTTGTAATTATTTATTATATTCTTCATATGATTTGTAAAATAAAAGCATTCCAATAGGTATATAGAACATTATAGAATTCCAATTGTTATAAAAACTTCCCGATGGCGCTATTGGCCACAAATTTATGAATATTAGAATATATATACATGTTAAACTGTTATTATTTTGGTTATTAAATATGTATTTATTTAATAATATTTTAAACAATATTAGTGCATGATAACAAAATAGACAAATTATAAATATAAATCCTAATATGCCTGTTTCTGACAATAATTGCATGTATGTATTATGAGGATGAGTAGAGCAAGAATATTTAAGCCTATATGGTTCTTTATCACATAATTGTCTAAAATTTTTAGGACCTATTCCTAAAATGTAATTATCATTAAATAATCTTAAAGCAGTAATGTAATGCTTTGCATGTTGATTAGTAAATATGGAAATTTCTTGTGGAATATCATCTGTTATATCATTAAAATTATTATATATATATTCAGAGGAATTAAAGGAATCAAAGACTGTACTAATTCTAGCATTTAAGTTTTTATCAAAATATAAAAATGAAATAATAGAAATTGTAGATAATAATAAAAACATAATTTTATATTTTTTTTTGATATCAATAAGAACAAAACTTATCAGGATAAAAACTATTGTATTGATAAGAGCTAATCTTTCACTTGTAATTAAAATTGTTATTGTTGAGAGAACAATTACAGCAATAAAAATGAATATATTTGTTTTTTCGTATTTTTGAATAAAGAAAAATAAAGATATAAATATTGGTAATAATTTCGATATAAATGAGCCTAATTTTAACTCATCTCTGAAAACTCCTGAAACTCGATGATATTCACCGTCACCAAATTCGGGGGTCCAAGGATATTTATTTTCAAAACCTAAAAGGTTAAATCCAAAAAAATATTGATAAATTGCATCTATATTTATGAATAGCAAGGTAGCTAATAATACGTAGAAAAACTTATTGGGTAATGTTTTTAATTTTAAAAAAAAATAACACATAGCATATGCAAATATAATAAATCTAAAATAAAATAATGAAGACTCTAAGCTATGTAGAATAAACTCCGATAAAAGAGAGCTTATTATTAACAAAAGAGAAAATATTAAAAAAAAAATTAAATAATTGTAATTGTTTATAAATATTTTTTCATATCTATATTTATATAAAAATAGTAATGAAAGTAATACAATACTTAAGTCACTTAAAAAAGGGCCTGTTATCAAAGCGATGGGCAAAAAAAGGATAAGAAAAATTACTAAAATATCAAGTTTTTCTTTTAAAATTGTATTCATAAATAATTGATAAAAAAAGAAATAAAATTAGGAATAAAAAATATGAAATAATATAAAGGTACTTTATTAAATAATTTGACTTAGTGTTATAAATATTTTTAATATCCCAAATATTATTAATCATTTTTAATTCTCCATAATTTTTATTTAATAAGATAGTATCTATTTCATTAATTATATCCAATAGACTTGATTCATAATCTTTCAAAAAAAGGATTTTTAGTTCAGTCTCAGTTTGCTTTTCATATGTGTAATCAGTTTGTCTTTTATCACTTATAAAATTAAGTTGTTTACTAAGTGTATTAATTATAATTTTATTTGTTTCAATTAATAATTTAAGGTCACTAATAAGTGATAATAAAATACGTTCATTATTTTTATATATTGCTTCTGCATACAAAATATTAATATTTTCTATCGCTGCTTCAAAAACTTTTTTAATTAAATTGATATCACTATTATATGAGTAAAAATCAATTTGTAATTTATTTAGATCATTTTTTTCATATGAACTACGATTATAAAAATCTATAGTTGTAAGAGTATTAATATTGAGATTATCTATATAAATATTTTCCATTACTTCGTTACTTGATGAAATATTTATCATAAATTGTCTAAACATATCACCTAAAATTATTTTTTCAGATTCTCTTAAAATTTTAATTGCTCTTAAATTTTTAATATAGTCCTTATCATAAGCTTCAATCGTATTATCAATTTTATAGATTATAGAATCAATATAACTGTATTGATCTCTATTTATAGTTTCAGTATAGATATTATACCTATATTGTTCGATAAATTCACTCTCATAATTATTTGAGTAAAATAAAATTATAATTGAAGGCAAAAATGGTAAAACAATTATAAACAAGAAGTATTTTTTTAAGATATTTAAAATTATTTTTGTTTCCTCAAACATACTAGATCTTATGATAACTTTTAAACCATTCATGAAATATATTTATACCTTCGACATAATTATATTTAGCTTTGTATTTTGTGATTTGTTTTATTTTAGATGTATCAGAATGAGTTTTAATAACATCTCCAAGCTGCATATCTACGAGTTTATATTTTAATTTAGACTTGGTAATTTTTTCAACTAACTGTATAATTTTTTTTAAACTAATAGAGTTACCACAACCAACATTAAGTATTTCTGCCCCATTTTTCAACTTGGATCTATTTTTTAAGAGTCTATATATATATTCTGTTACATCATCGACAAATGTAAAATCTCTGAAGTGGTTTCCATTGTTATAGATATTTATTTTTGTTTTAAAATATATAGACTCAAAAAGTTTATAAATTATCATATCTGGACGACCAAAAGGACCATATACAGTAAAAAATCTAAGACCTACAGATTTAAATTTAAATATATTAAAATATGAACTAGCAATTAATTCATTAGTCTTTTTTGATGCTGCATAAAGAGATAATGGATTATCAGTATTGAAATCTTCATTTAGTGGATATGTCCTATTATTTCCATAAACAGAACTTGAAGAAGCATAAAGAAAGTTTTTAATTTTATTTAACCTAGACAATTCAATTATATTATAAAAACCATTGATATTGCTTTTAATATATACCTCTGGATTTTCAATAGAATACCTAACACCAGCTTGTGCACCTAGGTGTAAAACAGTTCCTATTTTATAATACTTATAAACTTTTTTAATTTCTGAATAATCTTCTAAATCTAAACGATAAAATTTAAAATTATTTTTAAATTTATTTTTAATATATTTTAAACGATTGTTTTTTAATTTTGGACTATAATAATTATTTAAATTATCTATACCAATGACTTTATATCCTTCATTTAAAAATTTTAAAGTTGAATGAAAACCTATGAAACCTGCACAACCAGTAATTAAAATATTCATTAGTTAGTAGGAATTATAAATTCAGGTCCAGCTTGAATACTTTTTGGCCATCTACTTGTTGTTGTCTTTAATTTTGTGTAAAAATGAATTCCTTCCATACCATGCATTGCATGATCACCAAATAATGATTGCTTCCAACCTCCAAAACTGTGAAAAGCCATGGGGACAGGAATAGGAACATTTACTCCAACCATTCCGATTTTAGTATTAGTTGTAAAATGTCGAGCAATTTCTCCATCTGAGGTATAAATACTTGTGCCATTTCCATAGTTATGATCATTAACTAAATTAAGTGCTTCATCATAGTTTTTTGCTCTAACTACACTGACTACTGGTCCAAAGATTTCTTCTTTATATATTTTCATCTCTTTTGTAACATTATCGAATAAGCAAGGTCCAATGAAGTATCCATTTTCATAACCCTGTATTGAAAAGTTTCTTCCATCTTCAACCAAATTAGCACCTTCACTAATTCCAATTGAAATATAATTCTCAATTTTTTCTTTATGTTCTTTTGATATTACTGGTCCCATATCAGATTCTGAATCGGTCCAAGGAGCAACTTTTAATTTCTGAGCTTCTAATTTAATTTTTTCTACTAAGTTATCCGCTATATCACCAACTGCAACAGCTACAGATACAGCCATACATCTTTCACCTGCAGATCCATAACCAGCTCCAATTATTCCATCAACAGCCTGATCTAAGTTTGCATCTGGCATAACAACAAGGTGATTTTTTGCTCCACCCAAAGCTTGAACTCTTTTTCCATTTTTTTGCTGAAGTTTCATATATATGTTTTGCTACATTTGTTGAGCCAACAAAACTAATTGAGCTGATTTCAGGACTTTGAATTAATTTGTCTACAATTAACTTATCTCCTTGAATAACATTGAAAACTCCATTGGGTAAGCCAGCCTCAGTAAATAGTTCTGCCAATCTAATTGAACATGATGGATCTTTTTCTGATGGTTTAAGTATAAATGAGTTTCCACAAGCAATTGCTATTGGATACATCCACATAGGAACCATAGCAGGAAAATTAAATGGTGTAATACCAGCGCAGATTCCAAGAGGCTGTCTGACAGACCAAGAATCTATATTTGTTCCAACATTTTGTGAAAACTCACCCTTAAGGAGGTGTGGAATACCACAAGCAAATTCCACAACTTCTAAACCTCTTGTAACTGAACCTTTTGCATCTGCAAGAGTTTTACCATGCTCTTTTGATACCAATTCCGCTAGTTCATTGATATTATTTTCAATTAAATTTTTGTATTTTGATAATATTCTAGATCTCTTTAATGGCGTTGTAGATGACCAATCTTGCTGACTTTTTTTTGAACTAAATACTACATTATTGAAATCATCTTCATTTGAAATAACTACCTTAGCTATATTTTCTCCAGTTGAAGGATCTTTTACATTTAAAAAATTCTTTGATACTGCTGTAGACTTCCCATCGATATAGTTTTGAATAATTCTCATACTTACCTCTGTTACTTTTTAATCTTATAAATTAAAATCAAATTTCTTAAATAAATAAATATTCCAAATGTTTGACCTAAAATTATTACAGGATCTTTTCTAAAAATTGCATATGTGAGTAAACCAATACCTCCAAAAATACTTAAATACCAAAAAACTATAGGAATATAACTTTCACCTTTTTTTTCAGAATAAATCCACTGAACTATAAAACGTGAAGCAAAAACTCCTTGTCCTAAAAAACCTATGCATAAGAAAAAAATTTCTATGTTTGACAAGCTATTAAAGTAATTGATCACAAATTCTTCTTATAGTTTTTTATTATATAATAAACTCTTATTAAATCTATTATTCCATAAAATAATCTGGAAAGTGTTCCATACTTTGAAAAACCATGAATTCTGGGTCTATGATCAACATCAATAAAAAAAGTTTTTTTACCATATCCCTTAAAAAGAGCTGGCAGGAATCTATGAACGCCTTTGAATTTTGGAAAAAGTAAAAATGTTTTTTTATCGAAAACCTTTAATGAACATCCAGTATCCTTACAGTTGTCTTTTAATATAAATGCTCTAACTTTATTTGCAATTTTGGAAGAAATCATTTTAATATTATTATCTTTTCTTTTCTTTCTGATTCCTCCAACAAGAAAAATATTTTTTTCAGAAATATATTTATTTAATAAAATTGGAATATCCTTTGGATTATTTTGACCATCACCATCCAAAGTTATTATAATATCATATTGAGAATTCTTAATACCTTCTATCAATGAAAAACTTTGTCCTAAATTTATTGGGTTTTTTATCGCTTTGATATTTGTTTTATATTTATTAAGCAGATAATTTATTATTTCATTAGTATTGTCAGTACTTGCATCATTTACCAATATAAGTTCAAAATTAAATCCTAAACTTTTTACATTAAACATAATTTCATCAACTAAATCAGAGATGTTTAATTCTTCATTAAATAAGGGAACAATGATAGAAAAATTCATTATGTATTATTAGATTAATATTTATATTTTAATAATAAATAATAAAAAATCCTGGCAACGACCTACTCTTCCATGTCTTAAGACAAAGTACCATCGGCGCTAACAGCTTTCACGATCGAGTTCGGGATGGGTTCGGGTGTTTATCTGTTGCTATTGTCACCAGGAAATCATTAGTAAAAAACTTTTCTCTGTACGATATTGTAATCAAGCCAATCGAGTTATTAGTATTGGTCAGCTTCATGCATTGCTGCACTTCCACACCCAACCTATCAACGTGGTGGTCTTCCACGACTCTGATGGGGAAATCTAGTATTCAGGTAGGTTTCCCGCTTAGATGCTTTCAGCGGTTATCCTGTCCGTACATAGCTACCCAGCGATGCTCCTGGCGGAACAACTGGTACACCAGAGGTACGTTCATCCCGGTCCTCTCGTACTAGGGACAAATCCTGTCAAATTTCCAACTCGTATAGCAGATAGGGACCGAACTGTCTCACGACGTTCTGAACCCAGCTCACGTACCACTTTAATTGGCGAACAGCCAAACCCTTGGGACCTTCTCCAGCCCCAGGATGTGATGAGCCGACATCGAGGTGCCAAACACCCCCGTCGATATGGACTCTTGGGGGGTATCAGCCTGTTATCCCCGGCGTACCTTTTATCCGTTGAGCGATGGCCCTTCCACTCGGAACCACCGGATCACTATGACCGTCTTTCGACTCTGCTCGACATGTACGTCTCGCAGTCAGGCAGGCTTATGCCATTGCACTCTAAAGCTGATTTCCAACCAGCCTGAGCCTACCTTCGCGCGCCTCCGTTACTCTTTGGGAGGCGACCGCCCCAGTCAAACTACCCACCATACAGGGTCCCACATCCAGATAATGGATGTTGGTTAGATATCAAAAAAATAAAGGGTGGTGTTTCATCTTTTGACTCCACAAAAGCTGGCGCCTCTGCTTCAAAGCCTACCACCTAGCCTACACATTATTTTTCTAATACCACTGTAAAGCTATAGTAAAGGTGCACGGGGTCTTTCCGTCTAACTACACGTACTCCGCATCTTCACGGAGAATTCAATTTCGCTGAGTTGATGTTGGAGACAGCGGAGAAATCGTTACGCCATTCATGCGGGTCAGAACTTACCTGACAAGGAATTTCGCTACCTTAGGACCGTTATAGTTACGGCCGCCGTTCACCGGGGCTTCATTTTAGAGCTTGCACTCCACCATTTAACCTTCCGGCACCGGGCAGGCGTCAGTCCCTATACATCGTCTTACGACTTAGCAGAGACCTGTGTTTTTGATAAACAGTCGCTTCTCCCTATTCTGTGCCACCAACAAATAGTTGCCTAAATATTGGTCTCTCTTATTCCGAAGTTACAAGAGCATTTTGCCGAGTTCCTTCAACATCATTCTCTCAAGCGCCTTGGTATACTCTACCTTCCTACCTGTGTCGGTTTAGGTACGATCTATATTCTGAGGCTATTTCCAGGAACCACTTCACTGCATTTTCAATCCAATAAGAAAATACAATTTACACGATCCGTCAACACTCAGAAGGTACAGGAATATTAACCTGTTTCCCATCGACTACGCATTTCTGCCTCGCCTTAGGGGTCGACTAACCCTGCGCAGATTAGCTTTACGCAGGAAACCTTAGGATTTCGGCGAGAGTGTCTCTCACACTCTTTATCGCTACTCATGTCAGCATTCGCACTTCTGATACCTCCAACATTCTTTTCAGAACATCTTCAACGGCTTACAGAACGCTCCGCTACCCCTTATAAATATCGCAATATTTATAAAGTCACAGTTTCGGCAAATGGCTTTAGCCCCGTTACATCTTCGTCGCGGAAAAACTTAATTAGAACAGTGAGCTGTTACGCTATCTTTAAAGGATGGCTGCTTCTAAGCCAACCTCCTGCCTGTCTTGGTCTTTCTACATACTTTCCCACTTAGCCATTATTTGGGGGCCTTAACTGGTGATCTGGGCTGTTTCCCTCTCGACTATAGACCTTAGCACCTATAGTCTGTCTGCTGTGCATAGAGTGTCGGTATTCAGAGTTTGGTTAGGTTTGGTAGGAATCGCTTCCCCCTAGCCCATCCAGTGCTTTACCCCCGACATCATTCACACAACGCACTACCTAAATAGTTTTCGCGGAGAACTAGCTATAGCGGAATTTGGTTGGCCTTTCACCCCTTAACACAAGTCATCCAAAGACATTTCAACGTCTCCTGGTTCGGTCCTCCGATGCATGTTACTGCATCTTCAACCTGCTCATATTAAGCTCATCCCGCTTCGAGTCTAATCCGTACAACTAATGCCCTATTAAGACTTGGTTTCCCTACGCCTACACCTAACGGCTTAAGCTTGCTGCACAGACTAAGTCGCTGACCCATTATACAAAAGGTATGCCATCACTTCTCAAGGAAGCTCTGACTGCTTGTAGGCATTCGGTTTCAGATACTATTTCATTCCCCCTATCGGGGTTCTTTTCACCTTTCCCTCACGGTACTAGTTCACTATCGGTCATCAAGGAGTATTTAGGCTTGGGAAGTGGTCTTCCCATATTCAGACAGAATTTCACGTGTTCCGCCCTACTCGAAAATATTATTAATTTTTACCTATACGGGACTATCACCCACTATGGTCTTACTTTCCAGAAAGTTCTAGTTATTAAAACAATATTATTGGCCTGATCCGCTTTCGCTCGTCACTACTAACAGAATATATTTCTTTTCCTCTAGCTACTAAGATATTTCAATTCACTAGGTTATCTCTTATTAACTATTTATTCATTAATAAGTAACTCTAAAGAGTTGGGTTTCCCCATTCGGAGATCTAAGGATTAAAGTGTGTTGACAACTCCCCTTAGCTTTTCGCAGCCTGCCACGTCCTTCATCGTCTCTTGATGCCAAGGCATCCACTAAATGCCCTTTTGCGCTTGATTGCAATTACGTACAGAGAAAAATTTTGTACGTATTATTTTAATCAAAAAAATTTATTGATCAGTTAAAAAATCATATTCACATATTCAAAGAAAAAATAAGATGATTAGATAGTTTGGTGGAGGATAGCGGGATCGAACCGCTGACCTCCTGAATGCAAATCAGGCGCTCTCCCAGCTGAGCTAATCCCCCAATTTAATGGTGGGCCGAGGAAGACTTGAACTTCCGACCTCACGCTTATCAAGCGCGCGCTCTAACCAACTGAGCTACCAGCCCAGTTTGAAAAGAGAATTACCAAGCACTAGCTAATTTAATAAAGAGATACATAGACAACAACCCGGATAATTAGCGAACTAATCATCAATATCCTTAGAAAGGAGGTGATCCAACCGCAGGTTCCCCTACGGTTACCTTGTTACGACTTCGCCCCAGTCGCTGACCCTACCGTGGACGGCTGCTTCCTTGCGGTTAGCGCACCGGCTTAAGGTAAAACCAACTCCCATGGCGTGACGGGCGGTGTGTACAAGGCCCGAGAACGTATTCACCGTAGCACGCTGATCTACGATTACTAGCGATTCCAACTTCATGGACTCGAGTTGCAGAGTCCAATCCGAACTGAGATGGTTTTTTGGGATTAGCTTTATTTTGCAATATTGCTGCCCTCTGTCACCACCATTGTAGCACGTGTGTAGCCCAGACCGTAAGGGCCATGAGGACTTGACGTCATCCCCGCCTTCCTCCAGCTTATCACCGGCAGTTTTTCTAGAGTGCCCAGCATAACCTGATGGCAACTAAAAATGAGGGTTGCGCTCGTTGCGGGACTTAACCCAACATCTCACGACACGAGCTGACGACAGCCATGCAGCACCTGTGTGTGTGCCAGCCGAACTGAAGAATTACGATTCTGTAATTCAAACACACCATGTCAAGGTCTGGTAAGGTTCTTCGCGTTGCTTCGAATTAAACCACATGCTCCACCGCTTGTGCGGGCCCCCGTCAATTTATTTGAGTTTTAATCTTGCGACCGTACTTCCCAGGCGGAGTGCTTAATGCGTTAGCTTCGACACTGAAACTAATGTCCCAGCGACTAGCACTCATCGTTTACTGCGTGGACTACCAGGGTATCTAATCCTGTTTGCTACCCACGCTTTCGTATCTCAGCGTCAAAAATGGCCTAGTTAGTCGCCTTCGCTTCTGGTATTCTTTCCAATATCTACGAATTTCACCTCTACACTGGAAATTCTACTAACCCTTACCAATTTCTAGATCACTAGTTTTAAATGCAGTTCCTGGGTTGAGCCCAGGGATTTCACATCTAACTTTTTGATCCGCCTACATACGCTTTACGCCCAGTGATTCCGAACAACGCTAGCCCCCTTCGTATTACCGCGGCTGCTGGCACGAAGTTAGCCGGAGCTTCTTCTTCAATTAATGTCATTATCATCGTTGATGAAAGAGTTTTACAACCCTAAGGCCTTCTTCACTCACGCGGCATTGCTGGATCAGGGTTTCCCCCATTGTCCAATATTCCCTACTGCTGCCTCCCGTAGGAGTCTGGGCCGTGTCTCAGTCCCAGTGTGGCTGATCATCCTCTCAAATCAGCTATAGATCGTAGCCTTGGTGGAGCAGTTACCTCACCAACTAGCTAATCTAGTGCGGGCTCATCTGAAGGCGATAAATCTTTTTCTTTGCAGACACATCCGGTATTAGCTACAGTTTCCCGCAGTTATTCCGAACCTTCAGGTAGATTCCCACATGTTACTCACCCGTGCGCCACTAGATCCGAAGATCCCGTTCGACTTGCATGTATGAGGCATGCCGCCAGCGTTCGTTCTGAGCCATAATCAAACTCTTAAGTTAAGTAATTTGACTAATGTCAAAAATTACGGAACGACCGTTAAAGCGGAATACTTCTTGTATAAACAAAAGTATTTGTTGATACGTATTCCAATAACGTTCGTAAAATTTAAATTACGAATTGTTGTCTACGTATCTCTTTAATATCTTATTAACTTGTTAAAGAGCATACAAATCACTACTATTTTAATAAAAAATTGTAGAGGATTGTTCTTTTCAAAAGAAAAGAGTAGGTGCCTATAATAGTATAAAATTTCCTTGTCAAATCATAAAAAATAAAAAAAATCGGCTTATTTCTGGGGATATTTTTTAAAGATAGCCAATTTAATTAGGTTTAAGCAAGAATCTAGGCTGAAATTAGATCAATTATCCGTTAAATTTTCACTATTTAGTAATCTAGATCTAATCGATTATTTTTTAAATTGGCACAAAATAGAATTATTTTCTTGGTTGATTTCATTATGTAAAATTTTAAGATTGGTGAATTCAGCAAATTTACAATATTTATGAGAATAATGCATTCCACCATTATAAGATGAATAATTTTTGAAATTTATTGGTTTTAAGGAATAATTTTTTTTAAAGTTTTTTTCATAATAACTTTCTGCCAATAAAAAATTTAGGATATTATATTTTGAAATTTTTATAAAAAAATCTTTTAAATGCTCAGGCTGCATATAAGAAGCAGAGCCAAGAGAGAAAATAATAAATTTACTATCAGGATATAAATCTAACACTTCATTAATATTATGTGCTTTTTTATGTAAAAAAGTAAGATTAGACTGAGGGTAAGTTGATTTAGCATACTCAACATATTCCTTAATAAAATCAATACCAACACAATTTATATTATTAAATTTATTTGATATTTTAGCAATAATTCTTCCACTCGAACTACCAATCTGAACAATGACTAATTTTTTATCTTGAATATCATTATTTTTAATAATTTTATAAATATTTTCAAATATAAACTTGGATTTAATATCTGTAAGAGCTGCATTTTCACTTTTTGGCCAATCAAGATCAACAGTTAAGCCTGTAAGACATATTTTTTGAAAATAAATTCTTTTATTTGGGTCCTCTATATTTAAATAAATATTCTTTAA
>CACHBB010000015.1 GCA_902577945.1 uncultured Alphaproteobacteria bacterium
TTTATTAGAAGGTGTAACAGGCTCTGGTAAAACTGAAGTATATTTTGAAATAATAGATAAATTTTTAAAAGAAAAAAAACAAATATTAATCATGGTTCCAGAAATTAGTTTAACTCCACAGTTGGAGACAAGAGTACAGAAGCGATTTGGAATGGAAGTATGTTTATGGCATTCTAAAATTACGAAAAAGAATAGGCAAAAAATTTGGCACAAATGTTTTGCAGGTGATCCTGTCATTGTTATTGGTGCTCGATCAAGCTTGTTTCTTCCCTTTACTAACTTAGGATTAATTGTAGTTGATGAAGAACATGACTCAAGTTACAAGCAAGAGGACAACATACGTTACCAAGCAAGAGATCTTGCAGTTGTAAGAACTAAAATTGAAAAAAATTTTATATTATTAGCTTCGGCAACCCCGTCTTTAGAAACAATAAATAATGTTAAAATTAAAAAATATCATCAAGTCTATTTATCAAAACAATTTTCTGGAACTCCATTACCTGAAATTTCTATAATTGATTTAAATAAAGATAAACTCGATAAAGATAAATGGATATCACAATCAATTATAGATTCTATTTCTCAATGTTTAGAGAATAATGAACAAACTCTTATTTTTTTAAATCGCAGAGGATACTCACCATTAACCTTGTGTAATAGTTGTGGATTCAGATATGAATGTGATCAATGTTCATCATGGATGGTTATGCATCAACACAAAAAATTTTTTTTATGTCATCAATGTGGAACTATTAAAAAATTAAATTTAGATTGTCCTAAATGTAATGAAAAAGATAGTATAAAATTTGTTGGTCCTGGTGTTGAGAGAGTTGCAGAAGAGCTAAAAGAATTCTTTCCTGGGAAAAATATTTCCATAATGTCTAGCGACAACGTTAATACACCAAACAAAATTAAAAAATTTATTACTGATATAAACAACAAAGATATAGATATAATTGTAGCCACACAAATTATGGCAAAAGGATATGATTTTCCAAATTTGTCATTAGTAGGAATAGTTGATGCAGACGCAGGTTTATTTGGGGGTGATCCACGAGCTATTGAAAAAACTTTTAATCTACTTCAGCAAGTTGGAGGAAGAGCCGGTAGAGGAAAAAAAATTGGTAAAGTTTTTCTTCAAACATATTTTCCAGATCAAGAAATAATTAAATCGATTCAACTTCGAAAAAGAGAAGCTTTTATTGAAAGAGCTTTAGAAGAGAGAAAGAATTTTAATATTCCTCCTTTTGGTTTTATGACTTCAATTATTATTTCTAGTCATACAAAAGCTTTAGCTCTTAAACACGCTTCAAGACTGGCTGAACAAGATCAAAATAGTGAAAATATTAAAATTTTGGGCCCAGTTGAAGCTCCAATTTCATTACTTAGAGGACAATATCGATACAGAATATTACTGAAGAGCAATAGTAGAAAAAATCTAAACAAATTCACAAAAAAAATTGTCGAAAAGACTAAATTACCATCCTCTGTAAAGTTAATTATTGATGTCGACCCCTATTCATTTATGTAATTTACCCACAATTTTAAAAATATCTTCGATTTAACTCATTTGACGCACAAACTGACAGTTTACCTACTTTTTCCGATGTGCTAATAGCCTATTTCTAAACATCTTATGAGTTTTAATTATGGCATCTAATACTTTATCTGGAGACCTTATTTCTGAAAGGTACGGATCAGCCTTATACGATCTTGCTTCCGAAAAAAAATGTATTGATGATATTTTAAAAGATTTTGAACTATTGCATAAAGCATTGAAAGAAAGTTCAGAATTAAGACAGGTTATTAAAAGTCCATTAGTAAATTCAGATGAGAAACTAAATATTTTATTACAATTATTTTCTAAAGTTAATTTACATAACCTTACTGCAACTTTTTTAAAAGTTCTTGATAATAATAAAAGAATTTCAAATATTACGTCTATTATTTTACAATTTAAAAAAATAAACTCTGAAAAAAGAGGTGATATTACTGCTGATATAACTTCAGCAAACATATTATCTGATGATGAAAAAAATAATATTACAAATCAACTTAATAAATCTTTAGGCGAAAAATTATCTTTAAATTTTGATGTTGATGAAAACATTATTGGTGGTTTAATTGTTAAGGTTGGTTCCAAAATGATTGATACATCTATAGCAAATAAAATTAGTAAATTAAAAATTGCAATAAGGGGGGCATAATGGAAATTAAAGCAGCAGAAATATCGTCTGTAATCAAAGACCAAATAGCTAATTTTGAAACTAAAGCAGATGTTGCTGAGGTTGGCACGGTATTAAGTGTTGGAGATGGTATTGCGCGTGTGTATGGTCTCGATCAAGTACAAGCTGGAGAGATGGTAGAATTCCCGGGTGGCATTAAAGGTATGGCTCTCAACCTTGAAATGGATAACGTTGGTGTTTCAATCTTTGGTGATGATACTGGAATTAAAGAAGGTGATACAGTTAAACGTACAGGAGAAATTGTTGATGTTCCTGTTGGTAAAGAATTGTTAGGCCGTGTTGTTGATGGTTTAGGAAATCCTATTGATGGTAAAGGTCCTATTCAATCTTCTGAAAAAAGAAGAATTGAATTGAAAGCACCAGGTATTATTCCACGTCAAAGTGTATCTGAACCTATGCAGACAGGTATTAAAGCACTTGATGCTCTTGTTCCAGTTGGAAGGGGACAACGTGAATTAATAATTGGCGATAGACAAACAGGTAAAACTGCTGTTGCTATTGATACAATCTTAAATCAAAAATCTGTAAATCAATCAGACAATGAAAAAGAAAAATTATATTGTATCTATGTTGCGATTGGTCAGAAAAGATCAACAGTTGCCCAAATTGTAAAAACACTAGAAGACAATGGTGCTATGGAATATACAATTGTTGTCTCTGCAACTGCATCAGAACCTGCTCCGTTGCAATTTTTATCTGCTTATACCGGTTGTACAATGGGTGAGTATTTTAGAGATAACGGTATGCATGCATTAATTGTTTATGATGATCTATCAAAGCAAGCAGTTGCTTACAGACAGATGTCTCTTTTATTAAGAAGACCTCCTGGACGTGAAGCATATCCTGGAGATGTATTTTATATTCATAGTCGTCTTTTAGAAAGAGCTGCCAAAATGAGTGATGAACATGGTGGCGGAAGTTTAACTGCTCTTCCAATTATTGAAACTCAAGCTGGAGACTTATCTGCTTATATTCCAACAAATGTTATTTCCATTACTGATGGACAAATATTTTTAGAAACAAACTTATTTTTCGCTGGTATTCGTCCTGCTATTAACGTTGGTCTTTCAGTAAGTCGTGTTGGTTCTGCAGCTCAAACAAAAGCAATGAAAAAAATCGCTGGTCCTGTAAAACTAGAATTAGCTCAATATCGTGAGATGGCTGCTTTTGCACAGTTTGCATCAGACTTGGACGCCTCAACTAAACAATTACTTGATCGTGGTGCTAGACTAGTTGAAATCTTAAAACAAGGTCAATATTCACCACTTACTGTTTCAGAGCAAGTTATATCAATTTATGCCGGTGTACGTGGATATCTTGATAAAGTTGCAGTAGGTGATGTAGTTAATTTTGAAACAGAAGTTTTAAATGAAATTAGAACTAAGCATAGTGATTTATTAGACGCGATTGCCAATGAAAAAGAGTTATCTAAAGAAAATGATGATAAGCTAAAATCTATTTTAGATGATTTGGTTGGAAAGTTTGCAAGTAACTAATTTATGCCAAGTTTAAAAGATATTAAAACTCAGATCAATTCAGTTGGGTCTACAAAGAAAATCACATCAGCAATGAAAATGGTCGCTGCTAGTAAGTTACGTAGATCACAAGAAAAAGCTGAAGCAGCAAGACCATATTCATCAAGACTAGAGGAAATGCTCTCTTCTCTTGCATCATCTGCTGCATCCGGGGAGGGTATCATTAAACTTTTAACTGGAACTGGTAATGATAAGAATTATCTAGTTGTACCAGTAAGCGCTGATAGAGGTTTATGTGGTGGATTTAATAGTAGCATAAACAAAGAAACCTTTAAGCTAGTTAAATCACTTGAATCTAATGGAAAAAATGTTCAAATAATGCCAGTTGGAAAAAAAAGTAGAGATTTTTTTAATAGAGTAATGAAAGATCAAATTCTTGAGAGTTTTGTTGATTTAAATGTTTCAACTACTGGATATGAATCTGCTTTAAATATTTCTAATAAACTTCAAGATTTATACTTTGATGAAAAGTTTGATAAGTGCATATTAGTTTTTAACAAATTTAAATCAGCAATTTCACAAGAAGTAACACAACAACAATTAATACCTTTAGATATTTCAAATTCTGAAAAAAAAGAACAAAAAGAAACTTCTTCAAATGCAATTTATGATTATGAACCTGATGAAGAAACAATTTTAAAGGATTTACTTCCAAAAAATGTTTCAACTCAAATTTTCAAAGTATTGCTAGAAAGTGATGCAGGAGAACATGGAGCAAGAATGGCTGCTATGGATAATGCGACACGTAACGCAGGTGAAATGATTGATAGTTTAACACTTAAATATAACAGAACGCGACAAGCGTTTATTACTAAAGAATTAATTGAGATTATTTCTGGAGCTGAATCAGTTTAAAAGGGGGATATATGGCTAATAATTTAACTGGAAAAATATCACAAGTACTTGGGGCTGTTGTAGACGTAGAGTTCGATGGTGAGCTGCCTGCAATTATGAATGCTCTTGAAGTTGATAATAATGGTACACGTCTAATGCTTGAAGTAGCTCAGCATTTAGGTGAAAATGCGGTTCGTACTATTGCTATGGATACAACAGATGGATTAGTAAGAGGCCAAACAGCTACAGATACTGGCGCCCCTATTTCAATGCCAGTAGGTCCAGAAACTCTTGGTCGTATAATGAATGTGGTTGGAGAGCCTGTTGATGAAAGAGGTGAAATTGGTACTTCGAAAAGTTATCCGATCCACCGTCCTGCCCCTGAATTTATAGATCAATCAACTGAAACAGAAGTTCTTGTAACAGGAATCAAAGTAGTTGATTTATTAGCACCTTATGCAAGAGGTGGAAAGATTGGGTTATTTGGTGGAGCAGGTGTTGGTAAAACAGTTTTGATTATGGAACTTATTAACAATATCGCTAAAGCTCATGGTGGATATTCAGTATTTGCTGGAGTTGGTGAAAGAACACGTGAAGGAAACGATCTATATCATGAAATGATTGAATCAGGAATTATTGATCTTAAAGGTAAAGACTCTAAAGTTGCACTTGTTTATGGGCAAATGAATGAGCCCCCAGGAGCAAGAGCCAGAGTGGCATTGTCAGGTTTGACACAAGCAGAATACTTTAGAGACGAAGAAGGACAAGATGTATTATTTTTTGTTGATAATATATTCCGCTTTACACAAGCAGGTTCTGAAGTTTCGGCACTTCTTGGTCGTATTCCATCAGCAGTTGGTTATCAACCAACATTAGCAACTGATATGGGTGCATTACAAGAACGTATTACAACTACAAAAAAAGGTTCAATTACTTCAGTTCAAGCTATCTACGTGCCAGCAGATGATTTAACTGATCCTGCACCGGCAACATCTTTCTCTCACTTAGATGCAACAACAGTTTTGAACAGAGCCATATCTGAAAAAGGTATTTATCCTGCTGTTGATCCACTTGACTCAACATCTAGAATATTAGACCCACAAGTTGTAGGTGATGATCATTATAGAGTTGCTAGGGAGGTTCAAAGAGTACTTCAAACTTATAAAAGTCTTCAAGACATTATAGCAATTCTTGGAATGGATGAGTTATCTGAAGAAGATAAGTTGACAGTTGCACGAGCAAGAAAAATTGAAAAATTCTTAAGCCAACCTTTCTTTGTGGCAGAAGTATTTACTGGTTCGCCTGGAAAGTATGTAGATCTTGAAGATACAATTAAAAGTTTTGATGGTCTTGTTAAAGGAGAATATGATCATATGCCTGAAGCATCATTTTATATGGTTGGGGGTATAGATGAGGCAATTGAAAAAGCTAAGAAATTAGAGGCTGAAGCAGCTTAATGGCAAAAATTTTTTTTGACCTCGTATCACCTGAAAATCTTATCTTTAATGATCAAGTAGGCATGATAATTCTACCAGGAAAAGATGGAGATATAGGAATACTACCTGGACATAGTAAGATCATTTCTTCTCTTAGACCTGGAAGGGTAATGGTTTATGGTGAAGATAAAACCTTACTTAAATCATTTTTTGTTTCAGGAGGATTTGCGGAAATTAATCCAGAAAAATGTATAGTTTTAGCTGAAAGTGTAAATGAAATGAGTGACCTTGATAAATCTAGTATTGAAACTGAAATTCAAACATTAGAAGCAAATAACAAGGATGACGTTGAAGATAAAATTTATATAGCTCGTAAAAAAATTGAAGCTATAGACTCAAAATTTTATTGATACATATTTATTCTTTTACAATTAACAAACAGTATGATTGATTTGATCAAATCTTATTGAAATCTATTAAGTAACAAATAAATCCTTAAATTCTTCTAATATTTTTTGATAAGTATTCCTTTTAAATGGAACAATATTTTCTACTAGAAGATTGTGGTGTGACCATTTCCATTCACTAAATTCAGGATTCTCTGTGCCAACATTAATTTCATTATCGACTCCCTTAAATCTAAATGCGAACCATTTTTGTGTTTGACCAATGTAAATTTTTCCCCAAGGTAATGTAGCTAATGTTTCAGATGGAATTTCGTAATTTATCCATTCTTTAGATTGTATAATCATATCTGCATTATTTGTTCCAATTTCCTCTTTCATTTCCCGCCAAACAGCTTCTTCAGGATTTTCATTTTCATCAATTCCACCTTGTGGCATTTGCCAATGACCGCTTGGATGATCTAATCTTTTCCCAACTAAGATTTTATTTTCTTTATTAAGGATCATCATTCCAACACATCTTCTATATTTTTTTTTCATAATCACTCTGTTGTCTCTCTATAAAGGCTTACTCCACGAATTAGATCAATAGCTCTTTGTAATTGATAATCTTTAGCCAACCTTTCCTCGAAAATAGTTAATTCTTTTTCATTATTTTCATCATTACTTTCTAAATCTTTATTTTCTTTATCTAAAGAATCTTTTAGATCTGACTCAGCAAATCTTCTGTAATCAAATGATTCAAACTCACCTTGTTGAATTTCTATATCAGGTGTTATGCCCTTTCCCTGTATTGATTCGCCTGATGGTGTATAATATCTTGCAGTTGTAAGTCTAATACCAGTTAAATTGTCACTATTTGAAACTTGAAATGGCATTATAGTTTGAACTGAACCTTTTCCAAATGACTGAGTGCCAACTATAATTGCTCTTCTATGATCTTGAAGTGCACCTGCTACAATTTCTGCAGCTGAAGCTGAACCACCATCAATCAATACAACAAGTGGCTTTCCATTAGTAACATCAGATTTCTTTGCTCTATATCTTCTGATGTCTTTTTTATCTCTACCTCTAGTTGAAACGATCTCTCCTCTTTCAAGAAAAATATCAGTTACTTTGACTGCTTGTGTAAGCAACCCTCCTGGATTTGATCTTACATCCAAAACATAACCTATAATATTTATTTTATTTTTTGACTGAATTTTTTTTATTGCATCCTTTAATCCTTTTTCAGTTTGTTCATTAAATGACGTTATTCTTAAATAGCCTACATTATCTACTATTTCGCTTTTAACTGATCTAATTTTTATAAAGTCTCTAACAATTACTAATTCAAAAGGTTCTGTGTTTTCTCTTGATATGGTAATTTTTATTGTTTCACCTTTTTCACCTCGCATTAATTCAACTGCTTCATTAAGAGTTAATCCAAAAACAGGAGTATCATCAATCTGAATAATGTAATCTCCTGCTAATATACCAGCTTCATAAGCCGGTGTATCTTCAATTGGTGCAATAACTTTAACAAATCCTTCTTCCATAGTTATCTCAATACCAAGTCCACCAAACTTTCCTTTAGTATCCATTTGCATTTCTTTCCATACATCCTCATTCATATAGCCTGAATGAGGATCTAATCCTGATAGCATTCCATCTATTGCTTTTTCAATTAATTCTTGATCAGATACTTCTTCAACATATGAAGATCGAACACGGTCAAATACTTGACCAAATAAGTCTAAATATTTATATTTTTCTTCTTCAGATGATGCGTATAAATTAAATGGATAAATTAAAAAGATAGTTGAGCAAATTTTAAATATTTTAATAAAAATTTTTAATAACTCCATAGTATTAAGCTAGTTTAATTTCTGTAGAATCAAAGCTTACTTCCCATAATTTTTCTAAGTTATAAATTTCTCTTATTTCTTTTCTGAATAAATGCACAATAATAGAACCTGCATCTACAATTATCCAATCACACTGTGGTCTACCCTCAGGATTTGGACATTTAATTCCTAACTTCTTCAACTTTTTTGTTATATCATCTGCAGTAGCATCAGCATGTCTAGTAGATCTGCAAGTTGCAATGATAAAACTATCTGCAATTGAAGATTTATCTGATAGGTCAATAATTTTTAAATTTTCGGCTTTTGCATCATCTAAGATAGATAAAATATTATCTGCTAATGATGATTTACTAATGTTAACCTCTAAGCTTTTCTCTTTGATTTCTAATATCAGAGGAAGAAATTTTAATCTCTTTATTTTCAACAAATACCCATGATGGAAGATTATTAAATTCTTCCATGTTAAAATTAGATTCTAAAATCTTATTATTAATAAATTTTTTTAAAGCTATACTTTTCAATGCCTCTATATTATATCTATGTCTTTTAAAAATAACAATAGAGATATTATTAAATATCTTTTGCCAATTTTGCCATTTATGAAAACTGATTAAATTATCTGCACCCATCAGCCAAAAAAATTTAATGTTTTTGTAATGATTTAAAATGTAATTAATGGTTTTGTAGGAATAATCTGAGCCAATTTGTTTTTCAATTTCTTTAATTTTTATTGGGAAGTTTCTAGTTATGTTTTTACAATTTTTAATCCTTTCTTTGTAAGTTGCAGGTTTAGATATTTTAAGAGGATTTTGAGGAGTTACTATCCACCATATTTCATCAAGTTTAAGAATTTTTTTGGCTTCTAGAGAAATAAATAAATGCCCTTTATGTGGAGGGTCAAAAGATCCACCAAGCAATCCTATGCTTTTCAATTAAGGTCTTTCCTGTCCATTACCATCTACAACATATTTAAATGTAGTAAGATGTTTTGTTCCAACTGGACCTCTGACATGTATTTTATCGGTGGATATTCCAATTTCTGCACCAAAACCAAATTCTCCACCATCAGCGAATTGGGTTGATGCATTTTTTAAGATTATAGCACTGTCAATTTTGTTATAAAATTTTTCAAAGGTTTTTTCACTTTCTGTAATTATACTTTCCGTATGTCCAGAAGAATAATCATTTATATGCGTAACTGCTTCCTCAACACCTGAAACAATTTTTACTGATAAAATTTTATCTAAATATTCTAATGACCAATCTTCTTCATTTGCAGTTTTAAAATCGCTATCTAAAGACTGAATATATTCATCACCTCGAATTTCACAATTTACTTCTTTTAAAGGTTTTAATATTTTCATTGCTTCGTCTTTAATTTTTTCATCAATTAAAAGTGTTTCTGCAGCACCACAAATTTCTGGACGCCTCATTTTACTATTAAAAACTACTTTTTCTGCGATGTTTAAATCAGCATCTTTATCTACATACACATGACATATGCCGTCTAAATGTTTTATGACAGGTATCTTACTTGCTGAATTAATTTTTTCAATCAAACCTTTGCCACCTCTAGGAATAATTACATCAACATAATCTCTCATACTAAGTAAATGATCAACCGCTTCTCTCTCAGGTGTATTGATCATCTGGACACAATGTTCAGGAAGACCGGCTTCCGTGAAAGCATTTGTAATATTATTTACTAATTCCTTAGAAGAATAAAAACTATCACTTCCACCTCTTAAAATTATACAATTGCCAGATTTAATTGAAAGACAAGATGCATCAACAGTGACGTTTGGTCTGGATTCATAAATCACACCTAATACACCAAGTGGTGTTGAAATTTTACGAAACTGCAAACCATTAGGCCTTTCCCATTCTTCTAATGTAACGCCAATTGGATCTGGTATTTCAATTATATCTTCAATCGATGTAATTAATCCATCAATAGATTTTTCAGTTAATGTAAGTCTATTTATTAAAGGCCTAGCTAAAGATTTTTTTTCACCATTTTCTAAATCTATTTTATTGGCTCCAAGAATTTTGTTTCTGTTTTTATCTAAATTTTTTGTGAGTTTTGTTAAAGCAAGATTTTTTTGATTACTGCTACAAACTTTCATGTCTAGAGAGGCAGTTTTTGCTCTTTTACCTAATTCAATTATATTATTTTCAATACTCATGTAGAAAGTTTAACTAAATTGTCTTTATGTACCACTTCCTCTCTTCCTTCGAAACCCAAAACTTTATAAATTTCTTTACTTTTCTTTCCAATAATTTTTTTTGCATCATTAAAATCATAAGCAGATATGCCTATTGCTACCTTCTGATCATTCTCAACTAAGATAGATATTACATCACCTCTTTTGAACCTTCCTTTGATATCAATTATACCTGCGGGAAGGAGACTCTTATTTTTCAAAATTGCATTTTTAGCCCCTGTATCAATAATAATCGATCCTGATGGTTTTAAATGATTTAATAACCATTTCTTTTTGGACGAGTAAGTAGAAGTTAATGGATAAAAAATTGTTGAATTTTTTTTATCAATATTACTGATTGGTTTATTTTTATCACTATTAGTGATGATTGTAGCACAACCATTTCCAGCACATATCTTTGCTGCTAAAATTTTTGTGGCCATTCCTCCACTACCTAGTTCAGAAGATTGATAATTACCAAGTTTTTCAATTTTTTTATCAATTTTAAATACCTCTGAAATTTTTTTTACACCTTTTTCCTTTTTGGGATTAGCTTGGTATAAACCATCAATATCACTTAATAAAATTAATAAGTCAGCTTCAATCATTTGTGCTACTCGGGCTGCAAGTCTATCATTATCACCATAGCGAATTTCTTCAGTGGCAACAGTGTCATTTTCATTAATAATCGGTATAATGTTTTTGCTTTGTAATGATGATATTGTATTTCTAGCATTTAAATATCGTCGTCTTTCTTCGCTATCTTCTAATGTTAATAGGATTTGAGAAACACTTATCTTGTATTTTCCTAGTTTATTTCGCCATTGATGGGCTAATTCAATTTGGCCAACTGAAGCTGCTGCTTGCTTATCTTCTAATTTTCTTAATTCTGTATTAGAAATACTTTTTGCACCTAATGCAATAGCTCCAGAACACACAATCACAATTTTTTTTGTTTTATTCAACTTTGCAATGTCTTTGCATAAATTATCTAGCCATTTAGATTTGATTTTTTTTGTCTTAGAGTTAACAATTGAATTTGAACCAATTTTTATAACTATTTTTTTATATTTTTTAATCATTTGTGACTTCATTATATTTGAACAAATAATCAATTAGATCTTTTATTCCCTCATTATTAAAACTTGATATAAAAAGTATCTCAGAATTTAAATTTTGATTAATCTTAATTTTTTTTTCTTCTAAGTCTTCATTAAGTAAATCAACTTTGGTAAAAACAATTATTTCTTTTTTTGAAGAAACTTTTTCACTATATTGTGATATTTCATTTCTAACAATTTTATAGTTTTCGTACCAATTGTTGTCGTTTATATCTACTAAGTGAAGTAAATATTTACATCTTTCAATATGTGCTAAAAATTTATCTCCCAAACCTTTTCCCTCATGCGCACCTTCAATCAAACCTGGGATATCTGCTAATACAATTTCTTTATCAAAGCGCTTCACGGTACCAAGTACAGGATGTAAGGTTGTAAATGGATAATCCCCAATTTTTGGGTTAGCATTAGAAATTGTTGATAACAGAGTTGATTTACCTGCATTAGGTAAGCCTATTACTCCTATATCTGCAAATAATTTGAGTGATAACCATATCCATCGTGCTTCTCCTAATTCACCTTTTGTAAATTTTCTTGGAGCTTGGTTAACTGATGATTTAAAATGATTATTTCCCAAACCGCCATTACCACCCTTTAATAAAATGTACTCTTCATCAATTTTTGTTAGATCAGTTAGCAATACTGTTTTATCTTCATTGTAAATTTCTGTTCCAGGTGGAACTTTAATAACCATGTTGCTTCCATTTGCTCCTGTTTGATTTTTTCCCCTTCCATTTTCGCCTTTTTTTGCTTTAAAATGTTGTTGGTATCTAAAATCAATTAGTGTGTTTAAATTATCATCCACTTTAAAAATAATATTTCCACCTTTGCCTCCATCGCCTCCATTAGGACCACCAAACTCAATATATTTTTCTCTTCGAAAACTAGCACACCCATCTCCACCATTACCTGATGCAATATATATTTTTGCTTGATCTAAAAATTTCATGATAAATTTTTAATTAATCGGGATTATTGTTCTGTGGGAACAACTGATACAAAAGTTCTTACTCTTGTTTTTTTAAAAGCTACTTTTCCATTTATTGTAGCAAATATTGTGTGATCTTTACCTATGCCAACATTATCACCTGGATGAAACTTTGTGCCTCGTTGCCTAATAATAATGTTTCCTGCTATTACGTTTTCACCTCCAAATTTCTTAACTCCAAGTCTTCGACCCGCTGAGTCTCTTCCATTCCTAGAACTACCACCTGCTTTTTTTGTTGCCATTATTTATCTTCTTTTTTAGGTTTAACAGTTTTTTTAACAGTTTTCTTTACTGATTTTTTCTTAGTAGGTGAAGCTTTATTTACTGCTTTTTTTGCAACTGTCTTCTTTTTTGCAACTTTCACCTCTTTAGATTCAATTTTTTCTTTAGTAACTTTAGTTTCAGTTTTTTTAACTTTTTTTGTTTCAGGTTCAGCAGTGGACTTTTTTCCACCATATGAAATTGATTCTATTCTTAATACAGTTAGATATTGTCTATGACCTTGTGTTAGTCTGTAATTTTGTCTTTTTCTTTTTTTAAAAACTATTATTTTTTTATCTCTGATTTGATCAACAATTTTTGCTTCAATTGTAGCATCTTTTAGTAATGGCTCGCCTAAGCTATTTGTGCTTTGATCACTAATCGCTAATACATCAGTAATAGACACTTTATCACCTTTGGATCCCTCAAGTTTTTCTACTTTAAGTATCTGACCAGCTCTTGCAGAGTATTGCTTTCCACCAGTTTTGAAAATTGCTAACATATCTTTTGATGGCGGGGTTTATAGTGAACTATGTGAATAGTCAAATTAAAAATATGACGTAAATACTAGAAATAAAGACCTTAAAAGCTATCTTTTGCTCTTCGCAAATAAGCAAACAATTCAAAGTCTGTAAAACCTAGCTCTTTCTTAATTATATTACCTAATTTTGAATTTTGATTCAGGAATAAGTTATATTGTTTTTCATCTTCTAATAAAAAAGGTACGGATTTTGCTTTATTATTTAAATCATCATTAATTTTGTTTCTAATTGTCAAATAAGCACTTTCTTTTTTGAGTGTTTTCTCAAGAAAATTTAAATTGCTTATTGTATATTCATGACCACAATAAATAATTGTATTTTTATCTAATTCATTGATTTTTTTTAAACTATTAAACATTTCATTTAATGTTCCTTCAAACACACGACCACAACCAAGTCTGAAGAGTGTATCACCACAAAATAAAACATCATTGTTTTCATCATAGTAAATTATATGATCTAATGTATGCCCGGGTGTTTTTATTATTCTAAATGTATTTAAGCAGGAGTTGACTTCATCTCCATCACGTAAAACGAATCTTGTATTTTCGATCTGAGCGCTTGGAGAGTGTATATTAACTTCTGGAAAAGCATTAAGTATTCCTTTTACACCTGATGTGTGATCTTTATGATGATGTGTAATAAATATATCTTCTATGGTTAAATTGTTTTCAAGAGCAAAATTTAATATTGGATTACTATCAGCAGGATCTATAACACAGCTCTTAAGCGTGTCATTATATAAAATAAAAGAGTAGTTATCTTTTAATTGATTTATAATTTCAACTTTCATCTTATAACTAATTTGCAATAACAGAATTTTTTGCAAAAACTTTTTTTGATGATTTAATTTTTATTGGTTCAAAATTTTTATAACTTAATAAAAAGATAGCTTCGTGAGTAAAAAAATTAACTCCAGTAACTGATTCACTTATATCAAATTGTTTACCTTTTGATGTTAATCCAATACTTTTTTCAATCACAATATTCATTTCATTACACAAATTCAAAAAATCCTTAATTGTAAAAAAATGAATGTTAGGTGTGTCATACCATGTATAAGGTAAACTTTCTGTTACCGGCATTTTTCCTGATATTAAAAGCTGTAATCTTATTTTCCAATGTCCAAAGTTAGGAAAAGAAACTATTGCTTTTGATCCTATTCTCAGTAATTCAGACAGAATATCTTTGGGTTTCATCATTGCTTGTAAAGTTTGACTTAAAATTACATAATCAAAACTATTATTTGAATATTGGGACAAATCTAATTCGGCATTTCCATTTACAACGTTGAAACCTCTTGCGATAGCATTTGCAGCTAGATCTCTATTTAATTCAATGCCATGAGTTATCGCATTACGATTATTTTCTAATTGTTCCATAAGGCCGCCATCACCGCATCCAATATCTAGGATTTTTCTATCTTGTGCGATAAGTGTTTCAATAAGAGACCAATCTTTTCTTATGCTATTAATTTTATTCATCTATCTTCGCAAAGTTGTTTGTTAGGAAACCTTTTATTACATCATCTAACTGTGGTTCCTCTAATAAAAAACTATCATGTCCTTTATCAGTATCAATTTCTAGAAAGCTTACTTCTCTTGATAGAGAATTCAATTGGTTTACAATCATTTTACTTTCTATTGTAGGGAATAACCAATCCGAGGTAAACGAGACAATTAAATATTTTAAATGGTTATTTGGATTATGACTAAACTCAATATTTTTTCTAAATGTTTCATCATGATCAAAATAATCCATAGCCCTTGTTAAATAAAGATATGAATTTGCATCAAATCTTTCAACAAATGATTTACCTTGATATCTCAGATAACTCTCAACTTGAAAATCAGCATCAAATCCAAAAGAAATAATATCTCTTGATTGAAGTTTTCTTCCAAATTTTCTATGCATCGCATTTTCGGATAAATATGTGATATGCGCAATCATTCTTGCTACTGATAGACCTCTTTCTGGCACTTCATTATTTTCAAAATACTTTCCGTTTTTCCAAATAGGATCACTCATTATTGCCTGTCGCCCAACTTCATGAAATGCAATATTTTGAGCCGAATGTTTTAAAGCGCCCGCAATATGTATTATATTTAAAATTTTATCTGGAAAATCGATTGCCCATTGAAGTGCTTGCATTGCACCCATCGAACCACCAATGACAGAAAATAACTTCTCTATATTTAAACTTTCAATCAATAAAGATTGAGCCTTCACCATATCTTTTATTGTTACGGAAGGAAAATTACCACCATATGCAACATCACTTTCATTTTGTAACTCTTTAGGACCAGTTGAGCCAGCACAACCGCCGAGTACATTTGAGCAAATTACAAAAAATTTGTTTGTATCAATTGGTTTATTAGGCCCAACCATTCTAGACCACCAACCTTCTCTCCCAGTAATGGGATTATTACCAGCAACGTATTGATCTCCAGTAAGAGCGTGACACACAAGGATAGCATTAGATTTATCAGTGTTTAATTCACCAAAAGTTTTGAATGCTAGTTTAAAATTATCTATTATATCTCCTGATTCTAATTTTAAATTAACATTCTCGAAATAGGCTATTTCGCTTTCTATTTTTGTGTCAGTAGTAAATTTTGTATTCATATCTTTTTAAACTACACTATTTGAAAGAATGAAGGAGAAATATAAACGCTTTAGCTGATTATTGCTCCACCCGCAAGCTGTCTCAAATCGGTGATATTTGCCTTATATTTATATATACACTTAAGTCAATAATTGGTCATTTTTTAAATTAAATACTACTTTATTTTGATTTATCATAAGATAGTTTGTAAAGAAACGTCCAAAATTATGAAAAATAAAGAATTAGACAATTTAAGAAGTAAAATTAATAACATTGATGATGAAATATTATCTTTATTATCTAATCGTTCTAAAATTGTTTTAGAAATAGGAAAATACAAAAAACATAATTTAGTTGTTGATCCAGATAGAGAACAAAAAATTCTCAACAGATTAATCTCTAAATTCAGAGGATTTTATGCAAAAGATACTATAGTTAGACTTTGGAGAGAAATTTTTCAGTCTTCTGAAAAACTTCAAAAATTAAGTAAGGAAAATATTCAATCAAAAAGATCTATAGAAAATATTAATGTTTATAAAGGTGGTATAGCAAAACTAAATAACAATAAAACAGTTGTCAAACTTTCTTCCAATGAAAATCCCTATGGTGCTTCACCAAAAGTAATTAAATTGCTAGAAACAAATAATATCAATCCTGATTTGCATAGATACCCTGAAATTGATGGATCATCATTAAGAGAAGCAATAGCTAAAAATTTTTCTATTGATAGTAATAGAATTATTCTTGGCTCTGGATCAGATGAGATTTTATTATTTGCAGCCTTGGCATTTTGTCAAGATGGTGATGAAATTTTACATGCTAACCATGGTTTTGAGATGTATTCAATTGTAAGTAAAGTAGTTGGGGCAGTTCCAAAAAAAATTGAGGAAGATGTGAATTTTAATTTAAATATTGAAAATCTAATAGATCAAACAAATGAATCTACTAAAGTAATTTATATTGCATCACCTAATAATCCTACGGGAACTTATTTGTCTAGAGATCAACTTGTTAAATTAATGAAAAGTATTTCTAAAAATATTATAGTTGTAATAGATGGGGCGTATGTTGAATATGTGCAAAAAGATGACTACGATAAAGGATTTAGTTTAGCGGATGAATATGAAAATATTATTTTAACAAGAACATTTTCAAAAACATATGGACTTGCGGCTTTAAGAGTGGGTTGGTGTTATACCAGTCAAAAAATAGCTGATATAATTAATAAAATAAAACCTCCTTTTAACACAACAACTATTTCGCAGTCTTTAGCTATTAAGGCTCTTCAGGATAAAGATCATATTGAAAACTCTGTTAAATTAAATTTTGAAATCAAAAATTGGTTTGAAGAAGAGCTTAAACTTTTAAATATAAAAACCAGACAGACTGAAGGAAATTTTACTTTGATTGAAACTTCAGAGGATGAAGCAGAAAAAATTAGCAATCATCTTATGGATGATGGAATAATTATCAGACGTTTAAATAGTTATAACCTTCCTAATTTTCTTAGAATTAGTATTGGAACCAAAGAAGAAATGACAATGACAGTGGAAAGTTTGAAGAAATTAAATGTCTAAAGTAACTTATAATGCAGCCCTAGTTATCGGTATGGGATTAATTGGATCATCCATAGCCAGAGCGCTCAGGGAAAAACAATTATCAAAAAAAATCTTCGCTATTGATAGAGATAGTGAGGTAATAAGTATTTCAAAAAATTTAAATCTTGTGGATGCAATAGAAAGTGATTTAAATAAATATAATCAACAATTTGATATTATTTTTATTTGTACACCTTTGAGCTCATACAGGGATATATTTAATCAATTAAATACCTATATTACTGATAAAACACTAGTAACGGATGTTGGTTCAACAAAAGTAAGTGTAATAGAAGATTTTAAAGAATCAATTGATAATAAAAAAATTTTATTTGTTCCAGCTCATCCTATTGCTGGTTTAGAAAAAAGTGGACCAGAATTTGGTTTTGCAAAATTGTTTGATAATAGATATTGTATTTTAACACCAATAGAAACTAGTGGTGAGTCAACGAAGTCAATCTCCAATATTTGGGAGTCATTTGGCATGACAATCGAAATCATGGAACCATCACGTCATGACAGGGTATTAGCAATGACCTCTCATATTCCACAACTTATTGCATACTCAGTAGTTGGCACTGCAACAGAACTTGAGTCTCAAATGAAAGATGAAGTTATTAAATATTCAGCTGCAGGATTTAGAGATTTTACAAGGTTGGCTGGTAGTGATCCAGTAATGTGGAGAGATGTTTATGAAAAAAATAAAGAAGCTGTTTTGGAAATGCTTGGACGTTTCAACGAAGATTTACTTACCTTCCAAAAGGCTATAAGAAACAATGACCTTAAATACCTGGAAGATAAATTTGAAAAATCGAAAGAAATAAGAAAAATTATTGAAGATATTGGTCAGGCAGGAACTTTTGATCCTACAGAGAAGAATTAATTATTTACTAACAAATTTGAAGCTGTCTCTATTCTATCTTGCACTTCTTCTAATATTACTTTTTTGTCTAAACCCTCATTAATTGTAGGCAAAAATTTTATAGTAATTAATCCTTTTTTTAATACCCATGATTGTTTTGGCCAACATAAACCTGAATTTAAAGCCACAGGAAGAATTTTTCTTTTTGTATGATTATAAATTCCAATAAAACCTGTTTTATAATCAGGTTTACTACCAGGTAGTTTTCTTGTTCCTTCAGGAAAAATAATTATTGATGATCCAGAGCGAAGTTTTAATTGAACTTTTTGTAACATATTTCTCATTGCTTTAGTTCCACCATCTCTATTTATTGCTACCATATTTGACTTAAATAGATATTGTCCAAAAATTGGGATAAGGAAAAGTTCTCTTTTATGCACAAAAAAACAATCACTTAAATAATAATAGAGGGCAAGTGTTTCAAATGCAGATTGATGTTTGGAAGCAATTAATACACTTTCATTTGGAATATTTTCTGAGCCTTCAATCTTATGTCCAATATTGCATATTAGATTAAGAAAAATAAAAATAACTTTTATCCAAAGTTTTGTTGGATATTTAAGCCAATTACTTGGTAAAAAGAGGAAAGGCAAACAGAAGACACCCATAAGTACTGTCCAAATAACCAAAGAAATATAAAATATTATACTTTTTAAAATTAACATACTTTATGATTTTGTTTTATATACTAGCCTGACTGATCTATATATAATTTATGTTCATTGTTTGCTCTAATTGTGAATTTAAGTATTTAGTAAATTCTGCAGATTTGAAACCAAATGGCAGAATAGTTGAATGTGCAAATTGTAATCATCAGTGGTTTCAAGATTTAGATAATACTGAAATAACCTCATCTGTTCCATCTTTAAAAAAAGACAATTTGGATCAAGATCTACAAAATATACTGCAACAAGAAAAACCAGAAAAAGATCCAGTTAAAAATTTACCAAGTACAGTTTTAAGACATGAAAAACCAAGTCTTATAAATTCAACTATAGCAATAGCACTAGTTATAATCATAATCTTAGCAATATTAATTTATAGATCGTATGGTTTAAATACTTTTGTTATTGTTGATTTCTTCATTAGAGAGTTTTTATTTAATTTAAATTTGATAATTTCAGACTTAGCTAAAATTATTCACAATACATTAAATTAGTTATAACCAGCTAGGAATATTATCCGCTTCAATAGTTTTTTCAATTTTCTCAGGCGAATAAATGATCGCATATTTGTTTTTGTTTACTAAAATTTCAGAGGGCAATGGTCTAGAGTTATAATTTGAAGACATTACTTTTCCATAAGCTCCTGTATTTTGTATAACCAGTATATTACCAATTTTTTGTTTAGACAATTTTATATTTTTTAAAAAAATATCTGAACTCTCACAAATCGGGCCAGCAATAGCATAATCCATAAACTCCTTTGAATTTAAATTTGTTGCTAATATTTCATGATGTGCATCGTACATTGCTGGGCGTATTAATGTATTCATGCCAGCATCAACAATTAAATAATTTATACCACCATTATTTTTAATTGTAATAATAGATGTAACTGTAACTCCAGCCTCAGCAATTAAATAACGACCAGGTTCAAAAGATAATTCATAGTTTGTTTGTGTAAAACAATTATCTAGCTCTTCTTTTACCAACTCAATATTAAAGTTAGGATCAGAGTCTTCATATTTAACATGAAAACCTCCACCCAAATCAACATGTTTGATATTAATACCTGATTCAATAAACTTGTCTGCAGCCATTTTCATTTGATAAAACGTATTTTTATAAGCCTTAATTTTACTAATTTGGCTTCCAATATGACAACTAATACCAATTAAATTTAAACTTTTACAACTTTTAACTAATTTGATAATTTTATCTAAATTTTCAAATTCGATACCAAACTTATCAGTCTTTTTTCCTGTTGAAATTTTACTTAAAGTTTCACCATCAATATCTGGATTAAGTCTAACACCAATATCAACAATTTTATTTTTTTCGTTTGCTAAATTATCAAGCAGTTTTATTTCTTCTAAAGATTCAGTGTTAATTAAACGTATATTTTTATGTATTGCATAGAGTAGGTCTTGTTCAGATTTTCCTACACCTTCAAAAATTATTCTATTTGGATCGAAGCCCGCTTCTAAAGCCCTTTTTAGTTCGCCAGCTGAGACTACATCTGCTCCAATATCTAAAGAATTCATTAATTTCAAAATGGCTTGATTTGAATTAGACTTTATTGAATAAAAAATATTGTTGCCCAAGATTTCTTTAGTTTTATTTACTTGATTAATAATTTTTTCTTGTGAGTACACATAAAAAGGTGTCTCACAAACCTTAACCAAGTCATATAAAGAAGTACCCTCAATATACGGGTCGTTATTTTTATAAGTTAGCATTTATTCAGTATTTATAATAATGGATTGTTGACGTTTTTTCTCTTCTTCTAATTTCTCTAAACATGCTTCATCACATGGATATGTAATTACCGATTTGTCTACTTGATCTTCTGGTAAACTTAAAGGACCAACTTTACCACAACTCAAAGTAAACAACAAAAATGATAATAATATTAATCTGATCATTATAAGTATTTTTTTATAACAAGTTTTATCATTTTTTTAGTAATTTGAGGAGCTGTACCTCCAAAACTTGATTTTGATTTAACACTGTTAGTAGCTGATAGCACTTTTTTTGCATCAGATGTTATATTTTTGTCGAATTTCTTTAATTCGCCAACAGATAACGAATCTATATTTATATTTTTTTTTGAACAATAAGAAACAATCTTTCCAGTAACATTATAAGCATCTCTAAATGAATATCTAAGATTTTGAACTAACCAATTAGCTAAATCTGTAGCGGTTGCATTTGAATTTTCAATCAACTCTTTCATTCTAGTTTTGTTGAATGTTGATTTTGATAAAATTTCATTAATAACTTTTATACACAAGATAACATTGTCGTATGAATTAAATGTTATTTGTTTATCGTCTTGTAAATCTTTACTATAAGAAAGTGGTAATCCTTTAATAATATTAAGCATTGAACTTAAATTACTAATAATAATACTCGTTTTTCCTCTAACAAGTTCTGCGCCATCAGGATTTTTTTTCTGAGGCATAATTGAACTACCAGTTGAAAGATCATCTGGTAAATTTATAAAATTAAATTGTTGATTTGACCAAAGTATTATTTCATCTGCTATTTTTGATAAATGAACAGCAATTAATGATAGAACAAATAAAAATTCTATTACAAAGTCTCTATCTGAAACTGTATCCATGGCATTTTTTGTTGGTTCTCTAAATCCTAACTCCTTAGATGTATATTTTCTATCAATGGGAAAAGAGGTGCCTGCAAGTGCGGCTGCACCTAATGGATTTTCATTAAGACGATATAAACAATTTTCGAGTCTTGTTCTATCTCTTCCAATCATTTCAACATAAGCTAAAACGTGATGCGCCAATGTTATGGGCTGAGCAATCTGTAAATGTGTGTAACCTGGCATAATCGTTTCAGTATTTTTTGTTGCAATATTAATGAGTATTTTTTGAAACTTTTTTAGTTCACTATTTAAAATTTTGGATTCTTTTTTAATCCATAATTTTAAATCAGTTACTACCTGATCATTTCTAGACCTTGCAGTATGAAGTTTTCCTGCAACTTTTCCAATTTTCTTAAATAGTAAACTTTCAATATTCATATGAATATCTTCAAGTTTGTTTGAAAAAATACCCTTGTTTTTTTCAATATCTTTTTCAATTGATCTAAGTCCATTGACTATTGCATTTTGTTCTTTTTTATTTATTATTTTTTGTTTGCCGAGCATCTTAGCATGGGCTATTGACCCAGTTATATCTTCTTTATAAAGACGTTGGTCAATATCTATAGATGAATTTATAGCATCTAAAATCTCACTAGGTCCTTTTGTAAAATGGACATTTCTTGAAGGATTTTTTTTCATTTTCCGCGCCTATAAGAGATATTTATATTAATTTCCACACTTATGCGTAAATTATTTTCATACGGCAAATTTTTCTTATATAAGCTGAGCTTTATAGAACTCATATGAATATTAAAAAAGTAGTAGTAATAGGATCCGGCACTATGGGAAGTGGAATTGCAGCCCAAATAGCAAATGCTGGTATTGATGTAACAATTCTGGACTTACCTTCAAAAGAAGGATCTAGAAACCAAATTACAGAAAATGCCAAAGAAAGAATTAAAAAATCACGACCTCCACTTTTAGTAGAAAATAACAAAGCTGAATTAATTAAAGTTGGCAATATTGAAGATGATTTTAATGAAGTTGCAGAAGCTGATTGGGTTGTAGAGGCTGTTGTTGAGAGAATAGATATCAAACATAACATTTATGCTAAAATTCATGCGACAAGAAAGAATAATTCAATAATATCGTCTAATACATCTACAATTCCATTGAAAATTCTATCAGCAAATATGCCTGATGAAATGAAAAAAAATTTTTGTATTACTCATTTTTTTAATCCTGTCCGTTATATGGCATTGCTTGAGATAGTTACTGAAGAAGTTAATGATATTGAAAAAATTAATTCGTTAAAACAATTCTGTGATGAAAAGCTTGGTAAAGGTGTAATTATTTGTAATGACACCCCGGGATTTATCGGAAACAGAATTGGTGTTTATGCAATGCAAGTTGCTATGACAGAAGCTTTTAAAATGAAAATATCTATTGAAGAAGCTGATGCAGTATTTGGAAGACCTATGGGTATTCCAAAAACTGGAATCTTTGGGCTTTACGATTTAATTGGTATTGATTTGATGGCTGATGTATTAAAAAGTTTTATTAAAGAACTTCCAAAAGAAGATCCCTTCCACGAGGTCGCACAGGAAATACCATTGGTCACAAAACTTATTCAAACCGGTTATACAGGAAGAAAAGGTAAGGGTGGTTTTTATAGAATGAATAAATCTGATGGTAAAAAAATTCTTGAGGCTATTAATTTAGAAACTGGTGAGTATCACCCAAGTCAGAAAATTAATTTAGGTGTTGGAGATAAAATTAACATAAATAAACTCATTCAAAGAAAAGACAAATACGGTGAGTACGCAAAATCAATACTGACAAAAGTAATTAGGTATGCTGCATATCTAATACCTGATGTATCATCAAAATATATAGACTTAGATGATGCACTAAGATTAGGCTTCAACTGGACTGTCGGTCCTTTTGAAATGCTCTCAAGTATTAATACAAAAAATTTTATTGATCAAAATACTGATATAAAATTTTTTAGAGATTTGAAGGGAGTTTTTGAATTTAATAAAAGACCCGGATATTTAGACTCTAGTATTGATAATTTAAGATCGTTAAATTTGCAAAAATCTTTTGAGAACCCTTCTGCTAATGTTAAAAATGCTTCATCATATCAGGTTGTTGAATTTACTACTAAGGCAAACGCTTTAGATACTGACTCTATGTTAGCTTTAAAAGAAGCTGCTCAAAATAATAAAAGCACAATAGTAATTAATGATGCAATGCAATTTTCTGCTGGTGTAAATTTAAATTATGTAATGGAATTTGCTAAAAATAATGAATGGTCTAAAATTGAAAAATTTATAATTGATTTCCAACAAACTTGTAAAACAATAAAATATGCTGGTAAGCCTTTTATTGCTGCACCATCAGGGCTTGCTATTGGTGGTGGTTTTGAAGTGGTTTTGCATTGCGATTATAACGTTGCTCATACAAATGTTGTCCTTGGACTAGTTGAATCTTTAGTTGGGCTTATACCTGCTGGTGGGGGTTGTAAGGAAATGTTGTGGCGTTGGTTACAAACTCCAGAAGGTAAAGAAAATTCTGAACATGCGTCTATGAAAGTTTTTGATCTTATTGGTTATGCAATTACCGCCACTTCACCAAATGAAGCGCTGCCAAATCAATTCTTTTTAGAAAAAGATAAGGTAGTAATAAACAGAGACAGACAATTATCAACGGCTATCGATTTATTAAATACTATAGAGGGGGGATATGAAAAACCATCTCAACCTAAATTTAATTTAGGTGGTAGTGCTGTCAGAGATAAAATGTTCGAAAAGCTTGAAGCACTATATAATGAAAATAAAATTCTAGATCATGGATTAGAGGTAGGTAAGCAGATTGCTTTTGTACTTAGCGGTGGAAATACAAATATTAATAAGGAATTAAGTGAAGACGATCTTTATAATCTTGAATTAGAAGCTTTCATGAGACTTATCCAGATGCCTAAAACTCAAGAGCGAATAAAACATACCCTTGAAACTGGAAAACCATTAGTAAATTAAATTAATTTCTTGTAGTATTTGATCCTTATAGAAGACAGATGAGTAATTTTGATACAAACTTAGATAAAAATTTAGCCAATTTTGTTCCGTTATCACCATTAAGTTTTATAACTCGAGTAAAAGATATCTATCCAAACTATGACTCTTTAGTTTATGGAAATAGGAGTTATACTTGGCTTGAGACCTATAATCGATGTACCAAGTTTGCTAGTGCTTTAGCAAAAAAAGGAATTACAAAAGGAAGTACCGTTTCAATCATAGCTGCAAATACTCCAGAATTATTCGAAGCACATTATTCTATTCCAATGACTGGTGGTGTAATTAATACAATTAACACCAGACTTGATGCAGAAACAATTGCATATATTTTAAAGCATAGTGATGCAAAACTTCTAATAACTGATACTCAATTTTCTCCTACAATGAAGAAAGCTTTGCAAATATATGGAAAAAATATTCCTATTATTGATATTCATGATGACCAAGCAATTTTTAAAGTTGGTGAAGGTGAAAAAATTGGAGAAATGACATATGAAGAATTTCTAAAAACGGGTGATGATAATTATAATTGGTCTTTACCTGAAGATGAGTGGCAGGCAATCTCATTAAGCTACACATCAGGCACAACTGGTAAACCAAAAGGTGTTGTTTATCACCACCGTGGATCATACCTAATGTCTACTGGAAGTGTTACGGCATGGAACATGCCTAATAAATTAACATTTCTTTATACAGTTCCAATGTTCCACTGTAATGGATGGGGATACCCTTGGACAGCTGCTTTAATACATGCAAAGATCATTTGCTGCAGGTACATTGTTGCAAAAGATATTTATAACTTAATAGATAAATACAAAGTAACTCATTTTGGAGGTGCTCCTATAGTTTTAAGTTTAATTGCTAACGCTGATGAAAAAGATAAAAAAGAAATAACTCATAAAGTATATGTACTTACTGCTGGAGCTCCACCAACGAGCGCAATTCTTGAAAAGATGGATAACTTAGGTTTTGAAGTTATGCATGTATACGGGTTAACGGAAACATATGGCCATATTCTTCAATGTGCTTGGAATGAAGAATGGGAATCACAATCAAAATCTAAAAAAGCTGATATTAAAGCAAGACAAGGTGTTCGTTATCCAAATACCGAAGAAGTTTGTGTTGCAGATCCAGAGACCTATGAAAAAGTTCCGATGGATGGAGAAACCATGGGAGAGATTTTAATTCGAGGTAATGTTGTTATGAAAGGATATTACAAAAATAAGGAGGCTACTGAAACATCCATGAAAAAAGGATGGTTTCACTCCGGTGATTTAGCTGTTGTCTATCCTGATGGATATATTCAAATAAAAGATAGATCGAAAGATATTATAATTTCTGGTGGAGAAAATATTTCATCTGTGGAAGTTGAAAATGTTGTTGCAAAACACCCAGCAGTCTCTTTAGTTGCTGTTGTTGCTAAACCAGATGAGAAGTGGGGTGAATCACCCTGTGCTTTTGTTGAATTAGCTCCTGGAAAAAATGCCACAGATGAGGATATAATTCAGTTTTGCAAAGAAAATATGGCTGGATTTAAAAGACCAAAGCATGTAATCTTTGGTGAATTACCAAAAACTTCAACTGGGAAGATACAAAAATTTGAATTACGAAAAAAAGCAAAGGAGTTATAAATGGATCCAAAAACCTATAAGTTTGACACACTAAGTCTTCATGCTGGTTATCAGCCAAGTAAAAATGCAGGCTCAAGACAAGTACCAATTTATCAAACAACTTCATATATGTTTGATGATGTAGATCATGCTGCTGCACTTTTTAATTTAGAAAGAGGTGGACACATTTATAGCAGAATGTCTAATCCAACAGTTCAAGTTTTAGAGGAACGAGTATGTGCACTTGAGGGAGGAACTGCCGCCCTTGCAACAGCATCAGGTATGAGTGCAATATTTTTAACAATCATGACTCTTTGTAATGCTGGTGACCATATGGTTGTTTCATCACAATTATATGGCGGCACTGTAAATCTATTTAGACTGACATTGCCAAAATTTGGAATTAAAACTACATTTGTTAAGCCTAGAGACACTGAAGGATTTAAGAAAGCGATTCAACCTAATACTAAGGGAATATTTGGAGAACTAGTTGGTAATCCTGGAAATGAATTGATGAATATGCCTGAAGTTTCTAAAATTGCTAAAGATGCAGGAATACCTCTTATAATCGATAGTACATATCAAACACCTTATTTATGCAGACCATTTGAACATGGGGCTGATTTAGTTGTTCACTCATTAACAAAATGGATGAGTGGCAATGGGTCTTCTATGGCAGGAATTTTAGTTGAGGGAGGTACATTTAATTGGATGCAAAACGATAAGTTTCCAAACATGACTGAACCATATGAGGGCTATCATGGTTTATCATTCGCCGAAGAATTTGGTCCAACTGCATTCACAATGATGGCAAGGGCAGAAGGTATGCGAGATATGGGCCCATGTCTTGCCCCTCAAAATGCATGGAATATCTTACATGGTATAGAGACTTTGTCTCTTCGAATGGAAAAACACTGTTCAAATGCCTTAAAAATGGTTGAATATTTATCAAATCACGAAAGTGTGGCTTGGGTATCTCACGCTAGTGCACCAGGACATCCAGATAAAGAACTGGCTGAAAAAATTTTGCCTAAGGGAACAGGTTCTATGATTGCATTCGGTATCAAAGGTGGCAAAGAAGCAGGAGCTGCTTTTATTGATAATGTAAAGTTAGCTTCACACTTAGCAAATGTTGGTGATGCAAGAACATTGGTTATACATCCTGCATCTGCAACCCATTCACAAATGGATGAGGCAACTTTAAAATTTGCTGGATTATCTCATGACATGATAAGACTATCAGTAGGTCTTGAAGATTTTGAAGATATTGTTAATGATTTTGAAAATGGGTTTAGAGCTGCAAAGAAACCTCGTTTAGTTGCAAACAAATAAATGAGATTTAAAGTTCGTGGAATAGATACTTTTGCCTCAACTGGTGGAAGACCATTTGATAAAAACAAACCATTAATGATTTTTGTTCATGGCAGTGGACTTAGCCATATGGTTTGGGTCTTACAAACAAGGTACTTTGCTTTTCGTGGATATAGCATCTTGGCTATCGATTTACCTGGACACGGATTATCTTCAGGAGAAAGTTTAAAAACAATTGAGGAGATGGGTGACTGGGTTGGTGATGTAATAGATGCGGTTGGATGTAAAGAAGCTTCTCTAGTCGGTCATTCTCAAGGATGTCTTGTGACAATGGAGTGTGCAAAACAACATCCAGAAAAAATAAAAACTTTGACTTTAATGGGTGGAGCAGGAGCTATACCTTTAAACCCTGAACTTTTAGAATTAGCAGAAACAAGTAATACTAAAGCAGTAGATTTAATGATGGATTGGGCTCATGGACCCGCAGGCCATTTTGGAGGTCACCCTGTACCTGGCTTATATCACTTAAATGTTGGTTCAATGTTAGTTCAAGAAAAAAAAGAAATTAAAGACACACTTGGTGTAGATTTTAGAGCGTGTGATAATTATAAAAATGGTTTTGAAGCTGCGAAAAAATTAGATTTACCAACTTTATGTATTTTAGGTGATGCTGACAAAATGTGTCCACTTAAAGAAGGAAAAAAACTAGCAGATCATATTAAGGGATCAGAAGTACATGTCATAAATAATTGTGGCCATATGATGCTTCTAGAAGAGGCTGATCAAACTTTAGAAATACTAAAAAGCTTTATTGGTAAACACTATCCTCTGAAAAAGTAATATTAATTATTTTTGAGAGGCATCAGGTCTAGTTAATTCTTCAAGCTTTCTCATTTCCTCTTCTTGTTTGAGGCGCTCTTGTTCTTCACGTTTTTTCTTTCTCTCTTCAGCCTTCATTTTTAGCTTTAATTCCTTTTGCATTTTTCTATCGCCAGCTCTAGATTTGTGATTAAAGTGAATGCCCATAACTATCCTCTTGATATTTATACTAAATATTACCTTTATTTTCTAGTCTCTAAATTATTAATTTCTAGCTAACCAAATGATTATTACAAATATAAGCACAGCAATTGCTTGAAATAAAACCCTTAATCGCATTAATTTATTACTATGATTTTTATTTAATTTACCATTAACTGCCATTGCAATAACACCTACAACAACAACGGCCAGAGTTGCTACCATAAAAATTACAAGAATTATTTGCATGGTTCCCATATATGTATTGTATATAAAACTTTTCTTGAATGAAACAAGATTTCATAGATATAGAGCTTATGGATAATATTTTAACAGGACCATCAATATCAAAACACGATAATCCATCAAAACTTATGATTATGCTTCATGGATATGGTGATAATGCTGCAAATTTTATTCATTTAGCTGAACCATTAGATTTAGATGATTGGGGAATGAATTATTTAGCGTTAAATGCTCCTACTATAATTCCTGGTAACCCTATGGGATACCAGTGGTTTAATCTTTATATTAACGGTGTATATATTTCTGAAGCGGGTCCAAAAGAATACAGTGTAATTAATAAGGTTGTTGCAGATAATGTT
>CACHBB010000016.1 GCA_902577945.1 uncultured Alphaproteobacteria bacterium
AAATAAGTATGATGAACAATTAAGTCCAGAAAATAATCAAGAATTTGATCGACTTATTGATTTTGCATTAAACTATTATCGAGATTTTATTCTACCAAAAAAAAAATATTTAAAAATAGACTCTATTAATAAAACTATTTTTCTTGATATTATTAATGTCTTAGAAAATGAAATAACAGAAACAAGTTCTGCAGAAGATATACAAACATTTTTGTATGAAGTGGGGAAAAATCATAATTTTGAAAATTTAAAAGAATTTTTTAAATTAGTTTATCAAGTCTTACTAGGCCAAGATCAAGGTCCAAGATTAGGCTCATTTATTAAATTGTTTGGAATTAGAGAAAGTATTGATTATATAAAAGAATTAATAGATAATTAGATTATTGTTAAATAGCTCAATAAAAATCTTAAAGTTTTTTCCACCTGAATTAGCGCATACTATTACGATAAATGCTCTTAAATTTTTTAACTTTAATTTGGATAAAATAGATGACCCAATATTATCACAACATTTAATAGGGTTAGATTTTCCAAATCCTATAGGTCTTGCAGCAGGGTTTGACAAAAATGCTGAGGTTGTTAAATCCATGTTTTCATTAGGATTTGGTTTTGTTGAAGTAGGCACTATTACTCCAATACCACAAGTAGGTAATTTAAAACCTAGAATATTCAGACTTGAAAAAGATCAAGCCGTAATTAACAGCTTAGGTTTTAATAATAAAGGTTCAAAAAAAGTAAAAAAAAATATATCTAAAATAAAAAATAGTTTTGCAAGAAATAAAATTATTGGTGTCAACATAGGTAAAAATAAAAATAGTAAAAATTCTATAGATGATTATCTTTATGGCATGGAAGAACTTGGAGCTCTTGCAAGCTATATTACAATAAATATTTCATCTCCAAATACAGAAGGATTAAGAGATTTACAACTTAGAGGTAATATTGAAAAATTAATCAAAAAAATTATAAAAAAAAGAGAAGAGATTGAAAGCATCAATAAAAAACCTATTATTATAAAAATTTCTCCAGATTTGAATGATGATCAGTTAAGAGATATAGCATTAATTTCTTTAGCAAATAATATTGATGGATTAATTTTAACCAATACGACTACAAGTAGACCAAATAATCTTCAATTTAATAAAAAAATTAATAATGGAGGTTTAAGTGGTAAGCCACTTTTCAAAATTTCTAATAATGTTTTAAAAAAAATGTATAATTTAACAAATGGTCAAATCACACTTATAGGTGTGGGGGGCATATCAAGTGGAAGTGATTGTTACGAAAAGATCAAATCTGGAGCATCTTTAGTACAAATATACACAGCTTTAACGTTTGAGGGACCATTACTAGTTTCTAAAATTAAAAATGAATTAATTAACTTAATTAAAACTGATGGATATAAAAATATTACAGATGTAGTTGGAAAATCCGTTTAATGATTATAATAGACTCTATATTAGATATTGTTGATGATTACGAAAATTATATTATCGATCAATGGGGTGTAATGCATGATGGTTTATCAGGTTTTAAACATGCAATAGATACAATAAATCTTCTTGAAAAAAAAAATAAAAATTTATTTATTGTTTCTAATTCTTCAAAGAGAAAACGATCATCAGAAGAGAAATTACCTAAATTAGGATTTAATAAACAGTGTTTTGTAAATGTTATGACTAGTGGGGAAATGATATGGCAAACACTTAAAAAAAAATATCCAGATAAAAATAATAAAAAAAAATGTTTCCATATTTTTGATAAAAGTAAAGAAGATGGCCTTTTATTTCGAGATGGACTAGACTTTTCATTTGTTGAAGATCTTAATGATGCGGATTTTATTTTAGCATGCACACCTTTTGAAGGCATGCAACCAGTTGATTATATTCCATCACTTGATAAGGCACTTAATAAAAATTTAATTATGTATTGTGCTAATCCAGATTTTGAAACGGTAGAAAAAAATAATGATGAAAATATATTCTGTATGGGAGCCATTGCAGAAATTTATAAAAATATGGGCGGAGATGTTGTTATACAAGGTAAGCCAGAAAAAGATATATATATTGAATCTACTAAGTCTATTAAATTAGATAAGTCTAAAACTATAGCAATTGGGGACTCAATCTTTCATGATATCAAAGGGGCTAATAATTTTTCAATAGACAGTGTTCTTGTAAAATCTGGAATTCATAGAGATATAGACTCTATTAAAATTTTATGTAAAAATCATCAAATTTCACCAACTTATTTAATTAATTATTTTAGCATTTAAGAATACTTGACAAAACAAATTATATATTTACTAGCTTCAAAATATGTCAATGAGATGTGAATTAACTGGTAAATCTTTTCAAACAGGTAACAATGTAAGCCACGCGAAAAATAAAACAAAAAGAAGATTTAAACCAAATCTTCAAAATATTTCATTCTCAAGTGAAATACTGGGTCAGAAATTTAAATTAAAAGTAGCTGTAAGTACCGTTAGGACAGTTGAAAAAAAAGGTGGCCTAGATGATTTTTTGATTAATACACCTAATTCTAAGCTACACTTAAAAGCAAAAAAACTAAAAAAAATTATTCTTTCAAAATCTAATTAATATTTTTTAAATGGGTTTTTTCTTTGACTTAACTGCGACTCTGAATTCATTAAGTACGGAACTTATGTGGGTGATAATGCTCTTATTTTGTTTTTCATCTATTTTAATCTTTTTGAGACTTTTCGGTTATGTAGGAATTTTCATATACACATCACTAGCAATAATTGCTGGTAATATACAAGTATTAAAAACAGTTGATTTTTTTTACTCTCCAGAACCTGTTGCATTGGGCACAATTCTATTTGCATCTACTTTTTTATGTACTGATATTTTATCTGAATATTATGGAAAAGAAAAAGCAAGAGTTAATATATTAATTGGTTTTTCTGCTTTTCTTTTTATGACTTTGCTTATGGTTATTACCATTGGTTTCAAACCATCTTCAGGAGATTGGGTACAAGAAAGTCTGCAAAATGTATTTACCCCTATGACTAGGTTTTTTATAGCAAGTATGATAGCTTACTTAATTAGTCAATATTTTGATGTATGGTTTTATAATTATCTAAAAAATTTGACTTCTAATAAAAACTTATGGTTTAGAAATAATTTATCTACTATTGCATCATCTTTGGTGGATAATACAGTATTTAGTATTTTTGCTTGGATATTGCTTAATCCGGAGCCTATGAATCTTTATAATGTAATAATGATATATATTTTAGGAACTTATTTATTAAGAATTATAATAGCATTTTTAGATACCCCATTTATTTATTGTGCTAAGTTTTTTATTAAAAAAACTAATGTCTAATTTTTCATGGAATATTAAAAAAAAATTAAAAAATTCTAGAGCTAGAGTCGGTGTTATATCAACTCCTCACGGTGATATTGAAACTCCTGCATTTATTTTTTGCGCAACTAAAGCAGCATTAAAATCTTTTAGTACAGCAGATGCAAAAAAAAATAATACTCAAATTATTCTATCAAATACTTACCATCTAATGCTTCAGCCAGGTAGTGACTTAATTGCAAAGCATGGAGGTTTGCACAAATTTACTGGATGGAATGGCCCTATGTTAACTGATAGTGGAGGATTTCAAATATTTTCTTTAGGTAATGGGTCAGTTGCTGATGAAATTAAAGGTAGAAAATCAAATTCTAAAATAAAAAAAACACTTCTATCAATTAATGAGGAGGGAGCAATATTCAAATCTTATATAGACGGGTCTAATATTTTGTTATCTCCAGAAAAATCTATACAAATTCAAAGGGATCTTGGGGCTGATTTTATTGTTGCATTTGATGAGTGTACACCTTTTAATGTTAATAGGGATTACACTTATGAATCAATGCTTAGAAGCCATAGATGGGCACAGAGATCAATAAATTCTTTTGATTCACAACTTAAATACAAATCAAAATATGGATCTGCAGGGCCTCAAGAGATTTATGGAATAATTCAGGGTGGCATTTATGAAGATTTTAGAGAAGAGAGTATTTATTTCAATGAAAATTTAATTGAGACTTTTGGTATTGCAATTGGGGGTAGTTTAGGTTCGAACAAAGATGAAATGCAAAAAGTAGTAAATTTTACTGCTTCAAAATTAAATGAAATTCATCCTATTCATTTACTGGGTATAGGGGATCCAGTTGATATATGGACATTTGTTGAACAAGGCATAGACACTTTTGATTGTGTAAGCCCAACACGGTTAGCAAGACATGGTGCGGCTTTAGTAAAAGGAAAAAGAGGTAAAATAAATATAAAGAATTCAAAATATAAAGAAAATCTTAGACAAATTGATGAGCAATGTTCATGTTATACTTGTAGCAACTTCTCTTTATCATATTTACATCATCTATTTGCTTCTGAAGAATTACTAGCTTTACAGTTAATTACAAACCATAATATTTTTTTCATGAATAATCTTATGAATACAATTAGGAATTCTATAAAAGAAAATAATTTTGAACAAGCTAGGAAAGAGTGGTTAAATGAATAATTATTTATTAGAAAACACTGTTGATAGCTGGTTAAGTAACACTTCTCCAAGTTGATCAACATCCATAATAGTAACTGCTTTACTATAGTACCTTGAAACATCATGACCTATTCCAATAGCTATGAGCTCAACATTTTTTTTGTTTTCAATTTCATTGATTATATCTCTCAAATTTTTTTCTAAGTAATTTCCTGGGTTTACTGATAGTGTTGAGTCATCAACTGGTGCTCCATCACTAATAACCACTAAAATCTTTCTTTTTTCATTTCGGTTTATAAGTCTGTCGTATGCCCAAGATAAAGCCTCACCATCTACATTTTCTTTTAAAATACCTTCTTTAAGAAGTAATCCAAGATTTTTTTTTGATCTACGCCAAGGTGCGTCCGCCGATTTATATATTATATGTCGTAGGTCATTTAACCTACCAGGATTAGATGGTTTGTTATTTTTAATCCAATTTTCTCTAGATTTACCACCTTTCCAAGCTTTTGTAGTGAAACCAAGTATTTCAGATTTAATTAAACACCTTTCTAAAGTCTTTGCTAAAATATCTGAACACAAAGCAGCAACAGTTATTGGTCTTCCCCTCATTGAGCCCGAGTTATCAATTAAAAGAGAAACAATTGTATCTTTAAATTCAATCTCTCTTTCCACTTTATAACTTAATTTATTGTTAGGGTTTGCAATTATCTTTGCTAATCTTGACGTATCTAGATAACCTTCTTCCACATTAAAATCCCAATGTCTATTTTGTTGAGCTAAAAGCTTTCTCTGAAGTCTGTTTGCAATCTTTACTATTAAAGGTTGAAAATTAAATACTTGTTGATCAAGATTTTGTCTTAATTTATCTAATTCTCTAGTATCACATAATTCATTAGCATTTATTATTTCATCAAAACTACTATCATAGATTTTATAATTTTCTAATTTGTTGATTGATTCAATTTTAGGAAAATAGTCTTGTTCATTATTACTACTATCATCTCCCATTTCTTCATTTGATTCTGTAGATACAGATTGTTCAATATTTGTATCACTAGTTTGCATTTCAATATTTGACTCAGAACTTTCATCATTATTTTGATTTTCATTTTCATCATTTTCTTGATTATCATCAATTTCATTTTCATTTAAATCATCGTTTTGTGTATTATCATTTTTATTATTCAATAATCCTAATTCTTCTAGTTTTTCAAGAATAGTAGTTGTAAACTTCTCTTGATCATCAACATTTTTTTTTAGATCGTTAAAAAAATTATTATATTTATTCTTTAATTTATTTTTAAGTACTGCTCTATATTTTGAAATATCAAAACCTATTCTTTGGCCAATTAATTCTTCATATGCAATATAACGAAATGCTTGAATTAAATCATCATTAGTTTTTTCACTTTTCTGATAACGAAGGTCTTGTAAGTGTTTGAACTTTAAATTTTTTTTAATGCCCTTAAACTCCAGGCTTCCTTTAACTTCAATTCTTGTTTGTTCTAGTGCATTTATTATTTCATTTGAGAGTTCATCATTTTTAATAAAGTTTTGGTGTATTTCTTTTGAGTGCAGCCTAAATTCTAAAGCCATCGAGTCGGCTTCAGCTCTAAGATAAGGTAAATTATTTTTTATATTTTCAATATTAGGCTCTGTCAAATTAATTATATTTCCAACTATAGATGGGTTTTCTTTCACATAATTAATTTCTAAATCTTCGTTTTTTCCTATTGATTTTACAGTTGCAGATATTGACTTTTTGAATTCTTCGATGAATTCACTATTCTTTAACATTAACTACCTTTGCATCTGTGATATCAATTCCAAAAGATCTTTGAAAATATTCTTCAATAATAGACCTTTCCATTTCATCACATCTATTAAGAAATGATAGTTTGAATGCGTGTTCAATATCATCAAGTAGTAAATAATTTTCGGCCCAGGTAAGAACTGTTCTTGGACTCATAACAGTTGATATATCTCCGTTAATAAAACCTGATCTTGACAGATCAGCAGTTGCCACCATACTTTTGACAATGCTTTTTCCTTCCTTGTTATTTAACTCTTTTATTTTACTTAGAATAATTTTAATTTCCTGTTCATTACTTAAGTAGTTAAGAGTTGAAACAATGTTCCATCTATCCATTTGACCCTGGTTAATTTGTTGTGTTCCGTGATATAAACCTGAGGTATCACCTAAACCAACTGTATTTGCTGTTGCAAATAATCTAAAAAATTCATTTGGCTTTATTACTCTTGACTGATCAAGAAGAGTTAATTTACCTTGTGTTTCCAGAATTCTTTGAATCACAAACATTACATCTGGTCTACCAGCATCATATTCATCAAAAACTAAAGCAACTGGATTTTTATATGCCCAAGGTAGTATACCATCTTGAAATTGCGTAATTTGTTTATTTTCTTTTAATACTATTGCATCTTTACCAATTAAGTCGATTCTACTAATATGACTATCTAAATTAATCCTTATGCATGGCCAATTTAATCTAGCAGCTACCTGCTCAATATGGGTTGATTTTCCTGTTCCATGATACCCTTGAATTAAAACTCTTCTATTACAAGCAAATCCAGCTAGAATTGCTAATGTAGTTTGTGGATCAAATTTATATGAATCATCTATATCTGGTACATGATCAGTTTTCTCTTCAAAACTATAAACATCAAATTTACATGAAACTCCAAACAAATCAGATGGGTTTATCTTAATTTTTGGTGTTATATCTAAATTAGATTTGTTGCTCATTTTTGAATTTTTGTAAAAGAATTTTATATGATTTGTTTATTTCCTTAAATTTTTCTTCAGCATTTTTATTGTTACCATTTACATCAGGATGAAAAATTTTCACTAGTTTTTTGTAATTTTTTTTAATTTTATCTAAATTTAATGGTAAATTTAATTCTAAAACTTTTAAAGCATCATTTTCATCCTTTGATAACACCTCTTTTATTTCTTTATTAAAAAAAAAGTTATCTTTTGAATTTAATTCATCATATTCTACATCAAAAAAGCTTTTAATTTGCTCAAATACCTTATTCGGAGCACCTTTTAATGGCCAAGAAGGCCTATTCCATATGGTATCTTCTCTCATAGAGTTTTCAATTTGATCAACTGTAAGACCTTTATAGAAGTCCCAGGATTTATTGTATTCTTTGATATGATTTATACAAAAAAAATAATAATCATTAAGACGTTTACGAGATTTTGGTGCTTTAAACTCACCAATCTCAAAGCAATTCTCTTTGTCACATATTTTTTGAGAGTTCCTTTTTTCCCAAGATAATGCATTTTTTTTTATGTCCAATTTATCTTTTTTCATTAATATATATATAGTGTTTAATACATGAAACGTAAGAATAGAATATTAAATTTAATAGAAAAAAATTTTACAGATTTTGACGTCAATATTGAGGATAATTCATATAAACATGCTGGTCATAACAAATTTGATGGAAAAGGTGAAACTCATATTAAAATTTTATTAAAGCCTAAAAATTTAAAAAATACTAATAGGCTGGAAATTCATAGAAAAATTTATGAACTTTTAAAATATGAGTTAGATCAAGGCCTACACTCTATTGAAATTAAACTAATTAATTTTAGAAATCTCAACTCTTGATATTTGTTTTCTAGAATGAGACAAAACTTTATAGTTAAAATTTTTATCAGATACTATCTCACCATATAATGGAATCTTTTTAGATATTTCAAGAATATAACCTGCAATTGTAGACGATTCAATTTCTGGCGGATCTAGATCAAAACTTTTATATAAATCTCTAACATTCTTTTCACCATTAATTATAATTTTACCATAATTATTAACTTTAAATTCATTATCTGGAATATCAATTTCATCGACAATTTCTCCTACTATTTCTTCTATTATGTCTTCAAGAGTTATTAGCCCTAATAATTCACCATACTCATCAACGACAAATGCTAAATGTTCTTTGCGTTTTCTAAATTCAACTAATTGTTCTAAAAGATTTGTGGTTTCAGGAATAAACCATGGTTTAGTAATTTTATCAAAAATAATTTCTTTTGATTTTTCTTGATTCTTTAAATCAATATTTAAGGTTCTGACATTTAGCAATCCAATTATATTTTCTGGATTATCTTTCCAAAATGGTATTCTTGTAAATCTAGAGTTATTGATTTTTTCAATTATGAATTTTGTTTCGATAGATGAATCAATTGAATAAATATTTTTTCTATGAGTGAAAATTTCTTCAACAGTAATATCATTTAATTGAAGAATACTCTGTAACATCTCCTTTTCTTGTTCGTAGTCAGGATTTGAGGTTTTGTATAGATCTATAACACCTTTAAGTTCTTCTTCAGATTGAATATCATTATTTTTTGTATCATTTTCATTTTTTCTAAAAATAAATCTGACAATAAGATTGATTACAAATACAAAAATAAATAATAGCTTGTTTAAATAATAAATTATTGGTGAAATTAATAATGCTGTTCTATTAGGCCTATTTAATGCATATGTTTTGGGCAAAACTTCTGCAAATATGACTATTACTATTGTCATAATTATTGTTGCATAAAATATACCCTCTACTCCAAATATATCGTAAAAAAAAGCTGTCGCTAAAGATGAGGCCAGAATGTTAACTAAATTATTTGATAAAAGTAATGTGGAAATTACGTTGTCTTTTTTATTTAAGAGTTTAAGAACATATCCTGCACGTTTATTACCCCTTTTTTTCTGATAAATTATTCTAGCTTTTGAGGTTGCAGTTATAGCAGTTTCAGATCCAGATAAAAATCCAGATAACAATACAAGAAAGATTAAAATAATTAGTAATGTAAATGTAAACACAATTTAAATTTTGTTAATAATATCTGTAATTTTTTTAATATCAATATTTCGTTTAAAGAAACTAGATCCAACTCTTCTTAAGAGCACAATATTAATTTGATTATTAGAATTTTTTTTATCGTTTAATAAAATATCAATTGTTTTCTTATTTTTAATTTGTGGATCAAATATTTTTAAATTTGTTCTTTTAAAGTGACCTAATATTAATTCTAAATTTTTATTATTAAGATATCCGAATTTTTGTGATATTTTTGCTTCTGTTATCATGCCAATCGATATTGCTTCACCGTGATTAAGTTTATTTGAATATTTATAATTAGTCTCTAAAGCATGACCAATAGTATGACCAAAATTCAACATCGCTCTAGAATTATCTGAAATTAATTCCTCCTTACTATCTCTTTTTACATACCATAATTTAATTTCAATTGATTTACTAACAGCTTCTCTAAGTATTTTATTATTTAAATTAAAAATTTTTTTATAATTTTTATCTAACCACTTAAAAAATTTAAAATCCTTTATTAGTGCATGTTTAATTATTTCTGCGTATCCTGACTTCATTTCTCTTTTTGAAAGTGTTCTAAGTACATCAGTATCAATAACTACTTCATTAGGTTGTTTGAAAGTTCCTATTAAGTTTTTTCCAAATGGAGTGTTAATTCCATTTTTACCTCCAATTGAACTATCAACTTGAGCCAATAGTGTCGTAGGAATTAATATAAATTCGATCCCTCTTAATAATGTACTAGCAACAAAACCAACTAAATCGCCGATAGTTCCGCCACCAATTGCGACAATTATAGAATTGCGATCAATTTTTTTAATTAATAATTTTTCACATATTTTATTATAAACTTTTATATTTTTAATACTTTCATTTGCTTTGATAAATATTATTGTACAATTATCTAATTCAAGAATTTCTTTCACTAAATATTTTACATTTATATCTACAATGCAAAATATTTTTCTTTTTTTTCTAATTAATTTATTTAAATAATTTTGAATATAATTACTTTTAATAATTATGTTGCATCTAGAGTTATTATTTTTAATGAAAAAACTTTTATTCATTTATTTTTTAAAATTTCAATTATTTTCTTTATGCTTTTTTGTTTATCTTCATTATCAACAATTAAATTAGCTCTATTATAATATTTTTCTCTTTCACGATATATTTCTTCTAGTTTTTGTTTTTTATTTACATTTTTTAAAAGAGGTCTTTTGGAGTTATGCTTTAATCTTTTTTCAAGCGTACCAAGATTTACTTTTAAATAAATAGAATAAGAATATTTTTTGATTAATTCTCTAATTTTAGAGTTACAAATACTTCCACCTCCTAGTGAAATTATACAATTTTCCTTTGTAAGTAACTTAGTGCAAATTTCCATCTCTAAATCACGAAAAATATTTTCTCCATGATCTTTAAATAGCAAGTTTATGCTTTTTCCAGCATTTTTCTCAATTTCAGCATCACTATCAAGATGCTGAATTTTGAAATATTTACTCAACTCTTTGCCAATAATTGACTTTCCTGAGCCCATCATTCCCACTAAACATATATTTTTTTTTCTAATTTTATCAAAATTTAGCATTATTCTCTAATATTTCTTATTATTGACAAATTTTACTTACATTAAGAAATAACTTAAAAATTTACATTTATAATATATTAGTCTTTTTCTTAAAATGAACAATAAATACATATTATACTTTTTTTTTGCACTATCAATTATTCTTGTTATAGCCCTATATACAATAGATATTCCCGTCCCAACTAAAAAGGTTTTAGAAGAGTATAAAATAGAGGCTAAATGAAAATTTTTATTTTTTTTATACTTTTCACGTTCATTTCGATATTAGCTTCTGCAAATGAAATAGAGGTTATAGAACTTCATGAAACAAAGACATTAGATCAAATGGTTTTAGATAATTCATCAGAACTTGAGGAATTAAATACTAAAATTGATAATAAAGAAGAAAAAAATGAAATATTTGAAAATTCTGGAGAAGTTGAAGAAAAAGAAATTGAATTAAATAATTTTTGGAGCTTAACAAATAAAGAATCCATAAATAATTATCTTAATAATGCAAATAATATAAAATCACAAATTTTAGAAAGAGAGCTATTTTCCCTTTTGGAAAAATCAAATTTAGATCTTGATAAAAAAGAAAATAGACAAATATTTTTCTCCATTGTGAATTATTTTTATAAAAATGGAAATATAACAAAATCATATGATTTAATTAGTAAAAAAGACTTGCAAAATTATGAAAATATAAACTTTTATAATATGATTAAATTAAATTATCTTCTATCAACTTTTCAATTAGATAGAGTATGCGAGTTAAAAGATGAGTTTTCAAAAGAAATTAATTTTAAAAATTTTTTAATAGAAAAAATTGATATTTTTTGTCTAATTTTAAATAATAAATATTCAGAAGCTGAACTACTTAATTCGATCTTGTTGGAAACAGAAGCAAAAATAGATAATAATTTTCAACAATTATATTCTGTTATAATTTCCAATAATAATGAATTAGAAAATATTGACATTAAATTTTCTGACCCCATTAATAAAGATTTAATTTTTTTGTACAGTTCAATGCTAAGAATTGCTGAACTGCCTTTAAATCCAGATTTTTTGAAAGTAGACTCAAAAAACTTAGCTATTCCAATTATCCTAAATCAATCATCACCAATTGATTTAAGAATTAAAGCTGCAAATGATAGTTTTCTTGGTAATAACATTTCTATTGAAAGCCTAGCTGCATTATACCAATCAGTTGATTTTAACTCTTCACAGCTTAATAATCCTACAGAAACAATTGAAAAATTTTCTAATAATATTGAAATGTTAATGGCATTTCATTTCCAGTTAATTAACATTCAAATTTTTCCATCAGAAAGAATTGAAGCTTTAATGAATTTTTGGGATTTTTCAAAATTAAATAATCTTGAAGAAATTTCATATTCTTTATCTTATAAAATTGTTCAATCAATTGAACTTTCAGCAGAAAATTTAGAGTTTAGTCCTCAAATTGCTAGTTCATATATTTATAATAAAAATTATGAAATGGCTTTAGAATGGATCAACTTTTATGAGGGTATAAAAGGTATAGATGAAAAAATTGCTTATGTGAAAATTTTATACAATTTACATTCAGCAGCTGAAACACAAAAAATAATAGAAACCATTACTTCGAATTCGGAAGTATTTTCTAAAAGTAAAGATACAAAAGTTGAAGAATTAATGTTTGTACTTTTTAGTACCCTTCAAAATAATTTAAATCAAAGTTTAAGTGAAAATTTTAGCACTATTTATGATGACAGATTAATGCCATCAACTTTTATTATTGAAAATCTCAACGATTCAATTCAAAATAACAATAATGATATATTTCTTATGTATTCAATTGTTTCATTAAATAATAAAAATTGGAACGAAATACATCCTCAACATTTAAAAATTCTCTTATCAGGCTTTATAAGCTATAAGGATGGAGAACTAATAAGAGAAATAATTATAGAAATATTAAAACATTATAAAATTTTGTAATGATTAAATATTTTGATTTTGAAACTGAAATTGAAAAAATAGACGAGACTATAAGTAAACTCAATGATTCTCCTAATACCAATTCTCAAAAAATTGAAAAATTAAAAAATGAAAAAAAACAATTATTTGTAAAAATTTATTCTAAATTAAATCCTTGGCAAAAAGTACAAGTTTCAAGACATAGTGAAAGACCACATACATTAGATTATGTTAATTCTATTTTTAAAGATATAATTTATTTGCACGGTGATAAAAAATATTCAGATGATAGTGCAATAATTGGTGGTCTAGCAAAAATTGAAAATGAGTCTGTTATTTTTCTAGGAACTGAAAAAGGAAACTCCATGGAATCTAGGATGAAGCACAATTTTGGAATGGCTAAACCTGAAGGATACCGAAAAGCTCAAAGATTATTGTTATTAGCTGAAAAATTTAACATACCAGTAATAACTTTTGTAGATACCGCAGGAGCTTTCCCTGGTAAAGATGCTGAAGAAAGAGGTCAATCAGAATCTATAGCTTCTTCAATAATGGTTTTTTTAAAAGTTAAGACCCCAACAATTTCTATTATAATAGGTGAGGGCGGATCTGGAGGGGCCATAGGTATTGCAACATCAGATAAAGTATTAATGTTGGAGCATTCTACATATTCAGTAATATCACCAGAAGGTTGTGCTTCAATTTTATGGAGAAGTACAAATTTTTCTCAAGAAGCAGCAAATACATTAAAGTTAACTTCTGATGATTGTAAAAAATTTAATATTGTAGATGAAATTATTCCTGAGATTCCTGGTGGTGCACATAGATACCCTGAAGATCAAGCAAATAAATTAAAAATTATTGTTATGAGATATTTAAAAGAACTTAAAAATATTTCCACTGAGAGTTTGGTTCAAAATAGAAAACTTAAATATATAAATATTACTTCAAATATTTAATTACCATGACATTGCTTGTATTTCTTACCTGAACCACAAGGACAAGGCTCATTCCTACCTACTTTTTTTGTAATTATTCTTCTAGTTTTTTGATTATCTTTATTTGAATTTCTACTATTTTCATTTGAAAGCAATTGAATATTGAATAAAGTTTTTAATACCTTTTCATTTTGATTTGAAAGCATTTCATCAAAATAATCAAATGATTCTCTTTTGTATTCATAAAAAGGATCTTTTCCCCCCATTGCTCTTAAGTTTACACTACTCCTTAAAGCATCCATTGCTGCTAAATGATCTCTCCAATCTTTATCAAGTTGAAATAACATGACTCTTTTTTCTGCAAATCTTAATAGTTCTGATGAATAGTTATGTTTTTTTTCATCATACTTTTGCCTTATTGCATCATGTAACCTTTTTTTAATTTCTATTTCATCGACACCTTCTTCTTCAAACCAATTTTGAATCGGAAGATCTAAATCAAATATCTCTTTAGACTTTTCTTTTAATAGTTTTGGATTCCATTCATTATTATATTTTTTAGCTGGAATTGTTTCAGTTATTATATTTTCTACGTACTCTTCAATCATTTCTTCTATTATTTTTGATTGATCATTGGTAATTAAAATATCTTTTCTATTATTATAAATAATTTTACGCTGGTCATTTAAAATATCATCAAATTTTAAAATTTGTTTTCTTAAATCATAGTTATGTGCTTCAACTTTTTGTTGAGCTCTTTCTAATGATTTAGTAATCATTGAATGTGTAATAACTTCACCATCTTTCAAGCCTAATTTCGATAAAACACTCTCTAGGGTTTTAGAACCAAATATTCTCATTAAGTCATCCTCTAGTGATAGGAAGAATATACTTTCTCCAATATCACCTTGTCTTCCCGACCTTCCTCTTAATTGATTATCTATCCTTCTACTTTCATGTCGTTCTGTTCCAATAACCAATAAACCTCCAGACTTAATTACTTTGTCTTTTTCTAAATCATTATTATTTCCTAATTTTATATCTGTTCCCCTACCTGCCATATTTGTAGATATCGTTACATTCCCAAAAATTCCAGATTGAAGAATAATTTCTGCCTCTCTTTCATGATTTTTGGCATTTAATACGTTATGCTTGATATTTTCTTTACTTAACATCCTGGAAATTAACTCAGAATTTTCTACAGATGTAGTGCCAATCAAAATAGGCTGTCCTTTGGAATTCCTTGATTTTACTAAATCTATAACAGCCTCATACTTTTCCCTTTTAGTCATATAAATTTGATCATTTTTATCAATTCTATTAACTTGAATGTTTGGTGGAATTTCAACCACATGTAAATTGTATATTCCTTCAAACTCTTTTGCTTCTGTTAAAGCAGTACCAGTCATGCCACTTAACTTTTCATAAGTTCTAAAAAAATTTTGATAGGTTATTGACGCAACTGTTTGATTTTCTTTTTGAATAGTTAAACCTTCTTTAGCCTCTATAGCTTGATGTAATCCATCACCATATCTTCTTCCATCCATTGGTCTGCCAGTTAACTCATCAATAATTACTATGCTATTATCATTAATAATATAGTCTTTATCCTTGAGGAAAAGCTTGTTTGCTCTTAACCCTTGAATAATATTATGATTTAATGTTATATTTTCTAAATCTTGAAGAGTTCCTTTTTGAATTAATCCATTCTCAATTAAGAGATTTTCAGTAAATTCCATTCCTTCTGTTGTTAATAAAACATTTTTACTTTCTTCGTTAACTTCATAATGTTTACCATCAAGATATTTTATAATTTTATTTATTTTTGGATATAATTCAGTATTAGTATTAGCTTCTGCAGATATAACTAAAGGCGTTCTTGCTTCGTCAATTAAAATACTATCTACTTCATCAACAATAGCAAATGCATTTTTTTTAAAACAAAGTTTATTAAAATCATTTTTCAAATTATCCCTTAAGTAATCAAAACCAATTTCATTATTTGTTGCATAAACAACATCGCAATCATAAATACTCGGTCTGTTTTCATGTGGTGTATCCGAGGTTATGCAACCAACACTTAATCCAAGAAAATTATAAATATTACCCATCCATTCTGAATCTCTTTTCGCTAAATAATCATTTACTGTAATGATATGAACAGATCTATTATTTATAGCATTTACATAGGCAGCAAGTGTTGCAACTAACGTTTTACCTTCTCCAGTTTTCATTTCTGCAATCTGTCCATCATGTAGAACTTTTCCTCCAATTAATTGCACATCAAAATGTCTCATTTTTAAAGTTCTTTTTGATGCTTCTCTGACAACTGCAAAAGCTTCAGGTAAAATATTTTCTATTAATGTATTCTCATTTATAAGTTTTTTGAAATTGATTGTTTTACTTTTCAAATCATTATCTGAAAGTTTTGATATACTTTCTTCAAACTCATTAACTTCTGATATAAAATGGTTATATCTCCCCAGTGATTTTGATCCTAAGTTTTTAAAAAGTTTATTAACAAAATTAATCATAATATGATAAATGGCTGTTAACATATGAAAAAGAAATCTTCTACAAAGGATTTAGCATTAAGTAGCAATGAAAGATTATTTATAAATAGTAAATCAATTTTTAGACCTAAAAAATATAGCAATTTAAAACCAAAAGGCTTAGATATTTATACATTTCACGCTGGTTTTAAAAAAAAACTCAATGATCTTTTAATAATAATTTTTGATAAACCAGCAAAATCAATTAATGCTTATTCTAAAACTAGTATGCCTTCAGCTCCTATAATTTGGGATAAGGCAAATTATAGAGGAACTGCTAAAGTATTAGTTGTTAATTCGGGTAATGCAAATGCTCATACTGGAAGAAAAGGTATAGAAATTATCGACAAATATACATCTTTCATATCTAAATTCATTGGATGTAAAAAAAATCAAATAATTGTTTCATCTACAGGTGTAATTGGTGAGAGCTTTGATCCAGATTTAATTATTAAAAAATTCTCAAATATTAATAAAATACAAAATAAAAATATTTTAGAAGCTGCAAAAGCAATAATGACTACAGATACATATGCAAAAGTATCTGTTAAAAATGTTAAAATTAATAATTATAAATTTAAAATTTATGGAATAGCTAAGGGATCTGGAATGATTTTTCCAAATATGGGAACCATGTTAGCCTATGTTTTTATTGAAGTAGATTTACCAAAAAAAATTTTACAAAAATTAATGAAAGATAATCTTGATAAGACTTTTAATTCTATTTCAACAGATGGTGATACTTCAACAAGTGATACTCTGGTATTATTTTCGTTAAATAGAAAGAAAATATTAATTAATAAAAAAACTTATGAAGTTTTAAGTAAGTCTTTATTAAAAATAATGGAAGATCTTTCTTTAAAAATAGTTCAGGATGGTGAGGGATTAACAAAATTAATAAAAATTAATGTATTTAAAAGTAGAACAAAAAATCAGGCAAAAAATATTGCCTTTGCAGTTGTTAATTCTCCATTAGTAAAAACAGCAATCTCAGGTGAAGACGCAAATTGGGGCAGGATAATTGCTGCAATTGGCAAAACAAATGAAAAAATTAATCAAAATAAAATTAAGATTTTATTTGGTAAAAATTTAGTATGTCAAAATGGAGCAGTTTATAGCAAAATTAATCTCAATAATTTAGACCAATATATGAAATCAAAAAAAATAGAAATTTCAATTTATTTGAATAATGGTAATGTTAATCATACTGTCTATGGAAATGATTTAACAAATGAGTATATAAGAATTAACTCAGACTATAGATCTTAATTTGATGATTTTTTCCATGCAGATATTAAATTTAATTTAATATCTAAATTATAATTTCCGTTAAAATATTTTTCTTTATAAATTTTATTTAAGTTTATAATATAATTTTTATTTTCGAATGTTTGTTTTTTATCGTATAGGCAATATGAGAGATTCATTTTTTTTATATCATTAATAAGGTTATTAAATTTTAAATATTCTATTGAAATTTTATCAGAATATATAGTAGGTGTATCAAAATTAAGTTTTTTTAGTATTGTAAAAATATTATCTATTAATATAGTAGGGTTTGTTCTTTGGTAGGCTCCATTGTAAAATTTACAATCATTTTCATAGATTGAGTTTAAAAGCTGAAAACTGCAATTTTTATCTGGAATAGTCGCTATAAAAAAACCGTTTGGTTTAAGACTTTTTAAAATAACTTTAAGAACTTCTTCAAAATTAGGGGCAAGATGTATAAAAAAATTGCTATATATAATATCGTAAAAGTCGTTCTTGAGTTCTAAATTATTCAAATCTATATTCAAAAATTTAAAATCTGAAATAACACTTTTTTTTGAGCTACACAGATCTGCTTTATCTATATTAACTTTTGTATATTTTTTTTGAAAATATTTTGAAACAATAATGTCATTTATCCCAAACTCAAGAATTTGATTAACATCAATTTTCAATAAATCTAAAGAATCAACAATTCTTTCAGCAATTGTTTTATAAATAAAGTTATTTTTATCAAATCGATGTTTAGATCGTAATAATTTTAAATATTTTGTATTTATCATTCTTTTTTATAAGTATAGTATAATATAATGAAAAATTTATTAAAACAGATTCATAGTTTTTTAAATGAAGAATTATCATTAATAAATAAAAAGATAAATGGCTCAGCTTTACTAGAAATACTAAAATATAAAATTATAGAAAAATTAAAGACAATTGATTTTAATATCGATATATCAAACAATGAAGAAAGTGCTATTGATTTAAAATATGTGGATGATTTCCGTGTTTTAGGAATTAAATTGTTGTACTGCAAATCTCCAATTACAAATTTAAATTCTGAACATAATAACAATTTATTATTGATTTGCCTCAAAGAAAAAATATATGTAAATATAAAAGACGCTGATACAAAAAAAAAATTTAATTTAAGTTGTATACCCTTGACTGGAATTGTTATTCCAAAAAGTGAAAATTTTTCATTAAGTTACCAAAAAAATTCATTAATATTAGAATTAATATTAGAAGATAAATTAGAAAATATTGAAAAAAACAAAGAAGATACAATATAGTTATAATGATAATTTTTAATTTAAAATGTAAAGATTGTGATTACAATTTTGAAGGGTGGTTTGAAAGTTCAAAAGAATTTTTGAATCAAAATAAAAAAAACTTAGTTAATTGCCCTGTCTGCAATAGTCATAAAATAACTAAAGGCTTAATGGCACCAAATATTGGTAAAAAAAGTAATTCTAAGAAAAATATAAAAAAATCAGTAGCTTCAAATGTTGCTAAGCTCAAAAAAATTGTAGAAAAAAATTTCGACTATGTTGGAGATAAATTTACAGAAGAAGCTAAAAAAATGAAATATGGAGAAACTAAAGAGAGATCTATTTATGGTGAAGCTACTCTTGAGCAAACAAAAGAATTGATAGATGAGGATATTGAAGTTCTGCCTCTTCCATTTTCATCAAAAAAGAATAATTAATTTTTTTTAAATGTACAGAAATAGTTTATTTTTGTATTTTCTGACAACATCCAGCTATAATTTAAAGGATTAAATTCTAAACCTTTTATATTTTCAAGAGCATAATGATTTTTTTTTAAACATACTTCAATTTCTTCGGGTTTAATAAATTTTTCAAATCTATGAGTACCTTTAGGTATCCATTTCAAAATACTTTCTGCTAAATAAATAGCAGTAAATTTTGAAATTAAATTTCTATTAATTGTAGAAATAATAATTTTACCATCTTTTTTCAAATTTTTGTCTATTTTTAATAAAAGTTTTTTCCAGTTATTTACATGTTCTAGAATTTCAAACATTATAATAAGATCAAATTTTTTATTCATTTTTATTTTTTCTATATCTCCATGAATGTAGTCAATTTTTAATTTTGATTTTATTGAGTGATGCCTAGCAATATTAATATTATTTGCTACAAAATCTATACCCGTAACTTTTGCTCCTAATCTTGAAAGTGACTCACTAACTAATCCACCTCCACAACCAAGATCTAATATTTTAGTATTTTTTAAATCTAAATCCTGCAATTGGTTTAAAATATATTGAATTCTTATGGGTCTTATTTGATGTAGAACTTTAAACTTACCATTTTCATCCCACCATTCCGCTGACAAACTATCAAATAATTCATATTCTGCTTTATTTATTTTTGATTTATCAAATTTCTTGTTTTTTAACATAATAATTATAATAGCTGAGTTAAATAAATATTTTGTTAAGTCAATGAATGTTATCGTATTAAAATTTGGTGGAACGTCTGTAGCTGATATAAATAAAATTAATAATGTAGCTAATATTGTAGAAAAACAATTAAATAATAATAAATTGATAGTTGTCTTATCGGCAATGGCAGGTGTTACAAATCAATTACAGAAGTATATTGATGAAATTAAATCAGAAGAAAACTTGGAGAATGATTTAATTCTTACATCAGGAGAAAATGTAACTATTGGACTATTGTCTTCAATACTTAAACAAAGAAATATTAAGTCTATCCCTTTACTTGGTTGGCAGTTGCCAATAATTACAGATGAAAACCATATAAAAGCAAAGATATTAAATATTGATAAAAAAAGAATATATAAGTTTTTTGAAAAATTTGATGTTTTAGTTCTTGCAGGATTTCAAGGTATAAATTTGAATGGTAATATTACATCCCTAGGAAGAGGTGGTTCCGATACCACTGCTGTTGCTCTAGCTGCAGCTGTAGATGCTGAAAGATGTGATATTTATACAGATGTTGAAGGGGTATTTAGTAGCGACCCAAATATAGTTTCTAAAGCAAAAAAAATAAATAAGCTCGCATTTGAAGAAATGTTAGAAATGTCTTCAACTGGTGCAAAGGTTTTACACACAAGATCGGTTGAATTAGCTATGAAAAACAATTTAGTTTTACAAGTTCTATCTTCAATTACAAAAAAATCTGGCACATTTATAATTGATGAAAAAAAATTAATTGAGAAAGAAATTGTTAGTGGTGTAAGTTATAGTAAAAATGAGTCAAAGATAACTATTTCAGGTATACCCGATAAGCCTGGAATTTCAGCTCAGATTTTTGGGTTACTAGCAGATGGTAATATAAATGTTGATATGATAGTTCAAAATATTTCTCAGGATGGAGTAAGTGCAAACATAACATTTACTGTTCCTAATAGTGAAATTAATATTGCTACTAAAATTTTGGAAGAAAACTTAAAAAATATAAAATATGATTCTTTAAAAACAGATAAAAATGTCTCAAAAATTTCTGTAGTTGGCATGGGGATGATGTCACAATCTGGTGTTGCTAAAAAAATGTTTAAAACACTTGCAAATAAATCAATAAATATACTTGCAATCTCAACATCAGAAATTAAAATAAGTGTATTAATTGATGAGAAATTTACTAAAACTGCAGTTCAATCTTTACACGAGGCTTATAATTTAGAAAAATAATATGAGTACAGTAGGTAGCATTTTAAAATCAGAAAGAGAGAAAAAGTTATTATCTATTGAAAATATTTCAGAAGAATTAAAAGTTTCAAAATCAATTATTTTAGAACTTGAAGATGATAATATTTCTAAAGATTATAATTTAGTCTACTATATTGGACACCTCAGATCATATTGTAATTATTTGAACTTAGATCCAAAAATTATTATTGATAAATTTAAAATTCAAATCTCTTATACAGTAAATGAAGAGATAAAAGAAATTCCTAAACCTAATTTTCAAAATAACAGATTTAAATATAATAGGTTATTTTCACCAACTTTAATAATAATAATATTTTCCAGTTTTTATTTGCTATTTATAAAGGAAACTAATAATTCTTTAGAGTTTGCTTTAATTCCAGATTTACCTGAAAGTTATATTCCAGTTATTGAAAAAACAAATTTAGTTGATGTTGAGAAGAAATCTGAATTTAGTCCTAATTTATCAAAAAATATAGAAAATTTTAGTTATTCAAGTGCCATTGCCTCCAATACTCCAAATGAAAGTGATGTCGACAATACAGTTACATTAAAAATATTAAATTCAACTTGGTTGCAATTAAGAGATGAATCGAATAATATTATAATTAGTCAATTAATGAATAAAGGTGAAGAATATACATATAAATTAAATGATAATTACAATGTGACCTCAGGTAATGCAGGAAATATAATGGTAATAATTAATGGTGAAGTTAGAGGTAAAGTTGGTGATTATGGAGATGTTATAGATTCAATTATTATAGACAGCAATTTTAACAACTAGCTTAATGCTAAGGTCATATCAAAAAATAAAAAGACGAAAGTCGCACGTAATTCAGCTAGGTAAAGTAAAAATAGGCGGAAATAACCCTATTGCTGTTCAAACTATGACTAACACTTTAACAACGAATACTAAAGAAACTATTTCACAAATTGAAAGATGTGCAAAACTCGGAGCAGATATTGTTAGAGTTTCTGTTCCTGACGAAGATTCATCTACTTCATTAAAAGAGATTGTAAAACATAGTTCAGTACCCATTGTTGCGGATATCCACTTTCATCATAAAAGAGCAATAGAATCAGCTAAAAACGGAGCAGCATGCATAAGAATAAATCCAGGAAATATTGGTAGTACTGAAAGAATTAAAGAAGTAATAAAAGCAGCAAAAGATAATAATTGTTCTATAAGAGTAGGTGTAAACTCGGGCAGCCTTGAAAAACAAGTTTTAGATAAATATTCTGAACCAAATCCTGAAGCTTTAGTTGAAAGTGCTAAATTAAATATAAAAATTCTTGAAGATAATGATTTTATAAATTTCAAAATAAGTGTGAAATCTTCGGATATTTTTATGTCTATTAAAGCATACAATGAAATTGCAAACTTTTGTGAATATCCACTACATTTAGGTATAACTGAAGCTGGAGGTAAAAGAACTGGTTCGATAAAATCTTCTATTGGAATTGGTAACTTACTTTTAAGTGGAATAGGCGATACAATTAGAGTTTCTCTATCAGATGAACCAGAAGAAGAAGTAAGAGTTGGCTTTGAAATTTTAAAAAGTTTAGGTTTAAGGAACAGAGGCGTTAAGATAATATCTTGCCCATCATGTGCTAGACAACAATTTCAGGTAATTGATACAGTAAGAAATTTAGAAAAAAAACTTGATGACATATCAACTCCAATTTCAGTTTCAATAATCGGATGCGTTGTAAATGGTCCTGGAGAGGCTACAATGACAGATATTGGAGTAACTGGAGGTGGAAATGGAACTCATATGATTTATATTGATGGTAAAAAAAATAATGTTGTAAAAAATGTAGATTTAGAAAATTATTTAGAAAATTTAATAAGGCAAAAATCTAAAACTATAGAATTAGAAAAATAATATGAAATTAAGATCGGTTAGAGGAACACATGACTTATTTGGTGATGAGATTTTAAAGTTTAATAAAATTTATAGCACAGTTATGAAATTTTCTAAACTTAATAGCTTTAATGAATTACAGACACCTATTTTTGAATTTTCTGAATTATTTTCAAAACCACTTGGTGAGGAATCTGATGTTGTATTAAAAGAAATGTATACTTTTTCAGACAGAAATAAGGATTTATTAACTTTACGTCCTGAATATACAACTCCAATGATTAGGGCAGCAATAACAAACAATTTATTGAATGAATTACCATTAAAAATATTTGGTATTGGACCAATGTTTAGAAGAGAGAGACCTCAAAAAGGAAGATATAGACAATTCAATCAAATTAATTTTGAAATCTTAGGATCTAATGACTTTATTGCAGATTTAGAATTAATAATACTAGCGAATGATATATTAAAAACTCTAATACCTGAAACTGAATATGTTCTTAATATTAATACACTTGGTTATAGAGATGATTTATTTAAATATAAAGAAAAATTGAGTAAGTATTTTAGTCAAAAAATAACAAAACTATCTGAAGAAAGTAAAAAAAGAATTTACTCCAATCCATTAAGAATTCTAGATTCAAAACAAGAAAATGATATTTCAATCTCAAATAATGCACCAAAAATTCAAGATAATATTTCTATCGAGCCTAAGCAACATTTTGAAGAAATTAAAAAAGAACTTAAAAATCTCAACATAGATTTTAATGAAAATCATAATCTTGTAAGAGGTTTAGATTATTATTGTAGTACAGTTTTTGAATTTAAGACCGCTAATCTTGGCAGTCAGGATACAATTTTAGGTGGTGGAAGATATGATGGATTAATAAAAACTTTAGGTGGTCCAGATATTCCAGGAATTGGTTGGGCTGCTGGTATTGAAAGAATTTCAATATTGATGAAAAAGACACAATATGGAATTTCAAAACTCCATTTAGCTATTAGTGATGAAAAATTTAAAAACCATCTTTTAAAAATAATAAATTATTTGAAAGAAAATCACATATCGTTTTATTGGAATTATAAATATAATTTCAAGAGATCCCTATCTAAAGCGAATTCTGATAATGCAAAGTATGTAATAATAATTGGTGAGCGAGAATTTAATGAAGATTTTTTTACTATTAAAGAACTAAGCTCTACAAAACAAACTGAGTTAAAAATATCACAAATTAAAAATTTTATTAATGATAAATCTTGATCAGCAATTTTCAAATATTTTAGAAAAATACAATAAAATTGAAAACTCTCTAAATAGTATGGATAATATAAGCTCTGAGAGGCTTATTAAATTAAATAGAGAGTACGCAGAATTAAAACCAATAGTAGATAAAATAGCAGAATACAAAAAAGAGAAAAATGAAATTATAAATTTAACTGAATTGATAAAAGATTCTGATCAAGAAATAAGTAAAATCGCAGAAATAGAATTATTAGAAAAAAAAAATTTAATAAAAGAGCTTGAAAGTGATTTATTAAAACTTTTAATACCTAAAGATGAAAATGATAAAAAAAATTCAATATTAGAAATCAGAGCTGGTACTGGAGGTGATGAGGCTTCACTATTTGCTGCAGATTTATTTTCTATGTATCAAAAATATGCAGATATTAATTCTTGGAAATTTGAAATACTATCAATTTCGGAAACAGGTTTAAAAGGCATTAAAGAGGTAATATGTAATATTTCAGGAGTTAATGTTTTTTCAAAACTTAAATTTGAATCTGGTGTGCATAGAGTTCAAAGAGTCCCTACTACTGAAAGCAGTGGAAGAGTACACACGTCTGCAGCTACAGTAGCGGTATTACCAGAAGCTGAAGAAATAGATATAGAAGTTGAAGAAAAAGATTTACGTATTGATGTATTTAGATCAAGTGGACCTGGGGGGCAATCTGTAAACACTACAGATAGTGCAGTGAGAATTACCCATCTACCTACTGGAATTGTTGTTTCACAACAGGATGAAAAATCACAACATAAAAATAAATCTAAAGCTATGAAGATTTTAAGATCAAGATTGCTTGATAATGAAATACAACAGAAAAATAAAGAAAGATCAGAACAAAGAAAAACTCAAGTAGGTTCAGGCGATAGATCTGAAAGAATTAGAACATACAATTTTCCTCAAGGGAGGGTCTCAGATCATCGAATCAATTTAACTCTTTATAATCTTACAGAAATATTAGAAGGTGAAATTGATGATTTAATTAATCCTTTAATTGCCGAAGAGGAAAGTAAAAAACTAGCAGATATGAAACATGAATGATTTTTTAAATAAAAGTATATTAAAATTAAAAAATAAAAATATACCTAATCCAGAATTAGATCTAAAACTATTACTTCAAGAAGCGTCTTTTAGTAAAAAAGAAATAATTTTAAGTAATCTCAAAATTGAAGATATCAATCTTAAGTATTTAGATAAACTTATTTCAAAAAGACTAAGTAGAAAGCCTATATCTAAAATTATCAAAAAAAAATATTTTTGGAAAAGTGCATTTTATGTGAATTCATATGTTTTAGACCCAAGACCTGAAACTGAATTAATAATTGAAGAAGTTTTATATAATATTAAAGATAAAAATCAAAAATTGAAGATTTTGGATGTTGGCACAGGATCTGCGTGTATAGCAATATCTTTAGCTAACGAATTTAAAAATTCAAAAATCACTGCAATAGATATATCTAAAAATGCTATTGAAGTTGCTAAAAAAAATGTAAAATTACATAATCTCTCAAACCAAATTACTATTAAGAGATTAAAATTAGCTGATCTTAGACAGAAGTTTGATATTATTATATCTAATCCCCCTTACATTAATCAAAAAGAATATAACAAATTGCAACCTGAGATAAAAAAATTTGAGCCAAGAGTTGCTTTATTTGGTGGTAAAGATGGACTTAGATTTTATAGATTATTTGCGAAAGAAATAGAAAAAAAAATGAAGAAAAAATCGATTTTTATATGTGAAATTGGTCATAAACAATTAAGCTCGTGCAAAAAAATTTTTAGTAATTCAAATTTAATCCTAAAAAAAATATCTAAAGATATCAACAAAATCGACAGAACTCTTACTTTTTTTAAGATATAAGTTGAATTTATTTTTTATATATATATAGATAAGTTAATTTAAATTAAATATTTTTAATTAAGAATTAAATTTTTTAATTTCCAACAAATAATGATATATAAAAAAAATAACGGCAGAACGACGTATAAATCTAATAGAAGATCTGGTTTTAAAAAAACTGGTGGCTTTCAGCATTATAAAAGCAGAAATAAAGGTAACGTAACTCAACAATATAATAAATACTTGAAACTTGCTAAAGAAGCTTTCAGGTCTGGAGATAGAGTTCAGTCTGAATATTATTATCAATTTACAGATCACTATTATAGATTGATGGTAGAGCTTGGTATTAACGTTGAAGAAAATATAAATTTAGATGAAAATAAGGAAAATTTATCAGATGATCAAACAAATGAAAATCAAAACAGCTCATCAAATGAACAAAATATTTCAGATGAAGAAAATGCTTCAAACGACGAATCAATAGAATCTATTCCTTTCATAGCAGAACCATCTAAAGAAAAAAGAACACGTTCAAATAAATAAATTTATTCGTAAAGCAAATTTAAGTGATTTGCATAAATCTTTTTATATTCTTTAGTAAATCTTTCTAGTTCTTCACCATCAAGTATTTTCCCTGAAGGCAAATTTAATTTTAAAGGATTTATCTGTTTATTTTGAAATAATATTTCATAATGTAAATGAGGTCCCGTTGAATTTCCAGTATTTCCAACATATCCTATCACTTCACCCTGATTTACTCTTACACCTTTTGATATCCCTTTCTTAAAACGTGATAAATGTGCATAAGCTGTTTTATAGTCATTGTTATGCCTAATTCTAATGTAATTGCCATATCCTCCATTTTTTCCTGCAAACTCTATAACTCCATTTCCTCCTGCATATATTGGAGTTCCAGTTGGTGCAGCAAAATCAACACCTTTATGCATTTTATTATAGCCGGATATTGGATGTTTTCTCATTCCAAAATTTGAAGAAAGTCTAGCCCCATCTAATGGAGTTTTTAAAATAGATTTTTTTACATTTTTTCCCGATCTATTAAAGTAATCTATAAAGCCTTCGTCTGTAAGAAATTTAAAATATTCTAATTTTTTTCCATTTATAGAAATTAAAGCATAATTTATATCTCCATATTCAATATTGCTAGTTTCTTTGATCTGATTGTATTCATACGAAACGGAAATAATTGTATTTTTTCTTATGTCTCTTTGGAAATCTAGATCAAAGCTAAATAATTTAATAAGTTTTATTAGTATTTCTTTAGGCAGATTATTCTTAATACCATCTGAATATAAAGATTGAAAAATTACATATTCTCTTGAGAGTTCATATGATATTTTTTCCAGAATTTGTTTTTCTGCTTTAATATCTTCAGCAATATCAATAACCAACAATTTATCTATATCTAAATCAAATTCGATTTTAACAATAGTATTTATGGCATTTTCATAAAACATTATTCTACTACCAACTTTTAATTTTCTTAAGTCATAAAAATTTTCTATTTCATTTATTATTTGAAAAATTTTGTTTTCAGGAATTTCAAATTTTTTTAAAATTGATAATAATGTATCACCTTGTGATAAAATAATTTGAATTTTTTTTAAATCTTCTTTTTTATTTTCAATCTTTATTTGATTATTAGTAGTATTATTA
>CACHBB010000017.1 GCA_902577945.1 uncultured Alphaproteobacteria bacterium
TTTAAATTTTCATCTATTCTATTGATAAAATATCTTATAATTTCTATAATTATTTTTATTCCATCAATATTTGTGTTTAATAAACTCGATAAATAAAAATGTTTTATTCTGAAAATAAAAAACAATATTCAGTTTTAAATAGGAGATCGTTTGTTTTATATTTACTAAAACTTTCTTTATTCAGTGTAGTTGGTTGGCGTTTGTATAATATTCAAATAAAAGATTCTGAAAAGTACACAACTCTCTCTAATAATAATCAGATTGATATTGAAATTTTATATCCATTAAGAGGAGAAATAAAAGATATTCAAAACAATACACTTGCAACTAACAAAAAAGTTTATGATATTTATATAATCCCGGAAAATACAAAAAATATTAATAAAACTCTAAATCAAATTTCAAATATAATTAAGATAGATTTTCCAAAGAAAAGAAAAATAATTGAATTGAGTAAAAAAGTTAAAAAATTTGAAAAAATAAAAATTTTTGAAAATATAGACTGGGATGATTTAGAAAAAATTGAAAGTAATAAATTAAATATTGAAGGAATATTTATATCTCAGGACTATATGAGAGTTTATAATTATGGGAATATATTTTCACACATTTTAGGTTATACAAATAAACCAAATCAAAATGAAATTTCCCTTCCATTTATTGCTAACATGCCTGATCTAGATATTGGGAAAGAGGGTTTAGAAAGAAACTTTAATCCTGTACTAGTGGGAAAATCCGGACAAAGAGAAATTGAGGTAAATTCTTCTGGAAGGATAATAAGAGAAATATCAAGAAAGGATAGCGTCCAGGGAAAAGATTTACAAATAACATTAGACTTAAGACTACAAGAATATGCTTTAAATCTTCTAAACTCTCATAGAGCTGGATCTATTGTTGTAATGAATATTGAAAACGGTCATGTGCTTTGTGCAGCTTCAACACCTTCTTATGATCCTAATAAAATTATAAAAAAACCAAATAGAGAATATTGGGATACAATTTTGGAAAATAAACTTTCACCTTTAACTTTTAGAAGTATACAGGGCTTATATGCTCCAGGCTCAACATTTAAAATGATTGTTGCTATAGCAGCACTTTATTATGGGGGAATTAATACAGAAACAAAACATTTTTGTAATGGAAAAGTAGCATTAGGTGAAAGATTGTACCATTGCTGGAAAACTAACGGTCATGGTTCAATGAATGTAGAACAAGCTATAAAAGAATCTTGTGATGTGTTTTTTTATGAGATTTCAAAAAAAATTGGTATAGATAAAATAGCTAAAGTGGCAAAAGATTTTGGACTTGGAAAAATTTATAATATTCCACTGAATAATCAAAAATTAGGAATAATTCCTTCGAAAGAATGGAAAAAAAGTAAACTTGGTGAAAGCTGGTATCCTGGAGAAACATTAATTTCAGCAATTGGTCAAGGCTTTGTTTTAGCTAATCCTTTACAATTAGCAAATATGACTGCAATAATTGCTTCGAATGGCAATACTATTGAGCCAAAAATTATAAATGACAATATTAGAACAAAATTTAATAATTTAAAAAAGTATAAAGATTCAATTAAAATTATAAAAAATTCAATGTTTAAAGTAGTTAATGAAACAAAAGGAACTGCTTTTAAATCAAAATCAGATGAAATTATATTTTCAGGTAAAACAGGTACCTCACAAGTAAGACGAATAACAGTAGCTGAAAGAGAAAGTGAAGATTTCAGAAAAAGAGAGATTGAATGGAATAAAAGAGACCATGCATTATTTGTTGGATATATGCCACATGATAAACCAAAATATTCTATATCAGTTGTGATCGAACATGGTGGTTCTGGCGCTTCAACAGCTGCTCCAATTGCAAAACAAGTTTTTCAATTTATAAACAAGATTAAAATCTAATGTTGTATAAATTTCAAAAATTAAATTATCTAATAATATTTCTGGTATTATTAATTGCTTTTATTGGAGCAGCTGGGTTATACTCTGCTGCTGGCGGATCTTATAATCCATGGGCATCAAGACATCTTGTAAGGATGATAATTTTACTCTCTTTAGCAGTTTTGATTGCTTTAATAGATATTAAGCTAATTTATAAAATGCTTATTTTATATTTATTGTAAGTTTATTATTACTTTTTTCTGTTGAATTGATTGGAGTTTTTGGGAAAGGTGCCACCAGATGGATCAATGTTTTTGGATTTAGTCTTCAACCATCTGAAATTGTTAAAATAGCAATAATTATAGCTTTGGCAAGATTTTACCATGATTTAAAATTTGAAGAAATTAAAAAAATTATTCATTTATTTTTTCCTTTTTTAATTTTGTTCCTTCCATTTATTTTAGTACTCGCTCAACCTGATTTAGGTACTGCTTTAAGTATTGTTATACTCGGAGTTTTAATATTATTTGCTAGTGGAGTGAGATTATGGAAATTTATTTTTGGTATATCAGCTGTAATTTTATCAATTCCACTATTATTAAATTATTTAAAACCATATCAAAGAGATAGAGTAATTTCATTTTTAAATCCTGAAGAAGATGCTTTAGGCAGAGGTTACCAATTAATACAATCTAAAATAGCATTAGGTTCTGGTGGACTTTCTGGAAAAGGATTTCTAGAAGGGACTCAATCTTATCTTCAATATTTACCAGAAAAACAAACAGATTTTATTTTCACCCTAATTGGAGAAGAGTTTGGTTTTATTGGCACTATATTTATTATTTTTTTATTTTTATTACTAATCAGTATTTGTTTTTATATAAGTATTAAATCTATTCATATTTTTGGTCGATTACTTAGTATTGGTGTTGGTACAAATATATTTATTTATGTTATAATGAATATATCAATGGTTTCAGGTTTGATGCCAGTAGTAGGAATACCTTTACCACTAGTATCATATGGAGGCTCTGCCATGTTATCAATAATGATTTCTATAGGTCTTGTTCTAAATATGGAATTAAATGCTAATGAAAAAAAATTAAAAAATGCTTGAAATTATTAATGTAAACAAATTTTTTGGAGGTTTGAAAGCAGTAAATAACGCATCAATGAAAGTAGAAGAAGGTTCAATTACTGGATTGATTGGACCAAATGGAGCTGGAAAAACCACTTTATTCAATACAATTGCAGGCTTATATGATCCAGATGATGGCAATATTATATTAAATAATGAAGATATATCCTATTTAAAACCACATGAATTATTTTCTAAAGGCGTTTTGAGAACTTTTCAAATTGCACATGAATTTTCAACTTTAACTGTTCTAGAAAATTTAATGATGGTACCACCTAATCAATATGGAGAAAAATTATCATATGCCTTAATAAATAATAGGAAAGTTAAAGAGCAAGAAGCAGTAATCAGAGAAAAGGCAGTAGAAGTAATTAATTTTTTAAATCTTTCACATTTAACACAAGAACTTGCAGGTAATTTATCTGGTGGTCAAAAAAAACTATTAGAACTTGGAAGAACAATGATGGTTGATCCTAAAATAGTGCTGTTAGATGAAGTTGGCGCTGGTGTTAATAGAACTCTTTTAAATGAAATAACTGATGCAATACTTAGATTAAACAAAGAAAAAAATTACACTTTTTTTGTTATTGAACACGACATGGATTTAATAGAGAAAATTTGTGACCCAGTAATAGTTATGGCGGAAGGATCAGTTTTATTTAAAGGAAATTTTAACGAAGTAAAAAATAATGAAGTAGTAATTGAAGCTTATTTAGGAAAAGGAATCAATAAAAACTAATATTATTATGAACAATTTAATTGGTAAAAATTTAACAGCTGGATATGGTGGAGTTGATATTATCAAAGATATTAATCTAGAAGTAAATGAAGGTGAGATAGTTGTAATTGTTGGACCAAACGGAGCAGGTAAATCAACTGTTATGAAGGCCTTGTTAGGCATGTTGAAACTTACTTCTGGATCTGTTGATTATTCAAATAAAGAAATTACAAATATGCTGCCTCAAAATAGAATAAATCTAGGCTTAGCATTTGTGCCTCAAACGCAAAATGTATTTACAGGTATGACTGTTGAAGAAAACTTAGAAATGGGTGGTTTTTTAAGGGAAGATGAAATTATTCACACTATTAATGATGTCTTTGACCTTTTTCCAATACTAAAGGAAAAAAGAAATCAAAATACAGGAGAGTTATCTGGAGGTCAAAGACAACAAGTTGCATTTGGAAGAGCGCTTATGACAAAACCAAAAATATTAATGTTAGATGAACCAACTGCAGGAGTTTCACCAATAGTTATGGATGAACTATTTGCTAGAATAATTGAAGTACGCAAAACAGGAGTAGGTATCTTAATGGTTGAGCAAAATGCCAAACAAGCACTTAGTATTGCAGATAGAGGATATGTTCTAGTAAATGGGAAAAATAGTCGAGAGGGCTCGGGGACTGAGCTTTTAAATAATCCAGAAGTAAGAAAGTCATTTTTAGGAGGTTAATAAAGTGATAGATTTTTTAAACTCCATAGTAGTACTTCTAAACTTTATTATTATTCCTGGAATATCTTATGGTTCTCAATTAGCACTTGGAGCATTAGGTGTTACCTTTGTATATGCAATTCTGCGTTTTGCAAATTTTGCACATGGGGAAATTATGTCTTTTGGAGCCATGATAACAATATTGTTTACTTGGTTTTTTCAATCACAAAATATTAATTTAGGTATTTTACCAACTGCTTTATTAGCATTACCTTTAGGAATATTAGCATCAATAATCTTATGTATTATTTCAGACAAATTTGTTTTTCAATACTATAGATATCAAAAAAGTGTTCCAGTTGTTTTAGCGATGGTTTCAATTGGAGTTATGTTTGTCATTAACGCTATAATAAGAATTGTTATTGGAACAGAAACAATAAAATTTTCAGATGGCCAAAAATTCTTAATGAAGGCAAAACAATTTAAAGTCATGACAGGTTTAAATGAGGGATTGGCATTAAAATCTTCTCAGGTTATTACAATATTGATCACAATTGCACTCCTAACTTTTACTTTCTGGTTTTTACAAAAAACTAAGACAGGAAAATCAATGCGAGCATTTTCAGATAATGAAGACCTAGCTTTATTATCAGGTATTAATCCTGATAGAGTAGTTTTCACAACATGGATTATTGTAGGTATTTTAGCATGTGTAGCTGGTACTCTGTACGGTTTGGATAAAAGTTACAAACCAATTATTTATCTAAATCTTGTTTTACCTATTTTTGCATCTGCTATTGTTGGAGGAATAGGTAATCCTTTTGGAGCTGTTATAGGAGGATACGTAATTGCTTTTTCTGAAATTATGGTAACTTATGCATATAAAAAGTTTTTTGTTTACTTACTTCCAGGTCCTTTAGAACCATCTGGATTGGTACAATTACTTTCAACAGATTATAAATTTGCTGTCTCATTTTCTATTTTAGTTATTGTTTTACTAATTAGACCATCCGGCATATTTAAAGGAAAAGTCTTATGATGAAATTTGAAAGATATGAATGGGTTGCAATTACCATTATGATTTCCCTTTTTATTTTTGTAGGTTTTATTCAAGGTTGGTCAGTTAGTTTAGTAATTTTAAATATGTGTATTATTTCAGCTATCATGACTATGGGTGTTAATATTTCCTGGGGTTATGCTGGAGTAATAAATTTTGGTGTTATGGGTTTTCTTGCCATGGGTGGGTTAGCAGCAGTAATTGTTTCTTATCCTCCTATAACAGAATCATGGCAAGTCGGAGGAAAAGGCTTAGGAATAAGTTTTATTTTATTAATTTTACTAGTTATTTCAGTAATGTTTATTAGTAAGAATATAAAACAAAAAAGAAATAGATATCTTTTAAATTCCACCATAATTATTTTTGGTATTATAATAATTAGACATTTTTACTTAAATGCAACTAATAATATTGAAAATGTTAATCCAGCTATTGCAGGTTTCTTAGGAGGACTTGGGTTACCAATAATATTTTCATGGATTGTCGGAGGATTTTTTGCAGCTGGAGTTGCATTTATTATCGGTAAAGTTGCTCTTGGACTAAGGTCAGATTATCTAGCTATTGTTACTTTAGGTATTTCTGAAATAGTTGTTAGTGTCTTAAAACACGAAGAATGGTTGTCTAGAGGAGTAAAAAATGTAATTGGTTTAAAAAGACCAGTACCGTATGAAATTAATCTACAAACTTCTGATTGGTTTATAAATCTTATAACATATCTGAATTCTTATAAATTAAATAAAGTTTCTAATATAAATGAGAGACAAGAAATTTTAAATAATCTTATTATTGATGGTTCAGGAATATTTGTAAAATTATCTTACGCAGTATTATTTTTGATTGTTATGTTTATTATTTTTTATTTTGCAAATAAAGCACAGTTATCTCCTTGGGGAAGAATGATGAGAGCTATTAGAGATAATGAAACAGCAGCTAATGCAATGGGTAAAGATGTTGTAAAACAACATCTAATAATTTTTGTGATAGGAGCTGCAATTGTAGGTGTAGCTGGAGCTATGTTAGTTACTTTAGATGGTTTATTTACTCCATCTGGATACAGACCTCTTCGATTTACATTTATTATTTGGATCATGGTAATTGTAGGAGGAAGTGGAAATAATTTAGGAGCAATATTTGGTGGTTTTGTAATTTGGTTTGCCTGGATTGAGGCAGCACCACTTACAACATTTATTATAAATCAACTTACGTTAGGATTAGAACCAAATAATGCACTAAAGTTACATTTACTTGATAGCGTTCCTTATTTTAGATACTTATTTATGGGTTTGATTTTATTGCTAATTTTACGTTATCGTCCTAAAGGAATAATCCCTGAGAGGGTTAGACACTCATAAAAAAACCCCGGCATAACCGGGGCTTTAAAAAATTATTTAATTAGTATTAAAGAGCGCCAACAGTAACGAATTTTCCGCCACTAACTTCTAACTCTTTAAATGCACCAGCGGCATCACCAAACGCATTAAATTCTACGTCTGTTGCACCTTGGTAGTCAATATCTTTACCAGCAGCTAACATTTGTAAGCCGTATGATAATTGGCCAGGATTAATTACGATACCTGGGGCATTAGATACTTTACTAATATTATTTAAAATTGATTGTTTGTCAGCAGATCCACCAGCTTGAATTGCAAGAGCAATAATTGCTGCAGCATCGTAAGACTCTCCAACATATGGAGCACTTCCATCCATGCCATTTGCAGCTGCCAATTCACCAAACTTTGCTGAACCTTTAGAAATTGCACCCGGCATTGAACCAAATGAACCTTCTAAATCTGCACCAATGTTATCAACGATTGATTGACCAATCATACCATCTGATAAAACGAATAAATCAAATGCACCTGAATCTAAAGATGCTTCAATCATTCCTTTTCCACCATCATCAATATAACCAATAACTAGAAGAGCATCTCCACCAGCTGATGCAAGAACACCAACTTCTGAAGAGTAATCAGCTTTACCATCTTCGTGAGATGCAGATGCTGTAATTGTTCCACCACCTGAAGCAAATGCTTTTTCAAACACTTCAGCTAGACCTTTTCCGTAGTCATTGTTTGTATAAGTTACAGCAATGCTTTCAATTCCTCTGCTAAGTGCAAGTTTAGCAAGCACCTGTCCACCTTTTGCATCTGATGGAGCCGTACGCCAAAAAGTTCCATTATCTGGAACACTACTTAGACCAGGCGATGTTGCTGAAGGTGATACCATAATCAAACCATTTGGCACAGCAACGTTAGCATTGATTGCACCTGTTACACCTGAACAGTCAGCACCCATTATGGCAGTTACACCTTGTGCTACTAAATCTTCAGCAGCAGCAGTTGCTGCAGCAGAGTCTACACAAGTTGAGTCTCCTTCTAGAATAGTGATTGTTTCACCGCCTAAAAGGTTTCCAGAGTTTGATGCTTCATCAAAAGCCATTCTAGCACCATCTCTCATAGCAGGAGTTAAAGATTCAATTGGTCCTGTAAAACCAAGAATAATTCCTACTTTAATTTCTGCTAGTGCAGCAGTCGAAAGAGTCGACAAACTAACAATAACAGCTAGAAGTAATTTTTTCATATTTCCTCCAAAAAAGTATACTTTTATATAAATAACCTCATATACTAGTTACAAAAATCATTCATTTAGTTTTTTTCAAAAAATACCCTTAAATTTAGCCAAAAACCATAAATTGACTTCATTTGTCTCAGCAGATAAACAGAAAATTATGTCTATAGGAATTTTAGGAGGAGGTGTTTGGGGCAGCGCACTTGCAAGAATACTTAGTCAAAATAAAGTAGTTATATATGCAAGAGACATAAACATAGTAAATTCTATCAACGATCATAAATTACACCCAAAACTAAAGTACAGTTCTTTTAATGATAATGTATCTGCGACCACTTCATTAAAAGATCTTCAAAAAATGGATTTTTTGTTTATTGCACTTCCTGCTCAAAATATTAGGGAAGTGATTATAAATTCTAGCTTACATAATGATAAACACAATGTGGTTATTTGTTCAAAAGGAATTGAAATTTCCTCTTCTAAGTTTTTAACTCAAGTTATTAAAGAAATTTTACCTCACAAAACTATAAGCATATTATCTGGTCCATCTTTTTCAAGTGAAGTATCACAAAACTTACCAACTGCTGTAACTCTTGCAACTAGTAAAAAAATAAATTTTGAAAAAATATCAAATTTAATTTCAAACAATAATTTTAGGATATATTATTCAAATGATATTATGGGAACACAAATAGGAGGAGCTCTTAAAAATATTTACGCAATTGCAGCTGGAATTGCTGAAGGATTAAATTTAGGTGAAAATGCTAAAAGTGCACTTATCTCAAGATCATTTGCTGAAATGACAAGATTTGCTGAAAAATTTAATGCTAATAAAAATACTTTATTTGGCTTATCTGGATTAGGGGATTTGATACTAACATGTGGTTCAAAAAGTTCTCGTAATACACAATTTGGTATTAAAATAGCTTCAACAAAATATAATAATTTTTCTGAATTATTGAAATCGCAAGAAGTAACTGAAGGATTCTATACTGTTGAAGCAGTTTATAATATTTCTAAAAATATCAAAATTGAAATGCCCATAATGGAAGCTGTATATAATATACTTTACAATCAGTATGATTTAAAAGATGAGCTTGTTAAACTTTTAAGTAGACCATTGAAGGAAGAAAAAATTTAGAAATGACTAAGAAATTTTTTTTTAACTTAGATACCAGCTGGGTAGATAATACACAAATTAATTTAAGTGCAGTAGAAAGACGAACTACAACTTTAACAAAAAGAAGAACAGTTAAAAAAGAATTTCAAGTTGCATGGTTATTAAAAGCAATTACTTTAATTGACTTAACAACTTTAAGTGGTGATGATACATTTGGAAAAGTTGAAAGATTATGCAATAAGGCATTAAATCCTATAGATAATTATATTTTAAGTGATCTTGGTTTTAAAAAAAATTCAATTAATGTAGGTGCTGTTTGTGTGTATCATCATCTTATAAAAGATTGTAAAAAAATTTTACAAAATCAATTGCCAGTAGCCGCTGTCTCCACTGGTTTTCCAGCAGGTTTATCGTCTTACGCAACAAGAAAGAAAGAAATTACTGATTCGATTAAAGATGGTGCCAATGAAATAGATATTGTAATCAATAGAGGTTATGTTTTACAAAATAATTGGAAAAAATTATATGATGAAGTCAGAAGTTTTAAAGAAGCTGCTGGAACAACAAAAATAAAAGCTATTCTTGGAGTTGGTGATCTTGAAACTCTCCGAAATGTTGCAAAAGCATCGCTCGTTTGTATGATGGCAGGTGCAGATTTTATTAAAACTTCAACTGGGAAAGAGAGCACTAATGCAAATTTAAATAATAGTCTTGTGATGTTAAGAATGATTAGGGATTTTTATTCTAAAACAGGAAAAAAAATAGGGTTCAAGCCAGCAGGCGGCATATCTTCTGCTAAGTCAGTTTTAGAATTTTTAATTTTAGTTGCAGAAGAACTAGGATTTGAATGGATAAATCCCAAGTTATTGCGAATTGGTGCTTCTAGTTTATTAATTGATATTGAAAGACAATTATATCACTACACAAGTGGTAGGTATGCAAATAAAGAAAAATTAGCAATTGGATAAATGAATAAAATAATAAAAAATTTTCAAAATATTTCTTATGGACCAGCGCCAGAAGATGATAAGGAGGTTATTAGTTGGATAGAAAATCTAAAAAACCCTAATTATATTTATATTAATGGTAAATTTGTAAAAGCATCAAGTTCAAAAAAAATTGGAATTATTAATCCTGCAACTAAAAAAAATATCGCTTCACTTGCTTTGGCATCAAAAAAAGACGTTGACTTTGCTATTAATTCTGCAAAAAAAGCTCATAAAAAATGGTCCAAAATATCTTCGTTTGAGCGATCAAAATATCTATATGCAATAGCTCGTTTAATACAAAAAAATTCAAGATTTCTATCTGTTTTAGAAACTATTGATAATGGTAAACCAATAAGAGAAACAAGAGATATAGATATTCCTCTAGTAGCACGACATTTTTATTATCATGCAGGATGGGCTGCTAAAAACAATGATAATAATGATAGTTCAATTGGTGTAGTTGGGCAGATAATACCTTGGAACTTTCCTTTATTAATGTTGGCTTGGAAAATTGCACCAGCAATAGCAATGGGAAATACAGTCGTCTTAAAACCTGCAGAATTTACATCATTAACTGCGCTTTATTTTGCAGAACTATGTCAAAAAGCAAAAATACCACCTGGCGTTATAAATATAGTAACCGGAGATGGTACTACTGGGGAACATATTACATCTCACAAGGATATAAAAAAAATTGCTTTTACAGGATCAACAGAGGTTGGAAAAAAGATAATTAAAACAAATACCAATCCTGATAAAAAAATGACAATGGAGTTAGGGGGTAAATCTCCATTTATTGTATTTGAAGATGCTGATTTAGACAGTGCTGTTGAGGGTGTAGTAGATGCTATTTGGTTTAATCAAGGCCAGGTATGTTGTGCTGGATCTAGATTATTAGTTCAGGAAAGTATTGAAAAAAATTTTTTAAAAAAACTTAAAAAGAGAATGGAAAAATTAAGAGTTGGAAATCCACTCGATAAATCAATTGATATTGGTGCTATAGTTGCTCCAATTCAACTAAAAAAAATAAACTCTTTAGTAAATAAAGCTCTAAAAGATGGTAATGAATTGTGGCAACCCTCCTGGGCATGCCCAACTGATGGATTATTTTATCCTCCATCATTATTTACAAATGTAACTCCTTCATCGTTCATAGCTCAAGTTGAGATTTTTGGACCTGTCCTAACATCGATGACTTTTCGTACTCCTAGTGAGGCAGTTTCTATTGCAAACAACACTCCATATGGACTTGCTGCAAGTATATGGTCAGAAAATATTAATTTAGCTTTAGATATTGCACCAAAAGTAAAAGCAGGTGTTATTTGGATTAATTCAACAAACCTCTTTGATGCTGCTTGTGGATTTGGTGGATATAAGGAAAGTGGTTTTGGAAGGGAAGGTGGATTTGAAGGTATACGAGCTTATTCAAAAATTAATCTTCCACGTCTTAAAAATAATAGAAAATCAATATCTTCAGAAAAAAAATCATTAAATTCAATTGATAAAACACCTAAACTTTATATTGGAGGAAAACAAAAAAGACCTGATAGTGGCTATTCTTTTCCATTATATGATATAAATAAAAACTTTTTACTTGATGTTCCTAATGCAAATAGAAAAGATGTTAGGGATACAGTTGAAGCAGCATCAAAAGCTTTATTAAAATCATCAACAAACTTTAACAGATCTCAGATTCTCTATTACTTAGCAGAAAACTTAGAAGATCGTAAATCTACATTTTCAACTTTGCTTCAGTCTCTAATTGGAATTTCAAAAAAAGAAGCAAATTTTGAATTTGATCAATCAATTGAACGTTTGTTTTATTATGCATCTATGGCAGATAAGTTTGAGGGATCAATTCACAACCCTCCAATGAGAGGCTTAACATTAGCGGTAAAAGAACCGATTGGAGTTATAGCAAATATTTTAGAAGATAATTATCCTTTACTAAACTTAATCACTACTATTGGTTCTAATTTTACTGCAGGTAATGCTAGTATAATTATTCCTGGTGAAAAAACATCTTTATTGGCAACTGAATTATATCAAATTTTAGAAACATCTGATATTCCGGCTGGATATATTAATATTCTTACTACAAAGCAAAATAGTTTAAATAGAATATTATCTGAACATGAAAACATCGATGGAATTTGGTATTTCAGTGATAATAATGTTGAGCGCTTAAAGATATTGCAAAATACATCCTCTAATCTGAAGAGAAGTTGGTGTCCTTATTCTAAAAATCTTGATTGGCCCTCAAAAGATGAAGCTTTTCTCAATGAATTTTTGTATCAAAGTACTCAAGTAAAAAATATTTGGATTCCTTATGGGGAGTAATGTGCTATAATTTAATAAAAAGGAAGAAATTATGTTAATTAATGTAAACCCGCTTATAAGCCCAGATATATTATCTTTGATAAGGTCTATGGGTCATGGGGATAAATTTGTTTTAAGTGATGCTAACTTTCCGTCTTATTCTCAAGTTGACAAAGTCTACAGAATGGATGGTTTAAATGTTCCACAAGCAGCGGAGGCCTTACTCTCCCATTTTCCTTTGGACAGTTTTGTTCCACATCCAGTTCAAAGAATGGAAATTGATGGAAAGCCAGAAGAAATTAATGAAGTTCATCAAGATATGATTGATACGGTAAAAAAAGTATCAGGTGATAATTGGAAAGTTGGATCAATAGAGAGACAACAATTCTATAAAGAAGCAAAAAAAACAATGGCTATTATAACTACTAGTGAAACAAGACCTTATGGATGTTTTATTTTTACAAAGGGTGTATTAAAACCAGATGGAACTGTTTGGATAATATAATTTTTTGTGAAGAAAAATTTTTTTAAATTATTTAAAACAAAAAAACCTGTTATTGCTATGGTACACTTTCCAGCATTACCAGGTTCACCTTTGTATGATGAAAAAAAGGGATTAGATTTCGTCTATAATTCTATTGAAAAGGATCTAATTAACTTACAAAATGCAGGTGTGGATGCAGTAATGTTTGGAAATGAAAATGATCGTCCATATGAATTAAAGGTTAATAGAGCAACTCTATCAACCATGTCTTTTATGATTGGTAAGCTATCAGATAAAATTAATGTTCCATATGGTGTAAACGTACTATGGGACCCAATCAGTACAATAGCTTTAGCAGTCTCTACTAATGCTAAATTCGTTCGTGAAATTTTTACGGGAACTTATGCATCAGATATGGGTATCTGGAGTCCCAATGCAGGTAAAGCCATGCGTTACAGAAATTCTCTAGGCAGAAAAGATTTACAAATGTTTTACAATATATCTGCAGAATTTGCTTACTCATTGGATAGGAGATCTATAGCTGATAGGGCAGAAAGTACTGTTTTTTCTTCCATACCAGATGCAGTTTTAGTATCAGGACAAATCACAGGACAACCAGCAAAATTAGAAGAAATCAAAGAGGTAGCTAAAATAATTCCAAAAACACCTGTATTAGCAAACACAGGAGTAAATTTAGATAATGTAGAGGAAATTTTTAAAGTAACTGATGGTGTAATTATTGGTTCATCATTAAAAATAAATGGCGATACTTGGAAAAATGTAGATTTAAATAGAGCAAAAAAATTTATGATCAAGGTAAGATCAATAAGAAAAAATGCCTAGTAAAAAAGAAATTAACTTCATTTCAAAAATATTAGAAGATTTAGTTTTAATTTCTGGATTATCTGGATATGAAACAAATGTTAGAGAATATTTGTTAAAACAATTAAAAAATAAAAAACTTAGGGCAAATACTGATATTTTAGGAAATTTAATTTGTACTATAAAAGGAGATAATGCACTTCCCTCAGTTATACTTTTTGCTCATATGGATCAACTTGGATTTATTGTAAAAAAAATTGAAAATGATGGTTTTATTCGGGTTGAAAGACTAGGAGGCATTCCTGAAAAATCTCTTGCCTCACAAGATGTTGTAATCGTTAACAATAAAAATGAATTAATTCAAGGAACAATAGGCACAAAGTCTCATCATGCAACACAACAAGAAGAAAAATATTTAGTAACTAGTATCAAAAATATTTATATTGATGCAGGTTTTAAAAACAAAAGGGATGTATTGAGAAGTGGAATAAATATTGGTAGTCCAGTAACTTATGCTCCTTATTACAAAACGCTCGCAAATAATAATGTTTGTGGCTCATCTATAGATGATAGAGCTGGTTGTGCAGTAATTTTAGATGTTGCCGCATCATTGATAAAAACTAAAAAAAAACCTACAGTACATGTGGTGTTTTCTGTTCAGGAAGAATTTAATTTAAGAGGAGTGTTGCCTGTAATTAATACATTAAAGCCAGATATTGCAATTCAAGTAGATTTAACACTAACCTCTGATACACCAGATATGATAAATTCAAGTGATGTTGTTCTAGGTGCTGGACCATGTATTAGTTTATTTTCTTTTCATGGAAGAGGAACACTAAACGGAGTTATCCCTCATCCGTCTATGGTAGAAATTTTTGAAAAAGCAGCCAAAATTAAAAAAATTAATTTACAACGAAGTGTTGCATCAGGAATTTTAACTGATGCTTCATATATACAGTTCGCTAATAAAGGTATAGCAACTGTAGATATTGGTTTTCCTATGCGTTATTCACATTCATCGAGAGAAGTATGTAATTTAGAGGATCTAATTAATTTAAAAAATCTTATCTTAACTGCTATAAATAAAATAGATAAAGATTTTAAACTTATTAGGTAATTAACATATGTCAAAGTACTTTCTTGGAATAGATATCGGCACCTATGAAACAAAAGGTGTGATTGTAAGTAAAACAGGGGAAATAGTTTCTCAAGCTGCAAAGAAACATGAAATGATTGTTCCTCAAAGTGGCTGGGCAGAACATAGACCAATTGAAGATTGGTGGGGTGATTTCACTTATGTGTCTAAGAAATTAATTGAAGACTCAAAATGTAAACCAAAAGATATTCTTGCTGTATCAGCAAGTACAATTGGCCCCTGTATGCTTCCTCTAGACAAAGATGGTGAGCCATTAATGAATGCGGTACTTTACGGTGTTGATACAAGAGCTCATAAAGAAATAGAATTGTTGAATTCTTCTATAGGTGAAGAAAAAATTATGAAATTTAATGGTAATGTTTTAACTTCACAACAAGTAGGGCCAAAGATTTTATGGTTAAAAAATAATAGACCTGAAATATATGATAAAACTAATAAAATTGTTAATGGGACCGGTTTCATTAATTTCAAATTGACTGGTAAATATACTATTGATCATTTTTCTGCTGCTTTTGTAAGTCCACTTTACGATGTAAACAAACAAGATTGGAGTGATGAGCTTAATGACGATATTGTTGATATTAATAAATTACCAGACTTAGTATGGACAAATGAAATTATTGGAAAAATATCCAAATCAGCAGCTGATCAAACAGGTTTAGCAGAAGGAACTACAGTAACTTCAGGGACAATTGATGCTGCAGCAGAGGCAATAAGTGTTGGTGTTTTCTCTGCTGGAGATATGATGATGATGTATGGATCAACAATGTTCTACATACTGGTAACAAACAAAAAACTTTTAGATAAAAGACTTTGGTATGCACCTTGGTTATTTAAAGGAGAGCATTCTTCTATGGGCGGGCTTGCAACAAGCGGAACTCTAACTCATTGGTTTAAAAACAATTTTGCTAAAGAATTAAAAGGAGATGATATATTTATTAAGCTTGCGCAAGAGGCGGAACAATCTCCTCCTGGCTCTAAGGGAATAGTTTTTCTTCCATATTTTTCAGGGGAACGTACCCCGATTCATGATACGAATGCTAAAGGTACTTTTTTTGGTCTTGATCTAACACATAATAGGGCGGATATGTATAGATCTATTTTTGAAGGAATAGCCTATGGAACAAATCATGTATTTGATGTTTTTAAAGAATTAAATGCATCACCAAAAAACCTTTTTAGTGTTGGTGGAGGAACTAAAAATAAAGTGTGGTCACACACTACATCGGATATTATTGGTTTAAATCAAATATTAAGAAAGAAAACAATTGGTGCCTCATATGGAGATGCGTTTCTTTCAGCATATTCAATTGGAGAATTAAATAAAGATGACTTTAATAAGTGGAATGAGATTGAATATGAGATCGAGGCAAATTTAGATAATAAAAAAGTATATGAAAAAGGATACGAGGTTTTTAGAGATTTATATGAAAATACTAAATCTTTAATGAAAAAGCTAAATAATTAACCTTTAATTGCTCCTGCAGCCATTCCCTTAACAATATATCTCTCTAAGAAAATAGCCACCAGTATTAAAGGAAAACATAATGCAAAAGAAACTGCTGCCATAGTCCACCATCTAATGCTTTGAGAAGAAATTTGTGATGCTACCATTACTGGCATTGTTTTCGCATCTGTACTAGTAATTAAAGCTGCGAGAAAATATTCATTCCAACATAAAATTAGACATAATAAAAAAGCACTTACTATTCCTGGTAAAACAATTGGAAACACAACTCTTAAAAAACTTACCCAAACACTAGCCCCATCTACAAGTGCGGCCTCCTCAAGTTCTATTGGGACAGCATTAAACTGATCTCTCATGATCCAAATAACTATAGGTAAAACGGTTAATGTATAAAGCAAAATCATTCCAATATGTGTGTCAAGCAACGATAATTCTCTATATAAAACAAGAATTGGTAAGGCTAATACAACTGGTGGTAAAATTAACTGAGATAAAAAGAAAAAGGAAATATCAGGATTTCTCATAAAACCAAATTTGTAATTAAATCTACTTAAGCCATACGCTGCAAGAGAACCTAAAATAATTGCGAGTGTTGATGCGCATGTAGAGATTATCGCAGTATTTGTAAATCTAGTTAGAAATTCTTCTCTGCCTGTTGACTCAGTAAAAATACTATCAGGAGAAAGACCTAGATGTTTCCACCCTTTCCAAGATGGCTCAAAATCAATCCAAGGAATTAACAATCCTTGTGTAACACTAGCAGCTGTCTTAAACGATGTTGTTGCAGTCCAGTAAACTGGAAAAAGACATATAAAAGTCCAAAATAATAAAATTCCATATATTAAAATTTTTTCACCAATATTATTTTTCATTATGCTTCCCTTTGCAACCACTTACTTACAAATCTTATCAAAATGGTCATAAATATTACAATTATAATTAAGTATACAAATGACAATAAAGTTCCATAACCAACATTTGATCTATCTCTGTACTCTCTTACAATAAAACTCGTAACACTATCTGTTGCACCTCCTGGTCCACCAGCAGTAACTATCATGATTATATCTGCTAATTTTAGTTTAAAAATTATTCGTATCACTATTGTTGTTAATGAAACAGGAAGCATAATTGGAAAAATTATGTTTTTAAACATTGTCCACTTATTAGCCCCATCAACTTTTGCAGCTTCTAAAACTTCTTTTGGCAAAGCTTGCAATCCTGCAAGTAACATAACAATCATTAAAGGAATAAAAGTCCACGCATCCATACACATCATTGTCAATCTTGCTATTTCTGGATTGCTAAAAAATGTTGGTGTCTCCCAACCAAGTGAACGCCCTAAACTTGCAACTGGGCCAAAACGTTGTTCAAGCATTGATTTGCCAATCATCCAACTTACAGCAACTGGACTTAACATTAAAGGAATTAAAAATGCCACCCTAAAAAATTTTCTACCTCTAATTTGTGAATTAAGTAGAATTGCTAATAAAAAAGCAATTGCAAACTCAACTAAAATTGCAAGAATATAAAAAACCATATTTTTCATTGCATTCCAATAGTAAGGATCCGATAACATTTGATAGAAATTTTCTAATCCATTAAATTTTTTTCCATCAAGAGAGCTTAAATTCCAGTCTGTAAAAGAAATATAAAGACCAAACAATAAAGGAAAAACAACAATTGAAATGATGAACATAACTGCAGGGAAAACAAATAAGGTTCTTTTTCCTTTTTCACCATAAATTAAAACTCTAGAGTAACCTATAGCAACTGCCCAAAGAATATATGAGTATAGTAAAGGTCTCCAATTTGAAAAACCAAAATTTATTTTTTCAAAAGTATATAATCCTTGAATTATTGCTATTACAGCCATTAAAACAAATGTTGAGCGAACTAAAATATGTCCTGTTAATCTACTTTTCCGACTTATTGAAGATGGTGATACAACATACAAAGGATCACGTTCAATATTATCAATGTTAGCCATAATATTGGTTTTACATATATAATTAACTAAAAAAAAGCTAGCGACTAATAATTAGTCGCTAGCAATATATATTATTAAAATTATACCCCTAAAGAGGCTTTATATAATTTTATTTGATTTTCTCTTCCAATTTGGTCTGTAATTTTTTCCCAAGCAGCCGCTATATTATCAGCACCTGTTTGAGCATCCATTTGACCTGCATAGATTTTAGAAAGTTCATCTTCCGCTATACTGTAATATTGGAATATACCTGGTATTCTAGGTTCAATTGCAGCGTTTGGATGATTGTAAGAATCAGCCTCAGATGCAAGATAATCAGATGCAAAAGCTTCTGTATAACCAGCGCCAGTCCACTCACTTATATTAAAGTGACTATTACGATATGGTTGGAAGCCTGATGGATACATGGACATCCATAATGATACATCTTTTCCACCAATATGAGCAGCAGCAGACCATGCAGCTTTTCTTTTATTAGAATCAGAATCTACTGTTTTCATACAGTATAGACCCCATCCAATATAGGCCATATTTGGTGCATAATTTGGACCACTAGAGAGTGTTTCCCAATTACCAGTTTGCCAGTTGTAAACATCATCTGAACCAGGAAGAATATCAAATCCAACGTTTCCTTGAATCAATGATTCATCAGAAGTGTTTGCGTTTGATCCAACATCACCCCACCAAGCACACATAGAACCAGTACCTGCCAAGAATTGATTAAAAGCCGTAACACCAGGATCAGCATTGATTTGATCAGGTGGTTGACAATCTCTTCTATCAAGAACGTCCTGAATAGCTCTTACCCAAGCTGGATTATTTACCATAGGCTTCATAGTATCTGGCTCAAATAAGAAAGCAGGACTACTAGGATGTTTTCCATAAGCTGTAGCAATACTGCCTAGATAATAGAATGCAAATCCTCCCCATCCTTTTTGAACATCAAGATAACCATAAGCTGGGAATCCAGCATGATTTTTTCCACGAAGGAACTTCGATACTTCAGTAACTTTTTGCCAAGTTTTTGGCGGTTCCCAGTTACCCTCATGGCCTTCATCTTTCCATGCTTTCGCTAGCTCTTCATTTTCAAAATAATCAGTTCTGTAATTGAAATTATGACAATCACCATCAATTGATATGCGATAAGTCTTTCCTTCCCAGGTACCAACTGGAGCCTGTAAATAACCAACATAGTCTGCTAAATCAATTTGATCAGCAACCCAACCAGGCATTTCTGAAGTTAGTCCTTTACCACATATATCCCCTTCAAATGGAGCTCCTGCTTGTAATATATCAAAGTCTACCGTTCCTGTTGCAATAGATTGTTGAAGTCTAGCATTATAATCTGCTTGAGCTAAATCAATCCAATTAATTTTTGCACCAGTATATTTTTCCCAGGGTTTTAAAAAACCTCTGTGAAGCATATTATGAAGGTTAAATGAGTCTAAACCCATAAAGTTTAATTCAACACCAGCGAATTCACCTTCTTTAACTCTTTCCTTTGTTGCACCAAGACACATTTCTCCAACTTTTTGAAATTCCGCATCTCCAGGCGAACCTGCACCAACACCAGGAATTTTAAGAATAGCTTTTCTTAGCTCAGAATGACCATCAGCAAATGCGTTAGTAGCAATTGATGATAAACCACCACTCATTGCAGCAACAGCACCAGCAGAAGCAGCACCTTTTACGAAGCTACGTCTATTAATGCCTTGCTTTAAAGCATATTCATAAAGTGATTTTTTCATATATCCTCCCGATAAATTATGTACTAAGTTTATAAATATAAGATTAGTAAGGCAACAAGAAAAACGTTAAAAAGACTAATATTTATTAATAAAACATATGCTTCAACATAAATTTGCTACCAGACTGAACTCATTTAAATCAAATTGGCTTGAAATTTCTCAGCCATCTGTTTTTGATCTTATTAAAAGAGCATCCTTAGTAAAAGGATTAACCCATATTGATTTGAACTATCCTGATCATACTGAACCTTCATTAAAAGAAATAGCTAATTATACCTCAGATTGTAATTTAACGATTAATGGCTTAGCTATGCGTTACTACACTAACCCATCCTTTAAATTAGGCGCTTTTACTAATCCAAACAAAAAAGTAAGACAAGAAGCCATTGATTTAACTAAAAAAGCTATTGATGGATTAAGAGAATTAAATTTAAATTTGCTTACAGTTTGGCTTGGGCAAGATGGTTTTGATTATGGCTTTCAAGCAGATTATAAAAAGATTTGGGATGACGAAATTCAAGCAATTAAAGAAATTGCTGAATATGATAAAAATTGTCTAATAAGTATTGAATATAAACCTAATGAACCGAGGGCCTACTCATTATTATCAAACTTAGGAACAACATTACTAGCTATAAAAGAAATTGATTTAGATAATATTGGAGTGACCATAGACTTTGCTCATATATTATATTCAAATGAACAACCTGCATTAGTTGCCGCATTAATTGATAAGCATTCAAAGATTTTAGGTTTACATTTAAATGATGGTTATGGAAAAAGAGATGATGGTTTAATGGTAGGCACTGTTCATCAACTCTCTACAATTGAATTGCTCTATTATATTTCAAAATCAAATTATGATGGGCCAATTTATTTTGATACTTTTCCAGATACAACAAACATGGATCCAGTCAAAGAATGTGAATTAAATATAGAGACTGTAAAAAAACAATTAAAATTAGTTAATAAACTTTTGTTAAACAATGAATTAACTACAGCTATTGAAAATCAAGACGCTATTACTTCTCATAAAATATTTAGTAGTATTTTGTATCCATAACATGTCCTTACAGAACATTCTTGTTTTAGGTAGTCTGCACTATGATATTTTTATAGAGTCAGATAAAATTCCAGAGGTAGGTGAGACCGTTCTTGGAAAAAAATGGTACCCTAAACTAGGAGGTAAGGGGGCAAATCAAGCCACTTCTCTTGTTAAAGAAAATATTAATGTAAATTTTGCTAGTGCTGTTGGAAATGATGATTTTTCTAAATTTTTAATCAATGAGCTAAAAAAAAATAATATCTCAGATTCATATTTAACAAAAATAATTGGTGCATCAGGAATGAGTGTCGCTATTTCTAATAAACAAGGTAATTATAGTGCGATAGTAATTTCGGGAGCAAATTTACAAATATCTAAAAATATTTTTACTAATGATAATTTATGGAAAAATTGTTCTTTTTTGATGATTCAAAATGAAATTAAAGAAGAGATAAATATTGCAGCTGCAATAGAAGCAAAAAAAAGAAATGTTAGGATTTTCTTTAATGCTGCACCTGCTAAAAAAATTAATAATGATCTTTTTGAACTCGTAGACATATTACTTGTTAATGAGATTGAGTCTCAACAACTGCTTGAAACAACAAGCACAGACTTTAAATCTCACGCTGAACAACTATCAAATTATATATCAAAAATAATTATAACATTAGGAGATAATGGTGTTGTTTATACTGAAAAAAATAAACAACCAAATCATATTAAAGCACATTCTGTAAATGTAAAAAGTGCGCATGGTGCTGGCGATTATTTTTCTGGAAAATTTATTTCTAACTTTATAAAAACTAATAATTTTGCTGACTCAATAAATATAGCTAACAAAAAAACATCAGAATTTATATCCTCTTAAACTAAATTAGTATTTACCTATTAGAATTTTGTATTAGGATGGTAAATATGAATAAATTATCAATTTTAGGTATATTTGTTGCAGACTTGGCTTTTTTTGGAAAAATTCCAAAAGTTGGAGAGACAATTTTAGGTGAAAATTTTGTAGTTGGTCCAGGAGGAAAAGGATCTAATCAATCAGTTGCTGCTGGTAAAGCAGGTGCATCTGTTGATTTTATTACGAAAGTTGGAGATGATGATTATGGTAAAATGGCTTTTCGTATTTATAAAGAATCAAATGTAGGATCAAATTTTGTCTATGTAAGTAAACAGCATAATACAGGTGTTGCCGCAATTCTACTTAACAAGGATACTGGAGAAAATGCCATTTCTGTTGTCCCTGGTGCAGCTGGTGAATTAACTATTGAAGATATTGATAATGCTAAAGATGTAATAACAAATTCGTCAATTTTTTTAACACAATTGGAAGCCCCTTTGGATGTTGTTGTGCATGCTCTAAAAATTGCGAAAGAAAATAATGTTACAACAATTCTTAATCCAGCACCCGCTGCTCTGCTTGATCCTTCAGTATTTCCATTAATTGATTATTTTACACCAAACGAGTCTGAAGCTAGCTTTTATGTTTCGGGAAATATTACAAATAAAAATGATGCTGAAAAATATGGAAAAGAATTTTTAGATTTAGGTGTAAAAAATTTACTTGTTACATTAGGTGATCAAGGAGTTTTCTTTCAAAATGATAAAATAAAACATTTTGAGCCAGCACTAGAATTAGGCTCAGATGTCATCGATACTTCAGGTGCAGGAGATGCTTTTTCTGGTGCATTTGCAGCTGCTCTTTGTGAAGAGCAATCAATTATTGACTCAATAAAATTTGCTAACACTTTTGCTGGAATTTCAACGACAAGAATAGGTACTGCTAATTCTATGCCTTCTAGAGAGGAAATTGATAAACTTTTAGAATAATATATAAGATATTTATGCATTTGTTTTTAGAAAGATTACTGTATTTTTGGGCTGGAATTACAGCTATTGGTTTATTGCTTGCTATTGCTTATTGGGCAATTGCCACGATTATATATGTAGCATTCATTGCTTTATTTGTTGCTATTTTAGCTACTATTTTTTATCATTTCTATTGGTCTAAACGAGATAATTAGTAATTAAATTATATTTAAAATTTCTTTTATATTTTTAATTCTTTTGGTTGGTTGGATAGAATTTTTTTTATCTGTAACTGTGTACTTTCCTGTCATTACTTGAATTGTTTCTAAACCAGCATAAAATCCACCTTCAATATCTGATTTAATATCATCGCCTATCATAATTATGTTATCTTTATTAATCTTTAAATCTTTTATAGCTAAATCAAAAAAATTTTTGTTTGGTTTTCCCATTAAAATTGCTTCTTTATTTGTTGCATATTCAATAGCTTTTACAAATGGTCCAAGGTCTAATGATATTTCATTATTACGAATACAATATTTATTTTGATGAAGAGATATTAAATACGAATTATTTTTATTAATTAATTTAAATATCCTATCTAAAATATCCCAATTAAAATCTTTATAAATATCTCCCATAATTACAGCTTGAGGACATTCATTTGTTATCTTGTAGTTCTGAAATTCTATCACTAATTCTTTGCTGGTAACTAAGAAAATTTCTTTTATATTTTTTTCTTCTAAATATATTTTTGTAGCTACTATTGGTGTAAAAATTTCTTCTTCATTAATTTTAAGTCCATAATTAAGAAGATTTTTTAATATTTTTATTCTAGGTATAGTTGTTGTATTTGTAATAAATCTTAAGACTAATCCTTGATTTCTTAATTCATTTATAGTTTCAACAGATCCAGGAATAACATTATTATCACTATAAAGAACTCCTTCTAGATCAATTAACAAACCTTTAGAATTTTTCATTAAAAAAATATACCATAAAATTTGAAGTTTAAACTATCTTATTGCTTAATAATGTTACGAAATAAAAAAATTAGTATAAAAAAAAGTAATGTCAAATAAGTATATATTTTATGATTTAGAAACTTCAGGGCGAGGTAAAAAAGAATACCCAACGGCTTTTGGCACTACTCCAAAATGGGAGCAAATCATGCAAATTGCTGCCATTGTTACTGATTCTAATTTTAACCAAACAAATCGAAACATGAATGAGTTTTGTAGACCTAGAAATTCTGTAATATCTCAACCTGGTGCTTTAATTACAACTCTTAAAGGTATGCGAGAAGCTCTTGAAGCACCACAATCATCATATGAGTTAATGAAAAAAATTAATGAGACTTTTGATAGTTGGAAAAAAGATGATCCAAATTCTACATTTATCGGGCATAATATAATGGAGTTCGATGAGTCAGTTTTAGAATATAATCTTTTTAATCATATGTTTTATCCTTATATAACAAGGAAGAGCAGGGGAGACACTTTAAATTTAGCTAGAGGCTTATATGCCATCAATCCCACAAGCATTAAAACACCTCTTACAGAAAGAGGCAATCCTAGTTTTAAATTAGAAAAAATTGCAGAGATGAACAACTTACCTGTTGAATTTGCCCATGATGCATTTTCTGATGTTAAGACATCAATTGCACTTACAAAATTTATCAATGAAGCAGATAAAACTAATTGGAATCAGCTTCAAATGACTATGAGTAGAGAAGACACAATTGAATATATAAATAAAAATAAAGGCTTTTGTTTTATGACAAGTTTTGGAGGAAGAATTAAGCTTCAAGCATTGTCGATGGTATGTGAATCTCAATATAATGGTTGGTTTCACACAATTGATTTGGCTCATGATCCGACACCATTACTAGAAGCTAATTCTGAAGAATTTAAAAAACTAATTAAAAAGAAAAATAGATATGTAATAACTAATCAACATCCTATTATCTTACCTGGTAAGATAGCCTCTAATTATCAGCCATACGATGAGATTGGTTCAGATATTCTAAATCAAAGAGCAAAAATAGTTTTTAAGAATAAAAATTTAACAGATAAGTTTAAACTTATGGAAATTGATAGGCGCATTGAAAAAGAGGATGAAAAATCTCAAGACAATATATTCCCTGAAAGTGCTGCAAATGCATTTCTTGATTTTAAACAATCAACAGAAATAGTTAAATTTCACGAACAAAATGATTGGAATGAAAAATATAAAGTAGCTCTTACAATAAAAGAACCAAGAGCAAACTTTATTTTAAAAAGACTCATATTTGATGAAAGTCCAAAAACTTTATCAAAGGAAGATTTTAAAATGGTTCACCGGGAGTTACATGAAAGATTAGTTATCAACCAAGAAAGACCTTTTACAACGATACCTGAAGCAATGTCACAAACTGATACTGAATTAGTTAAAATGGAAGACAGTGTTGATGAAAATAAAGCTCAAAAAATGCAAATACTAAAAGATTATAATATCTATTTAAATTTTATGGAGAAATATTTTTCTAATAAAAATGCTGAACCTCTTCCAAGTGGTAAAGAACTAAGTAAAATAATTTTTGGGTAATGTTCGAGTTTCAATATTTTATCATTGGTATTGTCCAAGGCTTTACTGAATTTTTGCCAATTAGTTCTTCTGGACACCTAGTTCTTGTATCAGAATTAACAAATTGGCAAGATCAAGGTCTGTTTACTGATGTTGCTGTTCATGTTGGAACATTATTAGCAGTTATAATTTATCTAAGATCTCATATAACATCATTAATTATAAGTTTTTTCTCTTTTCATCTTACTCAAAATAATAATTTAATTAAAATTGTTATTGCAACTATACCAGCGGTAATAGTTGGCTTTTTTATTTTTGATTTTGTTCAATTATATTTCCGAGATATTAAAGTTGTAGCTATTACAAGTGTTGTTTTTGCTGCTCTATTATTTGTAGCAGATCATTTTAAGATGAAAATATCTTCCTGGGAGAATATGAGTTATTCTCAGGCATTTATCATTGGTTTATTTCAAGTTTTAGCATTTATACCTGGAGCAAGTAGAGCAGGTGTTACAATTACTGGAGCACGCTTCTTGGGTTTTGATAGATCATCTGCTGCAATATTTTCTATGCTTTTATCCATTCCCATTATTTTAGCATCTTTAGTCCTAACAAGTTTAAATTTAATAAGTAGTGCTGATGAAAATATAAATTTATACCAATCATTATTTTCAGCAATTATTGCTAGTATTACTGCTCTAATATCAATTAATATTATGATGAAAATAATACAAAGATCCTCCTTTAAAATTTTTATTATTTATAGAGTTTTGCTAGGATTTATCTTATTGTATTTCTATGCATAAGATATCTGGTGTCTTTAGTGCTTCACTTACTCCAATTAAACAAGACTTATCTATAAATAAAGATCTTTTCCTTCGTCATTGCCAATATTTAATGAGGCAGGGACATGATGGTCTTGCAATATTTGGAACAACTGGTGAAGCAAATAGTTTTTCTGTTAAAGAAAAAAAAGATAATTTAGATTTTTTAATTTTAAATCGTATTGATCCTAATATTCTTATACCTGGAACGGGATCATCATCTTTAAATGAAGCAATTGATATGACTAAACATGCTGCTATCCACAAGGTAAAAGCTGTTTTAGTTCTTCCTCCTTTTTATTATAAGAACACTACTAGTGAAGGGATAATAAATTATTATCGCCATATTATTGAGAGAGTAGGTGATAATAATTTAAAATATATTTTATATCATATTCCTCAAAATACATACGCATCAATTGATTTTAAAATTATTGAAGTTTTATTGAAATTTTATCCTAATAATGTTGTTGGATTAAAAGACTCTAGTGGTGACAGTGATAGAATGTTGAAAGTTATAAAATATTTTAATGACTTTGCAGTATTTTGTGGCCATGACAGCTTAGCTTTAAATATTTGCAAGAGAGGAGGAGCAGGAGCAATTACAGCAGGAACAAATGTATGCGGTAAATTACTTAGTGTTATTATTAAAAATTATAAAAATGAGAGCACTTTTAAAAATTTTGATCAATTACAGAATTTATTACAGCAAATTCGACAGGTTATTACTTCACACGAACCAATAAGTTTGATGAAGGCTTACTTTTCTATTGTCGATAATATCCCTGATTGGAATAATGTCTTACCTCCACTTAATAAAATAGAAAATCCTGAAAATCATAAGTTAGTATTAATATTAAAAGAATTAATAAAAAAAATTGATCCCTTAATAGCGAATACGTGAATTAAAATACTTTTTTGCTTGAGTAGCAATTATATTTTGAACTGGTTTAAGAAAGACAGCAAAACCAATACAGTCAGTAAAAAATCCTGGAGTAATTAAGAGTAAACCAGATACTAAAAGAAATATACCACCTTTTATTTCCTCTGTAGGCATAACTCCTTGTGATAAATTTCTTTGTGCTTCAAATAATAATTTTATTCCTTGTCTCCGAACAAGAAATATACCAACTAAAGCAGTAATTAAAATGATGAAAATTGTATTTAAAATAC
>CACHBB010000018.1 GCA_902577945.1 uncultured Alphaproteobacteria bacterium
ATACCTACTATTGAAAACCAAGCAAATATTGAAATATATCCATCTGATTTTTTTGAAAATAAAAATCTTAAAATCAATAGTCTTTCTGCTTTAGAGAGCATCTATAATTCTAAATTTTTATTAGTAAAATTGATTACTTCGTCAACTTTAATTTTTTTGTTAATGTTTTTTTGACGATTTCTAAATTCAATTAAGCCTTCTTTTAAATCTCTTTTTCCAATTATAATTTGGAAAGGTATTCCAATTAATTCATTATCAGATAGTTTTTTACCTATGCTACACACTCTATCATCTAAAATTACATCAGTTTTATTTTTCATAAAATAATTATAATATTCCAATGATTTTGTGGCACAATCTTGATCATCAGGCATTAAATTAATAATTGCTACTTTAAATGGTGCTACAGAAGTAGGCCATTTAATACCTTTATCATCGTGGTATGCTTCAATAATTGCTCCAACCAGCCTTGACACACCAATACCATAAGAACCCATGTGTACAGGTATATTATTACCATTTTTATCTTGGACATAAGCTTTTAATTTTTCAGAATACTTGGTTCCAAAATAAAATATGTGCCCAACTTCAATTCCTTTAGAAATTTTTAAATTTTCTTTAGGTATTGGACAGTTATTCTCATTATGCTGGTCATCTACAGCTGCATAGTAAGATTGTAGTTCGTTAGGATCAATATTTTCTGGATTTAAAGTTTCAAGTTTTTTGTCATAAAATAATGTACTTTCTCCAGTTTTTGCAAGTATTTGAAATTCATGACTTAAACTACCTCCAATTGGTCCAGTCTCAGCTCTTAAAGAAATAGGAGTAAGGCCCATTCTGATAAATGTTTTAATGTATGCTTTAAACATTTTATCATATGACTTTTTTGCTTCCTCTTCATTTATATCAAATGAGTAATTATCTTTCATTAAAAATTCTCTACCTCTCATAACGCCAAATCTAGGCCTTACTTCATCACGAAATTTCCATTGAATATGATAAAGATTTTTAGGAAGATCTTTATGTGAATTTACATGTGATTGAAAAATATCCGTTATTAATTCCTCATTAGTTGGACCATACAACATTTCTCTTCCACTACGATCAGTAATGCGTAGCATTTCTTTACCATAATCATCGTAACGTCCAGATTTTACCCATAGATCCGAAGATTGAATTGTTGGCATAAGCAATTCAATAGCACCTACTTTATTTTGTTCTTCTCGAACTATTTTTTCAATATTTTTTAAAACCATTAAACCTAGTGGAAGCCAAGAATATATGCCTGCACTAGATTGTTTTATCATTCCTGATCTTATCATTAGCTTATGGGAAACAATTTCTGCTTCAGATGGTGCATCTTTTAAAGTTGGAAGGAAAAAATTTGAATATTTCATTTATTAAATATATTTGATAAATCAAATCCAAATAAAATCATTAAAAATAAAATTATAGTTGATAATAAAGAAGTTAATATAAATTTTATCAGCAGATATGGCTTACTTGGTGCACTTTTTGCATGTCCAGATTCTGTCTTTTTAGGTATATTTAACTTTATTGGTAGAAATATAAAAAATAAAATCCACCAAATAAGAATAAATATTAAAACATGTGTAAAAATTGCCATTAAGATCTAATTAAATGAACTTCTATTTCAGGTTTTTTTTGAAGCAAATTTTTCATAACTTTTCTTAGATTATTTTTAGCTAGATCAGAAACAATTAGATCAGAGGTTTTTTTGATCTTTATTCAGTTTTACATAATTTTCAACAAAGAGTTTTTTAAAATCATGTTTAATATTTACCTCATCTACATCAGGAATGCCTTTTAAAGTTAGCAAAACATTTTTATTAATAGAGTAATCATCTTGATTAATAATTAAAGAAATTAAAGCTAAACCTTCAAATGAATACTTTCTTCTTTCTTTAATAAACGAAGACTCAGAGTCATACAGGTTTTTACCTTCTACTATTAATTTTCCAGTTTCAAATTTTTCTACAATTTTAGGATCACCTGGCGCAATTTTAAGACATTTTCCATTTTCTAAGATTTTAGTAAAAGGAACTTGTGAAGAATAAGATAGCTGCTTATGTGCTTCTAGATGCATTGGCTCACCATGAACTGGAATTGATAAATACGGTTTTGTCCAATTATACATTTGTTTTATTTCATCTGCGTAACCATGACCTGATACATGTACCAAGTCGTCATCAGCTGTTACTATCTCAACTTTTTGTCTAATAAGTAAATTTTTTAAATTATTTATTGATTTTTCATTTCCAGGAATATCTCTAGAACTAAAAATTACGACGTCTTCAGGCTCTAAATGTAAATGTTGATGAGAATTATAAGCTATTCTGAACAGAGCGGATCTTTTCTCACCCTGACTTCCAGTACAAATTATGACTAAATTTTCTCTTGGTATGTAAGAAGCTTCATCTTCACTGATAAAAATTTCGTCATCAGCAATATAACCACATTTTTTAGCTACTTCGATATTTTTTTTCATACTCCTTCCAACAAGAGCAACTTTTCTTTTGTTTTTTTTAGCAGCTTGAATAATATTTTTCATTCTTGCAATATTTGAAGAAAAACATGTAACAACAATTCTATTAGAAAATCTTGAAAATATATTTGTTAATTCTTCCCTAACATCATTTTCAGATTGTGATGAACCAGGAACATTTGCATTGGTAGAATCTCCAACTAATGCAAGAAGACCTTCGTGTCCTAGTTTTTCAAATTGTTTTTTAGAAAATGATTCTCCTAAAGTTGGTGAATAATCAATTTTCCAATCAGCAGTATGAAGTAATGAACCATATGCTGTTTTGATTACTATTGCAGTTGGCTCAGGAATTGAATGTGTAGTTGGAATGAAACTTATATCAAAATTATTAAGTATTAATTTCTTGTCAAGATTGATTTCTTCTAAAGTAAACCCATCTACTTTATTGAATTCTTTTAATCTATTTTCAATAAGAAATTTTGCAAATTTACTTGCATAAACAGGACATTTGATTTTACTTGCTAAAAATGCAACAGCTCCTGCATGATCTTCATGACCATGACTAATAATAATAGCCTCAAGATTATCTTCTAAACTTTCAATATGATCTATTTTTGGTACTAATAAATCTACACCAGGAAACTTTTCATCTGCAAATGATAGGCCTAAATCTATCATTATCCATTTTCCATCACATCCATAAAGATAACAATTTGCACCAATTTCTCCAATACCTCCAAGAGATAAAAAATGTAACCCTTCATTAAAATCATTTAATTGTAAATTATTACTCATAAAAATGTTTCTTACCGATTTCTCTTATTCCTTCCAGAGTTAAATGTTCCTTATATATAGGTTTATAAATAATTTTATCCTTAAATATTTTACCAAGACCTCCCGTAATATAAACTTTGGACTTAAAATTATTATCATTAATAATTTGCTTTAATATACCATTTACTGCATGCAAATAACCAAAATAGAAACCTGATTGAATAGAAGCAGATGTATTTTTATTAACAATTTTATTTGATTTTGCAATCTTTGAATTTTTTAATAACTCCGCATTTTTTAAAAGTGTATCCATTGAAAGATTTATACCTGGAAAAATTAATCCACCTAAATATTTATTATTTTTAATAACATCAAAAGTAGTAGCTGTACCAAAGTCAACAATTATACAGTTTTTGATTTTCTTACTATATACATAGGCATAGTTTGCTATTCGATCACTTCCAATTTGATTTAAATTATAATTAATACTATGTCTAAAAGGTATTTTTTTTGGATTTATAACATAAAATTTGAATTTATTTTTTTGAAAAATATTTTTAAAAATTAAATTTAAAGAAGGTACAACAGAGGACAAGATACAAAATCTATCTTTTAAATTATTAATCAACTTTTTATTAGATTTAAAAAATTTATTTATTTCTTTTTGAGCAATGTGGATTTTTTTTTCCGTATTTAATCTAATAACTTTATTTAGTTGGTTTTTTGTATAAAAACCTATAACAATATTAGTATTACCTATATCTATAACAATCATTAAATTATTCTAGCATTATATATATTCTCAAAATTAACATTATTTTTTATTGTAATTGAGCCATCTGGGTTAAGATTATGGAATATTCCTCGCTTTATATTTTGTTCATCGATTTTTAAATTAATGTTTTTTCCTAAATATAATAATCTACTTTTATATTCAGTCATAATTTTTTGGTGATTATTTTGTAATTGTTTAAAATTTTTAAAATATTCCTCCATAACTTGATATACAAAATAAAAATTATTAATTTCTTTATTGTATTTATTAATATTAGTTGTTGGGTAATTTTCAATTTTTGGAGAAGATACTATATTAACACCAAAACCAGTATTTATATATTTATCATTATTAATGGTAAAGATTTCAGAAATAATTCCAGAAATTTTTTCTTTATTTATTAAAATATCATTTGGCCATTTAATTTGAGTTTTAACATTACAAATATTTTCAATAACAGAACAGATCATATTGGTAATAAAAGCATTATTCAAAAAATGATTTTCTATTGGCAATATGTTTTTAGATAAAATGGAAAAATAGACATTATTTTTTGGACTTTCCCAAGTTGTTCCTCTCCTTCCAAATCCATTTTTTTGTTCATTTGCCATCAAACATATATTTCTATTTAAAATAAGTTTTTTAACTTCTGTCATTGTAGAATTTACAGTTTCAATAAAATGAAAATCAAAATTCTTTTTATCCAACAAGTTTTTAATTTTATCTAATGACATCTATTAAATACTTAAACTTGCTGATATGTTAATCAATAAAGATGGGTAAAATATGAAACAAATAATTAGAAATAAACTTAAGGACAAAATAATTTTTGATTGAAAAGAAATTTTAAAATTAATTATTCCTTCACTTGTACTTTCATCGAAATACATAATTTTAATAATTCTTAAATAATAAAAGGCAGAAATAACACTAGCTAGAACACCAAGAACAGAAAGTGCATATAACTCTTGTTCTATTGCAGCAATGAAAACATAAAACTTTCCAAAAAATCCTATAAAAGGAGGAATGCCAGCCATAGATAGCATTATTACTGAAATAGAGAGACTAACGATTGGATTACTTCTACTTAATCCTTTTAAATCACTTATATTAATTAAATATTCATTTTTAACTTTTAATGAAAGTAAAATAGCAAAAATTGCAACATTCATTATCATGTATGAAAACATATAAATTGATGCTGCTTTAATTCCATCATCATTTGCTGCAACTAAAGCGATCAAAATATAACCTATGTGTCCTATAGAACTATAAGCTAATAATCTTTTAATATTTGACTGTGCTATTGCAGCAATAGCTCCAAGAAACATCGATGCTATTGATAAAAATAAAATTATTTGACTCCATTCTAAGTAAAAATTTTCAAAAGGAACTAAACAAAAACGATAAATTAAAGCTACTGCAGCAATCTTAGGTACAATAGCAAAAAAAGCTGTAATTGAATTTGGAGCTCCTTCGTAAACATCTGGAGTCCACATATGGAAAGGTACGGCTGAAACCTTGAAAGCCAAGCCCACCATCACAAATACAAGGCCAAATATCAGACCTAAATTTAAATTATCATATTTAGATAAATAGAAACTTATGTCATTAAAATTCATTGATCCAGTAAATCCATAAATTAAGGAGAAACCATATAAAAGTATACCTGAAGATAACGCCCCTAAAATAAAGTATTTTACTCCTGATTCAGCTGATGAAATTGAATCTCTTTTAACTGCAGCAGCAACATATAGAGATAAACTTTGTAGCTCTATAGCTAAGTACATAGACATGAGATTATTTGAAGCTATCATTAACATCATGCCAAGAGTTGAAAATAGAAATAGAATAGGAATTTCAAAATTTTTAAGTTTAATGCCTAAGAAATAATCTTTAGAAATAATAATGCTAGCTATTGATCCTAACAGAGCTAAAATTTTAAAAAAATTTATAAAAGATGAGTGGCTAAATAAACTTTTATAATTTGCAAAATTTGATTCACTATCATAGTAAACAAGCAAAATTGTTAATAACAATACAAAAACTGCTAGATTGGAAGTTTGCCTAAATGCATTCTTTTTTAAAAAAAGGCCAAAAAGTAAACATACAAAAGAAGAACATGCTAGAAATATTTCTGGTATAAAAAAAATATAGTAAATATTATTTAGCATTGGCTATTTCATAATTTGTTATAATTAGTTCAAGCGACAATCTCATAGGATCTAAAAATAGATTTGGAAATATACCCAGTAATATGACTGAAATTGCTAAAGGAATTAATATAATTTTTTCTCTTGTGTTTATATCTAAAATATCCACAAGTTTATTATTAGTTATGTTGCCAAAAATAATTCTTTTATAGAGGTATAGCATGTAAACAGCTGATAGTATTATTCCAAAAGCTGCACCAATAACAACGTAACTTGAAAATTTAAATGCACCAACTATGACTAAAAATTCTCCAATAAAACCGCTAGTCCCAGGTAATCCAACTGATCCTAGCATAAAAATCATAAATACTGTTGCATAAAGAGGCATTCTTTGAATTAATCCTCCGTAAAATTTAATTTCTCTAGTATGCATTCGGTCATAAATAACACCAACACATAAAAATAGAGCTGCTGAAACTAGTCCATGACTAATCATTTGCATCATAGCACCTTCTAAACCTTGTTGATTAACCAAGAAAATTCCAATTGTTACAATTCCCATATGAGCAACAGATGAATATGCAATAAGTTTTTTAATATCAGTTTGTGCTAATGCAACTAAGGAAGTGTATATAATTGCAACAATGCTCAGAGTCATTATTAAAGGTATAAAAAACTCTGTTGCTTCTGGCAGCATACCTAGAGAAAAACGAATGAAACCATACCCACCCATTTTTAAGAGCACTCCTGCTAAAATAACAGATCCAGCAGTTGGAGCTTCAACATGGGCATCAGGTAACCACGTATGAAAAGGCCACATAGGAATTTTTACAGCAAAGGAGGCAAAGAAGGCAAGCCATAAGAATAATTGCGTATTATATGAAAAATAATTACCTTGAAGAAACTCAATGCTCATGGAGCTCGTATTCCTATACATCACAATAATAGCAATCAACATAAGTACTGATCCCAAAAGAGTGTAAAGAAAAAATTTGAATGAAGCATATATTCTTCTGTCACCTCCCCAAATACCTATAATTAAATACATTGGAATTAATACTGCTTCAAAGAATATATAGAATAAAAGTATGTCGATAGATGCAAACATTCCAATCATTACAGTTTCTAAGAATAAAAAAGAAAGCATATATTCCTTAACTCTTTTTTTAATATTGTTCCAGCTAGCTAAAATGCAAAGTGGAGTCAAAAATGTACTTAATAAAATCATAAAAAGTGAAATTCCATCAACCCCAACGTGATAAAAGAAATTAAAATCATCAAACCATCTAAATTTTTCTTCATATTGGTAAGAGGGATTTGAATAATCGAACTGCAACCATAATATTAAGCTTAAAATAAACGTTCCTATTGTTGTAAATAAAGCAGACCACTTAATATTAATGGCAGTCAATTCATCTTCTTTAATAAAAAGAATAATTAATCCTCCAACCAAAGGTAGAAAAATAATTACTGAAATTAAAGGCCAGTCAACCATTTAATAATATAAAAACCATGTTAGAATAATTACTAAACCGCCAAGCATAGCAAAAGCATAATGAAATAAATACCCAGATTGAAATAAACTTATATAATTAGACGATTTTGAAATCACCCATGAGATCCCATTTGGTCCTAAACCATCAATAGTTTTTTCATCCCCTCTTTTCCAGAAAAAATTTGCTAATTTGAAAAAAGTTAAAACAAATACTTTATGATAAAGTTCATCTACATACCATTTATTTTTAGACAGAGAATACAAAGGGTCTAAGTTATAGGAAAGATTTTTTGCTCTGTTCAAATTATTTGAGTATATTAAAACACAAACAAGTATTCCAATTGCAACAGCTGATTTTGATATTAAGGATTGTGCAAAAGGAAGATATTTATGAGAACTTTCTGTTAATAGAATTGCATTATCCCAAAATTCTTTTTTGTAATATCCAATAAAATAATCAGCAAAGAATATGCCTGAAAAAATAGAACCGATTGCGAGAATAAATAATGGAATTGTCATAACTAATGGCGATTCATGAGCGTGATCATACGTTTTATTTTCTGATCTATTTTCACCATGAAATGTTAGGAATAATAATCTCCATGAGTAAAAAGCGGTAAGTAGAGCAGTTAAAATACCTACTAAGTATGCAAAGTATGCTATTCCATTTGATGTATAGAAAGCATTTTCTAAAATACTCTCTTTTGAGTAGTAACCGGATAAATATGGAAAACCAATGATTGCAAGGGATCCGATCCACATCATTGATGCAGTAAAAGGTATTTTTTTGAAAAGACCGCCCATCTTCCTCATATCCTGTTCGTGATGCATAGCATGAATTACAGAACCTGCAGATAGAAATAGCAGAGCTTTAAAAAAAGCGTGAGTTGTTAAGTGAAATATAGATGCATTATAAGCACCTACTCCAGCTGCAAAAAACATATATCCTAATTGACTGCATGTTGAATATGCAATGACTCTTTTAATATCATTTTGAGTTAGAGCTATAGAGGCGGCAAAAATAGCTGTTGCGGCGCCAATAAAGGTAATAAATAAATTAGTAAATGTAGCGAACTCATAGAGAGGACTCATTCTGGCAACTAAAAATACCCCAGCAGTTACCATTGTTGCAGCATGTATTAATGCAGAGACAGGAGTTGGGCCTTCCATAGCATCTGGTAACCAAGTATGTAAACCTAATTGGGCAGATTTACCCATTGCTCCTATAAATAAAAGAAAACACAAAAGATCTAAAGTTGGAAAACTTAATGAAAGGAATTGAATTTGATGCTCACTGAATTGATCAACTTGTTCAAATATATTGTCAAAACTTATTGTACCAAATATATAAAATATTCCAGCAATTCCTATTGCGTATCCAAAATCTCCTACTCTATTTACGACAAATGCTTTTATAGCAGCCTTATTTGCTGAATCTTTATGATGCCAAAAACCAATTAATAAATAAGAAGCTAATCCAACACCTTCCCAACCAAAAAACATTTGCAGTAAGTTGTTACTTGATACGAGAACAAGCATGAAAAAAGTAAATAAGCTCAGATAGCCCATAAATCTTATTTTTGATGGATCTTCTTCCATATAGCCTATTGAATACAAGTGAACACAAGCAGAAACGGTTGTAACAACAATGAACATAACAGCAGTTAAGGTGTCTAATCTTATTGACCAATCAACAATAAAATTTCCAGAAGTAATCCAATTAAGAATGAAGATTATTTCAGTTCCACGATTATTAATGAATTGAATAAATATTATCCATGAAAATAAAGCGCAAATAAAAAGAATTGCAGTTGTTGATATTTGATAGACTCTATAATTAAATTGTTTACCTAGTAAAAAGCAAAAAAGAAAACCAAGCAGAGGTAAAAATATTATTGAGGTTGCCATTTGCTATCCCTTAAGTCTATTAATTTTATTAACTTCTATAGACCCTAAATTTCTAAAAAAAACTACAAGTATGGCAAGTCCAATTGCTGCTTCAGCTGCTGCCACCGTAAGTGTTAACATTGCAAAAATTTGTCCTGAAATATCATTTATATATGCTGAGAAAGCAATAAAATTAATATTTACTGACAGCAAGATAAGTTCTATTGACATTAAAATTATTATTAAATTCTTCTTATTTAAAAATATCCCTAAAACACCTAAGGTAAAAATAATTGCTCCAAGAAAAAGATAGTGCTCAAGAGTAATCATTGATTAAATTCCTTCACCTAATTTTACTTTTTTCTTTTCTATAGCTGTTGAAGCATCAACTGTATTTTGAGAGTCTATATTTTGTCTTTTTACACCACCTTTATCTCTTAAGGTAAGTGTAATTGAACCAATCATTGCTACCAATAAAATTATTCCACATATCTGAAACAAATAGAAATATTCAGTGTAAAGTATTTGTCCAATCATTTTTGTATTTTCTGTTTCACTAATTATAGGTTGTAATGGAGTTTGGTTATTATAAATATTAGAAGATCTATCTGTTAAAAAAAGTATCCCAAGTTCAATTACTAGAACTATACCTAATAATGCTCCAAAAGGTAGATATTGTAAAAAACCTTCTCTCAATTTTACGAAATTTATATCTAGCATCATTACAACAAACAGAAACAGAACTGCAACAGCTCCAACATATACAACCACAAGAATCATTGCTAAAAACTCAGCACCTAATAAAACAAAGAGTCCTGAGGCATTTACAAAACTTAAAATTAAAAATAAAACCGAATGAACAGGATTTTTTGCACTTATAACCATTAGAGCTGAAAGAACTGCAACAGATGAAAAAAGATAAAACGTTAGTGAATAAATAACCATTCTTATCTATATTTTCTATCGAGATAAATATTTTGAGCAATTTCTTGCTCCCATCTATCTCCATTTTCTAAAAGTTTGTCTTTATTATAAATTAATTCTTCTCTAGTTTCAGTTGCAAATTCAAAATTTGGACCTTCAACTATTGCATCAACTGGGCAAGATTCTTGACATAAACCACAATAAATACATTTGGTCATATCTATATCATATCTTGTTGTTCTTCTGCTACCATCCTCCCTTGGTTCAGCTTCAATTGTAATGGCCTGAGCAGGACACACTGCTTCACAAAGCTTACACGCGATACATCTCTCTTCTCCGCTTGGATATCTTCTTAATGCATGTTCACCTCTAAAACGTGGACTTAGCGGGCCTTTTTCGTGAGGATAATTTATTGTAACTTTTGCTTTAAAAATATATTTGAAAGTTAAAAATAAACCTTGAATTAATTCAAACAAAGTAAAAGATTTAATTAATTTATACATATTAATTTGGAAGCATGTCAAAATATACTAAAAAACCTGAAGTTACCACAACCCAAAACAGAGAAAATGGTAGAAAAACTTTCCATCCGAGTCTCATTAACTGATCATATCTATATCTTGGGAAAGTTCCTCTAACCCAGATAAATAAAAACAATATAAATATTACCTTTACAGAAAACCAGATTACTCCAGGAACAACATTTAGTGGATATACATCAAATGGAGGCAGCCATCCGCCTAAAAAAAGTATTACAGTCATAGAGGACATCAAAATCATGCTCGCATATTCACCTAAAAAAAATAATACAAATGAAGCAGAGGAATATTCAGTAAAAAATCCTGCTACAAGTGTTGATTCATCCTCAGGAAGATCAAAAGGTAATCTATTTGTTTCAGCTAATGCAGAAATAAAAAAAATTATGAACATAGGCAATAATGGGATTGCAAACCATACAGTCTGCTGAGCTAAAACTATCTTTGATAAATTTAAAGAACCTACACATAATAATACTGTAATTATTACAAATCCAATAGATACTTCATATGAAACCATCTGAGCTGCAGATCTTAATGCACCTAAAAATGGATACTGTGAATTGCTTGCCCATCCAGCCATTATAATTCCATACACTCCAAGAGATGACACTGCAAAAAGATACATGATACCTACATTGATATCAGAGATTACCCACCCTGGAGCAAAAGGTATTACTGCCCAACCAGCCAAACTTAGTACCATTGTTATTATAGGGGCTAAGATAAATACAATTTTATTAGATCCACTAGGTATAATATTTTCTTTAGTGATTAATTTTAATGCATCTGCAAAACTTTGTAATATGCCAAAGGGCCCAACTATATTTGGACCTCTTCTTAACTGTATTAAAGCTAAAACTTTTCTTTCAGCATAAACTAAAAAAGCCACAGATATTAAAACTGGTACCACAACAGCAAGTATTTGAGCAATAATAATTAAACCTGTAATTAAAATATCATAATTCATGTGATTACTATGCTGCCTTATGTAAAATATCTTTAGTGCATTTTGCCATTGTTTCAGAAGATCTAGAAATGGAGTCATTCATGTAAAAATTTTCAATGTTATATTTAATTTTAATATTCTCAATTTTACTTTTTTTACCAAAGTTAATTTCACCACTATAATTAACCTCATTTAAGCGGGCAAATTGGTCAAAATTACTTGTAAGCTCACTTCGTAGCTCTCCAAGATTATTAAAATTTAAATCTCTTTCAAATAAGTCACTTAAAACTCTAAATATTTTCCACTCCTCTTTAGCTTCACCTAATGGATTGTGACACTTAGTTGTTTGAATAACTCTTCCTTCAATGTTCATATAAGTAGAACTTTTCTCAGTATACGCAGGGGTTGGCAAAATTATATCGGCTATAGAAGCTGAAATGTCTCCATGATGTCCAAGATAAACAACAAAAGAATTCTCAAGAGTTGAAAAATTTATTTCATCTAATCCCATTAAGAATACTACAGGTTGAGTCTTATCAATATGTTTTTTTAATTGTTTATTATAATCAACATCAAATTTTTTATTATAAAATTTTAAATCTAACGCTCCTACTCTAGAAATATCTTGTTGAAGAACATTTAATGGATTGATACTTTTATTTTTCTGAATATTTTTTGCTATTAATCCTGCAGTCTCTAATATTTTTTTTCCATTATGATTATTTATTGCTGACGTACCTAATATTATAAGTGGATTTTTTGCTGATTTTAAAACTTTATAAAAATCGGTTTTATTATTAGATAGTTTATTTAGATAATCCAAAGAGTCTGATAGATGTTCATAACGATAAGTAAGGTCTAATTTAGGTCCTATAAGGCCAATTTTGCAGTTATTTTCAATATATGCTTTTCTAATTCTAGCATTTAGAACAGCTGCTTCCCATCTGGGATTAGATCCGATTAAAAGAATAGCATCAGCATTTTCAATTTCCTGAATTGATGAATTAAATTTATAACTTGAAGATGAATTATCAATAATTTGTGCATTATCGAATCTGCAATCATAATTATTTGATTTTAAAGAATGGCTAAATTTTTGTGAAGCGTATAAAGTTTCAACATCGGTGAACTTGCCTGATAGAAATACCGTATTTTCTTTACCCCTTTTAGTAATTTCTTTTTTAATTACTTTAAATGCATCGTCCCATGAAGATTTTAGAAGTTTTTTATTTGATTTAGAATAAACACTATCCAATCTTTGATTTGAAAGACCATCGACTGCAAATCTAGATTTGTCACTTATCCATTCTTCATTGGTTTCTTCATTTATTCTAGGTAGAGCTCTTAAAACTTTTTTTCCTCTTGTATCAATTCTTATACTTGAACCTATGCCATCAAATACATCAAATGTTTCTGTCTTAGTAAGTTCCCATGGTCTAGATTTAAATGCATATGGTTTACTTGTTAATGCACCTACAGGACACAAATCAATAACATTTCCAGATAATTCTGACTCAATAGTTTTTTCTAAGTATGTCGTGATCTCAGCATTTTCACCTCTACCAAGTAAACCTATATCATCAACACCAGCAACTTCTGTAGAAAACCTTACACATCTTGTACAATGTATACATCTTGTCATAATTGTTTTGACAAGTGGCCCCATATTTTTATTTTGAACTGCTCTTTTATTTTCTTCATATCTAGTTTTATCAAAACCATAATACATCGCTTGATCTTGAAGATCACATTCTCCTCCTTGATCACAAATAGGGCAATCCAATGGATGATTAATAAGAAGAAACTCCATTACCCCTTTTCGAGCTTTTTTAACTGTTTCTGTATTTGTTTTTATAACCATTCCATCTGCAGCTGGCATGGCACATGATGCAATAGGTTTTGGAGCTTTTTCCATTTCTACTAAACACATTCTGCAGTTTCCTGCTATTGAGAGTTTTTCATGATAACAAAATCTTGGAATTTCAGTTCCTGCTTGTTCACAAGCTTGCATTACGGTCATGCCGTTTTCAAATTCGTATTCTTTATTATCAATAGTTATCTTTGGCACTAAGCTACTCTTCTGTTTCTTTCTTGAATTCTTTTTTCAATTTCAGGTCTAAAGTGTCTAAACAAACCTTGAATAGGCCAAGCGGCAGCATCGCCTAAGGCGCAAATAGTATGACCTTCAATTTGCTTAGTCACATCTAAAATTTTATCAATATCTTGATTTTCAACATTTCCATGAATCATTTTTTCCATCATTCTGTACATCCATCCAGTACCTTCTCTGCAAGGTGTACACTGACCGCAACTTTCATGCTTATAAAAATGTGATAATCTGGCTATTGCCTCAACAATATCTGTTGATTTATTCATTACAATTACAGCCGCAGTTCCTAATCCACTTTGAACTTCTTTTAGGCTGTCAAAATCCATTTTAACAGTATCACAAATAGACTTAGGTATTAAAGGCACACTTGCTCCTCCAGGAATTACAGCTAATAAATTTTCCCAACCACCAATTACCCCACCTGCATGTTTCTCAATGAGATCTTTCAGTGGTATGCCCATTTCTTCTTCTACATTACATGGGTTATTTACATGTCCAGAGATACTAAAAATTTTTGTACCTGTATTATTTGCACTACCTAAATTAGCAAACCATTTAGAACCGCGTCTTAAAATAGTTGGCGAGACAGCAATTGTTTCAACATTTGTAACTGTTGTAGGGCATCCATATAAACCTGCACCAGCGGGAAACGGAGGTTTTAATCGAGGTTGACCTTTTTTACCCTCTAAACTTTCAAGTAAAGCAGTTTCTTCACCACAAATATATGCTCCTGCTCCTCTGTGAAGATAAATATCAAAATCCCATCCAGTACCACACGCATTTTTACCAATTAAATTATTTGCGTAAGCTTCATCAATTGCTTTTTGTAAATTAGAAGATTCAGAATAATATTCACCCCTTATGTAAATATAACAAGTATGCGCATGCATTGCAAAGGCCGCAACTAAACAACCTTCTAAAAGAAGATGTGGGTCGTTTCTCATAATTTCTCGATCTTTACATGTGCCTGGCTCTGACTCATCTGCATTAACAACTAGGTAATGATCTTTTCCAGAGTCTTTTGGCATAAATGACCACTTTAGTCCCGCAGGGAAACCTGCTCCTCCCCTTCCTCTTAATTGACTATTTTTAATTTCCTCAACAATTTTTTCACTACCCATTTTAATAAGTTCTTTAGTATTTGACCAAATACCTCTTTTTTTAGCACCTTCTAATTTCCAGTCTTCAAAACCGTATAAATTTTTAAAAATTTTATCTTTTTCCTTAAGCATCAAATTTTCTTTCAGGTTGTGATGATTTCCTACCAATTTGTGAGCCCTCTTTTATTGATTTATTATCTTTTAAATCTTGAAGTAATTTTTTAAAACTTACTTCATCTAAATCTTCATAATAATCATCATTAATCTGAACCATTGGAGCATTACAACATGCTCCTAAACATTCAACCTCAACAATGGTAAATTTTTTATCATCACTTGTTTCGCCAATATTAGTTTCACAAACTTCTTGCGCAACTTTTGAAAGTTTATCACTTCCTCTAAGCCAACATGGGGTCGTTCTGCAGATTTGGACAAAATTTTTACCAATAGGTTCTAAATTAAACATCGAATAAAAAGTGGCAACTTCCAACACTCTTATATAAGACATACTTAGAGTTTCAGCTACTTTTTCCATTGAGTTTTTACTTAGCCATCCATTATTTTGTCTTTGCGCTAAATCAAGTAAAGGGATAACTGCGCTTTGAATACGGTTTGATGGATATTTTTTTATTATTTCAGAAATTTTTTTAAAATTTTCTGATGACCATTCAAAATTATCATTAATTTTTTTATATACTTTATTATTTGTACCAGGGTGATGCATTATCTATCAATCTCTCCAAAAACAATATCTAAGCTACCTAGTATAGCGGCTATGTCTGCCATTAAGTGGCCTTTAGATAAATGATCTAATGTTTGCAGGTGTGCAAAACCTGGTGCTCTTATTTTACATCTATATGGTTTACTAGATCCGTCAGAAACAAGGTAAACGCCAAATTCACCTTTTGGAGCTTCTACTGCACTATATACTTGACCAGCTGGAACACGGTAACCTTCAGTGAAAAGTTTAAAATGATGAATTAAAGCTTCCATTGATTTTTTCATTTGATTTCTATTAGGAGGTGTGATTTTATTATCCTCAATTGATATTGGACCTGGTTTTATTTTATTTAAACATTGGTTAATAATACTAATGCTTTGTCTCATTTCTTCTATGCGTACCAAATATCGATCAAAACAATCACCTTTTTTTCCAACAGGAACTTCAAAATCAACTTGATCATAGGCGTCATAAGGTTGAGATCTTCTTAAATCCCATGCAACACCAGCACTTCTCAAAACTGGACCTGAACATCCCCATGCTATCGCTTCTGATTTTGATATTATACCAATATCAACTGATCTTTGTCTCAATATCCTATTATTAGTAAGTAAACTTTCAAGATCATCAATAAACTTTGGAAGAGTTTTAAAATGCTCAAACAATTTTTCTTCCATTCCTTCTGGCATATCTTGATGAACACCTCCAGGTCTAAAATAGGCTGCATGAAATCTTGCCCCAGATACGGCTTCATGAAATTCTAAAAGCTTTTCCCTTTCTTCAAAACACCATAAAAATGGTGTTACTGCACCAATGTCAGCAGCATATGCGGGTATATTTAATAAATGATTTAGTATTCTGGTAATTTCGGCAAAAATAACACGAATATATTTAGCTCTTTCGGGGACATTAATACCTAGGAGATTTTCAGTTGCTAATGCAAAAGCATGTTCTTGACACATTGGCGAAACATAGTCTAGTCTATCAAAATAAGGAACTGCTTGAAGATAAGTTTTATATTCAATTAATTTTTCTGTTCCTCTATGCAGTAATCCTATGTGTGGTTCTGCTCTTTGAACAACCTCACCCTCAAGTTCAACAACTAGTCGTAAAACACCATGTGCAGCTGGATGCTGAGGTCCAAAATTAATTGTTGTTGTATTAAGCTCTACTTCTTTCATTAATTTTTACCACTAGATTTTTCATCACCGAAAAGTTTGTTTTCCATTCCCTCCCAAGGAGACTCACTGTCAAAATTTCTAAATTCTTGAGAAAGTTTAACAGGCTCATAGATAACTTTTTTTTCTAGATCATCATAACGCACTTCAGTATGTCCTGTTAAAGGGAAGTCTTTTCGCAAAGGAAAGCCCTCAAAATTATAATCTGTCATTATCCTTCTTAAATCAGGATGATTAATAAACTCTATACCAAATAAATCATAACATTCTCTTTCATACCAATCAGCTGCTTTATAAATATTTGTAATAGATTCTATATTTTCATTTTCTTTTACAAAAGTTTTAAGAATAATTTTTTTATTTTTTGTTAAACTTTGCAAAATATAAATCAAATCAAACCTAAATTCTCTTGAGGGATAGTCAACAGCTGTAATATCTAATAATTGATTAAAATTAAGCTCAGTCTTATCTTTTAATTCGTTAAAAATTTTTATAATATTATTTTTTTCAAATTCTATTTCTAGCAAATTATTATTCTCTAAAACATTATTTATACCATCTATTTTATTTAGAATTGTAATCATATAAAATTATCTTTTAAATTTATTTTCTCTTCTAATTTTTTTCTGTAGTTGCAATATTCCGTAGACTAATGCTTCTGCTGTTGGGGGGCATCCTGGTACGTAAACATCGACAGGTACAATTCGATCACATCCTCTAACTACTGAATATGAATAATGATAATATCCTCCTCCATTAGCGCATGACCCCATTGAGATTACCCAACGTGGTTCAGGCATTTGGTCATAAACCTTGCGTAAAGCGGGGGCCATTTTATTGGTTAATGTTCCAGCAACTATCATTACATCAGATTGTCTAGGGCTACCTCTTGGTATTACTCCGTAACGGTCTAGATCATATCTTGCCATGTAAGAATGTATCATTTCTACTCCACAACATGCCAAACCAAAAGTCATTGGCCATAAAGAACCAGTTCTAGCCCATGTGAGAATTTTATCGTAGCTAGCAACTAAGAAACCTTTTGAGGATAGCTCTGTATTTAGAGTATCATCAACATATTTTTTAGCTTCATCTACTCCCATTCTAATGCTCCTTTTTTCCATTCATAAATAAAACCAATAGTTAAAACAGTCAGGAAAATCATCATTGACCAAAAACCAAACAATCCAATTTTACCAAGTGTTATTGCCCATGGAAATAAAAATGCAACTTCTAAATCAAATATTATAAAAAGAATTGCTACTAAATAAAATCTTACATCAAATCGTCCACGAGCATCATCAAAAGCTTCAAATCCACATTCATAAGCTGATAATTTTTCAGAATCTGGTTCAGAGTCGCCTACAACAAATGACAGTAGTGTCATTCCTAGAGCTAAACCTAAAGCAATGAATATAAAAATTAAAATGGGTAAATATTCAAATAAATATACTGACACTATAATCTCACAAATAAATTAGTAATGTATTTAAAGATTTATTCAATAATAACAATGTATCTGGTTGCGACTTTAATTCACAAAACAAAAAGGTTGGCGCGAGAGACGGGATTCGAACCCGCGGCCTCTGCCGTGACAGGGCAGCGTTCTAACCAGCTGAACTACTCCCGCGCATGGTGGGTGTTGAGAGACTTGAACTCCCGACCCTCTCGGTGTAAACGAGATGCTCTACCAACTGAGCTAAACACCCAAACAAAAACGGCTGTTAAATTATTTAACAGCCGGTGCAAGTAAAAAAAAAATTAGTTATTTACAGAGTCTTTTAAAGCTTTTCCTACAGTAAATTTTGGCCTCTTTGAAGCTGGAATTTGGATAGACTCACCAGTTCGTGGGTTTCTTCCAGTAGTGGCTTTTCTGTGGCTAACACTAAAGTTACCAAATCCAACAATACTAACTTTTTCATCTCTTTTAAGTGCATTTGTTATAGCATCTAAAAAGCTCTCTATTGCTCTAGTAGCATCTGATTTAGACAGTCCAGCGGCAGAGGCAACTGATGCGATAAGATCATTTTTGTTCACATTTATCTCCTTTGAATAAATATAAGTAAATAAACGTTGATTTTTTGCCAAGTCAATAAGATTATAAGAAAATTCCCAGAAATTAAGGAAATTAATTAAATAATGGCTAAAAATAATGATTAATGAGTAATTTTTTCTTTAATTTCTTCGCGAGAGATTTGTTTTTTTTGAAGATTTTGAATGTCTGATTCGCTCAGATTTAGAGGTATGACTGGTTTTGCAAGTGAATGCTCAAGAATGGAAAAGGCTTCTGAAACAGGTATAATTTTTATATTTTTCAAGACATCTTTATCAAACTCAACTATTTCTCTGAAATTTTCTTCAGGGATTAAAACTTTTTTTATACCAGCTCTAGCAGCTGCGTAAACTTTTTCCTTCAGCCCACCTATAGGTAGAACTCTTCCTCTAAGAGTAATCTCGCCAGTCATGGCAACGTCTTTTCTAACTTTATTATTAGAGAGAGAAGAAACTAAAGAATTAAAAATTGCAATACCAGCGCTTGGGCCGTCTTTTGGTGTTGCTCCTTCAGGAACGTGTATATGGATATCAAACTTTTCAAAGTCTAATGGATGTATTCCTAAATTAATTGATTTGGATTTAACGTATGATGTAGCAGCTTGTATAGACTCTTTCATAACATCACCTAGTTTACCTGTAATTGTTAATTTCCCTTTACCTGGAGATAATAACACTTCTATTGATAAAATTTCTCCTCCAACTTCTGTCCAAGCTAAACCATTTGTAATTCCAACCAAGTTTTTATTTTCAATTTCATTTGATCTATACTTAATAATTCCAAGATATTTTTGAAGTTTAAGATTGTTTAAAAGAATATTCTTTCTTCTTGAAGTTTCTAAAACTTTTACGGCTTTTCTGCATATCTTTGATATTTCTTTTTCGAGATTTCTAACCCCAGCTTCTCTTGTGTAATTTCTTATGATTTGATTCAGAATTTTAGAATTAAACCTTAATTCACTATTTTTGAGTCCATGATTTTTTATTTGTTTTGGAACAAGGTATTTTTGAGCAATTTGATTTTTTTCTTTATCTGTATAACCTGGTATTCTAATGATCTCCATTCGATCTAACAATGCTGGGGGTATATTTAATGTATTTGCAGTACATACAAACATCACATCAGACAAGTCATAATCTAACTCAAGATAATGATCGTTATATTTGCTATTTTGTTCAGGATCTAATACCTCTAAAAGAGCTGAAGATGGATCACCTCTCCAATCAGAACCAAGCTTATCAATTTCATCAAGCAGAATAAGTGGATTTGAAGACTTAGATTTTTTCATTGCTTGGATAAATCTTCCTGGCATTGATCCAATATATGTTTTTCTATGACCTCTTATTTCAGCCTCGTCTCTCACACCGCCTAATGACATCCTTACAAAGCTACGGCCAGTTGCATTTGCTATTGACTTGCCAAGAGAAGTTTTACCTACTCCTGGAGGGCCAACTAAACAAAGTATAGGGCCTTTAAGTTTATTAATTCTTTTTTGAACAGCAAGATATTCAAGAATTCTGTCTTTAACTTTTTCTAATCCATAATGGTCATTCTCCAGAATTTTAGATGCATTTTTTATATTTTTTGATATCGGCAAAGGGTTGTTCCAAGGTATTGATAACACCCAATCTAAGTAATTCCTTATTACTGTTGCTTCAGCTGACATTGGGCTCATGGATTTAAGTTTTTTAATTTCTGACTTACATTTATCTTTGGCTTCTTTTGTTAAATTATATTGGTCTATTTTTTTTTCTAGTTCAGCAATTTCGTCTATGTCTTCATTCTCGCCTAATTCCTTTTGAATTGCTTTCATTTGTTCATTGAGATAATATTCTTTTTGGGTTTTCTCCATTTGTCTTTTAACTCTTCCTTTTATCTTTTTTTCAACTTGAAATGAGTCAATCTCGGAAACAATATGACCATAAACTTTGTTTAGTCTTTCTTCTGTTGATTCTATTTCTAGGATTTCTTGTTTTTGATCTAAAGAGACATTTATATTAGCAATAATAACATCTACGATTTTATTTGGATCAGAAAATGATTTAATGTTATTTACTAAATCTATTGGTATTTTTTTGTTAATTTTTTGATACTCTTCAAATTGTTCTGTTATTAGTTTTTGGAGAGCTTTTATTTTTGATGATTTTTTTGTATTTTCTTTAATTTCAATGACACTAGCTACTGTAAAATCTTTGTTAAAAGTCAGTTTGTTGACTTTGGCTCTATATAGCCCTTCAACTAATACTTTTAGAGTGCCATCAGGTAACTTCAATAATTGAAGAACTTTTGCAACAGTTCCATAATTGTAAAGATTATTTTGATCTGGATTATCTATTTCAGAATTTTTTTGTGAGAGTAAAAATATTTTTTTATCCCCACTCATTATTGAGTTAAGTGCGTTAACTGATTGTTTTCTCCCTACAAATAAAGGTGCTACCATGTGAGGAAAAACAACAATATCTCGTAATGGCAGAACAGGGAAAATTGGCTTAATCATAACTATTAAATGATGTTATAGTATTTAAAATCAAGAGTTATTAGCTATTATTTTTTGGCTATTTGCATTATTTGCATAAATTAATATTGGATCTGATTTCTTTGTGACTACCTCTTTACTAATAACAATTTTGTCTAAATCTTTAATATCAGGAGAACTGTACATTAAATCCATAAGGGTATCCTCAATTATTGATCTTAACCCCCTAGCTCCAGTATTTTGATCTATTGCTAGTTTAGCAATTTCTACTAATGCATCTGATTTAAACTCTAATTTTATATTATCCATTTTAAACAAAGTTTGAAACTGCTTAATAAGAGCATTTTTTGGTTTCGTCATTATCTCGACTAACATTTCTCTATCTAATTCGTTTAAAGTAGAAATTACTGGCAATCTACCAATAAACTCAGGTATCATTCCATACTTTAATAAATCTTTATTTTCTAATTTTTTTAAAAGCATTCCAATTTCTTTATTAGAATTATTATTAATCTTTGAATTAAAGCCAATTGAATTTCCTTTTAATCTATAACTAACTATATCTTCAAGACCAGAAAAAGCTCCTCCACAAATAAATAAAATGTTAGATGTATCAACTTGAAGAAACTCTTGTTGGGGATGTTTTCTTCCACCTTGTGGTGGCACACTTGCTATTGTACCTTCCATAATTTTAAGAAGAGCTTGCTGAACACCCTCACCTGAAACGTCTCTAGTTATAGAAGGATTATCACTTTTTCTTCCAATTTTATCAATTTCATCAATATACACTATTCCCTTTTGAGCTCTTTCTACATTGTAGTCAGATGCCTGTAATAACTTTAGAATAATATTTTCAACATCTTCTCCAACATATCCTGCTTCAGTTAAGCTTGTAGCATCAGCAACAGTAAATGGTACGTCCAGTATTTTTGCCAAAGTTTGTGCTAATAAAGTTTTTCCAGTTCCTGTTGGACCAACTAAAAGTATATTTGATTTTGATATTTCAATATTATCAAAGTCAATGTTTGATAGACGTTTATAATGATTGTAAACAGCGACAGATAGTGTTTTTTTAGCCACATCTTGACCTATTACATAATCATTCAAAAATTTATTTATTTCTGAAGGCTTCGGTACATCTTTTTTAATTTTGTTTTTAGTATTCTTATTATCCTCTTTAATTATATCCATGCATAATTCAACGCACTCATCACATACAAAAACTGTAGGTCCAGCTATCAATTTTTTTACTTCTTTTTGGTTCTTTCCACAAAAAGAACAGAAAAGTGAGTCTTTATCGTTTTTTTTTGTCATTATTTTCTATTCTCAACTATTTTATCAATTAATCCAAATTTTATTGCTTCATCTGGAGAAAAATATTTGTCTCTTTCCATAATTCTAGAAATCTCGTTAATTTTATTTCC
>CACHBB010000019.1 GCA_902577945.1 uncultured Alphaproteobacteria bacterium
AGCGGTAGCGGTTGCACTACGAAATAGATGGCGAAGAAAACAACTGGAAGATTCTTTAAAAGAAGAAATTGTTCCAAAGAATATTTTAATGGTTGGTCCAACAGGTTGTGGAAAGACTGAAATTTCTAGAAGGCTTGCTAAATTAGCCAACGCGCCTTTTATAAAAGTTGAAGCAACAAAATTTACTGAAGTTGGTTATGTGGGACGAGATGTAGAACAAATAATTCGAGATCTTGTTGAGATTAGTATTACTAAAACAAAAATTGAGATGGGTAAGGAAGTTAAAGCAAGAGCAGAAAAAAATGCAGAAGAAAGAATTTTAGATGTGTTAGTTTCCAAAAGCTCAGCCCCAGCTACTAGAGATAATTTTAGAGCTAAGTTACGATCTGGAGAGCTTAATGATAATGAAGTTGAAATTCCTGTTTCCGCAAATTCAAACCTAAACTTACCTACAATGGATATTCCAGGAATGCCTGGCTCTCAAATGGGAATGATTAACTTGGGGGACGTATTTGGTAAAGGTTTTGGTGGTCAAAAAAAAAATGAAAAAAATGTCAGTAAAAGACTCGCATGCATATCTATTAAATGAAGAAACAGACAAACTGCTTGACCAAGATAAAATTAATGCCAGGGCCTTAAATGATGTTGAACAAAACGGTATAGTTTTCATAGATGAGATTGACAAAATTACTTCTAGAAGTGATAGAGCTGGTGCCGACGTTTCAAGAGAGGGTGTTCAAAGAGATCTTTTGCCTTTAATTGAAGGTACTGCGGTAACAACTAAACATGGGGTTGTTAAGACAGATTATATATTGTTTATTGCATCTGGTGCATTTCACTTGTCAAAACCATCTGATATGCTTCCTGAGCTCCAGGGCAGATTACCTATTCGGGTTGAGCTTGACAGTCTAAGCAAAGAAGATTTTAGGCTCATTCTTACAGAAACGCAAAACAGTTTAATAAAACAATACATAGGGTTGTTGGGAACCGAAAAGGTAGATCTAGAGTTTGAAGAAGATGGAATTGAAACAATTGCTTCTTTATCCACGGAAATAAACCAAAACGTTGAGAATATAGGGGCAAGAAGACTACACACGGTAATGGAAAAATTATTAGAGGAAATTAGTTACACCGCATCAGATATTGGACCAACAAAAATAGTAATTAATAGAGATTACGTAGAAAATAGCTTAGGAGAACTTATTAAAAGTCAGGACTTATCAAAGTTTATATTGTAAAGCTCATTTAATTTTTTAAAAATTATAAAAATGAGTCTTTTTAAAAACATAAGGGTTGAGCTGCTTGTTCTTTTAATAATATCTTTAAATGTTTTTATATCATTTAATTTAGATTTAGGACTGTATAATTATTTTAAAGATTTTAATAAAAATCTTAATAGTGTTTATTTAAAAGAATTTTTTGAAGACATAACAAGGCTTGGAAGCTCGTCTTGGTATTTTTCGATTTCTATTATTGGATTTGGTGTCGTTTATTTAAACAAAAGACTAGGCTTTATAAAAATTGAAAAACAAAAAAAAATAAGTAATTTTTTTATATCATCTTTTTTTTATATTTTGGTTGTTGGAATTGTAACACAGTTTCTGAAGCATATTGTAGGCAGACCAAGGCCCAATCACACAAATTTTGAGGATTCTTTTGGTTTTAATTTTTTTACTTTCGACTCAAATTTTCATTCCTTTCCTTCAGGCCACTCCTCAACCATATTTATAGTTTGTTTTGTTCTTGTTGCCACTTTTCCAAAACTAAAATATTTTTTTTATTTTTTAGCATCTGTTATTGCTTTGAGCAGAGTTGTTGTTGGTGCTCACTTTTTTACTGATATTGTTGCTGGTGCTCTATTGGCACTTATATCTTTCAAAATTATAAATACAATTTTAGAGAAGAATTATGTCCAATATAAATTTTCAAATTTGTTGCCTGAAGACAAATCAGAAATTTATAGTTATGTGTTATTTTTGTTAATTAGTTGTGTATTTATAACCTCAGGTCCATCCATAGATTTGTATATTTCGGGATTGTTTTATTATGGAGCGTCACAGTTTGCTTTACAAAGTTTTGATTTAATCTCAACATTGTTTCGAGATATTTTGTTACCCTTAATACTTATTTATATTTTAATTTTACCGATAGTTGGGCGTTTAACTAAAATTGATAAAATTTTTTTTAATTATAGATTTTCTATAAAGGAAATAGTTTTGTTGTGGGGTTCTCAAATTATTGGGGTGTTAGTTTTTGTAAATCTGATACTTAAAAATTTATGGGGCAGGGCTAGACCAAATGATATTTTACAATTAGGTGGAAAAGAAACTTTTTCCCCGTGGTATGAAATAAGCAACGCTTGTGAAACAAATTGCTCTTTTGTTTCAGGTGATGCTTCTGTTGGGTTTTCAATTATAATTCTATATTTAATTACAAAAAAAATAATTTTTCTTTATGCAAGCCTTGTTGCTGGTTTAGCGCTTGGTTTAATTAGAATAATGGCTGGTGGTCATTTTTTAAGTGACATTTTTTTTGCTGGTTTTTTTATTGTTATTTTAAATATAATTTTATTTGAATTGTTTAAAAAATATTATGCTTAATAAAGTTCTATTACCATCAGTTATTGTTTTACTTTTAACAAAAATAATTGCCTTAAACTTTACCGCTTTTAATCTATTTGGTGATGAAGCACAGTATTGGTTGTGGTCTAAAAATATTGACTTTGGTTATTTTTCGAAACCCCCTTTTTTGTCCTGGATAATAAGAGTTTATACAGAAATCTTGGGTAGTAGTTTTGTTTCATTAAAACTTCTCCCTTCATTTGTTTATTTATTGATTGCTTGGAGTGTTTATATTCTTTTAATTAACTCTGGGCTAAATAAAAAAGATTCATTGTCAGGTAGTTTAATTTTTTTATTTATACCTGCTGTTTCTTTTTCATCTTTTATAATCAGCACTGATCTTTTTTTATTATTATTTTGGACACTTTCACTTAATGAATTGATTAAAATAAATAGTGAACAAGGTTTAAAAAATTTTATATTATTAGGTATTTTTCTGGGGTTAGGTTTTTTATCAAAATACGCAGCTATATATTTTGTAATCTGTTTATTACTCTTAATTTTTCTTGATAAAAGGTTTAGAAAAATTTTTTTTGATAATTTATTTGGTTTTAGTCTTACATTTTTATCTGTATTTATAATCATCGTACCAAATATTATTTGGAACTTTAATAATGATTGGATAACACTTCAGCATACTTCAGATAATGCAAATTTTGCTAATATTGAAATAGATTTCATTAGGGGTTTAAAATTTTTGTTAATTCAGTTTTTAATGTTGGGTCCATTTATAGTTTTGGGCGGGTTATTTGGATTTAACAAATGGAATTATATTCAAAAAATTTTTCTAATATTTTCTATGCCTATAATTTTAATTGTTTTAGTAGAGGCCATTATTGTCAGAGCTAATGCAAATTGGGCAGCCCCAGCCTTAATTTCTTTATTTGTTTTTTTATATATTAGAACGAATATTTCTCTATTTAAAATAGCTAATTTCATATTTAATTTTACTGTATGTTTTGTTCTTTTTGTTATGATAGGAACAAGCTATCCCTCTAAAATTTTTGACCGAGTAAGCGGTATAAATGATTATGCGCTAAAAATTTACGGCAACTCTTCAAATAGCGCTGTAAAAAATATTGTAGTTTCGGATCGGCTTTTGTTTTCAAGCCTTAATTTTGAATTAAGAGACAAAGATATTAATTTCTATATGCCACATAAAGAAGGTGAGGAAATAACAAACCACTTTAAAATAGTGTCTCCTCTTAATAAAAATATAAATGAAAACTTTACTTTAATTGGAAGCCCCTCAGATATAGATTATTTAGAGAATGAATATAAACTGCTAAAAATAAGTTCTCCTGATCAGAAATTTACAAAAAGAAAACTTGATGTTTACGAGATTGTGTTTGAGTAAATTTCTAGTTTTTTTTGTTATATTTGTAGTTAATACATCTTATGCTAATAACTTTAGTGCGGAATATAAGGTCAGCACAACAGGAATTAAAATTGGTAATTTTATTTGGTCATTAAATATTAATGATAATGTCTATCAAACAGAAATTAATCTGAAGAGTTCTGGCATTTTTTCACCACTGTATAAGTTTGAAGGAAGCTATCTTTCAGCTGGGGTTATTGAAAATAACATATTTAAAACCAAGAATTATAAACAGTTTTGGAAAACTAAAAAGAAAACAAAATTAGTTAAAATGTTATTTGATAATTATTTAATTGAATTAAAACAAGAGCCTATAGAAGAAGAAATGGCTAGAGTAAACTTAGAAGACTTATATTTATATTTTGACCCAATTACCTCTTTTATAAATATTTTAAATGGAGAAAATGAGGCAAAAACAATTGATGGGAGAAGAATTTATATACTTAAAAAAAATGAAGGGGAGGATGGAAACATAATTTTAAAAATTGAAGACTACGTAAATATTTGGGCTGATCATAAAAGAAATGATTTAAAAAAAATTGAATTTTTCATTGAAGATGATTTGCTTCCATATGAAATTCTTATTCATTTTAAAGAAAGAGTGTTTAAACTAGAAAGAATTTAAGGCTTTTTTTTTCTTAAATAGACAAAAAGGGCTCCGTCGCCTCCGTGTTCAATACCTGCGTCTTGATAGGTTAATATATATTTAGTTAGATCATCTTCGTTGATCCAACTTATTATTGTGTTTTTAATCTTTCCATAGAAAAGTTTGGGGCTTGTGTCTTGCTCATTTTCATTTTTTTTATGAACACCCTTTCCGGTAATTATAAGCAAACATCTTTTGTTCTTGTTATAATTTTTTTTCACCTCATTTATAAATTTTTCATGTGCCTCAACTAGACTGTACCCGTGAAGATCGATTCTTCTATCTATGTCAATTTTTCCCCGCTTAAGTTCTTTGTTAACCTCACCAAATGATAGTTTAAATTCTGAGCTAGTAACTTTGTGTTTAATTAATGTTTGTTTGCTAGTATTTTTAGTATTGGTTTTTGTATCTAATTTTATATTTTTTTTATTAGTTATTTTTGTTTTAACAATTAGGGCATCTTTTTTAAAAGGCTTTACGCCTTTCATGTTTTTTAAAAAAAAATCTTCTCCCATTTTCAGTTTCCTAAAAAGTTTTTAATTAAGTCATGCACCCTTTGAGGGGTTTGTTTATACCAAAGACTGTCCATCATTTCTAAACAGGTCATATACTTTTGTTTTTTGTTTAAATAAAAAAACATTTTTTTAAATTTTGATACTCCTTTAGGGCCTAACTGAAATATCATTTCAATTATAAGTTCTCTTTCGTGCTTTAGATAATTTTTTTTATAAAATAACTTTTGGTAATAAAACAAAGCTTTTTTAAAATCTTTATCAAAAAGAGCCTCAAAGTGTTTCTTTTTATATTTGTAATAAAAATAGTTTTTTTCTTTTGGTAGAATAAGATGCCCAAAACCAATCGTGTAAAATCCTAATTGATCCTTATAAACTGTACTAGAATATCCTTCGTTTTTTTTAATTCTTGATTTTAATTTTTTAAATGACAAAACCTAAGTTTGGGTTAAAATCCATTTAGGACTTGAAGAGCTTACAGCTTTTTCAAATGTCCATGTGTCTTTATTTTTTATTATTTTTCCCTCATCGTTATTTAACATTTGTTCACTAATAAAATTTATTGATATTGAAATTTGACCGCTTTCAACCTTTGCATCCTCAACACCATCAATTACTAGTGAATAAAACTGAGATGAGGGATTGTTGGTTTTTGAGTCAATAGCTTCTTCAAAAGCTTTAAACACTTCCTTTGAAACTAGTTCTTTTAGGGTTTGTTTGTCGCCATTGTTAAATGAAGTAATAATAATCTCAAAGGCTTTCTTAGCGCCCTCTAAAAACTGCTTATGGTCAAAATTATTTACCTTCTTGTAGACATTTTCTAATTTTAATTCATTTTCAAGCAAGGAAGGCACTTGGTTTGAATTATCCGATTCAATAATAGGTTGTGTTTTTTGACCTTTTGCTTCTTTTTGGAAACCAGTTCTCTTTCCTAAAACACTTCTCAATCTATAAATAATGAAGCCGGCTATAGCAGCAAAAATTATTATATCGAAAAACTGAAGATCTCCATAAAGCATAATTAATTTATATAATTACTTTTTTAAATATTAATAGTTAATTTTATTCCAAACTGGGTTTTTTATCTTTTTTAACATTTTTTTGTGGTTTAAGATTTGTTCCTCGTTCAGTTTGATTTCTTTGGTTTTTTCATTATTATTATTGATTATTTGGGCACTATTCTTACCGTCATCATTTGTCGTTAATTCCATAGAATATTGCTTTCCCCCTTTTAACTCTAGGTACACACTCGCTAATAGTTGAGAGTCTAATAATGCTCCATGAAATGATCTGTCTGAAAGATCAATATTAAACCGCCTACATAAATAATCCAAATTAGCAATCCGTGTGTTCAGGACCTTTCTAGCCAAAGTCACCGTATCAATTATTGGATTTTTTAGAGGTGGTTTTCCAATTATTGACAGTTCATTGTTTATAAAACCAACATCAAATTCTGCATTATGAATGATAAGGGTGTCTTCTTTAACAAAATCTAGCATATGTTTGTGGTTTTCCTCGAATGTTTTTTGTTTTTTTAAAAAATCATCAGATAAACCAACTATATTTTTGGCTCCATCTGAGATGTTTTTGTTGGGATTACAATAAAACTGTAGTGTTTTACCTGTTGGAACGTGATTTTTTAATTCAACACAACCAACCTCTATTATTCTATCTCCAGATTTGTAATTTAGTCCAGTAGTTTCAGTGTCAATTACGATCTCTCTCAAGTCAGTATCCTGTCTAATATAGTGTTTATTTTTTTTAAATAGTCTTTCATGCTTTTATTGTTATAAATAACAATATCAGAATCTTTTTTTCTTGCTAGATCTGATGTTTGCGATTTTATAATTTTATTAAATAACTCTTTTGTAATTTTTCTACTTTTTTTTAACCTTTTAAACCTCTCTTCTTTTTTGGAAATTATAGATATAACTATATCAAATTTTTTACTTAAATTATTTTCAAACAGCAATGGTATGTCTAAAAAAACTACTTTTGATTTTCTTTTTTTTTCAAGTTTTATAAAATTTGATCTATTCTTTCTCACTTCTTTGAAAATATATCTTTCTAATTCTAATTTGGTTTTTTTATTATAAAATATTTCATCTCTAATCATTGCCTTGTTTATTTTATTTTTCTTAATTGCCCTACCTAATCCAATTTTTTTTAAATGATTTATAAAACTTCGTTTTGGGTTTTTGTAAATCAGCGACACCTGTTGGTCGGAATCAAGAATTTTTATTCCTCTTTTTGCAACCTCTTTTGTAAGGGTTGATTTCCCAGAACCAATGCCTCCAGTTACCGCTATAACAATTGTCATTTGATCTTTTTATCTAAAATTCTTATTAATTCTGTATTTATTTTAGGCCTGTATCCAAACCAAAACTTAAAAGAAGAGGCCGCCTGTTCTAACAACATAGAAATTCCATATATTTTTTTATTTTTCGGAAACTGTTTCAGAAAAGCGGTTTCTTTTGGGCTATAAACAATGTCACTCAATATAACATTTTGGCTTATAAGTTTTTTGTTTGTTTTTTTTATTGGGTTTTTTGGTGTTGTGTTAATAATAATTTCTGCACTTTTTAAATAATTTGATAAGAGGTTTGTGCTTTTGGTGTAGTTCGTTTTTTTTATAAAACTAAGTTTTTTTTTGCTTCTATTTAATATTGTTATATGTTTAAAGCCCATCATGTTTAAAACATAGTGGATTGCGAGAGCGGCGCCCCCATATCCAATTAATAAGATTTTTTTATTGAGTATTTCTTTTCTAGTTGGAAGCGTTCTATAGTATCCATCCCAGTCTGTGTTGGTTCCTTTAATATTTTTACCATTTTTCAAACAATTTACAGCACCTATTTTATTTGCGTGTTTATCCATTGTCTTGACATGCTTAATTATTTTTTTCTTAAAGGGTATTGTTATGTTCATTCCAACAACCTTTTTGTCAGCTAATTTTTCCCTAATTTTTAAGTCAAAGTTTTTTTCGTTTAGCTCTAAATGCTCATATGAGGCTTTAATCTTATGTTTCCTGAACCAATAATTAAAAATTGTTGGAGACAAGCTCTTTGAAACCCTGTTTCCTACTACATAAAATTTTTTCATTCTTTTGCCGATGTATATTTTAAAAGCTTAAACAACGGCAAGCCCATTACATTAAAAAAATCGCCGCTTATGTCTTCAACAATGTTTGGTCCTAGAGACTCGACCTGATAACAGCCTACAGAGCCTAATATTTGTTTACCTGTTTTTTGGAGATACATGTTGATTTGAGAAGATTTCAATTTTTTAATTTTAACACTGGTTGTTGTTGAGCATTGCCAAATTTTAACACCCCTTTTACAAATTGTTAATCCTGACACGATTTTGTGTGTTTTTCCTGAAAGTAATTTTATTTTCAGTTTTGCTTCTTTTATAGATTTAGCTTTGTCAAAAATCTTATTGTTTAAGTGAATAAGTGTATCACAACCAATTACATTGAAATCATAGTATTTCTGGTTTTTACTAACACTTAGGGCTTTTTCTAAAGACAAAATTTTTGCAAGATTGCTCGGTTTTATTGTTGCGCTCCTGTTTGATTTTATTTTATTTTTAATTTCTTCTTCGTTACACTTTGGTTTAACCTGAACGAAGTTAAATCCTGAGTTTTTTAATATATTATATCTAGACCTACTAGAGCTAGCCAATACATATGTGTTGTGTGTAAACATGTTAATTAATATGTAACTTATTAACACAATTAAATAATATTTGAATTAGTGATAAAGATGTTTTTTTTTAAATTAGTCTTAACCACATATTAATAGAAAGCTAAATTAATATTAATAGGCTGTTATTATAAATATTATTCAGCAATATTAACAGCTTGTTAAATGTTTTATTGTTTTTTAAACTATTGTAAATTATAAATATTTTGATCAATATTGCTTTATTAACAGAGAATAAGTAATGATTTATAAAGATGTTAATATTTGTTGAATAAATTATTGAAGTTATATTATTAATGTATTTATACCCTACAAATACTACAACTATCTAAATATAAATATAAATATTATTTATTTTGACATTAATATTTTTATTTTGTAATAAATAAATTCTTTTCAAAACCACCCCAAAAATTATGAATCTACAAGAATTAAAAAGTAAAAATCCAGAAGAGCTGTTAAAACAAGCAGATAAGCTTGGCATAGAAAATCCTTCTTCTTTAAGAAAACAAGATCTGATGTTTTCTATATTAAAAACAATTGCTGAGGAAGGTACCGCTATTACAGGAATAGGGGTGATTGAAATAATGCAAGATGGTTTTGGTTTTTTAAGATCATCAGAGTCTAATTATCTTCCTGGACCAGATGATATTTATGTTTCTCCATCACAAATAAAAAAATTTAGCTTAAGAACAGGAGATAGTGTTGAGGGTGAGATTAGATCCCCTAAACAAGGTGAGAGATATTTTGCAATTATTAAAATAAATAAAATTAATGGTCAAGATGTTGATCAGGTTAAAAACAGGGTAAATTTTGAAGACTTAACCCCACTTTATCCTGACTCTAGATTTAAACTAGAGCAAGAAAAACCAATGCCAGATTTGACAGAAAGAATTATAGATATAATTGCGCCACTTGGAAAAGGACAAAGACAACTAATAGTTGCTCAACCATTTACTGGTAAAACTATCATCATGCAAAAAATAGCTAATGCTATTACCGCAAATAGTCCTGATACAAAATTAATCGTTCTTTTAATTGATGAAAGACCTGAAGAAGTCACAGATATGCAAAGATCTTTAACGAAAGGTGAAGTAATAAGCTCCACATTTGATGAACCAGCATCCAGACATGTACAGGTTGCTGAGATGGTAATAGAGAAAGCTAAAAGGCTGGTTGAATATAAACACGACGTTGTGATTTTGTTAGACTCAATAACAAGACTAGGAAGGGCCTACAACACAGTTATACCATCGAGTGGAAAGGTTTTGACAGGAGGAGTAGACGCCAATGCACTACAAAGACCTAAAAGATTTTTTGGTGCTGCAAGAAATGTTGAAAAAGGTGGCTCACTTACAATAATAGCAACCGCCTTAATAGACACAGGAAGCAGAATGGACGAGGTTATTTTTGAGGAATTTAAAGGCACAGGTAATAGCGAAATGGTATTAGACAGAAAATTAAGCCAAAAAAGAACTTATCCAGCCTTTGATATTGGAAAGTCAGGAACCAGAAAAGAAGAATTATTATTAGACAAAGATGAACTAGGTAAAATATTTATTTTGAGAAAAATTCTAGCCCCCATGGGTACTACTGAAGCAATGGAGTTTTTGTTAGAGAAAATGAAGAACACTAAAACTAATAATGATTTTTTCCAAAGCATGGGTACTAAATAACACAACATTTCAATCCCAAATCATTAAATCACTCTTTATTATTTTATCATTTACTTAAACGATTTGAGGGTTTAATCCCGAGAAAATGAAAAATGAAGAGAGAACAATATTTGCCCTTTCTACTAAAAAAGCTAAATCCGCTCTGGCTGTTTTTAGAATTTCAGGAAAAAACTCTCACAAAGTTATAAAATCTCTCTCTTCAAGAAAAAAATTTAAAACAAATGTTGCATCATTAAACAGTATTTATGACGGTAAAAACAGGGTTGATCAAACAATAACAACTTTCTTTAAAGAACCAAATAGCTATACAGGCGAAGATATGGTTGAAATTTCATGCCATGGAAGCATTTCTGTAATTAACAAAATAACGGAAGTTATTTTAAAAAAAAACATAAGAATGGCTGATCCAGGCGAGTTCACAAAAAAGGCACTATTAAATAATAAATTAACAATATTAGAAGCAGAAACGGTAAATGATTTAATAAATGCGGAAACAGAAAATCAGAGAAGAATTGCTATAGAAAATTTGACAGGGAATTTAGACAAATTTGTAAAAAACACATCAAAAAATATAAGCAAGTTGTTGGCAGATGTTGAGGCTATAATTGATTTTGCTGACGAAGATCTGCCTAAGAAGATTTACATGCAAATTAAAGAACAAAAGAAGAACATATGTGCCTCTATTGAGGAGGTTATTTCAAGATCGTCAATATCTAAGAAAATTTTTGATGGCTTTAAAATTACAATTATTGGTAAACCAAATACAGGAAAATCATCATTTATTAACTATATTAATAATAAAGAAGTTTCTATTGTAACAAGTATACCGGGCACTACGACTGACTTGGTTACTTCTTCTCTGGATATTAATGGCGATAAATATACCTTTGTAGATACCGCTGGAATAAGAAAATATAAAAATATCATTGAAAAAATAGGAATTCAAAAGTCTCTAGAAAGTGCTGAAAATTCTGATATTAATTTAGTTTTTCTACAAAAAGATGAGAAGGAGAAATATAAAGATATTAAGTCAAAAATTTTTGTAAAGTCTAAGTTTGACAAAAATAAGGATAAGATCTCCGGTATCCATAATATATCTTCTATATCTGGACATGGTATTGAAAAGCTTTTAAACAAGATTTCAAGAAAACTTAAAAATAAACCTGTTTATGGAAGTGTTTTTTCACGTGAAAGACATATAGAAAGCTTAAAAAAAGCACTATATTTAATTAAATTAGTTAAATTTCAAGAAATAGACATTGACGCTGAAAATATTAAAAGGGCACTTATGCATATTAATGGAATAAATCAAACATTTGATATTGAGAAAATATTAGATATAATATTTTCTGATTTTTGCATAGGTAAATGATTTCACGTGAAATAAATATGGGCGATTGTTTTGATGTTATAGTAATTGGGGGAGGACATGCCGGGGTAGAAGCCGCATGTGCCTCAGCCAGAACTGGCTCCAAAACAGCCCTTATAACCCATAAAATTGAAAAAATTGGAGAAATGTCATGTAATCCTGCAATAGGGGGTCTTGGCAAGGGCCATTTGGTTAAAGAAATTGATGCTTTAGATGGCATAATGGCCAAAGCAACTGACAAAGCATGTATTCAGTTTAGAATGTTAAATTCAAGCAGAGGGGCGGCTGTTAGGGGCCCCAGAGCACAAACTGATAGAATGTTGTATAAAAAAGCAATAAACTACTTTGTAAATAAACAAAAAAACCTTCAAATAATAGAAGGGTCTGTTGAAGACCTAATAGTATCTAAAGGCTCGGCTTCAGGGGTAATTTTAGAGGACAATAAAAAAATACATTCTAAATCTGTTGTGTTAACTACCGGAACCTTTTTACAGGGCCTTATTAGAATAGGTTCAGAAAAACAACATGCTGGCAGGGTTGGCGACAAACCGTCTATAAGGCTTGCCAAAAGACTAAAACAATTAAAGTTTTCAATAGGTAGATTAAAGACAGGAACACCCCCTAGATTATTAAAAAAAACTATAAATTTCAATAACTTAACAGAACAAAAACCTGATAAGAAGCTCGCCCCCTTTTCTTTTATCAACAAAGATATCCACATACCCCAAATATCATGCTTTATCACACATACTAATGAAAAAACTCACAAAATTATCTCCGATAACATTGGTTTGTCACCAATGTATTCTGGCGAAATACAATCAATGGGAGCTAGGTATTGTCCATCCATAGAAGACAAAATACATAAATTTAAAAAACAAGCTATCACATCAAATATTTTTAGAACCTGAGGGCTTAGATAGTGAGCTTATATATCCAAACGGAATATCCTCATCTTTGCCAACAAAAATACAAGAAAGATTTGTGAGGACTATAAGCGGATTAGAAAGCGTTACAATAACTCAACCTGCATATGCAATTGAATATGACTTTATTGATCCTCAAGAGCTAACTCATACCCTTGAAACAAAAAAAATAAAAAACCTTTTTTTTGCAGGACAGATAAATGGAACCACCGGGTATGAAGAAGCAGCAGCACAAGGTATAATTGCTGGAATAAACGCTTCACTAACTTCAACATCTAATAAACAGTTTATAATCCCAAGATCTCTCGGATACATTGGTGTTCTAATTGATGATTTGGTTACAAAAGGAACAAAAGAGCCTTATAGAATGTTTACCTCAAGATCAGAGTATAGGCTTTTATTAAGAGCAGATAATGCAGATTTAAGGCTAACCCCTCTTGGACTAGAGATAGGTTGTGTCGGGCCTGAAAGGCAGGCTTTTTTCGAAAAAAGATCCAATAGAATTCAAAAAGGTTTTAGTCTTGCAAAAAGTGTTAAGTTTTCACCTGATGCACTTCTAAACAAAGGTATTAAGATTAATAAAGACGGAAAGAAAAGAAATATAATTGAATTACTATCATTTTCAAACATAACGACAAAAAAACTAAGAAAAATATTACCAAAACTTAATGAGTTAGAAGAAGATGTGATTGAACAAATTGAAATAGAAGCCAAGTACTCAGGCTATCTTGAAAGACAAAAAACAGACATTAAAGATTTTGAAAAAGAAGAAAACCTGCTAATTCCAAAACTCACCGATTATAGCTTGGTAGGTAGTTTATCAAATGAAATAGTCGAAAAACTGACAAAAATTAAACCACCAACACTTGGGGCCGCATCAAGAATATCAGGCGTTACACCTGCAGCAATAATTGCGCTTCTTAGGTATATTAAGAAAAATAAAAATAATAAAGCTGCTTAAGGTGGACAAGTTATCTGTAATTAACAATTATAATCTTAATCAAAAACAAACCGACCTAATAAACAAATTTTTAAAAAAGCTTATCAAGAGCAATCAAACGCACAATTTAGTTGGTGTGTCTACCATAGCAAACGCGTGGGACAGGCATGTTAATGACTCTTTACAGCTAGCAGAATTTATTCCAAAAAAAAAATCATCAATTGTTGATCTTGGCACAGGAGCAGGGTTTCCTGGTGTGATTTTATACATTTTTGGTTACACAAATATATTGCTCATTGACTCAAAATCTAAGAAAATAAATTTCATTAGAGATTTTGCAAACGATAACAACATTTTTATTAAAACTATTTGTACTCGTGTTGAAAAACTAAAAAGTCAAAAGTTTGATTATATTACTTGTAGAGCTTTCGCCCCACTAGTTAAGCTTTTAAATTATTCACTTTTTTTTTCTAAAAAAAATACATCGCTCCTTTTTCTTAAGGGTAGAAATGTTAAAAAAGAAATTATTGATGCAAAATTGTGCTTTGATTTTAATTACAAGATCTATGAAAGCAAAAGTGAGGGCGGTGGATTTGTTTTATGTATTAACAATTTTAAAAAATTATGACAAAATTCATATCTGTTACTAATCAAAAAGGAGGCGTTGGTAAAACAACCACAGCAATTAATTTAGCAACCTCATTAGCAGCAATAAACAAAAACGTTTTAATCATCGACTCTGATCCTCAAGGAAATGCGAGCACAGGTCTTGGAATCTCTCATAATAATAGAAAGCCGTCTTTATATGAAATGATACATGAAAAAAAACTTATCGACGAAGGTATTAACGAAACTATTATTCCTGGGTTAAAAATAATAACAGCAAATACTGACTTAGCCGCAGCTGAAGTTGAGCTAACAAATTTTAATAATAGGGAATATGTTTTAAAAAATATATTTAGAAATCTTAATAATTTTGATTTTGTTTTTATTGATTGTCCCCCCGCATTAGGCCTTCTCACAATTAATTCTCTTGTAGCATCAAACACAGCATTAATTCCACTTCAGTCAGAATTCTTTGCTCTGGAGGGTTTATCAGCACTAATTAAAACGATAGATTTAATCAAAGAGAATTATAACAACGCACTAGATATTGAAGGTATTTTATTAACAATGGCAGATAAAAGGAACTCTTTGAGTTATTTGGTTGAAAAAGATGTTAGAAATCACTTTGGAAACAAGGTTTATAATACAACAATACCGCGAAACGTAAAAATATCTGAAGCTCCCAGTCATGGAAAACCAGCATTGGTATATGATACACAATGCGCAGGCTCTTTAGCTTATATTGAGCTTGCAAAAGAGGTAATTTTGAACCAAAATAAAAATCATGAATAAAGACAATAGGTTGGGAATGGGACTGGGTGCTTTGTTATCTACCTCTAATAGCAAAGATAACAATTCTGGAGTTAAAAAAATTAATATTTCACAAATACAACCAAACCCAACACAACCAAGAAAAAACTTTAAGGAAAATGAACTAGCTGAGCTTGCAACATCAATAAAAAACCAAGGGTTGATACAACCTATCGTTGTAAGAATGTTAGAAAATGAACAATACCAAATAATTGCTGGTGAAAGAAGGTGGAGAGCATCTCAACTAGCTGGATTGCACGAATTAGAATGCGTAGTAAGAGAGTTTGAAGATACAGAGGTTCTCGAGGCAGCACTAATTGAAAACATTCAAAGAGAAGATCTTAATGTTATTGAGGAAGCAAATGCGTATAAAGGCCTAATACAGCTTAAAAACATAACAAATGAAAGTTTAGCTAAAAAAGTTGGCAAAAGCTCCAGCCACATTTCTAATATTCTTAGATTGCTTGATCTCGATACAAAAATACAAGAAATGGTTATAAGCGAGGATCTAAGCATGGGCCATGCAAGAGCATTAATAGGTGTTCCAAATGCGTATGAAAAAGCAAAACAGATTGTAGAAAAAAATCTTAGCGTTAGACAGGTTGAAAAGATAACTTCTAAGTTTAAAAAAACAAAAAAAATAGAAAAATTTAAAGATCCAAATATTTTAGATTTGGAAAAAGAACTATCAAATAAAATTGGGCTAAAAACATCAATTCAATTTAACGAAAATGGTTCGTCGGGGTCGCTAACATTGTATTATTCTGATCTAAACCAGCTTGATGAGATAATGAAAAGGCTTAAGAAATAGTTAATTTTTTAAAACTTAACACAAATCTTAGACCAACAGACATACACAACTCGCTTTCAAGTCTAAGCGCCCTTTCTGTTTTCATAAGAAGCTTTATGAGCAGATCTTTTTTTCTCTTATTATATCTATTAAAAATACCCAATAAGTAGCCTTTCTCCCTAAACAAATATTTTGGTATGCTGTTATTGAACTCCCCTTCAGTGTTGTTGAAAATAATTAGATAGCAAAATTGTTTAAATGAATAATACAAATCATTTACATCTTTTAGGTTTCTTATTCGGTCATTATAAGCGCTTACTATTTTTTTATTATCATTTAGTAGCTCAAAAAAAATTCTTTCCGATCTCAAACTATTTTTTGATATAGCCTTTTCAATAAAATTATCATCAATTTTATTGTTTTCCAGAAAACTCAATTTTTCCATTTCATTTTCTAAAAATATAAATCTATCATCTAATCTATCTAACAAAACCCAATAAATATTTTTTGAGAGCTCTAAATTAAATTTTTGAAGAAAGTAATTTAAAATTTTCATTTTTAACTCTCTAGACAGACTATAACAATCTATAAGACCACACCCTTTGTGCTTAGCAATAACGGTTTTCAATTTTTTTATTTTTGGCGAATTTTCTACATAAAAAATAAACACTTCTTTTTGTTTGGATAAATTTTCTAAATCAGCTTCAGAAATTTTGTTTGTGTCATTTATGATAATTATTTTGTTTACATCAAATAATGCATAATCATTTTTGTAATAAGTTATATCTTTTATTTTTTCTAATTTGGTATGATTCCTGTCTTTAAAATTTTTTATAATTAAGTCTTTCATTTTAAGCATTAATGTTTCTTCATTACCTGAAATAAAATAAATATTTTTGTCAAATTTATAATTTGCGTTTAAAATTATATCTATTGGATCTATTTTCATTTACAAACTAAGTCTTTATTCTCAATTAGGCTTAGAAAATATTCAAAATTTTCTTCAGTTGCCAAATCGTACAACTTATCTAATGATTGATCAGAGCCAAAATTATATCCTGCTGATTTAGGTATATATGAAAACCTGGTCACAATATATTTGTTGTAGAGTAGGCACTCATTTGCATCAAATAAATTATAGTTAAGCCCCAGTTCGTAGTCTAGTTTCGATAAGGCTTGGTTTTTTTGAACAGATTTTTTCTTTTCTATTACATCTATATTTATATTGAGATTATAAGAGGGTTTATTAGTTTGTCCAAAATATAATGAGGCATTCTGAGCAATAAATGGAATCTCTTTACCCCCCAAAAAAAACTCAGTCTTGTTTAGAAGTGGATTAGAATTTTTGCTTTCATCTTTATAAACAAAATCTACTCCTCCACATGAGGTTAATAAAAAAAACATAACAGCTAAAATTGCTTTTAAAGGTCTCATAATACTAAATTAACTATCTTACCAGGAACATAAATTTCTCTAAGAATTTTTTTCCCTTTAATGTACTTTTCTATTTTTTCGTTTTCTTTTACAATCTCAAGGATATTATCTTTGCTTATACTATTTTCAAATTTCATAATATGTCTTGTTTTACCATTAATTTGTACAGCAATACTGAGCTCTGTCTCTTGTAAAATATTTTTTTCTTCAGGCCAGATCTCATTTATACACAATGATTTGTTATTTAGTTTTGACCAAATTTCTTCGCTTATGTGTGGTAGGAATGGTTGTAGAATTAACGATAGTCTTTTTAGTGACCAATCAAAATCTTTTTTTGATATTTTCTTTTGTGATAAATGTTGTGTCAGCAAGTTTGTGTATTCATAGATTTTTGCTACTGACTTATTAAACTGAAAGTTTTCGATGTATAGCGATACTTCGTTTATTAAATTTTTGAATTTATTAATTAAATCATTGTTGTCTTCACAGTCTGATTTATAATTCTCATAAATTATAACAAGGTCCCACAGTTTGTTGATAAATTTATTCGATGCATTAATACCCTGGTCTGTCCACTGAAGATCTCTATCTGGCGGGCTATCAGATAACATGAACCATCTGGCGGTATCGGCTCCATACAAATTAATAATATCATTAGGATCAACTACATTTTTTTTCGATTTACTCATTTTTTCAATTTTACCCACCTCTACTGGATTTTTATCACCATCAAAAAAATCCTCTCCAATTTTTTGAACATCTTTTGGTTCTAACCACCCTTCTTTGTTTCTATATGTTTGATGAGTCACCATCCCTTGTGTAAATAAACCCATAAAGGGCTCATTAAGATCAAAATAGCCCAGATCTCTCAGTGCTTTAGTAAAAAACCTTGAATATAATAGATGAAGGATTGCATGTTCAATACCACCTATGTACTGATCAACAGGCAGCCAATATTTTATATCTTCTTTATCAAATGCCTCATTAGACCTAGCATTACAATACCTAAAATAATACCAGGATGATTCAAAAAAAGTATCAAAGGTATCAGTTTCTCTATAGGCCTTCATACCGGTTTTTTTACAAAAAGTTTCTTTCCAATTTTCATTATTTTTAAGTGTACTAGATGACTCGTCAAAATTACTAATCTCTGGAAGTTTTACGGGTAAGTCCTCTTCTTCTACAGGAATTATTTCTCCATCCTCTCGGTAAATAATAGGAATTGGGCAACCCCAGAATCTTTGCCTTGAGATACCCCAGTCCCTTAATTTGTAATTAGTTTTTTTTATCCCACTACCTCTTTTGGTCATTTCATCAATAATTTTTTCTTTTGCAGAATTTGTATCTAGGCCATCCAAAAAATCAGAGTTTATAACAATTCCATCTTCAGTAAATGCAGAACTCGAAATTTTAAAAACCCCCATATGATCTGATGGTTTTACAACTGGGATAATTTCCAAATTATATTTTTTAGCAAATTCTAAATCTCTATCGTCATGTGCTGGACAACCAAATATTGCACCCAGTCCATATTCAGTTAAAACAAAATTGGCAATAAAAACAGGTATTTTTTTATTTTTAATAAACGGATGTTCAACAAACAAATTAAGATTTAAACCTTTTTTTGTTTTTTCAGAGTCAATCGACTTACATTCTTCAATAAATTTTTCAATCCTACTATCACTTTTTGATAATTCTGATACCAACCAATGGTTTGATGACAGAGCAATAAAAGTTGCTCCAAATATAGTATCAGGTCTTGTTGTAAAAACTTTTATCTTTTGACTGTGATTAATTAAATTGAAATCTATTTCTGCACCTAGAGACTTTCCTATCCAATTTGACTGCATAACTTTTACTTTATTTGGCCACTCTTTAAGACCATCTAAATCTCTCAAAAGCTCTTCAGAATATTTGCTTATTTTAAGAAACCACTGAGACAATTTCTTTTTTTCGACAACCGCTCCAGATCTCCAGCCTCTACCGTCTATTACCTGCTCATTTGCCAATACAGTTTTATCAACCGGATCCCAGTTTACCTCTGCTTCTTTTTTATATGCAAGCCCTGCCTTGAACATATCTATAAAAAACTTTTGCTCATGTTTGTAGTAATCAGGATGGCAAGTTGCTATTTCTCTTGTCCAGTCTAATGACAAACCCATTTGCAATAATTGGCTTTTCATAGTTTTAATATTTTTATATGTCCATTCCTCTGGGTGTTTTTTTTCTGTCATTGCAGCATTTTCAGCAGGGAGACCAAATGCATCCCACCCCATTGGATGCAACACATTATATCCTTTCATTTTTTTATATCTTGATACAACATCCCCCAATGTATAATTTCTGACATGGCCCATATGTATTTTGCCAGAAGGATATGGAAACATCTCTAAAACGTAAAATTTCCTTTTCTTATTATCTACTTTTGATAGAAATACTTTATTTGTTGACCAAGTATCCTGCCATTTTTTCTCAACTATTTTGTGGTTGTATCTTGAGGACACGTTTCTAGCTTGATTCTAATCTTAATTTTTTTGCTTTATTTAATATAGCGTTTTCTATTTTAATATTGTTCTCTGCATCTACAGATTTATTAATCCATTTTTGATCTACAAACTCTTGACAAAAAGAAGTTACTTTTAGATTTTGTGTTTTTAACTCTGTCCCTGTAATAAAAATATTCAGCTTACACCTTTCATTATTGTTTGAGCCAGATGAATACCAGTCTGTTAAAATTGTCCCCCCAATTGGATCTGCGGAGTTTAAAGGCATAAAACTAATCGTTTCTAATGTTCCTCTCCATAAAAATTGATTTATTGGCATACCATAACTACCAACATTTTTTTCACCACCTTCTTGATTCATAATTCCACCGACACTTAGACCGTCATTTCCAAACAAACCCCCACCCGATTGAAGTCTGGTTTGCGCATCTCTCATTGCAAGTTCTGGATTAACACCAGAATTAAATTTTGTACCAGATCTATCAATTATAGCTTCTCTGGTTTGAGCATTTGACCACATTTCCTCTTTTTCTTCATCTGTCATATTTCTGTTACATGATATGACAAATAAAAGAGCTATTAGAATTAATAATTTTGAAAAAAACATTTTTAGTTAATTATTGCATTGAAGCCAAAATGTAAAACATAAAAAACGGCGCTTTTAAATAAGCGCCGTTTTATATAAATTAATTAACTTAAATTAGAATGACATGTTGGCACCAATGTACCAAGCAGATCCGTCTTTTGTATCAGCTGAACCTTCGTTTTGAGACTCAACGTTAGTGTAACCTAGGATAGCTGTTACACCTGATGCAACTGCATAAGAAACACTTGCAGATACTTCTTCAACAGAGTCCTCACCAGCACGGTCAGTTCCACCGAAAGAGTTGTCATGTGCTTCACCAGATACTACACCAACATTAAATGTTAGGTCACCAGTTACATATTTAGCACCAACAGCAACTACTTCACCATCTACTTCTTCAGCTGGTGTACTTGCAGTAATAGACTCAATGCTATCACCATCAGCAAAACCAACTGCAACAGTTAAGTCACCAGTTACGGCACTAATACCCATGTGCACACCACCTTCGTCATTAGCTGGAGATGTGTTTAGAGTAGTACCTTCAGTTTCAGAAACACCAAAACCAAGAGTTACTGTAGTGTCACCAGCAGTAGTTACGTAAGTAGCACCAATACCATAATGTCCATCAACTTTGTAAGTTGTGCTTGCAGCTGCACCGTTGTCAGTTGAAGCAGAGAAAGACATTTTAAGACCATCTACCATGAAGTCGCTTGCAGTATGATATTCTACACCAAATTGTGTTGAACCTGTAGCAAAATCCAAACCAGTTGGAGCTTTGTTTGACGTTGTTAGAGTGATACCTTCTGAACCAGCAGAACCTGGAACTGAAATTGTATGTGAACCAGATGCGTTACCTGCATTGATTACATCTAATTTAGATCCATCAGTGAAAGCAAGTGTTAAACCAGCATCCATATCACCAGCACTACCATTTTCGTTTAAAAGCATGAAGCTTGAAGAAACAGTAATACCGCCGTCAGTAGTTTCAGATAATGATACAGTAAAGTTGTTATCATTATTGTTTGATCTAGTATCTCCACCAGAGTCAGGTGACTCAGTTTCAATACCAACTTTGTGGTTACCACTCATAGTAGCTGTTACTGCTTCAGCAACTGAAGCTGCACCAAGCGTTGATACTAGAGCTGTACCTATCAATAGTTCTTTTTTCATAATTACTCCTTTTGAGTTAATGAATATTCATTAAATGTAAGCACTAAACTTACATTGATGGTTGAATAAATAAAAATTGAATAAATTTCAAAAAAAGCTTAGTTAATTAATACATTATTTTTTAATCTGTTGTTTTTATACAACAATAATAACAAATGTTTAATATTCAAAAATACAAGGAAATAAATGATTTTTTATCAAAAAATAGCAGAAATACTGAAATTATTGCAATATCTAAAAATCATTCCAAGGAAAGTGTCATAGAGGCTATAAAATTGGGGGTGAATTTATTTGGTGAAAACAGAGTTATGGAGGCAAAATCTAAATTTGAAGATCTAAAAAACACATATTCTCAAGTAGAGCTTCACTTAACAGGCCCCTTACAGTCTAATAAAGTTAAGGACGCTATTGACGTGTTTGATGTATTTCATACCCTTGATCGTGAAAAAATAGCTAAGGAATTTTCAAAATATAGAGAAAAAATAAGCAATAAAAGAATGTTTATCCAAGTTAATACAGGCCTTGAATCTTCCAAGAGCGGTGTTTATCCAAAAGATTTAAGGGATTTTAAAAACTTCTGCTCAGATGAGCTTAAACTAAATATATCAGGTCTTATGTGCATACCACCTATAAATGATAATCCTGAAACCCACTTTCAAATGCTTAGAAAATTATCCTTAGAAAATAACCTACAAAATCTTAGCATTGGTATGAGTGGTGACTATGATAAAGCTATTGCTTTTAAACCAAGATACATAAGGCTTGGGACAATATTATTTGGAAATAGGCAGTGAAGAAACAATTTACAATATATTCGGATTTAAAGGTTAGCAATGTTTACCATCAATTATTTTCAAACTATGATCTTAATTTATGTGAGATTAAAGATATCAATAAAATTACGGATGATAACGATGGTGGTTTAATACTAATTCCAAAATTAAAAGAAAACATTCTTCAAAAG
>CACHBB010000020.1 GCA_902577945.1 uncultured Alphaproteobacteria bacterium
ACTTTCTTTATCACATAGAATAATTGTAATGAGAGAGGGAAAAATAACAAAAATTTTAAATAACCAAGAGGCAACTCAAGAAAACATTATGAGTTATGCTATAAATTAAATATGACACTTTTTGACAAATTTTTAAGAATTAGGGAACTAGGTATTTTTTCTATCATTGTTGTTTTCGTAATTGTTGCTTCAATAATAGATCCAAGATTTATGACACTTGATAGCTGGAGAGCAGTCTTTCTTGCAATTCCACTAATTTTAGTAATGGCAATGGGACAAATGATGGTTATAATTTGCCGACATGTAGACATCTCGATTGGCTCTATATTAGCTTTTTCAGCAATTGTTATTGGATTATTGTTTATTCAATTTCCTGGATTATCTCTTTGGTTGTCCCTTCTAATTACAGCAACAGTTGGATTAGTGATGGGATTAATAAATGGATTTATTGTAACCCGATTTAATGTGCACTCAATAATAGTAACACTTGGTACTTTGAGTTTATACAGAGGATTAGTATTTATTGTTAGTGGAGGAAGACAAATAGATAGAAATGACATACCTGAACATGTTGTATCTTTTTCTCAAACATCTTTTTTATTTTCTATACCCGCAATTTTAATTTTTACAGCAATAATTGTGATTGTAAGTCACTTAGTTATGCGTCATTCGGTATTAGGTAGAGAAATTTATGCTACTGGTAGCAATCCTGTCGCTGCTCATCTTAAAGGAATAAATGTAACTAAAGTTACTTTGTTTTGTTTTGGTGTATGTGGAATGTTAGCAGGTGTAGCTGGTCTTTTTTATGCATCGAGATTTGGATATGTAAATCCAGGTGTTACTGGAGTAGGAATAGAATTTATTGTTATTGCAGGTGTTATAATTGGTGGCACAAGCATTACCGGAGGCTCGGGTAGTGTCTTAGGAACATTTTTAGGAATATTATTATTAGGAATAATTAACGTTGCTTTACCTGTTTTAAATATACCCGGTGAGTTTCAAAAAGCAATATATGGTCTTATAATTGTTGTTGCTTTAGCTCTAGATCAATTAATTATTTATAGAATGAAGAAGTTAAGTGGAGGGTTAAATGCTTAAAAAAATATCAATTTATTTAAGCGAAAATCCAAATTTAAGATATTGGATAGTTAGACCAGAGTGGGTTGCAGTCATTTTATTAATCATATCAATCATATCATCAATTCAATTATCTCCCTTTTTTGCCGATTTAGCATTTATAATGGACTCTGCTACTCCATATGTTGAATATGGCCTTATAGCAATAATTCTTACATTAATAATCATCTCTGGCGAAATTGATTTATCAATTGCTTCAATGATTGCATTAACGGCAGTAATTTTTGGGACAGCTTATAATGCTGGATTAGGAATGCCTATTTCAATAATTATTGCTTTATTGTCAGGGACTTTGTGTGGTTTATTCAACGGTATACTTGTTACTAAATTGCAAATTCCATCAATCATACTTACAATAGGAACTTTAACTTTGTATCGAGGAATTGCACAATCGTTAGCAAGTGATTTTTCTTTAGGTGGTTATCCATCCTGGTTCATAGGTATTGATTATCGTTATGTAGGTATTATTCCAATTCCTGTTATAATTTTTACTGTATTTGCAATTATAGTAGGTTTTTTTCTTAGTTCTACAATCTATGGTAAACAACTTTATTTAATTGGAACAAATCCTCAAACAGCTAAGTATTCAGGAATTAAAGTAAATAGAATCAAGTTATTATTATTTACTTTATCAGGTTTAGTTTGCGGTATTGCGGGTGTTTTAACAACATCTAGATTAGCTGTCGCTAGATTTAATATGGCAACAGGCGCAGAACTTGAAATTGTCTTAATGGTTATGCTTGGTGGCACATACATTTTTGGGGGTAGAGGTAATATTTTTGGAACATTTATAGCGTTCTGGATTGTTGTTATTTTGAGGGCAGGTCTAAATGTTGCAAGAATAAAAATAGAGTCTCAGCTAACAATTTTAGGAGCTATGTTGATAATAGCTATTATTTTAACAAATTATATTTATGCTAAATCACAAAAATAAATTAAACTTTTTAAAATTTAATGGGGGTAAATAATGAAAAACTATGCATGGGTTCTTGAGGTTAGACCAGGTTATGAAGAAGAATATAAAAAACGCCATGATGAGATTTGGCCAGAAATGGTTCAAATGCTTAGTGATGCAGGATTAAGAAATTATAATATTTTTCGCCATGGTTTAACTTTGTTTGGATATTTTGAAACTGATGATTTACAAAAATCAATTAATTATATTGTTAATAGTGAAGTTAATAAAAAGTGGGGAGAATATATGTCTGATATCTTAAAGGCGGAAATTGATCCGAAGACAAACTTTCCTTATCTATTACCAATCCAAATGCATTTAGATTAAATGACTAAAGCAAGGATCGGAGTTATAGGAGCAGGATGGTGGGCTACAGAATATCATATACCTAATCTTAAAAAAAGAGATGATGTAGAACTTGTAAGTGTATGTAAATTAGAACAGGATCAATTAGATTTCGTAAAAAATAAGTTTAATTTTCAATTTGCTTCAACAGATTATAATGAAATGTTAAATTTAAGTCCTCTTGATGGTGTTGTAATTGCATCACCACATTTTGCACATTACGAAAATGCAAAAGCATCACTTGAAAAAGGATGCCATGTCTTAATTGAAAAACCAATGACTACGAATTCCAATGACGCAGAAGAGCTTTATAATTTATCAAAAAAAGTTAACAAAGAAATTTTAGTTCCAAATGGATTTAATTTTACACATTTTATGCCAAAAGCAGAAAAATATATTGAGGATGGGGTTATTGGTGAAATCAAGCATATAGATGCTGCGTTTTCATCTTCTCTAGTGGATCTTTTTCAAGGTATACCATTAAGCGAATCTAGTGATCATACTTTTCAACCTCTGGCATCTACGTGGTCTGATCCAAGTAAAGGAGGGGGTTATGCTTGGGGTCAGCTGTCACATATGTTTGGAGGTGTTTTTAAAGTAACACATTTAACAGCTGAAAAAGCATTCTGCTTCTCTGTCCCATCACCAACAAATGTAGATTATACAGATGCGATCTCTGTAAGGTTTTCTAATGGAGCAACAGGATCTTTCTCTGGATGTGCATATGTACCTAAAGATTTTGGAGGCACTTTTTATATAACTATTCATGGTACTAAAGGAACGCTGTATTTAGATATGGAAATAAAAAGAGAGAGACTTCTTATTAGACTTAATGATGGAGATGATATTGAAGACGAAATAAAAGAGGGTCACGGCACTATGGCATATAATACAGAGACTGCAATAAATACATTTGTAGATATCTGTTTAAACAAAAATTATATTAATCATGCTAATTCTGAAATTGGATTAAAAACAGTAAAAGTACTAGATGCAATTTATAGATCAATTGAAAGTGAAAAAGTTGAGAAAGTTTAATATTTAATCAAATACTTTTCCTGGGTTCATAATATTATTGGGGTCAAAACTTTTTTTAATCAATTTCATTAGAGGAATATTATCTGGATGCTGTTTAAGTAGATACTCCTTTTTTTGAAGGCCTATCCCATGTTCGCCTGTAATAGTACCATCCATTTGTAGTGCTTTATTGATTAACTTATCACTAAACTCTCTTATATAAGTATATTCATTTTCTTTGTTTGGATCATAAACAATTGTTACATGGAAATTGCCATCACCGACATGACCAACCATTGGAGCTTTAAGACCTGTTCCTTGAAGTTCATTTTCTGCAAATTTAATACATTCAACAATATTTGAAATGGGCACACAAACATCTGTAGCATATACTCTAACATTATCACCCTGAGCTTTAACTGAATAATAAACATTATGCCTTGCTTTCCATATTTTATTTCTCTCTTCAGTATTTGTTGCCCATTTAAATTCGCTTCCATTATTATTTTTAGAAATTTCTTCTACTACACTTATTGACTCTTTATTTGAAATTTCACTACCATGAAATTCGTAGAATAAAGTTGGCAACACATCTAAATTCTCAAGTTTAGAATATTTTATGCTAATATCCATTTGATCTTTATTCAATAATTCTACTCTAGCTATTGGTATCCCGTATTGAATTATTTCTTGTGCAGTTAATACTGCTGAGTCAAGATCAGGGAATTGGCATACAGCACTCATTATACTCTCTGGAATTGGAGATAAACGAACATGAACCTCTGTAATAATTCCAAGAGTTCCCTCTGAGCCAACAAAAAGATTAGTCAAATTATAACCAGCGGAAGTTTTTTTTGCCCTTGTTCCAGTTTTTATAATATCTCCATTAGCTAAAATAACTGTTAGACCAAGTACCGAAGTTCTCATTGTGCCATATCTTACAGCCATAGTTCCTGAAGCAGAACAAGCTGCCATACCTCCTAAGGAAGCATTAGCTCCTGGATCAATTGGAAAAAAAACACCTTTATCTTTTAATATTTCATTGAGTTGTTCACGAGATACATTTGCTTGAACACGACAATCGAAGTCTTGCTCATTAATTGAAATAATTTTATTAAAATTTTCTAATGATATTGTAAAACCTTCATCATTACCAACAACATGACCCTCTAAAGATGTACCTGTACCATAAGCTGTAACTGGTACATTATATTGATTACATATTTTTAAAATTTTTGATAATTCTTCATTATTTTTTGGAAACAAAACTGCTTTTGGTAAAATTGGATCATAGGCATCCTCACCTTTTGCATGATTATTTCTAACGCTTTCTGAAAATGATATTCTTTCTTGTAAAAGATCTTTTAAATTGTCTAATAATCCTCTATCCATATATTTAATATTATTTATAATTTATAAAAAGTAAATGAATACCACACCTCTAGAATTAAATAAAATATATGATTTAGCATACAATGCGTTAAAAAAGCATGGGTGTGATGATTTTAATGCAGAGTCAGTTGCCACAACTGTTACTCATGCAGAAAGAGATGGCAGTGTATCCCATGGTTTATTTAGAATACCTGGCTATATCGCTTCTCTGAAAAGTAAAAAAGTAAATGGAGTTTCAAGGCCATCAAATAAATTTCTTACACAAAATGCAATACGTGTTGAGGGAGATTATGGATTTGCTCCAGTGGCAATAAATGTTGGTTTACCTGATTTAGTTAAAACTACAATCAAACATGGAGTTGGGGTTTTAACTATAACTAATACACATCACTTCGCAGCTTTATGGCATGAAACTGAGGCATTAGCGGAAAATAATTTAATTGGTATTGCCTGTACAGCATATAAACCAAGTGTTGCACCTGCAGGAGCAAAAAAACCATTGTTTGGAACTAATCCAATTTCATTTGCATGGCCAAGAAAAAACAAAACTCCTGTTGTTTATGATATGGCAACTTCTACTATGGCTATGGGAGAAGTTCAGGTTGCTGCACGAGATGGACATAAAGTACCTTTTGGAACAGGGTTAAATAAAGAAGGAAAAAAAACTGATGATCCATCACAAATAGCAAATGGTGGAGTTTTACTAACATTTGGAGATTATAAAGGCTCTGCAATAGCTATGATGATTGAGTTACTTGCCGCTGGCCTTGTTGGTGATTTATTTAGCTTTGAGGCTAAAGAAGAGGATAATAATGATGGCGGTCCCGCAAGAGGTGGAGAGTTTATAATGGCTTTATCACCTGAGTTAATTGCTGGAAAAAATTGGAATGAACATGCTGAAAAATTTTTTGACCAAATGACATCTTTAGATGGTGTACGTCTTCCTGGTCAGAGAAGACATAACAATAGAATTGATAAAGGCCCTAGACAAATAAATACAGAGTTAGTAGAAAAAATAAAAAGTCTTATATAATTCTTTAAATTTTAATGGATAAAATTAAAAAAAATTTTCAAAAATATATTGAAAAAGGGATTTGTATTGGAGCTGAGTGGAAAGTAAATTACAAAAATAATATATATCATGATTGTATAGGATATAAAGATTTACAAAAAAAAGAAAAGTTATCGAAAAATTCAACTTATAGAATATGGTCGATGACAAAACCAATTGTTTCTGTTGCTGTTATGAGATTAATTGAAAAAAAGTATTTACATTTAGATGATACAATAGATAAATTTCTACCATCTTTTAAAGAAATTAAAATTCTAGATGACACTAAAAATATTAACAATTTTTATGTCTCAAATTCAATACCAACAATAAAGCAATTATTACTCCATACTGCTGGTTTTACATATAATAGTAACAATAATGTAGTAGCTGAAGAATATGAAAAAAGAAAAATTTTTCATTCAGGCACAACTTCATTAGAAGAAGAAATAGAAAATATATCATCAATTCCTTTACTTTTTGAACCTGGTAATAATTGGCATTATTCAGTCTCAATAGATGTTCTGGCAAGAATTTTAGAAGTCATTACAAAGGATAAGCTCATTAATATTTTAGAAGAAAATATTTTTTCACCCTTAGAAATGAAAGAGACTAATTTTTATATTAATAAAAACAACAATAACAATCTAGTTCCAACTTATGAATATTCAAAAGACAATTTAATATTAAAAGATTTAAGTCCTGCTGGAAGAAAGTTAATGAATTATAGTTACCCATATAAAAATAAAAATTTTGCTAGAGGTGGTCACGGTTTGTTTTCAACAGCAAATGATTATTCAAAATTTTCTCAAATGTTAATAAACGGCAAAAATACTAAAGGAAAAAAAATAATTAGTTTTGAAACATTAGACAAAATGAGAACAAATCATATTAATTTGAACTTATTACCACTTGAAATTATTTCTGTTAATACAATCAAAGATGAAAATTATATTAATGATTTAGAAGGATATGGTTGGGGGCTAGGTTTTAGAGTGTTAATGAATAGAACAAAAAAAAATCCTCATGGGAATATTGGTGAATTTGGATGGTCCGGATATGCTGCAACTTACTTTATGGTTGATCCAATTAATCAATTATCAGCAGTTTTGATGATGCAAATCATAGATTCTGATAGAATTTTAAAACAAGATTTTTATGATTCAATTTATAAATCGATAGAAGAAATTTGAGACTGTCTCCAACATCTATAGGTATTTTATTTGCAGTATTAGCATATTTTTCCTTTAGCTTGCTTGATACAGTTCAAAAGACAACAGTAATTTATCACTCAATATTTCAAATATTATTTTTAAAATATTTTTTTACACTTTTTTTATCAATATTTGAGTCGTATAGAAAAAAAAATAATTATTTTTTTAAAACAAAAAATTTCAAACTTCAAATAACTCGAAGTATTCTTTCAATAATTGAATCAGGTTGTTTTGTTTTGTCATTTAGATACTTAACTCTTGCTGATGCACATAGCATCGGATCTTTAACTCCTATAATTATAGTAGCATTATCAGCAATTATCCTTAGAGAAAAAGTAAATTTAAAAACTTGGATCGCTATTTTTTTTGGATTTATCGGTGTATTAGTTATAATTAGGCCAGGATTATCTATTTTTGATCCAATGTCTTTAATACCATTGGCAGGAGCATTTTTTTTAAGCTTTTACCAAATACTTACTAGAAAAGTTTCTAAATATGATTCATCTGAAACATCATTATTCTATACATCGGTAATTGGAATAATATTAATGTCATTAATTATTCCTTTTTTTTGGCAACCTCTACAATCATATTCATATCTATTATTTTTAGGAATAGGTGTATTTTTTTCTTTAGGAATTTATTTTCAAATTATTGCCTTAAGTTTTGCAAAAGCTAGTGTGATACAACCTTTTCATTACACACTTATTCTTTGGGCTATAATTTTAGGTTATTTTTTTTACAATGATTTTCCAGACATACCTACAATTATCGGTGCAATTATAATTACTTTATCTGGGATATACGTTTTAAATTCTAGAAGTACTGCTGAATAAAGATATTAATTGTAATAAAAAAAATAATTAATAAAACAATAATATGTTTATTGGAATCGATTTAGGGACTTCTTCTGTTAAAATGATATTAGTAGATAATAATCAGCAAATATTAGCTACTTCAAATTCTGCTTTAACAGTTAAAAGCCCTAAAGATGGTTATAGTGAGCAAGATCCCTCAGAATGGATTGATGCAACATTAAAATGCTTAACATCTCTTAAGAAAAAAAAACCAAAAGAATTTGTTGAAACAATTTCAATTGGAATCTCAGGTCATATGCATGGTGCAACATTAATAGATGATAATCAAAATATCATAAGACCATGTATACTTTGGAATGACACTCGTTCATTTAAAGAATGTGAAGAATTTGAAGATCAAGATTTTGATGTAAGAAGTATATCAGGTAATATTACCATGTCAGGTTTTACTGCTCCAAAGATTAATTGGATAAAAAAAAATGAACCTGAAAATTTCAAAAAAATTTTTAAAGTATTACTTCCTAAAGATTTTTTAAGATTGTTTTTAACAGGAGAATATTTTTCAGAAATGTCTGATGCATCAGGTACTTTGTGGTTAGATATAAAACAAAGAAAATGGTCTAATGAGTTATTATCAAGCTCTTTTTTAGAAGAAAAACATATGCCTAAATTATCAGAAGGGAATGAGCCTACAGGTATTGTAAAAAAATCAATTAAGGAAAAATTTGGTTTTAATAAAGAAGTCGTTGTTGTTGGAGGTGCTGGGGATAATGCCGCATCTGCTGTTGGAATGGGAATTATAAATGAAAACCAATCTTTTATCTCGTTGGGTACATCAGGTGTTTTTTTTACTCCAACGCAAAATTTTTTAAGTAATACTGGTGATGCTGTTCACTCTTTTTGTCACTGTCTTCCAAACAAGTGGCACTTAATGTCAGTAATGTTAAGTGCAAGCAATTGTTTGGACTGGATTTGTAAAATTACAAACACATCAATTGATGAAGCTTTAAAAAATATAGAAAATTATTTTTCTGAGTCTAACTTAAAAAGTTCAACTACGTATTTCTTACCTTATCTATCAGGTGAAAGAACACCTCATAATGATCCACATATTAGAGGTTCTTTTCACTCACTGAAAACTACAACACCTCCTGTAGAATTACAATATGCTGTAATTGAAGGTGTAAGTTTTGGAATATTGGATGGAATAAATTCAATTTTGAAAGTTAACAGTAATTTTGAAAATATATTTATGGTTGGTGGTGGTTCAAGAAGCATTTTTTGGAATGAATTATTAGCATCTCTTTTAAACAGGGAACTTAGTATTTGTGACCAAAGTGAATTTGGAGCAGCACTTGGTGTTGCTAGGCTTGCTATGTATCAAGATACTAATATTCATAATAAAAATAATATAATTAAAGAAATTAAAATAACAAAAATATATCAACCAAAAGAGTCTAAATTTGAACAATTACATAAAAGATATGTAATTTGGAAAGATCTTTATGAAAATAATAAAAATATTTCAAAAAAAATTATTTCTTAAATTTTAATCTTGTTTTTACTAATATTATTCTTTTATAAGAAATATATTTGCTTCTAACTTAATATTATCTTTTAAAATTGTTGTATTTCTCCATTGGCCTGTACCAATATTAAAATCATTTCTTGAAAATTCTAATTTTCCTCTAACTTGTACTAGTTCATTAGTAAAATTTGTTATCTCTAGCTCTAAGGGTACTGATTTGGTCATTCCTTTAATTGTAATTTCAATATTTAGCAAAATTTTTTCTTCGTTTTTGTATCCAAATTTTTTTGTGTCTAACACAGCAATTGGATATTTATTTGCATCAAAAAATACTTCACTTAATATTAAATCTAAGTATTTTTTATAATTAATATCAATGCTACTAATTTTTACAGAAAAAATAGCTTTATTATTTAATTCCTCTTTTAAATCAATATAAACATATCCTTCAATATCTTTAAATTCACCTTTTACATTTGTAGCAAATAAAACTGGTACCTCAAAAGAAATTTCTGAAATGTTTTTATCAATAATCCATTTTTCCTTAGCATTAAGAGAAATTGGAATAAGTATTAGAAATATTAAAAATCTGAATTTAGGTATTTTCTTCAATATACTTTCTAGCAAGTTCATCAGCTTTTTCATTATATTTATTATTTGCGTGTCCTTTAACCCAATTCCATACAATAGAGTGTTTATTAATTTCATAATCCAATTTTAACCACAAATCCTTATTTTTAACTGGTTTTTTATTTGCAGTTTTCCATCCATTTAATTTCCAATTATGTATCCATTTTTCAATACCATCTTTAAGATATTTACTATCTGTGTATAACTCTAGTTTTTGTCTATCCTTAAAATATGTAATTGAATTAATAGCTGCAATTAATTCCATTCTATTATTTGTTGTATTATTTTCTCCACCATTTAAAAAAATTGCTTCTTCATCTGTTTTTAAAATTACAACTCCCCATCCTCCAATTCCAGGGTTTCCTGAACAAGCACCGTCTGTATAAACTGATATCATATGATTAAATTATTATTATTTTGATGCCATTTTAATATATTAAAATATTGGTGAGGATTTTTTTTTACAACAATTGCATCTTTAGGATGAAAAATGAAATCATGTAGTCTGGTTACTAAAATTCTAACTGCAGCAGCTCTTAAAATAATATTAAAAGATTCCAGCTCTGTTTTATTTAATGTTCTAAATAAGCCATAACCATCAACAATTGCATCAAAAAAATTCTTTGTTAAATTTCAAACCATCATTTTCAAAACACCAATCATTAATTACAATCGAAATATCATATAGAAAAAAATGATTACAGGAGAAATAAAAATCAATTACTCCAGAGATTTTTTCATTTTTAAAAAATATGTTATCTTTAAATAAATCTGCATGAATAACACCAGAAGGAAGATTTTTAGGCCATAAGTTTTCCAAAGTCTTTATTTCTTCTTTTAATTCAGTAATTAATTCCTTAAAATTATCGATATTACTTTCCTCACACTTAGAGAAAATTCTTTTCCATTCCTCAATATCTAAATTATTTTTCCTTTTTTTTTCAAAATTCTTAGTAAGTTTATGTAACTCACCCATCATTTTTCCAACTTCAAAGCATTTTTTGACATTTGGTATTTCAACTTTTTCACCTTCAATAAATGAAATAATAACAGCTTTTTTATTTTTAATAGAATTAATTATTTTATTTTCTTTGTTTTTTAACGGTTTTGGACATCTAAAATTATTGCTATTTAGATATAATTTAAGATCAAAAAAAAATGGTAATTCCTCTTCACTAACTCTTTTTTCAAAAATAGTTAGTATGTAAGGTATATTTTTACAAATTATTTTATAATTCGTATTTTCAATGCCATCTAAAATTTCATTATATGTATCTAGGTTGCCGATTTCATATAAATTAAGAAATTCTTCTATATCTTTTTTTTCCAATTTTGTAAAAACAGCCATCGTTTTAATTCTTTAATTTTTGAGGAACTTTAAAATAAACATCTTCTTTTTTATAATGTGCTTCATTAATATTAATATCAAAGTTATTCTTTAATTTATCCAATAACTTCTTTACCAATATTTCAGGTGAAGAAGCACTTGCAGTTACACCAATATTATTTGTATTCTCAAATATATTAAGATTTAAAGACTCTACATCTTCAACTAAAATAGATTTTTTTGCACCATAATTTTTTGCAACTTCAACTAATCTTAAAGAATTCGAAGAATTACTTGCACCTATCACTAAAAAATAGTCACAGTTACCAGCAATTTGTTTAACAGCTTCTTGTCTATTGGTAGTTGCATAACAAATATCATTTTTCTTAGGTTCAACAACATTATTAAAATGATTTTTTATTTCATCTATTATATCTTTAGTGTCATCAACAGAAAGTGTAGTCTGAGTGACATAGGCAATCTTTTCATTAACATTAATTGGAATTTTTTTTACATCTTCCACAACTTCAACCAGATAAATTTTATTTTTTGTTTGTCCCATTGTACCAATAACCTCAGGATGGTTACGATGGCCAATTAAAATTACAGGAAGATTTTTCTTATCGAAATGCTCAACCTCTTTGTGAATTTTACTTACAAGTGGGCAAGTGGCATCAAAGTAAATTAGATTTAATTTTAATGCTTCAATTGGCACTGATTTAGGAACACCATGTGCTGAGAAAATTACAGGTCTACTTTTATCTTTAATTTCACTTAATTCCTCTACAAATATTGCTCCTTCAGATTTTAAGTTTTCAACTACATATTTATTGTGAACAATTTCATGTCTTACATAAACTGGCTGTCCATACTTTTTAAGAGCTTCCTTTACCATTTCTATTGCTCTATCAACACCAGCACAAAAACCTCTTGGTCCTGCTAAATAAATATTAAGTTTTTTACTCATTTTTAGTTACAATATTGTAATCTTTGATAATTTTGTAGTAATACAATAATTGTGAAAAAAATCTTATTACTTTTTACATTATTTTTACTATTTGGATGCCAAAATATCCTTAAAAAAACAAATGAAAATGTGTCAATAAGCTGCCCACAAGTATTTTTTTCTTCAGAAAATAATGTTTATATACAAGGAGATTTAGATTCTCTTAATTTAGAAAAAATAATATATAAGGCTGCCCTTAATAATTATTCATTTGTAAAAGGATGTTTTTCTAATAACGAAAGTAGTTATTATCCACTCGACTTATTGGTATTAGTTGAACCTATTAATCCAAAAGATCAGAATATAAATTTACCAATATTTGTTATATTATACGATAAAAATAATAATGTAATTGATAAACAATATTTTAGAATCGTTGATAATTTAAATTATGATGAAGAAACATCATTGTATCAGATAACTGATGTTATAAATAAGTTAAAAATATATAATAAACAAAATATAGAAGTAGACTCATTAACAGTTGGTTTTGTAAAAATTAAATAATTAATCTTAATTTTTTAACACACTGTTCAAATCTTTAATTGATTTATCAATTAATTCAGATTTTTTTTCTTTAGTTAAATTTTGTTTTAATAGATTAGTTGTTGCTTCAATTGAGATATTAGCTATGTATAATTTAATTGTATTATTAGTATCTCTTAGCAATTGATCAATTTTATTATTTGCAAGAATTTGTTTTTTTTCTATTTGTTCTGATAGTTTCTTTAAGGACAACTCTTTTAATTCTTTCATTTTCGCATCAGAATTATTTTTTAAAATTTTAATTTCTTTTTCTACATTTGCTTCCTTAAGTTTTAATTCGTTGAGAGTATTTAGAGCATCTGCTCTTAAGTTTTCTGCTTCATCTATTTTAGACTTAATCTCTTTTATTTGCGAGTCTAGGTTTGAAGTTAGCATTTTCCTTACAGGGTTGAATATAGCTGCAATAAACAATAAAAAGGATACTGCTACCCAAAATTGTGGATCAGAAAACATTAATTTAAAGTTCCTTTTTGAGACTTAATAGTTTTTATTATATCGCTGTCTGATAAATCAACATTAATAATTTTTGAAACAGTTAATTTAGTTATGTTAATAATTTCTTCATCAATATTCTTAATTTGATCATCTCGATTCTTTAGAATATCTTTTTCAGATTTAGACACCTTCTCTTCTAGTTCTTTATCTAATATTGATAGCTTAGATGAGACTTCATCTTGTAACGAAGATATTGTTTTTTTTAATTCCTCACTAGCGTTTTCTTTAGCCTTATTAATTTGATCATTAATATTTCTCTCAATTTGTTGTGCTTGTTCTTGGAGCTCTTTGGCCGATGATAAATCATCATCTATTTTACTTTGTCTTTTTTCTAATACTTTAGCAATTCTAGGAAGTGAAACTCTCCATAAGAAAATCAAAAGAAATGAAAAGAAAACAGCTAGCCAAAAGAGCTGTGATATAAAGAACTCTGGATTTAATTGTGGCATTAATTAAATTTTTTTAACCAAATAAAATAACTAGCGCTATAACTAATGCAAATAATGCAATAGCCTCAACCAGTGCAAAGCCTAACATTGTCATTGTAAAAACTTCTCCTCTTGCTGCTGGATTCCTTCCAACTGCTTGAATAAAAGATGAGAAAATATTTCCAATTCCAATCCCTGATCCAATAACACCGATAACGGCTAGTCCCGCACCGATTACTTTTGCTGCTTCAATTTCCATAAGTCCTCCTATTTAAAATTAATGTAAATGATAAGCATCGTTAATATATAAACACGTAAGTATTGCAAATACATATGCTTGTAAAAATGCAATTAAAATTTCTAAACCTGTAAGCGCAACTATAAATGCCAAAGGAAACACACCAGTAAAAAATGGCATTGACACAACAAATCCTGCAAAAACCTTTAACAAAGTATGTCCTGCAAGCATATTTGCAAAAAGCCTTACTGATAAGCTTATTGGACGTGATAAATATGAAATTACTTCAATTGGTATTAACAATGGATGCATATAAAATGGCACCCCAGGTATGTAAAAAAAAGTAAAAAATTTTATTCCATGATTAATAAATCCAAGAATGGTCACGCCTATAAAAACCACAGCTGCTAAAGCAAAGGTAACGATAATATGACTCGTGAAAGTAAATTGGTAAGGTATCATTCCAACCATATTGCCAATTAATACAAACATGAATAATGAGAATACAAATGGGAAATATCTTTTTCCATTATCTCCAACTGTATCAGAGAGTAGTTGAGCAATAAAATTATACATTAACTCAGAAATAAGTTGCATCCTGGAGGGAATTATAGATCTGGTATTTACTGTTAATGTTAAAAATAGTGTAATTACTAAAACAGTAATAAGCATTGCTAGAGATGAATTAGTAAATGATATGTTGTAACCACCAAGCTCAATGTTTGAGATAGGATTTATCTCGAATTGCTTTAAGGGACTATCTTTTGCAGCCATAATAAATGAATATTAAAATTACCTTTGTTTTTCAATGCGACGCATTACACGATAAACATTCAAAAATCCAGCTAATGCGCCAAATATGAAGAAAATAATTAGCCCTATTGGTTTAGTATTAAAATAATTATCCACAATAAGACCAATTCCAACACCAACTACGAGTGCAGCAATAATTTCAGTACTAATTTTGAAGCCAAAACCTGCTCCAGTTTCCTTTTTATTACTCATAACTTCATTATTTTTATTTTCTAGATTTCCTATTTTTTTGTTCAATTCTTCTAAGTTTTTATTTTTATAACTCATTATTTGTATCTTGCTCTTTTATTTCAATCGCCTTTTCTAGATCAACTGAAACTAATTGTGATACTCCTTTTTCAGGCATAGTAACTCCAAATAATCTATTTACTCTAGCCATTGTCATTCTGTGGTGAGTTATAACTAAAAATTTTGTTGAGGATGTCTTTGCAATTTCTTCAACAAGTGAACAAAATCTATCTACATTAGTATCATCAAGTGGAGCATCAACCTCATCAAGTACGCAAATTGGAGCAGGATTTGATAAAAAGACTGCAAATAATAGTGACAAAGCTGTAAGTGCTTGCTCACCACCTGAAAGCAGAGTCAAATTTTGTAATTTTTTTCCTGGCGGACTTGCAAATATTTCTAAACCAGCTTGAAGAGGATCTTCTTCATCAGTAAATTTCAAGTAAGCTTTTCCCCCTCCAAATAATCTTGTAAATAATTTTTGAAAATTTTCATTTACTATACCGTATGCAGCAAGCAATCTTTGTCTACCCTCTGTATTTAGTGAGTCAATTGCTTCTCTTAGTTTAGCAATTGCACTTAAAAGATCATTTTGATCTTTTTTAATAGTATTAACTCTTTCTTCTAAATCTTTTGCTTCTTTTTCAGCTAAAAGGTTTACACCTCCTAGTCGTTCTTGTTCAGCTATAAGTCTTTCTAATTTCTTTTCTAACGCATCAGTTTCTCCTAATAATTTATTTGGATCTATTTCTCCAATACTATAGAGTTCATCAAGCTCAATGCTTAACCTTTCTTTAACTTGAGTAGAAAGTAATTTTATTGCTTCATTAATTGTATTTATTTGACCTTCGGTTCTAATTCTTTCTTCTCTTAATTCATTTAATTTAATTTCTTCAAGTTTTAATTTTTTATTTATTTCATTTGCATTCTGTTCAGTTTCGCGAAGTTGTTCAGCGATTTTTTCATAAGATTCCTTATTTTCATCGATCAACTTTTGTATTTTTAATTTTTCACTTGATACATCATCGGGAATAGATTTAAGATTTGATAATTCACTAACTAATGAATTTTCTCTTGAATTTAGCTCTTCTATTCTTTGATTTGCTTTTTCTGAAATATCATTCCATTGTTTTTCTTCAGTGCTTAATTGTTTTATTCTTCTATTTTTTAACTGGTCCAAAATTGCTTTTGTTGAATTATTTTGCTTACCTTTGGAAACATACCCATCCCATCTCCAGATTTCTCCTAATTTACTAACTAGTATTTGACCTGGTTTTAAATTTTTTTGAATTTCTGAAATATTTTCCTTATTCTGAATTAATCCAACAAATTCTAATTTCTTTTTTAAGTTATCGGGTGCTTTTATAAGAGATGAAAATTTTGTTATATCTGAATTAAAATCAGAAACTTCAGGATCTAATTTTCTCCAAAAATTTGTCTGCTCTTCATCAATCGATGCGATAAGTTCATCTGAAAAAACCGCAGCTATAGCTTGTTCAAGACCATCTTCAAAATCAATATAGTCTATTATTGGATTATCATTCTTTTTATTTGAAGCAGTGTCATTATCTAATTGATCATCTGATTGAATAAAAAGATCACCTTGTTGCTTTAACAATATGGATTTTTCTTCTCGCACTCTTTCGAGATTTTGCTTCGCATCTTCGAATAAAAACTTTTCTCTATTAATGTCATTTTTTATTTGTTCTATTCGAACTTTAGTTTCATCAAGGGCAATATTTGCTCTTTCAATTTCTTTTTCCTGGTTTTCTAAATTAATTGAATATTTTTGAAGTTCAGATGCAATTTTTCCTTCCTCTGTACGAAGGTTTGGCAAACTTTCTTGAACTTTTTCGTACTCTATATTTAGTTGAGCTACAACTTGCGTTTGATCATTAACAAAATTAGTTTCAGATTGAATTTTTTCACTAGCATTTTTTAATTTATCTTTCTCATCAATCCATTTTTTATAGAATAATCGCGCTCTTGCTTTTGAAATATCTTTTTGAATATATTTATATCTTTCAGCTTGTTTTGATTGTTTTTTTAAAATTGTTAGTTGCTCATCTTGAGCTTTTAATACGTCTTTTACACGCTCCAAATTATTTTCAGTTGCATTTAATCTTAATTCTGCTTCATGTCTTCTTGAATGAAGCCCTGTTATACCAGCTGCTTCTTCAAGCAAGGTTCTTCTTTGTTCAGGCTTAGCAGCAATAATTGCACCAACTCTTCCTTGACTAACCATTGATGTAGATCTAGCGCCAGTAGCTGCATCAGCAAATAACAGCTGAACATCTTTTAATCTAACTTCCTTTCCATTTACTCTATATTCAGAACCTTCACCTCGCCATATTCTTCTAGTAACCTCAATTGAGTCATTTTCATTAAAGATACTAGGAGCTTTTCTATCTTTATTATCTAGATCAATTGTAACTTCAGCAATATCCCATGCTGGTCTATCATCTGTGCCATTAAAGATGACATCGTCTAATTCACTACCCCGCATTTGCTTTGGGGACAATTCACCCATTACAAATCTAAATGCTTCAACAAGATTTGATTTACCGCAACCATTTGGACCAACTATGCCAGTTAGACCATTTTCAATTTGGATTTCAATTGGCTCAACAAATGACTTAAAGCCTTTGACTTTAAGCGTTTTAAAATTAATCATTAATTATTGTGATAATATTTTATCAATGATTTGTCTAAACTCTTTTATGTTTTTGTTCCCAGAATAAAGCACTCCATTAATAATAAAAGATGGAGTTGAGCGAATATTAAATTCTCTTTGAGCATTCATAACACCCTCAAGTAGGTCATTTTCCAAATCAATATCACTTAAGCAAGTGTCAAAATCCTTTTGTTGCATTCCGCCACTTTGCATGATTTTATACAATTCTGCTCTAGTTTTAGAATTATCCCTATTAACCCAGTTTTTTTGAAGTTTATAAAGAGCATTCATATAATCATATCTGACATCTACAGGAATACATCTCATCATCATGCTTCCCGCTAATGCTGGATAATTAAAAGGGAAGTCTCGAAATACAAATTTCACTTTACCTGTATCAATAAATTCAGTTTTTAAACTATCTAATGTGTTAACGTGAAAATCAGCACACGCACCACACGACATTGACTCATAGGCAATAATCGTAATTGGTGAGTCTGGATCTCCAAGATAAAAATCATTATCTTTAATATTTAAAACTGAATGTTCATCGGCATTTGCACCGAAAATAATTAATATAGAAAAGAATATAAAAAATATTTTATGTTTAATCATAGTTAATCATTCCTTTGTTTAATATTCGATCCTAGGTTAATTAAAGCTTCTTTTAAATCACTATTTTTTAAATCATTAAC
>CACHBB010000021.1 GCA_902577945.1 uncultured Alphaproteobacteria bacterium
ATAATAAATTCTAAAGCATTTGATATAGACTCGTAATCACCAATTGATTTCGTGTCCGTGTTTTTTAAAATTTTTTCATAATCAGTTTTTTTTAATTTTTCAAGTAATGGGCTCTCAAATAATCCTAAGCTCAAATAATTTGATGTAATTCCAAACCTTCCATATTCTTTAGATAATGATTTACTATAACCAAGACTTGCAAATTTTGATAGAGTATATCCTGAAATTCCTGTATCAGATTTTAATGCTCTTGATGAACCTGCAAATATAATTCTTCCCCAACGATTTTTTATTAATAAAGGCAAAACACTTTTAATAACAATATGTGGATTGATGAGATTAACATCAATTTCATCTTTAATTTCTTTCTTTGATTTATTAACTATTAAATTAGAAATAGATAGAGTTTCCATAAATATTAAAATATTTCTCGATGAATTAATTTTATTTATATATTTTCCACATTCTTCGTATGATTTTATTCTTATTGTTTTGTATTCAGTGATACTTCTTATTTTAGTTTTTTTAGCAAATCCTAAAATGTTATAATTATTCAAATTGCCAATAGCTTTTCTGGCAATTTTAGAACCAGCACCAAAAATATAAATATTGTATTTATCATTATTCATTTTAGAATATCTATTTTTTTAATTTAATTTAATCAATCAATTATTTTATCTTATTTATTTAGCAGTTTAGATTTATCTAATACATCAATAAAGTCTTTCACACTGAAACATTCAGCTAATTCCCGAATTGATGCAGCTTTTCCACCTAATTCCTCATCTATCTTAGATAATATGGTCAGTTGTCCCAATGAGTCCCATTCTTCAAAATCTTCCATCTTGCTATTAATATTAATTTTATCTCGATTAATTTCTAAAGCCTCAGCTATTATTATCAGTAAATTATTTTTTTTTAATTTCATTAATTTTTTTTTGCACAAAATATTTCAGTTGAGCATATTATCTTACCAAATTTATATTGAAAATCAATTAAGTTTTTTTCTTTTAATTGAAAAAGTAAATCAATTTCACTATTCAAGTCTTCTGGTAAAAACCAATCTGAATTTGAGACAAGTTCAATTTTGTTAAAATATTTATTTGCCACATCTAGAATTTTTTTTTTATTTGATAGCGAAATAATGGGAAAAATAAATACGCCATTTCTATTTAAATTTTTATTAATTTTTTCTATAATTGATATAATTAAGTTAGAACCATCTTTACCGGAATTGTTAGGTACATTTTTAAACCATTTTGATTTTTTTGATATAATATCTGAAACACCAGATACATCATCTATTATATAATCAAACGTTTGATCGCCCCATGGATCAAGTCTATCACCAGTCTTAACAAATATTTTAAGATTATTTTTTTTACAATTTTTTAAACACATTTCTGTTGCTTCTTTACTTATATCTGAAGCAAAAATTTCAGGTCCATAACCTAATTTACTCAAAGCAATTCCAATAACGCCTATGCCACAACCTAAATCAAGTATTGATTTATTTTTTTTAAGAATTTTCAATGATGATTTTATTAATAAATCAGTGGTTAGAGTAGGTTTAAAAGTTTTATTATTTACTTCTAAATCAATTTTTATTTCTGATTTAGGTATTTTATAGATAATTATATTTTTCATTTATATTTAAATAGTAATTAATTTGTAATATAAATATACGTATATATTAATCATAATGTATTTGCATAAAAAAATTATATAAAGATGTGTTTATAAAAAGTAGTCTATTAAATATTCATTGGTTTGGATCAAATTTATTTGAGAAAAAATTTTCGTATATATACAATAAATTTATTAAAAAATATTATTTAAGAAAATTAATAATTAATATTAAAGCATATAATAAATTGAAATCAAATAATAACTTATTAATAAAAAAAAAACTATTACTTGAATTAGAAAAAGTAGAAATAAATATTGATAAATACAAACTTTCTAGTTTGATATTCGGAAATAATCATGACAAAGCTGATAAAATTATTAAGCAAAACATAATGTATTACTTTGTTCAAGATAGTAGTATATTATTATTTACTTCTAAATTATTAAAATCCATTCTAAAAAACTCTAAAATATATCATCCATTACCAAAAGAATACCATCAGACATTTAAAAGTTTTAATTTAAATATAAGTGAATTTGGAAGTAATTTTAATTGGTTTTTTTTTATTTTAATTTTTTATTTTTTTGGAATTTATAAAATTTTTAAAACAATTATTTTGTCATTTAAAAATAATAAATACAAAAAATTCCAAAATTATAACAATTCAGTTTATTTTTTTTATTTAAATAAACATTCCTTACCTCAAAATGACTCTGATTATAACAAAAAAAATATAATTAATTGGTTTGATGATAAAGAATCTCTAAGTAAAAATATATTGAACATATACCATGATGTTAAGCAATTTAAAAAAATAAATTATAAAAAATATAAAATTCAATATTTATCTAATCTAGAACATCTATATGAACTTAAATATCTTCTAAAATTTATTCTTTGGGCTATAAAAGTAACAATATTATGTTTTTATGATTTATTTCGTGGAAGATGGTGGCATGCTTTATTATTACATGAAGCTGTTGATTTAAAAATTGTTTCACTTAATAAAAAAAAATTATTTAACAAATATTTCTTTAACAATTCCCTATTTATAAAAAGACCATTATGGACTTATTATGCTGAAGAAAATGGGAGTGAAATCTTGTTTTATTTTTATTCAACAAATTCTCAAAACTATACAACCATTAAAGACAAAGATCCCACTCCATTTGGTTGGAGAAATACAACTTGGAACAACTATTTAATTTGGGATAAATACCAGGAAAAATTTCTTAAAAATTATACTTTTAATAAAAAAAATATTAAAGCATATGGCCCAATCTGGTTTTCTGATATTAACACTAAATTTAATAAGCCAAAACTAAATTTTATAACTGTATTTGATATATCTCCAGCAAGGGATGTTTTTAACAAAACATATATAGTTGCAGAAAGCTTTCCTAATTATGCATTTATAATTAAATTTTTAAATGATATTGTTAAAATCTGTGAAAAAAATGATATAATAATGGTCTTAAAAATAAAAAGAACATTAACCAATATTCATCATCCCAAGTATATAAAATTTTTAAATAATTTTAATCTATTGAATAATACAATTTTGCTGAATCCAGAAACATCATCATCTAGCATCATAGAACAATCATCAAAAGTAATTTCAGCACCATTTTGCTCCCCTTCAATAGTTGCTAAAAACTTAAATATTTCTTCAATATATTATGATCCTCTATCAATATATTTGAAGAATAATCCTGTAGCACATAATATTGAAATAATAAGAGGGAAAGATATGCTGGAAAAATGGATAATAAGCTAATTAAACAGATATATAGTATATTGTATTAGGTTTAATAATTTATGGAAAAAAAGATTTGTATAATATGTTTGGACTCAAATATTAACAAAGTAACTGATTATATAAATACAACTCCACTTTTTGAACAACAACACATATATCAATGCAATAATTGTAATGGATATTTTTCATTTTTTAAAAAAAATAAAAACAAATTAAAAGAGTATTACACAAATACACAATCATCTTCCATTGGTAAGAAAAGTGGACACTTAAGTAATATCTTTGCTAAATCTATTTCAATAAAAAGAAAAGATTATATTGAAAAAAATTTTAAAAAATTTAATAAAAATGATCTTAACAATATATTAGAAATAGGTCCTGGTTCAGGACACTTATTTCAAGAATTCAATAAAAATGAATATAATAGATTTGATGCTGTAGAAGATGATATTTCTCTGCATCCTATTTTATTAAAACAGAATATACAGTTATTTAAATTTGAAGACTTAGCTAATGATAATTATAATATAATAATATTGTCTCATGTTTTAGAACATATAATTGATCCATACAATTTTATTAATGAAATATTAAAAAAATTAAAAAGTGAAGGGATAATTTTTATAGATGTTCCATGCGAAGATTGGAAATATAAAAATCAATATGAGCCACATTTAACTTTTTTTAATAAAGAATCATTATCCATGCTTTCAAAAAAATTTTCTTTAGAAATTATAAGTCTTGATTATATTGGAGATGATATTAATAAAATAAGATTATTATTTGAAAATAAGCTGATTTATCAATTAAGATCATTATTTTATTTATTTAAGTCAATAATTTTATCACTTCCATATATTTCTAAAGAAAAAATATTTATTAAATATTATAATGATCTTTATAATTTAGATTATATTAACAATAATAAATCGCGGTGGTTAAGATGTATTTTACAAAAAAAATAATTTTCTATGAGATATCTAATTAAAAAAATATATAATTTTTTTGTAAATGTTGACTTATTTTTTTATTTTCATGAAATATTTACAAGATTCCATGGAATTTTTTTTATTTTCATATTAAAAATTTTTTATAGTAATAGTTTTAAAATTGGTAAAAATTATAAAATATGGAGTTCATTTAATATATTGGTTGATGGTAGAGGTAAAATATCAATAGGTGATAATTTTCATGCAGTAAATTCTGCTAAAAGATCGTATTTAACATTATTTACAAAGTGTAAGTTAACTAGCATTCATGGGGGTCAAATAATAATCGGGAATAATGTTGGTATTAACGGAACTGTGATTGTTTCAAAAAAACAGATAAAAATAGGCGATAATACAATAATTGCGCCTAATACATTTATAATTGATCATGATGGGCATGAAATTAATAATTTGGTATCAAGAATAAGTACTAAGGATGACGGAAGGGAAATACATATTGGAAAAAATGTTTGGATTGGTTTGAATTCGATTATATTAAAAGGTGTGAAAATAGGAGACAATTCAATTATTGGTGCCGGCAGCGTTGTTACATCTAGTTGTGACAGTAATTCAATATATGCTGGAAATCCTGCAAGAAAAATAAAAAATATTGAATAATGAATTACTATTTTTTACTCAAAAATAATATCAAAAATCTTCAATCTGAAATTGATATTATAAACTTTTCTCCATCAAAAGTTTTCTCTAAATCTAAATCTGAAGATGCTATCTTACATTATTTTTATTCAAATGGTGAAGATTGGGTTTTTAAAGATTTGTGTAATCTACCTAAAGATCAAACTTTTACAGTTAATGAAAATTATTTTAAGAATGAATTGAAAGAGAAATCTATTTTTTTTTCAATTAATAAGAAAAAGTTAAATAATCAAAAACTTTTAATAGACGAAAATTATCATATATCCAAAATTGCATGGAGAGCAAATATTAAAATTAAATATAAAGAATGTTATACATCTTATCAGGGTGAATATCCAAGTAATATGACAAAAAAAAAGGTTTCTTTGGTAAGTTGTTCACCAATGATTCAAAATAATAAAAATATTAAAAACTATTTTTATCTAGTAAATTTAATTAATAGACCAGAATTTGATAATTTTAATATTAATATATTAGATTCAAATAAGCAAAAGTTAGCCACACTAAATTGCATGACTAATACTGTTAATTTTTTTGATCTTAATGATTTAAATATAGTATATAATAAAAATATGTATATTTTTCAGTCAACAGATGGCGGAGGTATACCAATTTATTTTTCTATTGATAGAAATGGTCAGATGTCATTAGAACATACCCATCCTCCAACAGAATATACACTTCACGGAAATAGATTTTTCTTTCAAAGACTTAAAAAAAATTTTTGGAAACTATGAAACAAAATTTAAGACTTTTCAGTCATAACCTTAGAAACTTTTTTAATTTTAACCCTTTAATTTATAATTTACCTTATAAAAAAAATGCACCTGTCAGTGATTTTTTTTATTTTAGACAAGATAATTCTTTTTCAACATTATTTTATTTGTCAAATATTTCTTCACATATATTTCCTGAAATTAAACAAAGTGATTTTGTTAGAGTATTTTTATATTCTAATATTGGTAAAAGAATTAAAGAACTAGAATTTAATCTTGAGCCTTTTGAGACTATAAAATTAAATTTTAAAGATTTTGGTATTAATGAAGAATATGGATCTTTTTGTATTTTTCATCACTTAGAAAAAAAAGAATTGTTGTCACAAAAAAATACTCATATTGCTGAGAGGGGATATACTGGCTTTAGCAAAGATTTAAATTTTTGGAATTTTGTTCATGGAAATCATAATTCACTTTATTTGGATAATAAAAAAATACTTAAGTCATTAATGCCAAAATCCTTATTTAAAAAAACTTATTACCCTCAATTAACTTTTAATCAGTCAGACTATTTTGAAATTGTAGTTAACAATCCTTCATATAAAAAAATATTATATGAACTTTACCTTAAAGATGAAAATAATAATATAATTAACAAAATTGATGAAACCTTAGAATCATTTTGCACTACATTTATTCCAATTAAAAATAATAATAAAAAAATCAAATTTATAGAAATCAAATCAAACTTTTATTTCAGTAGACCTTTAATATTTAAATACTATGGTGAATATTTCGATGTACTTCATGGTTAAAATGAAATAAATATGAAAAATGCTTGATCAAAAAATTTTTAACATTGGATATGGTAATGTAAATAAAATTACAATTGGTGATAAAAAGGAATTGGTATTTATAGGAGGCCCATGTGCAATTGAAAATAGAGATCATGCTTTATTTATGGCAGAAAAAATCAAAAGTATTACTGAAAAACTAAAAATAAATTTTGTTTACAAATCCTGTTACGACAAAGATTGCAGATCTTCTACAGATAGTTTCAGAGGTGTTGGTATAGATGAGGGTTTATCAATACTTTCAGAAGTAAGAAATCAATTTGACTTGCCTGTTGTTTCAGATTTTTCTGACCCTTCATGGGCAAAAATGACTGGAGAGGTTTGTGATATGGTGCAAGTACCAGCCTATTTATGTCGCCAAACAACAATATTAGAAGCAGCTGCAAAAACTAAAAGACCAATTCTTCTAAAAAAAGGTCAGTTTATGAGTCCATGGAATATGAAAAACTCAGTAAATAAAATTGAATCATTTGGCGGCAATGAAATAATACTAGCTGATAGAGGTACATTTTTTGGTTATAATATGCTCGTTAATGACATGAAATCATTTCCAATAATGGCAGAGACTGGTTATCCAGTATGCTATGATGCAACACATTCAATTCAAATGCCAACGTCAGGTGGAAATATATCTGGTGGAGAGAGGGAATTTATTCCATTTCTTGTTAGATCAAGTATAGCAAATGGTATAGATGCACTTTTTATGGAAGTCCATGATGATCCCAAAAATGCTTTATCAGATCCTAATACTGTTTTAGATATTAAGTATTTAGAAAATATTTTAGCACAGGCAAAGTTTATTTATGACGCAAAAAAAGAACTTTATAGTAAATATGGAGATATAAAAATTGAGTAGACAAAAACTTCTAGTAAAAGATTTAATGATTGGATTAGATTCATTCCCATATATTAAAAATACTTCTTTTTTAAAAGAGGCTATTGATTTAATGGATAAATTTAGATTAGGTATAATTTGTGTAATTGATGAAACAAATAAAATTGATGGTATTATTACAGATGGAGATTTAAGAAGAAATTTATCATCAGTTCAAAGACCTTTGCCTAGTTACTTTATGGATAATGTTTTAAAACATTGTTCCATGAAGCCACTAACAATTAAAGATGATGAAAATATTGAAAACGCGCTAAATCTTATTGAAAAAAATGAAATATGGGATTTACCTGTTGTTAATAAAGAAAGTCAACTAGTTGGTTTGCTTCATTTACATAATATTATAAGAAAAATTTTATAGCCTATGCTTGAAATATTGAAAAATAGAAAATTATTAAAGAATAAATTTTTAAAGAGAGAAAAATTATTTGGAGGATGGGTTTCATTTAGTCAATCATCAGTAATTGAAATTTTATCATATGTGGGTTTTGATTTTTTAGCTATCGATATGGAGCATGCTCCAATTTCTTTATCTGACTCTCAAAATATCATTAGAATTTCACAAAGCTATGAAGTCCCATGTTTACCTAGACCTGTAAGTCATAGTAATGACTGGATTAAACCAATTTTAGATTTTGGAGCAGACGGATTATTTATAACAACATTAGAAAATGAAGAACAACTCAAAAATATAGAAAACTTAATCAAATATCCTCCAATTGGAAAAAGATCTTATGGTGTAAATCGAGCACAGGTTTATGGTTTTGAAAATAAAGATTATTTTAATAATTGGAATGAATCCTCAATTATTATAGGGCAAATTGAAAATATTAATGGAATAGAAAACTTAGATAAAATGCTATCTATGAATATTTTGGATGGTGTTATGATAGGTCCATACGATCTGGCAGGTTCAATGGGCTATCCTGGTGAGGTAAATCATAAAGATGTAATTTTAGAGTGCAAGAAAATTATAAACATATGTGATAAACATAAAGTAAGTGTTGGAACTCAAGTTTCAGATGTTTCTAAAGCTAGTATAAATCAATTGTTTGATATGAACTATACATATTGCATATTAGGTTCAGATTTATTTTTAATGTGGCAATCTGCTCAAAATTTAAAAAATTTAATAAAACATTTTAAATGAGTTACTTAGAAAAATTATATAATTTAGACTCAAAGGTTGTGGTAATTTATGGAGGTGGCGGACATATTTGTAGTAAACTTGCAGAAGGTTTTTTAAAAGCTGGTTCATATGTTGTTTTACTTGATATAAGAAACAAAAACTTAAATAATGTTAAAAAAATATTTTTAGAAAAAAAACTTTATAATTTTAAAACATTAAAAGTTGATTCAACAAAAAAAAATGATCATGTTAAATCTTTAAAATATTGTTTATCAAATTACAAAAAAGTTGATGTTTTGATAAATGGATCTGGCATAAATTCTTCTATTGATTTTTTTAAAATTACAGAGAAAAATTGGGATGAAGTAGTTAAATCTCAAATAACCTCAACTTTTTTGGCATGTCAAATCTATGGTAAATATATGACCTCAAAAAAAAATGGTTCAATAATAAACATTTCATCAGCGTCATCTGGACCTCCTTTATCGCGTGCTTTTGCATATTCTGCGTCCAAATCGGCTATTAAAAATTTAACTCAAAATCTTGCAGGAGAATTTGCAAAATTTAACGTAAGAGTTAATGCATTGCGCCCTGGGTTCTACCCAACTAAATGGAATTTGAAAAATTTTATCGATTCAAAAAGAAAAAAACAAATATTAAATCATACGCCAATGAATAGATTTGGCAAAACTGAAGAATTAATTGGTGCAACTTTATGGTTAGCAGGGGATTCATCAAGTTTTGTAACAGGTGCAGAAATACCAGTAGATGGTGGATTTTCTGCTATAACAATTTAAAAGATTAAATTCTATATGAAGACTGTAATAATTATAGGTGGCACAAAAGGAATAGGCCTTGAATTAACAAAATATTATCTAAGCAAAAACTTTAATGTTTCAATTGGGGCAAGAACTTTACCTAAAAGTCTTAAAAATAAAAAAAACTTAATTTTTACTAAAGGTGATTTTTCAAAAGAAAAGCCTCATTTAAATATAATTAAAAATTCATTAAAAAAATATAAAAAAGTTGATGTCTATATCAATAACGTGGGTTTAAGTGATTGGAGACCTATAAAAAAAGTTGATAATCTGTTTTTAAACAAGATGTTATTAACAAATTTTTATTCAACAGTTTGGGGCTGTAAAATCGCTTCTATGTATTTAAAGAAAGGCTCCTCAATTGTAAATATTTCATCTATAGCAGGTAAAAGAGGTTCAAAGAATAATAGTATTTATTCAGCAAGTAAATTTGCAGTAAATGGTCTAACTCAATCTTTATCTAAAGAGATTGGAGAAAAGGGAATTAGAATTAACTCTGTATGTCCAGTATTAATTAAAACTCCTGGATTAATGAAAGCTTTAAAATCTAAATATTCACCAGCCAATAATAAAATTGATACCTTTTTAAAATTTTTTATAAATAATAATTCAGCTATGAATAGATTGCCAACAAAATTAGAGGTTGCAAAACTTTGTTATTTTTTATCATCTGATGAAGCTTCAGGAATAACTGGTCAAAATATAAATATTGACTGCGGTGTTTTTCCGCAATGACTCAAAACTCATTTAGTATTGTAATTCCAGCAAGATTAAATTCAATAAGGTTTAAAAATAAAATATTACATAAAATATATAATTTGCCAATGATTGAGCATGTTAGAAGGAGAGCAGAGCTAAGCTTAATACCAAAAAAAAAAATATTTGTTGCAACAAATAATCAGAAAATTGCAAATATCGTTAAAAATTTTAGAGGTAATGTATTAAAGACAAAATTAAGACACGATAATGGAACAAGCCGAGTCTCGGAAATTATAAATTTCCTTAGCTCTAGTTACATAATTATTCTACAAGGTGATGAACCGCTTATAAGACCTAATGATATAAATAAAATTATTAAAGAAATTATTAAATTTCCAAATTATGAAGTTTATAACACAACTTCAAATCTTACTAATGAGGAATATAATGATAAGTCAATAGTCAAATGTATATTAAATTCTAAAAATGAAATAATAGATTGTTTTCGTTTAAGTAAAAATATTAAAAAAAAATCTAAATATAAAAAAATAATGGGAATATTAATTTTTAAAAAAAAAATTTTAAAAAAATATGCTAATCTTAAAAAATCTTATAATGAAAAAAAACTATCCATTGAACAATTAAGATTTTTAGACAATAATTATAAAATAAAAGCAATTCAATTATCCAAAAGTACTCAATCTGTAAATTATTTTTCAGATGTTAAAAAAGTGATTAAAGTTTTAAATAATGATACTGTTCAAAATAAAATATACAATAGAATTAATACATTAAATGATTACATTTGAAAAATATAAAAAAATTTGCAAAATTTTTAATAATAAACTTAAAAATTATTCTACAGACCCTTATTTCTTAGCTATAAAATTTTTATATATTATTAAAGAGCATGAAACATTTACCAAAAAATATGATTTAGATTTTTACAAAAGAATATCACTCGTATCATATATTTTTCGTGCTTCATATAAGCTAATAATTTTATTTTTTTTGTCTATTTTCTTATTATTTAAAAAAAAAAATAAAATTAAATTTCGTCTTCAATCTAAATTAAAAATTATTATCATTTCTCACTATATAAGTAATAATAAGACTACTGACTATGATTTTTACTTTGGAAATTTAAAAATTAAAGATGTTTCAATATTAAGATTATTACATAAACCAATATTACAATCTAGTAGTTATAGTAGTAAAAATTTTGATTATACCGAAATTTTAAATTATAATATAGGTTTCATAATTCATATTAATATAATTTTTAACCTTTTCTTAAAATCTATTTATTACTTTATAAATAATAAGAAAATCTTTGATGATCAAATTTCTTTAGAATATTTGTCTATATCGACTTTTACTAATGTAATTTTTTATTATTATTGTTCAAAACTATTTAAAAATAATAATTTTAGTAAGGCTATTTGTACTTATGAAGGACATCCATTTGAGAGGCTTTTTTTCTTAGCAACAGAAACTTCATTAAATAATTTAGAAAAAACAGGATATATCCATACGCCTTATTCAAAACTGCAAAATTCTGCATATTTAAACTTAAATAAAAAAACAAATCCTACAAAACTACTAACCTATGGTGATTTTAGTTTTTATATAAATAAATTTGAATTTCCTATCAAAACATCAATATTAGGTTCTACAAGGTATTTAAATAAAAAAATAAATTTTATAGATTTCAACAAAAGTAAAAATAATAATAATAATAATAATGTTCTTTTTTTACCAGACGGTATTGATAGTGAGATTCATCATTTTTTAGAATTAGCAGAAATTTTGTCAAAAAATTTCTCAAATATTAATTTTATAATTAGATTTCATCCAGTTTCAAAAAAAAAATTTTTACAGAAGGCAAAAAAATTATCTAAAAAATTTAATAATTTTTCTATATCTAATAACTCAATTATTGATGACTCTATAAGATGTAAATATTCAATTTATAGATCTTCTTCATCTATAATTCAAAGTATCGGTTATGGCTGTTTGCCAATATTATATGATGTGAAAGGTTTTGTATATCCTGATCCACTATTTAGAATAAGAAGTAATATTTTAAGCTTTAACAACAAATCAGAAGTATTAGAAATATTGAAGAAAATAAATAATGATATTTATACTCAAAATAATATTGAAAAAATAATAAAACATATAAACTACTTGTATTATAAAATAGACTCAAATAATTTTATTGATAAATAAATATGAGATTACCTATAAGTATTGTAATAACAACTATCGGAGAGAAAATTCTTGAAAGAAATATTTTTAACTTAATAGATAGTCAATACTTTTTTGATGAAATTTTGATAATTATTCCAAATATTTACAAGAAAAAAAAATATGAAGAATTTAAAAAATATAAAAATGTAAAATTTTTTTATACTGATTTTAAAGGTCAAGTTAATCAAAGAATTTTTGGTTTTAAAAATTCAAAAAATAAATTCATTCTTCAGCTTGATTGTGATTGCATTATTGACCCCAAAGACATTTTTAACCTTTATTGTCATTTAATAAATATTAAAGATGATAATTCAGCTATTGCACCTGTATACTATAACGAAAATACCAAATTTCCAATTCATAAATATGATAATTCATGGACTGATTCAATTAAGAATATTTTAACATATATTATTTGCGGCTCTAAATTTGGTATATTTAAAATGGGAACAATTTCAAAAATTGGTAATAATTATGGTGTTGACCCAACTTACATGGTTAATGAACTTTATCCTGTTGAGTGGCTACCTGGGGGGTGTATTTTACATCACAAGAAAAATCTAGTTTTAGATAATTATTATCCTTTTATTGGTAAAGCATATTGTGAAGATTTAATTCATAGCTATCATCTTAGGAATAATAAGATTAAACTATATGTTACAAAAAAATCTTCATGCTTTACTGAAATACCTTATTTACCAAGTTCATTAATGGAATTAAGTAAGTATTTAGATGCGCAAAAATATTTCACAAAATTACTGAATAATAAAGTTAAAATTGGCTTTTATATATGGATGTATTTAACTTACATAAGATACATTACTTCTAAATGAAAATTGGTTTATTAAGAAAATCAAATTCATATTTACCTGAGGCTTATGCTTATAAAAAATACCTTGAACTATATGGACATAGTGTTTCTATTTTTAGTAATCCGAAATATATTTATGATTTTGATAATATTATATTGTTTATGGGATTTTATCCTTTTAAAATAAAAAAAAAAGATATCAAAATTATTCATGAGTATAATAGTTTGTCTTTACAACCTTATTCATTTATTAAAAATAATATTAAAACTATATTTAATCAAAAACCTAATAAAAGAATTTTTTTAAATTCATTTGTAAAGTATTTTTTTAATTTTAATGACAATGCAGAATATATATATAGGGATATGGGCGTTGATAAAAATTTTTTTAAAATTCAGAGAGACAAAAGTAAGATTGAATACGATATAGTATATAGTGGCTCTATAGTAGATAGAAAAGGAATAATAAATTGTTTTATAAATTTAGCTAAAATGGGTTTTAAATTAGCAATAATTGGTAATACGAATAACGATACTTACAATTTATTGAAAAAAATACCAAATATAAATTTATTAGGTGCACTTGAGCTTGGTGAAATATGTAAAATATACTCAATTTCATATAGCGGCCTAAATTTTACACCTGATATTTTTCCTTTTAATTATCAAACAAGTACTAAAACATTAGAATATTCTGCATCAGGACTTAATGTGATTTCAAACAACTATTTTTGGATAAATTCATTTGAAAAAAGTAGATCAGCAAAATTTTTTTATTTAGAATATCTAAAAAATAAGGATCAAATTCTAAATTATAATTTTATAAATGCTAATGTAGAAGATAAGGAATGGAATAAAATTTTAAATGAATCAAATTTTAAAAAGTTTATAGAAGATTAAAATGTGTGGATTTGCAGGTATTTATTTATTTAATAAATTTAATAGAAGCGATTATAATAAAATGTCTAATGAGCTTAAATTTAGAGGACCAGATGAATTTGGTGAATTTATAGACATTGAAAATCAAATTGCTTTTTTTCATCAAAGACTATCTATTTTAGATTTAACAAAAAATGGAAGTCAGCCCATGGAGAGTTTTTCTAGTAGATTTGTAATTGCTTATAATGGTGAAATATATAATCACCTAGATATTAGAAAAATCATAAATGAAAATAATAACATTAATTGGAAAGGCTCATCAGACACTGAAACTTTGTTAAATGCTATCGAAATTTTTGGTATTAATAAAGCTTTAAATATCTGCACAGGTGTATTTTCGTTTGTCTTATGGGACAAAAAAAATAAAGAATTATCATTAGCTAGAGATAAATTAGGTGAAAAACCCCTTTATTATGGTTTCAATAATTCTATATTTTTTTTTGGATCTGATTTATTTCCATTCAAAAAGAGTCAACTATTTGTACCAAAAATAAATGAAAAATCTTTGAAAGTATATTTCAACTTAAATTATATTCCAGCACCCTACACTATTTATAAAGACATTCATAAATTATCTGGAGGTGAATACATTACTATTAGCTCAAAAAATAAAAATTTAAATCCAATAAAATATTGGAAATTAGAAAAAAATAAAAATTTTAATTTTAATAAAATTGATAAAATCGAATATTTTAAAAATAAAGTTGAAGAAAGTGTAAAAAGACAAACAATTTCAGATGTTCCAATTGGCTCATTTCTATCTGGAGGAATAGACTCCTCAATAGTTTCATACTTTATGCAAAAGAATTCTTTAAATAAAATCAAAACTTTTAATGTTAGTTTTGAAGATAGTGAATATGATGAGAGCTTTTATGCAAAAGAAATAGCTAATTTTATTGGTACTGACCATCATACTTTAAAACTATCCAGAAATTCTTTTACCCATGTTTTAACTAAATTAAATGATATATTTTCTGAACCATTCAGTGACTCTAGTCAAATTGTAACATATTTAATCTCAAATTTTGCTAAAAAAAATGTTTCAGTAATTCTTTCAGGTGATGGAGGTGATGAAGGATTTAGTGGTTATAATAGACATCTAATTGCTAAAAAAATTAATACTTTTAACAAATTAATACCATTCTTTCTAAGAAAAAAAATATTTAATTTTCTCGAGAGAAATAATTACAAAAATTTGGGAAATTTATTATCTGTTTTTAAGAAATTAAATAAGCAAGTAAATGTTAAAAATATATCACACAGATATCATAAAATAACAAGATCGCTCTTATCAAATGATTTAAATGAATTATATTTAAATTTTTTTATAAATAGACCAAATTTTTTTATTAATAATGAATTGAATAATATCAATTATATTAAAGAAAATTTAAATTTAAACTTATTAAATTTAAATGATATTTTGTTTTATGATATTAAATATTATCTGAGCGATGATATAATGTGTAAAGTAGATAGAGCATCTATGGCTAATAGTTTAGAAACACGCATGCCACTTGCAGATGCAAACATTATTAGTGATACATTAGGTTTAGACTACAAAGATAATGTTAAGAATAACACTAATAAGTATATTCTAAAAAAAATTTCACAAAATATTTTTCCAGAAAATTTAATTAAAAGACCTAAAATGGGATTTGAGATTCCATTAAATAACCTTTTAAAAACTTCTTTCAAAGAATGGGCAGAGGATTTAATTTATTCATCTCAAACTAAAAAAAATGAATTTATAAATTTTAAAAATTTAGAAAGCATATGGAATGAACATAAAAAAAATAATTCAGGCTATCATCATGAATTATGGAATATTCTTATTTATCTTAATTGGTCAATAAATAATAAATGATAACCTATATTTATTTCAATCTATTTATAGCAATAATCTCTTTAAAAGATTTATTTGTACCGAAAATTTTAAATAAAATTTTATTTATTATTTTATCTATAATTTTAATTCTTTTTGTAGGTTTAAGATATGAGGTTGGTGGTGATTGGGTGCCATATGCAACGATATATTATGAGGCACAATTTTATGACCTGATTAGTGTAATAAGTAATCAGCAAGACCCTTTATTTTATGTCTTAAATTATTTTATTGCCCTTTCAGGTTTTCAAAATGGTTTAGTTTTCGTAAATATTACAATATCTATTTTTTTGTTTGTTACATTCTATAAATTTATAAATTATAACAAATTAAATTTCTTATCATTTGTAATATTCTATCCATTTATAGTTATTATTTTAATGGGGTTTGTAAGGCAATCAATAGCTTTAGGTTTTTTATTTTTAATTTTATCAAATAATTTAGAAAAAAATCAGAAAAAAAATTTTTTATTTGCATTTTTAGCAAGTCAATTTCATTTTAGTGGTTATCTATTATTTTTAATCCCAATTTTCGTTTTAATTACTAAATTGCAACTATTATTAAAGCCATTAAACTTATTTTTTTTGGTTTTTA
>CACHBB010000022.1 GCA_902577945.1 uncultured Alphaproteobacteria bacterium
ATAACTTGAAATCATATAACTAATACCTAAAGCACCAAGTTCAGAGCTAGGTAAAGTTTTAACTCTGATACATAATGCATTAGCAATTAATTGTGGTAATACTAAACTATTTGATGCTCCTCCAGAAAGAAACAAAACATCATTTTTTTTTATTTTTCTTCCAAAACAATCTTTAATAGATAGTGCAATACCTTCATAACATGAGAATAAGATGTCAAAATTTTTATGATGAGGAAGAAGACCATATATTTCTGCTTTAGAATTTAAATTTACAAATGGAGAAATACTGCCACCATAATTTAAGTAAGGTAAAAAAATAATAGAATTTTCAGGAAATGATTTTGCTAGGTATTCTTTTTCAAATTTTTTTATAATTTTAATTTTATTATTATAATTTTTAAATTTATTATAAAAATTATTAATTACCCAATCAATATTTGTTGTTCCTGCAACATTAATCATAGTTTCTAACCAAGTATTTTCTAGAGATGAAAAAAATAATCCTGAATTATTACTCGGAATTGTAGATTTATTTTTTATAACAATGTTATGACATGTGGTTCCTATTATACTAATCTTTTGATTATTATTGATTCCACCTGAACCTAATGTAGAAGCGATTACATCACCACAACCAATTATGACTGGTGTACCGACATTAAGTAAAGTTAATTTTGAAGCCTTAGATGTAACATAGCCGCCTATATCATTAGATTTTTTAACTTCTGGAAATAAGTTTATATATTTTTTATTCAAATTAAAAATATTAAAAATTTTTAAAGATATTTTTTTTTCTTTTACGTTTCCAGGATAAACTGAAACTTCAGTTTGGTCATTATATATTTCATTTGTAAGATTAAATCTTATCCAATCTTTACATGTTAAAACATTTTTTACTTTATTTAAGTTTTTTTTTTCATTTATTGACATCCATTTTAAAATTGGGATAGTGCAACCATACTGAGTAATTGATCCAGTAATTTTATATATTCTATTTAAAATTCTTTTATTATTAAAAATTGATTTACTTCTTGTGTCGTTCCACAAAATTGCATTCCTAACAGGTTTATTCTTATGATCAATTGGCCAAAAGCCAACCATATTTCCAGTAACACCTACTCCTATAATTAATTTAGGATTTATTTTAGATTTTTTTATTGTTTCTTTTATACATTTGGCCGTTAAGTTCCAAAATAAATTCATTTTTAATTCTGATTTTCCAAAATCATCAGTGATAACTGGATTTTTTAAATTACAAACTTTAAGTTGTTTAAAATTTGAATTAAAAATTACTGTTTTAATAACCGAAGTTCCAGCGTCAATTGTAAGAAAATATTTCAAAATTAATATTTATATTTTTAATTTATTTTTAGCTAAAATATCTACCAAATAAACTAAGATTATTTGATGAGACATTTCTATAAAATTATATTGATCACTATTAATATAAAAATTAATATTACCTAGTTTTGATAAAGGGTTATTTTTTCTAAAACCGCTTAATGTTATCAATTTAATTGATTTACTTTTACAGTACTTAGCTGCATTAACAATATTTTTAGATGTTCCACTACTACTAATAAGAATAATCATATCATTATTGTTCATATAAGCTTTTATTGCTTCAGTTACCCAATTTTCATAGCCATAATCATTTGCAAAACAGGTAATTAAATTAGCGTTATTAAAAGTTGCTGATGGAATTCTAGCAACTTTAGAAAGATCTACGCTTACGTGACTAGCAATTGATGAGCTACCACCATTACCTACAATATAAATTTTACCTTTATTTTTAATAGTGTTTTTAATAATATTTATTGCATCATTTAAATCTTGTTCAGAAATTTTTGATAACAATAAATTAATAGAATTTTTATATTCTTCAAATGATTCATTATTTTTCATGTGTTTTAATTATAATAAATCTATCTTAGATGCCAATATAAAATCATTTATGGATAAACCATTAATTGCATGAGTATGTATCATCACTAAACAATATCCCCAGGATACACTTAATGTTGGATGATGACCTTCTTTTTCTGCTACTTCTCCTACTTTATTTGCAAATGATATAGCTTTTTTAAAATTGCTAAATTTAAATTTTTTGAAAATCATTTCTTGATTATCATTAACTGACCATTCATTGAGTTCAGATAAAAATTTACTAATTTCTTGATAATCTAATCTGGGAGTGTTTCCATTACATGGTTCACACTTTCCTAAAGATAAAGGTTTATTCATAAAATCTAGCACCTTGTTGATTTAATTCAATGGAGTATAAACTAGTTGTGGCTGTTATGTACAAGATATTTCCTTCTACTCCTCCAAATTCTAAATTTGATACTAATTCAGGGATTATAAGTTGCCCAATTAATTCGTTTTGAGGATCAAAACATTTAATTGCTTTTCCTGCACTTGTCCAAATATTACCATCTTTATCACATCTAAAACCATCAGAGAAAAAGGGTTTAAAATCATAAATTAATTTTCTGTTCTTGGGTAAGCCATCAATCATATCATAAACATACAACTGTTTGATATTTTCTCCTGTATCAGCAACATATAATTTTTTTTCATCTGGAGATATTGCAATGCCATTAGGTCTATCAAGGTCATCAATCATAACTGTTAAAGTATTTAATTTTGGGTCAAAGGAAAAAACATTACAGCCACCATATTCCTGCTTACCAGGATATCCTTCATAATCAGATAAAATACCGTAAGGTGGATCTGTAAACCATATTGTATCATCTGATTTAACAAATAAGTCGTTTGGAGAGTTAAGTTTCTTACCATTATAACTATCAACTAAAACTTCTACTTCTAAATTATCATTAGTTTTATAAATACACCTCCCTCCATGCGAACAAGAAATTACATTTTCTTCTTTATCAATAGTATTGCCATTACAATAATTTGAGGGATTTTTATATTCAGTAACTGAACCATTTGCTAACTTTAACATCCTGTTATTTGGTATGTCGCTCCAGACTAATGTATCTAAATGAGGAATATAAGCTGGTCCTTCTCCCCATAACATTCCAGAAAAAACTTTTTTAACTTCAGTAGACTTTACATAATTATTGAATTGATCTGTATTTTCTACATGTTCATTATATTTATTTTTGAAAGCAAAACTTGGATTTCTTGGATCTAACTCAGCAGGTAGTAATTTTTTTTCTGACATATTATACTTCTACACCTTTTTGTTTTTTTTGTTTATCAATTAACTGTTTTGGGAAATTTTTTGCTCTTAATTTAATTTTGGCATCTTTTTCAATTAATTTAATAATACTGGTACTAAATGACCTTTTACCTAAAATTTTCATACCAAGTTTAAATTTTTTACTTAGATAATTTCCTAGATCTAATTTTATATTTTTTCCAAGTTTGTTAAAAAGATTTATATCTTTATTGACTAGATCCATTGTAAATCCAACATCATAACTGCCTCCAAGTATGACCTTTGTTTCAGTTTCATTAACAAAACTATTTCCCGAGCTTATTTTTATAGCTTTATAAGTTAAACCTAAGTCAATTTTATTTTTTTTTGCAACACTCAAAGCCTCACCTATACCTACTAAATGTAATGATGCTAAATAATTTGTAATTACTTTTAATATTGAAGCATTTCCAATATTTCCACAATATAAAATTTCATGACCAAGCAATGATAAAATTGGGAAACATTTTTTGAAAGTTGATTTTTTGCCTGCAGCTAGAATAGATATATTTCCTGATTTAGCTCTATGCTCCCCTCCAGTAATTGGACATTCTAATACTCTCCCACCTTTAGAAATTACTTTTTTGGATAAGTTAATCATATCATTTTTATCTGTAGTACTCATCTCAATCCAGATATGTTTTTTTGTTAAATATTTTAATATGATTTTTAAAACTTTGCTTACCGCTTTCGGTGAAGGTAAACAAGTTATTATAATATCACTCTTTTCAATTAATTCTTTTAAGGTTTTACAAGGCTTATTTTTTAATTTTTTTAATCTTGAATAAGATTTATTATTTTTATCATACACAAATACATTGTTATTTGATTTTAATAAATTATTTGTAAGGTTTGATCCAACATTTCCAATTCCTATGCAACCAATACATATTGGCTTCATAAATCAATAATCATACCATCATATCCAGGTTTAACATTTGATGGGCATTTTGTTATTAATTCTTTTTCATCTAGTAAAGCTGTCATATGAGTAAAAATAGTTTTTTTTGGTTTTATATAAGAAATGAAATCCATTATTTGCTCAAATCCAGCATGTGAAGGATGAGGATCTTCTCTAAGCAGTCCAACAACCCATAAATCAAGATTCATTAATTTATCTATATCGGCGTCATAAAATTTTTTTAAATCAGTAGAATAAGCAAAATTTCCAATTCTATATGTTTGAACATCAATTGAACCATGGTTATGTTTGAATGTTTCAATATTAATATTTTTAAATTTTATATTATTCTTTTCTAATTCTCTAATTTCCATAAATGGTAAGTAATCTTTTTCTCCTTTAAAAATATATTTATAATTTGTCTCCATCTCAGATATCATTTCTTTTGGCATATATGCAGGTATAATTTTTTTATTTATTAAAGACATTGCTCTCATATCTGGAACACCTGATGTATGATCAGAATGAATATGAGTATAAAGTACTGCATCAATATTTGTACATTTAGCATTATAAAGTTGCTGCCTAAGGTCTGGACTAGTATCAATTAGAAAATTTGTATTTTCATATTCAATAAGTACTGATGATCTCGTTCTAAAATTTCTTTTATTATTTAGATCAATATTACCATGTCTATTCCACGCTAAAGGAGACCCAAAAGAACCTCCACAACCTAAAATAGTTATTTTCATTAGAGATAATTATCTCTTTTAGCTTTAGTAAACAAATTAAAAAAATTATTATCAGTGATTTTTTCAAACTCTTGTAATGATAATTTAAAAAATTTTGCTAAGTATTCGGCTGTATATTTTACAAAAGATGGCTCATTAACTTTACCTCTCATTGGCTCGGGTGCTAAAAATGGACTATCAGTTTCTATAAGTATAGAATTTAAAGGTGCATTCTTAATTATATCTCTTAAATTTGATGCATTTTTAAACGTTATTATTCCAGAAATTGAAATATAATAATTATTTTCTAGACAAAAATTTAATAATTGATTCGAACCGGTAAAACAGTGAAAAATTAGTTTTAAATTATATGATTTATAATTTTTTAGAATATCTACTATTTCTTTTTCAGAATTTCTTTGATGAATGATAATCGGCAATGAATACTTTATTGAAGCTTCAATATGAGTTTCAAATACTTGTGTTTGTTCTTTGAGAAATTGATCGTTATGATACAGATCAATGCCTGTTTCACCTATTCCTATTACTTTTTCATTTTTACAGTATTGATCAAAGCTTTGTAATGTAATTTGGTTAATTGATTGAACATCACTTGGGTGAAGTCCATATGAGAGATAAATAGAATTATAGTTTTTTATTAAATTTAAATGATCTTGAAAATCTTCAGGTTTGGTATTGATTGATAATATTGAGCTAATATTATTCTTTTTTGAGTTATTAATTATATTCTCAAAATTTTCTGATAATTTTTTAAAATTTAAATGACAATGCGAATCAATCATTCAATATTCTTGGAAATATTGGTTCAGGATTATTAATTTTTATATTTGAATTAATAAGCTTTGTGAATTCATCAAAATTTAAATTATCAATTTTATAGTCAAAAATATTAAGAACTTTTTTAGAACTAGTCGGTATAATCGGATAGAGCATTATAGCTGATTTAATAATTATATTTGTAACAATATATAAAACCTCTTCCATTCTAATTTTATTTGTTTTTTTAAGTGACCAAGGTGCCTGATTATCAACATACGAATTACTAGCAGATATTAACTCCATGACAGACTTAATTGCTCTATCAATTTGTTGATTATTCATAAAGTTACAGTATTCATCAAATTTATTTTGCAGGAGATTAATTAAATCCTGATCATCTTTACTTAAATTTTCTACTGGCTTCAGTAAAGAATCATTATTTTTTACTGCAAATGATGAAACCCTTTGAACTAAATTACCGAAATTATTAGATAAATCTGCATTTATTCTATTTGCAATTGCTTTTTTTGAAAAATCTCCATCATTTCCAAAAGGTACTTCTCTAAATAAGAAAAACCTAATTTGATCCAATCCAAATTCATTAATAATTTCATAGGGATCAATTACATTGCCTAGTGATTTAGAAATTTTTTGACCTTCATTAGTCCACCAACCATGTGCAAATATTCTTTTTGGAGGCTCAATATCTGCTGCCATTAAAAATGCTGGCCAATATACTGCATGAAATCTTAGTATATCTTTTCCTACGATATGCATCGCGGGCCAAAATTTCTTATAGTATTTATTATTTTTATCTGGATAACCAATTGCGGTTAAATAGTTACATAAAGCATCAATCCAAACATACATTACATGTTTAGAATTATTAGGAACAGGTACTCCCCAATTAAAAGTTGTTCTTGAAATAGATAAGTCTTTTAGTCCACCTTTAATAAAACTTAAGACTTCATTATATCTAGTTTTTGGTAATATTGATTCTGGGTTTTTTTCATAGTAATCAATTAATTTATCTTGCCATCCTGAAAGTTTAAAAAAATAACTTTCCTCTTTAACCCATTCAACAGGGGATCCATTATCAGTAACATATTTACCATCAATCTTTTTTAATTCACTTTCTAAATAAAATGCTTCATCTCTTACAGAGTACCAACCTTCATAATTTGAAAGATAAATTTGATTATTTTTTTCTAATTGTTTCCAGAGTTCTTGTGAAGCTTTAATATGTCTTTCTTCAGTAGTTCTTATAAAATCATCAATTTCACATCCTAAAAAAGGTATTAAATTAATAAAATTTAATGAAAGCTTATCTACGAATTCTTTTGGTTTTAAACTTGAACTAATTGCAGCTTTTTCAACTTTTTGTCCATGTTCATCAGTACCTGTTAAAAAAAATACATTGTTCCCTAATAATTTATTATATCGTGCAATAATATCACATGCTATAGTTGTGTAAGCATGACCTATATGTGGAACATCGTTAGTGTAATATATTGGGGTTGTAATATAAAAATTCATACTAATTATTCAAAAAATTTAATATAAATAATCTTTTATCAAAATTATATGTAAATAAATCTTTTTCATTTTTAGATAAAAATTCAAATCTATCAATAATATTTTTACTTGTTAATTTAATTGATATATTTTTTAATTTTTTAAATTTATTTGATAAAAAATTAGTTTTTAAAAAATTTTCATATTTCAACTTATTCATAATGACTAGGATAGATTTTAAAAACGATAGATAGGATTTGAAATTTTCATTATCCATATTAGTTAACATATTTGCTAGTTCTATTGAATGATGATCTGTTTTTAAGTTTGACAAAGATATAATTGTTAAATCGAACATTTCTATAATATTATTTTCATATAGCGATATTGAGTCACCTGGAGAACCATTTGTAATATCATATAAAAATTTTATTTCATCATCAGTTATATTATCTATATGAAAACTAATTATATTTTTAAAATTATTATATTCATGTTTGTTTAACTTAATCTTTAGGCATCTTGAGCGAATAGTAGGAATTAAAGAAGATATTTGATGAGAAATTAGAAAAATAAATGTATCTTTATTTGGCTCTTCAAGAATTTTTAAGAGACTGTTAGCTGAGTTAATATTTAAATCGTCAGCACTGTCAATAATTATGAACTTACTTAGATCCTTAATGCTTGCAGTTTCATTAACAAAATTTCTTAAATTTCTAATTTGATCTATTGTAATTTCAGATTTAATTTTTTTTGATCTTGTATCAAATATTTTTTCTATATTTCTTACATTAGGATGTGAATCTTTATTTAATAAATTAACATGATGTAAATAATTGTTTTCATTTAAATTAGATTTAAAAATTTCACTTAATAATTTTTTAATAAATATTTTTTTTCCTATACCTTTTGGGCCATGAATTATTATTGATGAATGTAAATTTTGCGATACGTAATTGTTAATTAAACTACTAATTTGATTTTCAAAACCGAATAATTTAATCATTTTTTTAGTTTTAAAGATTTCAAAATATTTTCATGAATAATATTTTTACTAAGTGAAGCATCTATATTAACATATCTTTTAGAGTTTGATATTTTTTTGTAACCATTAATAACTGATGTATGAAATTTATAGTCAATCTTATCATATTTATTTTTAATTTTTCTTTTTTTTAATCTTTTTATAATTTCATTAATACTAATATTAAATAGAAAAGTAATGTTAGGTTTAAAATTATCTAAAATTTCAGAATGTAATTTTTTAGTTTTATTAATGCCGAATTTATTTACAAAACCTTGATATACAAAAGTTGAGTCTGCAAATCTATCAGATATAACAAGTTTACCTATCTTTAGGTTCGGTATAATTACATTATTAATATGATTTGATCTTGCAGCCATTAAAAGTAAAATTTCTTCTCTGTTATTTATATTTGATTTACTGCTAAGAATTAGTTTTCTAAGTTTTTCTCCTAAAACCGTACCACCAGGCTCTCTTGTAATAATATATGGAATTTGTTTTTTGATTAGATATTTTTTTAAAAGTAAAATTTGTGATGATTTGCCACTGGCCTCTGGACCCTCAAAAGTCACAAAGAACCCTTTATTAATTTTCATCTAAACTAGTGCCAAATAGTAAGTATTTTGCTGCTGCAGCAATTTTAAATAATGGATTTACCTGAGATATATTTTTTTCAGCTACAAGTGGGACTATAATTTGAGGTTTACCAGGAATATTAATAATTATACTCCCATATTTTGTACCTTGAACAATTGGCGCTGCTATAGGTTTTTTATATTCAATTGAGCTACTCATTAATTGTATCTGGTCAAACGAAAGAGTAGAAACTATTTTTTCCAAACTTACTAAATTAATTCTAGCTTCTTTACCAAGCCATACATCAACCTCTTTTATGATTTCATTTTTCTCAACTAATATTTTTTGCGAGGTCTGATTAAATGCCCAATTAATTAAATTACTAGACTCATTTAATCTTGATCTTGAACTATTTGTGCCATTAATAACTACGGTAATTCTTCTACTATTTCTTTTTGCTGTAGCAGCAATTCCCCAACCAGATTTTTTTGTAAAACCTGTCTTAAGGCCATCAGCCCCATCAACTTGTTGTAACAATTTATTTCTATTTGGCTGACTAATATCATTATATGAAAATTCATCCATGGAAAAATATGTATATAAATTTGGAAAATCTCTAATCAAAGCATTTGATAAGATTGCTAAATCATAGACACTGGAATAATGATTATCTTCAGGCCACCCGGATGAGTTAGTAAAATTTGTATTTTCCATAGCTAATTTTTTAGCGTATACATTCATTAAATTTGCAAAATCTTGTTCAGTACCTGCGAGACATTCTGATAGGGCAATGGAAGCATCATTACCCGATTGAACAATTATACCTTTTAATAAATCATCAACTGTTACTTGATCATCTATTTCTAAAAAAGTTCTTGAGCCACCCATTTTATAGGCTTTGGGTGAAATTGTGCATTTATTATTAATAGAAAAATCAGTATTTTTGATTCTATCAAAAGCAACATAAACAGTCATAATTTTAGTCATAGATGCAGGAATAACTTTATCATTTGAATTTTTTTCAAATAAAACTTCGTTGGTGTCAAAATCAATTACTACTGCTTGTTCAGCCTTTGTGTCTATTGCTAAAGCATGAAAATTTGTAGAAATAAAAAAAATAATTAAAAAGTACTTAAACATAAAATATATCTATACGGTAATTATGACCATTATTTGATTAATTTAATATAATTTTTGTTTCCTTATAGCCTTTTGATATGAAGTATGAAACCAAATTATTTATTTTAACATTAGAAATTGGTCCTAAAATTAAGTCATAACTTGAGCCATTTCTTTCAGAAGTAAACTTAATATCATCTGATAGTGAATTCATAACAGATTGAACATCAGAATAATTTTTAAAATTATACACCTTTAAATATAAAGAGTAATTATTAACTTCTTCGGAAGATATTTCGATAGGCTCACTATCAGTTGAACTATACGGGGCATTCTCTTCATCTGAATCTATTAAATTAGCATTATCAATATCTGATATTGAAACCTTTTGAGTTGGAGCAGAGTTTATGGTCTCATCAAATTTTGGTTCATTTAAACTGTTTGCAACACTTTTCCATTGTTTACTTGCATCAGATAAAATTTCAACCCTAACTGTTGCTATTTTATTTTTATAAAATCCTAGTAACTGAGCTACCTTTCTTGATACTTGTATTAAAGATGCATTATCATCGTGTCTATCAATAATTTTAATATTTATTGATAAACCATTATCCAAATTTGTAATTTTAACCATACTTGGTATTGGAAGTGTTTTATGTCTACCTAGCAGTTCAGTAACTTTGTTAACATCATTGTTTATAGTTTTTATATTATGTAATTCTTTACCATAGAATGTTGATAATCCTATTTCTGAATAATTATAATTCTCTTCAGGTATGTATTTTACACCTTCTATAAAATAAGGCTCACCTACATAGTAAAAAATTGAATCTGATAATTTATTTTTATTGTTGTTACTATTTTTTTTTAGATCACTATTTTCAATAATTTTTTCAATTTTTTTTATATTTTTATTGACTGTAGATGTAATTTTTTTCTCTTTTATTTCTTGGCAAGAAAATAAATTTAATAATATTAAAAAACTAATTAGAAATTTTATCACTAAGTAATCCTACAGATACTGCATAATAAGAAGAGCAATTATAGTATAATATGTTTTTATAATTTGGGTATACAATAAACATTCTGCCATTTAATCCATCTGGCGCTATTAATCTTGCCTCTAAATCATTTCTTTTTGGTAATGGATCTCCATTTATCTTGGTAAAACCAATATCACTCCATTCTGATAATTTTTTTGGCTTTGATCTTCTTTTAACCGCACCACAACCTTTAGGATCAATTTGTTGTAAAGATTCATAAATTGATTCTATATTGCTTGGAGGTAAAACCTCCCTTCCCCATGTGCTATTGTTATACCATGGATTATCATTTAGGGATGTTAAATAGTTAGCTGTACTAGCGAACGCATCTGGATAGCTATTCCAAATATCTATACCATCTCCATCCCAATCAAATGCAGTTTCAAGAAAAGTTGTTGGTATCATTTGAGTCATACCAACTGCACCACCCCAACTTCCTTTTAATTTACCGTCAGGAACTAAATTTTTATCTAATATTTCTAATGCAGCAAATAACTGCTTTTTATAAAAATCACTTCTTCTTCTATCAAATGCTAAAGTAGTTACTGCTTGAATTGTATTTACTTTACCTTGATTTCTTCCATAAAAACTTTCCATCCCAAGTATAGACACAATAAATCTTGGCTGAATATCAAAATGCTTACCTATTTCTTCTAATACAGCTTTATGTTCTCTAAGCATATTTTTTCCAGCAATAATTCTAGATTTATCGACTCTATAATATAAGTATTCTTCTAAAGTAATGGTTGACTCAGGCTGACATCTGTCTCTCATTATAATTTTACTTTGAGGTTTCACATCATTAAGATTTTTTTCCACTATCTCTTTGCTTATACCATTGTCAATTGCTTCTAATTTTATATTATTTAACCATATTTTCCATTCTTCATCAGAAGGCATTTTTGGTTTTTCACAATCTGCTGCTGATATACTGAAGGATATTGAAATAAATATTATAAGAAATTTTACAAACATATAATTAAATACCAAAACTATCACTAATAAGGAAATATTAAATTTCTTAATATTTTGACATTTTTAAAATGAGACTATAGTAAGTTTACAATATACAATTGGAGAGATGGCTGAGCGGTTGAAAGCACCGGTCTTGAAAACCGGCAACGGGGCAACTCGTTCGTGAGTTCGAATCTCACTCTCTCCGCCATATTTATTACCTACTAACTGTTCCCCAAATAATTCTATTCCAGCCTCTTTCATGTAGATAATATAATACTGTCTTTGTAATAATTTCTAGTAAAGTTATACTCCCAGCCCATGAGAGTTTTCCAGTAATAATATAACTAATCAAAAATGTATCTGCAGAAGCTAAAATTCTCCAACTAATTGCTTTTGCCAATGATCTTGTTTTATTTGCTATCATATTATTTCCTTTGTTGATAATTAAGTTTCTATTTTAGATTATATTTTACTTTATTAAATGAATTAAAATAAATATTTTTGATAGTATGTGCATCACTTATCCAAAAAAATAATGTAAAATGGATAATTACTATTGTAATCCAATAATAATACTATTTAAATATTTTTTTAAAGCTCTCTCTATTATTTTAATTTTTCTTCAAGATATTTGACTCTATTCTTTAACTCCTGTAAAGAAAAATAGATAAATACAATTGGCCCCATAATCATTATTCCGATAATAAAAAATAAAAATTCAAACATATATTCCCTTTTTTTTTCTTATATAATAACTTAAAATTAAATTCTAAAAAATATAATTAAAGGAGCTTTCACGAAAACTTTTATTTCTTTAGGTATTTATTCACAAAAAGGTGCTGACGGTATTATAAATGGTCAATCTGATAGAAAGGTGGCTATGCAGCAAATGCTTAATAGTGTTGGGGCAAAATTAATAGATTATCATATTACAAGAGGTGAATACGATTTTGTTATGATTTCTGAAGCTGATACATTTGAAGCAGTTGCAGCATGTGCTTTAAAAGCTAAAGCCGCTGGAACTCTATCTAAAGCAGTTACTTTGGAATCAGTTGATTTAAATATTGTTAGAGAGATGGGAAATAAAGTGGATTTCTCGCCTCCTACTTCATAAATAAATAGCACTCTAAAAATTGAGTGCTAAAATTTTTTTTCAAAAAGCCATAACTTATCTTGAGCTAAAAAATAAATTTTACCATTTTTAGGATGTAACTTTATATCTCTAATTCTACCGATTTTTTTTTCAAAAATTACATTTTCGATTACATTATTCAAATTAGAAAAGTCTAATGATATTAAAGATTGTGATTTTAAGGATGTAATTAAGGCAAGTCCATTAAACTCGGGAAATTCATCTCCTTGATATATAGTAATTGCACTTGTTGCTATAGATGGTACCCAATATTTAATTGCTTTCGTATAACCTGGAAGCCATTTTGGGCCAATTTTTGACATGTCATAATTTTTTCCACCCCAGCCTAAAATTTTCCAACCATAATTCTCACCCTTCTTTACTTCTCCAAACCAATCACCTCCCCTTGCCCCATGATTACTAATGTAAACTTTATTATTAAAGGGGGAAATTGCCATTCCTTGAGGATTTCTAACTCCTATTTGATATATTTCTGGTAACCATTCTGGTTTGTTAATAAATTTTGGATTATCTTTTGGAATAGAGCCATCTAAATTTATTCTAATAATACTTCCAGGATGTTTATCTACTTCTTGAGCAATCATTCCCTTACCACGTTCACCAATTGAAGCGTACAAATGATTATCTTTAATAACTATTCTAGATCCAAAGTGATAAGGAGATCTTATTGGTGGATTTGCTCTAAATATATTTTTGAAATTTAAATTTTTTCTATTAAATTTTGCTTTTGCTATCGAAGTACTAGTTGGTCCGTATATTTTTGATTCACCTCTATTTTCTGAATAACTTATATAAATTTCATCATTATGATACAAAATCTCTAGTAAGCCGCCTTGTGAATTACTATCTTCCAAAAAGTTTAAATTATGATTTATTTCATTTATATTACTATTAGTAAGATTAAATAATTTTATTTTACCAGTTTTTTCACTTATTAAAATTTCATTTTTATTTACAAATGAAATGCTCCAAGGAGAACTTAAGTTTGATTTTAAAATTTTGAGTCTATATTTGCTATCTAAAGACAAAACATTTTTACTTAAAAATAAGATAATAAAAAAATTAAATATTAAAAAAACCTTAATCATTAATTAATTAAATTAATGACTTTTTTAGATAATTCAAATCTATCATCAATTAAATTGCCCCCAAAATCATAAAAAATTTTTTGATCTGGTCTTAAAATTAAAGAATTTTTCTTTGATAATGAGAGTTCTAATAATTTTTCTGGTTTGGTTGGTTTATTTTGAAAAAAACTTATTAATATACCTTTTCTACTAAACTCAAATTTTTCAATGTTATCTTTTAAACACAAAATTTTAATTTCTACCAATTTAAATAAGTTTATTAATTGGGTTGGTAATTCACCAAATCGATCTATTAATTCTATCTTTATGTCTTCTATTTCTTTATTATTATTAATGTTTGATATTCTTTTATAAATAGAAAGTCTTAAATCAACATCGTTAATAAAATCTTCAGGTATATATATTTCGACAGGTATTTTAATTATTGGTTGAAAACTTTTATTTTTTACAATATCAGAATTAATCTTAGTTTTTTGTAAATTTATCTCTTCTTCAAGCATTTGATGATAAAGTTCAGTTCCAATTTCTTTTATAAAACCACTTTGCTCTTCACCAATAATAGAGCCTCCTCCTCGAAGATCTAAATCTTGTGATGCTATATTAAAGCCTGCACCAAGATGATCTGAGGAATTAATTATGGATAATCTTTTTCTTCCATTATCTTTTAATTCATTTTCTTTATACGTTATGTATGCATATCCACGTTTAGAAGATCTGCCTACTCTTCCTTTTAATTGATATAATGCAGCTAAAGAAAAAATATTGGCTCTATAAACTATAATTGTATTCACATGAGGTAAATCTAAACCATTTTCGATAATATTAGTACTAATCATTAATGGGACTTCTTGATTATAAAATTTTGATATTCTAGATTCTAATAATTTAGGACTAAGTTGACCGTGAGTAATTACATATTTTATTTCTGGTAAATTATCATTTAAAAATTGTTCGATAAAAGGTAAATCTTTTTTTCTAGGAACAACAAAATAAACTCCATTTTTTCTTCCATATATCTCTCTCTTAATAGCTTCTGTTATAGTTAAAGAATCAAAAGGTGAAACGTAAGTTCTAACTGCCATTCTTTCAAATGGAGCAGTAAGAATTAGACTAAGATCTCTTATTCCTGAAAGAGACATACTTAAAGTTCTTGGAATAGGTGTTGCGCTAAGTGAGATACAATGAGCTTTAGGGGCAATTTCTTTAAATTTTTCTTTTTGAATTGTTCCTAACTTTTGCTCTTCATCGTAAACAATTAGACCAAGCTTATTAAATTTTAGCTTATCATTCAATAAAGCATGTGTGCCAACTAATACATCTATATTACCAGCATTACATTTTTCAAAAATTTCTTTCTTATCTTTTAATGATACTAATCTAGAAATTTCTGCGATGTTAATTCCAAAAATAGATAATCTTTTTTTGAAATTAATAAAATGCTGTCTGGATAAAATTGTAGTTGGAACTAAAACCACAGATTGTAAATTTGATTTTGCTGCTAAGAATATAGCTCTCAAAATTACTTCTGTTTTACCAAATGCTACATCGCCTACAATTAATCTGTCTGATGGTATCATTTTAGAGAAATCATTAATAATATCTTGAACTGCATTTAATTGATCATCAGTTTCAACAAATGGAAAAGTACTTACAAATTTGTCATATTCAGGAATATTTGTATTTATTTTGTAAGATTGAGACTGAAGTCTCTTAGAGGCTATTGAAATGAGTTTTTTTGCAGCATCTCTAATTTTCTTTTTTGCTTCTGCTTTTCTTTTTTGCCAATGTGAAGCACCAAGTTTATCTAAAATAATGTTCCCATCATTATCATCACTATATTTTGAAACATAACTTAAATTTTCAACTGGTAAAAAAAGTTTCTGATTATCTAAAAATTCTAGTTCTAAACACTCGTGAATTGAGTCATTTAATTCAATTTTTCTTATATTGTTGAACTTACAAAGACCATATTCAGAATGAACAAGAATTGAATCAATTGATAA
>CACHBB010000023.1 GCA_902577945.1 uncultured Alphaproteobacteria bacterium
CTCCTTTACTAGCAAATTTTAATAAAGTTTTGAATTTATTGTAAATTGATGGATTTGAATTTATAATAATTTCTCTAAGAGAATTTTCTGCGTATTTATAATTTTTAGAAACAACTTTTCTTTTTTCTTTGGCTAAAGAATAATCTTTATCATCATAAACTTGACTAAATGTTGAAAATTTTGAGTCATCATTTTTTTTAAAGATATATCCAAGCTCTTCTTCTGAACCATAATGATTATCTCTTTTAAAGTTTTTTTGATAATTAGAGAATTCATGTAATAATTCATCACTATAATCAACAAAATAAGTGGAATATACATCATCATAAGATGCTGACCAAAATAATTCCAAATCATAATTATTAGCTTTAGCAAGTTCAGAAAAAAAAATAGGTTGGTAATTAAAAAATCCATGATTTAGTGCTTTTTGAAATGGAACAATGCCTATCATATATCCATTAACTTTACACAATTCATGTGAATTTTTAAAAAAATTAAATTGATTAGAACAATGTTCTGATGTTCCAAAATTTGTAACAAGAGAAAATTTTTTGTCTATTTTATTTATAGATTGAAGATCTTCATTCAGGTCGAGTTTTAAAGAATTATTTAAACCGTTTAAATCTATGCATGAGTAATTATTAATAGATATTTTTTTGTATATATCTTCTACTTTCAGTTCCTTTAAATTATTACTTTCTTCAACACTTAAATAATTTTCAATATTTAAATTATCAAAAGGAAATTTTGAGTAATAAGGTAAATATCTTTCTTTTAAATTTAATTCCTGAGCACCTAATTCACATACAGTATCCAAATTAATTGTATTTTTTTTAAAATAAATTTTTGATAGTAAATGTAATGCTGTACTTGATATTCCCATACTAAATTATACTTTCCTAATCTTTAAAATAAAAATTTGAATACAGTATAATATAAAAAATAAAAAACAAACATTGCTGTCATGAATAACTTGACTATGTATAGAACCATAAACATTTTGACTAAGTGAACCTATTAAAAAACTAACTATTAAAATAGTGTTTTGAGAACGTAATTTTAAATCAAAATTAATATATCGATTTATAAATATTAAAAATAAAATTATTAAAAAAAACATAGATATCATTACAATTCTAAAATCATTTAATAAAATAAAATTAAATGCAACATTTTTTAAATATAACAATGGCTTATATATTAATGATATTTTAATTAATGAAAAAGGTTCATTAATAAACATATCTTTTATTACGTATCGATTAATCTCTTCAACTTTATAAAATTTAAAATGTTTGGTAAATTCAAATTCTTTAAGATTATTTGATTTTGTCTTTATTTTCTCTTGTTTAAAGCTGAAAGGATAAAAGTAGTCTACGTAATTAACATTCTCTTCCTCATCAAAAGAAAAAAGCTCATAATAAGATCTATTATTTTTTTCAAGCCATTTAAATGCAGCCGAATATCCATCTACATCATAATTATGAATTTCATAATTCATTTTATGAAGTTTTTGAAATAAAGGGGTAAGAAAACTTATTTTCGCAATGTTACAGAATTCACTATCAGGATTTAATTCACATCTATGTTCATCAAAAAAATCTTTTTCTGGTATCTGTTTGTATCCTGTATATTTTTCTCTAAAATTATTTTCAATTAATATACCAATTATAAATGAAAATGCAGGTGAATGATTATGTAAATTATAAGATTCAAAATAATTTTTATTTTTAATTCGTGTATCGAATGAAAATGTTGAAATTAATAAAAATAAAACAATTAAATAATTTAGAGCAAAAAAAGTTATATTAGTATGTATGTTATTTTTTTTTATATTTAAAAAATAAATTTTTTTTAAAAATAAATAAATTAAATAAATAGTTGGTGGAACTACAAACCAAATTAAATGCGTTCTGCATCTCATTATATACAAAACTAAAAGTAACTGAATAATAAAAATTATAAATTTTATTAAATTAAATTTTTCATTTGTAGTTAAATAGATTAACAAACCTAATGATGGTATGATTCCTAAAATTGTTAAGGCCCTTACATTATTAACAGATGTTATTTTGTAAAATCTATCAATATTTGTTTCATGAAGTAAATCGCTTAAAGAATCAGTGCTCACAAAAGATATTAATATTAACGATATTGAAAAGACTATTAAAAGGAGGAGAAGTAAATGGAATGGATTATTATATTCTGAAAATATAAATAATATTATTGATACTAATATTATTAGATAATAAAAAAAATAAACTGATGATATCTTAAATCCAAATAAAAAAAATGAATGCCTTATAAAATCCACATAACCTATCTCAGATACGTGTAAAAGATGATAAGAATTATTATTTGTAAAATCATTTTTTAACACATAGTCTATAGCTTGATTAATATCATTAATCTTAGCAGAAAAAGGTTTTAAAAAATTTAATATTTCTAATTTTCCCTGATATCCATCAAAACCATATTTATATTCAGTTAAAACTATTGAAAGACCCTCAATGAAATACGAGGACATTTGTGTTGATACAAATAGATGACTTGAGTAGTAAATACCAATTATAAAGCTAATAAATAGGAGAAGAATTGTCGATAAAATTATTAAAAAATTATATTTATTTCTTATGAACATTTGGTTAATTATTTTTATTATCAATTATTCCTAAAGCTCCACTATTGTTTTCTAAAGCTAATAAAATTTTTTTATTTTTTTTATTATAATTTATATCTCTAATACGATTTCCAATTCTTATTTTTTCAATAAACAAGACTTTGTTATAAGTATCATTAAATTTTATTCTGTAAATTGATTGACCTCTTAATGAACTTATAAGAAAATTATTTTGCCATTTCTTTGAAAAGTTGTTTTCTAATTCTATAATCTGAGATATTCCAATGGAAGGTACAAATGAAAATACTGGTTCTTCATAATCATACTTCTTATGATTTTTTTTGAAGGAGTTTGCTTCACTTTCTTTATATCCGCCTTTATATAATTCTCCATATGATGCATCAGGCCATCCATAATTTTTTCCCTCAATGATATTATTTATTTCATCTCCACCTCTTGGCCCATGTTCAGTAGATAAAATAAAATTATCTTTTGTGATTAAAAGGCCTTGTGGATTTCTATGACCTCTAGAAACTACTTTTACTGAATTATCATTAATATTATATTCACTTATCACTGCAAATTTATAATCTTTTCCATAATTATCTTGATTTGGTAGATTGATATTTTTTAAATCATAATTGTAAGAGGAAAAATATAAACTATGTTTCTGATTATTGTATTCAATTCTTCCACCAGCATTATACAAACATTTTTGTCCATTTAATGGGTCGTAAAAGAATAATTTTTTAAATCTTAATTCATCGAGACTAAGCTCTGCATTATAAACATGGAAATTACCGCAATCCTTATTATTATTGGAAAATGCTACATAGAATTTACTTCCTACCAATAATGTATCAGTCACATTAATATTTTTTGGTAAATTATTTGATAATAATTTAAATTCACTCAAATTTGCAAAGTTTAAGTAATTAACATTTCCAAATTTGTCTATTATAAATATATTATTATCTGTAGACTCAATATAAAACGACAATACTTCTTTTCCGTCTCTTTTAGAGTAATCAACATTTTCGTTGATACGTGAATTATCTCTTATAAATTTATCTAGTGAAATTTCTTTATATTCTAACTCTAAAAACTCAGTCTGAGGAAAGATTTCTTCATTAACAATACTTTTAATTTGTGAAACTTCTATTATTTTATTTTCTAAAAATGCTATCCGATTTGCTAATTTAGCATTTACTGTGTCTAAATATTCAATACGGTTTTTAAGATTATTTACATGTTGATAAAGCTTATTTGCAAAATATATACCAAAAAGAATTGTTACAAAAATAATGATTATTAAAAAAAAATAAATAAAATAATTATTAATTTTTATTCTAAAGATTTGCATTTCAACTAGATAGAGCAATTAAAAAATAATGAAATTCTGTTCTATTTTCTCTTGAAATTTTAGAAAGGTTTATGAAATCAATATCATAATTATAAGCTTCAGTAATATCTATCATTCTTGTTTTACCATAGCCAATTCTATGGACAGAATGAGTTTCCTTTAATTGTTTTTCTATTAATGTTTCTTTGTAATCATTTGTATGAATTTCTAAAATCAAGTCTGAGTTAATTAAGTTTTTTAAAACATCTTTGTCAAATATTTCAAATTCACACCCTTCACAATCACTAAAAATTAAATTTTTTTCTTCATCAGTAATTTTTTTAATATCAGAATTAGCAAAGGAATTTATACATTGTATTTTTTTATCTTTATTATTAAATTTTACATTTTGTTTTAAAAATTTGAATCCTTCTTTGTCAATCTCATACGCCTTAATAGTTGAATTCTTAAATAACATGCTAAAGCCGATTGCGTAGTAGCCTTCAGCTGCTCCAATATTATAAATTGTATTATAATTTTTTTCACTTATTAAATTAATAATAGGAATTAATTCCGACTCGTAAGTACCAAGTAATTTTGGTAAAATTGGTCCACAAACTGATGTTGGCTCTGAATATTTTAATCCTTTAAATGGTCCAGTTAGTACTTCACATTTATGGTATAAATTGAACTTAAATTTTATAAAAACTAAATATGATAAAAATCTATTTAAATATTTAATAATAATGAAAATAAAATTAATTATATAATTGTTTGTAAAAATATATCTAAAGAACTTTTCTAGCATACTTTTTGATTTCGCTGAATTTATTGAAGACATTTAAGAATAAAATAAAGTAATTTTCTTTAAAGAGGAACCATTAATTAATTATTGGTTGCGGGGGTAGGATTTGAACCTACGACCTTCAGGTTATGAGCCTGACGAGCTACCGGGCTGCTCCACCCCGCTGTATAGCAAATCACATACAATTTTTTTAATATAAATGCTAGACAATAAAATATTTTTTTACATATTTAGTTTAATCTTCTAAGACCAGTTTCGCACAGAGAGGACTCTAGTAAATTTTTAAGCTCGTTCGGATCGTTCTGACTTATAGACTTAATTACTCTCTCAAATATTTTAAAATATTCTTGTAAAATTTTTTCTTTATGAGCAATTGAAACGTAAATTATATTTGATGCTAAATATCCATTTCTTAGCATTTCTTGTGTAAAATAAGTTTTTTTCAGTTGATTATGTGTTTCAAAAGTAAAACTTGGAAGAGAATCAATTCCAGAAATTTTAGCTTTAATATTATACTTATCAAACAAAATCCTCCAATTTTTTTTGATATATTGACCTTTCTTTTTAATAATTTTCCATGATTTAATTCTTTGCATTTCTTTTAATGTAGATAATGCTGCAACAGTTCCAATTTTTTCAGTCCAGAAGGTGCTACTAATGAATGTATCTGCTACATTTTTCATAATTTTATTTTTTCCAATAATGGCATTTATTGCATACCCATTTCCAAGAGCTTTTCCAAACATAGCTAGATCAGGATATAAAAAACTATCATAGTTCAAATGCAACCCCCCTAAAGTTTCTCTAAAACCAGAGGTGCACTCATCATAGATAAGAATTATTTTATTTTGATTACATAATTTTCTTATCTTTGCTAAAAATTTTATATTAGGGTAGGTGGATCGAGAAAGTTCCATTTTGATGATACCTATGTTTTTATTTTTAACAAGGTTATAAAGTTTATCAAAATTTCCATATTCAAAAGTATAAACTGTATTTCTAAGATTTTTGTGAATACCTCTTGTATCTATACCTTTGATTGTATGGCCATCTAAATTTTTTTTATTATTTAAGTTTGCTGCTAGATACCAATCATGCCAACCATGATAACCACAAACAGCTATATTTTGTTTATTTGTAACTGATCTAGCAATTCTAACAGCTATAGCGTTAGCTTCACCACCAGATCTTGCAAATCTGACCATTTGTGCCCAAGGATGAAATTTTATTAATTTTTTAGCTAGAGCCACTTCCTCTGCATTGTTTAAAGTAGCAAGATTACCCTTTTTAATTGATTTAATTACCTCTTTATCAATATTTTTATTGCAATATCCTAACGGATTAGTGCCTACATAAAACATCATATCAGTATATTTGTTATTATCTACATCCCATAAATAGCAATCTTTAACTTTAGAAAAATAATTTGGCCATAAATTAGGAAGATGGAGCTCTGGCTTTTTAGAGAACAGCATCGTACCACCTGGAATAATTTTTTTTGAATTAGTATAAATTTTTTGTGCTTTATTCGTATTTTTTAATTTTTTATTCATTGTTTTGGTAGCGGAGGAGGGATTTGAACCCCCGACATCACGAATATGAGCCGTGCGCTCTGACCAACTGAGCTACTCCGCCATTTTTTATAAATCTATATACTAAATGACTCGCCACATCCACAAGTACCCTTTTCATTTGGGTTATCAAATACAAACCTAGAGGATAGTTTGTCTTTTCGATAATCCATTACTGAGCCTAACAAAAACATTGTTGCCTTTGGATCAATCAATATTTTTATTCCTTCTTTATTAATACATTCGTAATTATTTAAATCTGCAGATTTTCCAAAATCTAATTTATATGAATAGCCACTACAACCTGATTTATCTACACCGACAACCAAGGCATCTGTACCAATTGGCGCATCAGACATAATTTTTTTAATTTGATTTACAGCATTTCCTGTGATTGAAATTAATTGATTCATAATTTCTTTATAATTTAATTTAAAAAATATCTAAAGCAAGTTTTGCTTCATCAGACATTAAATCTTTATGCCATTTTGGTTCCCAAACAAGTGAAACCTCAATTGATTTGAAATTATTTAGTTTTTCTACTGATTTTCCAACACTTTCTGGCATGGAACCTGCAACTGGACAATTAGGGTTAGTTAGTGTCATCTCAATTTTTATTTCATTGTTATTACTTATTTTAATATTATAAATTAAGCCAAGATCATACAAATTAACTGGTATCTCAGGATCCATAACTGTCTTAATACAATCAATTATCTCACTCTTATTGATTATCCCTGATTTTTCAAAATTATCATTAACTTTTAAATAGCTTGAATTTTTATCAGGTAAAAAATCTTTTAAATTTTTATCATTCATTAATTATAGAAGAATTTTAATAATTTCATCCAGGCTATCTATTAAATAATCTACATCATCTTTTGTATTATATATTCCAAATGAAATTCTTGATGTTCCATTAACATTAAAATGTTTCATAAGGGGCTGGCAACAGTGATGTCCTGTTCTTATTGCTATATTCTTTTTATCTAACATTGCGCCTAAATCAGAATTATGCACCCCCTCAATATTAAAAGATATAATTGCACCTTTATTTTTATTTGATCCAAATATCTTTATATTGTTAAATTTAGATAGCTTTTCATATGCATAATCATGAAGATACATCTCATGATCATAGATAGCATTTGGATCAACTTCATTCATAAAATTTAATGAAGATGAAAATCCTATAACTTGAGCAATTGGTGGAGTTCCTGCTTCAAATTTTTCATAACCAATTGCATATGTACTTTTGTCAATATCTACATCGTGAATCATTTGCCCTCCTCCTTGATAAGGAGAAAATTGATCTATCCATTTGTCTTTCATATATAGTATTCCAAGACCAGAGGGGCCATACATTTTATGTGCAGAAAAAACATAAAAATCTGGATCTAATTCTTTAAGATTTATTTTTTTATGAGGTGTAAATTGACAACCATCGAGAAGTAGCGGAATATTTTCTTTTTTAGAGATGTCTTTAACTTTATCAAAATTTGTTATTGATCCTGTAACATTTGACATGTGGGTTAATGTAATTAGCTTAGTTTTTGAATTAATTTTATCATTTAAATCATCGTAATTAATTTCACTATTCTCGTTAAGACTTAGTGGTATAATTTTTATTTTTTTTTCAGTTAAATGCCACGGAATTAAATTTGCATGATGCTCAAGATAACTTAATATTATTTCGTCACCATCTTTTAAAAATTTTTTAGACATACAAGATGCAACTAAATTTATTCCCTCAGTCGCACTTTTAACAAAAATAATATTATTTTGAGAAGTGTTTAAATAAACTGCAACTTTTTTTCTAGCATCTTCAAATTTTTTAGTTAACTTTGAGCTTAATTCATAATTACCTCTATGAATATTTGCATATTCATTTGTGTAGCAACTGTTGGTCGCTTCAATCATTTCATCAACTTTTAATGCAGATGCAGCAGTATCAAAAAAAACTAAATTAGGGTTTTTTTTGAAGACAGGAAATCTTGATTTTAAGTTAGAAATATTCATTTTACTTTACTAAGGTATCTTACTAATTTTTTTTGAATTATTTGAGACATTTGCTTATCATCAATACTACTTAATTCTTCATTAATAAATGAAGATATCAATATTTTTGTTGCTGCAATTTTGCTCATACCTCTGGACCTAAGATAAAAAATAGCATTTTCATCTATTGGCCCAATGGTTGAGCCATGACTACATTTTACATCGTCAGCATATATTTTTAATTCAGGTTTAGAAAAATATGATGCATTATCAGATAAAAGTATGCCCTTGCTAAGTTGATATCCCTCAGTTTTTTGAGCTACTTGATCAACATAAGTGTTGCTAAAGTATGTTGCTTTAGAATGATCATTCAAAATACCTTTATAAACTTGATTACTTTTACAGTCTTCAGCTAAATGCTTAACAAATGTTTTATTGTTTGATGTGTTATTATCTTTAAGAAAAAATATACCTTGTAAATCAGCTTCTGAGTTTAATTCTATTAGCTCAGAAAAATGAAAATTTCTTACGTAACCCTCAGAAAAATTATATACCTTTTGAGTGTAAGTAGAATCTTTTTTACATGAGGAATGACTTGTTATTATTAAATTATGACTCGGAGAATTGTCTTGTATTAGAAAATGGTTTAATTGTGTATTTTTTTCTAATTTAATCACATTTAATATATTCGATGTTGAATTATTTTTATTTTCATATTCTTCAATAAGATTTAGAGATGACCCTTCTTCACAAATAAAATTATTTTTTTGGAAAATAGTTAATTCATCATCAGTCACAATGTTTGAAATTTTTATTTTAATGTTATTATTTTTTTTTATAATAATCTTAAATCCACAATTTAAAAATAATGAATTTAAATTCACAAAATGATCATTTTTTTCAATTGTATTATTTTTAGAAAAATCAATGTAATCTCCTTCTATAATTTTAGTAATTTGAATTTTATCATCTTTAAAACTCGAACACTGCCCATTTACACAAACTATAGAATAACTATTATCATGATGATTATTTATTACTGATTTTTCCTCTGGGACAAGGTATTTGTATTTAAAATCAAAAAAATTTTTTAAATTTGTATTTTTTAAACTTTCATTATTTTTTTTATCAAATTTATCATTTTCAAAAATACTAATTAATTTTTTTCTATGATTTTCTACATTTTTATTTTCTGAAAAAAAAATATTTTTTTTATTTTTTTGATAATTATCTTGGATATTCATTACTGAAATTTTTGAAATCCTTCTTTTTCTATTTCAGCAGCAATTTCAGAACCTCCAGATTTAACAATAGATCCGTTTACCATAACATGTACATAATCTGGTTTAATGTAATCCAATAGTTTTTGATAATGAGTAATGATTAAAAATGAATTATCTTTTGTTTTAAGTTTGTTAACCCCATCGGTAACTATTTTAAGAGCATCAATATCAAGTCCTGAGTCAGTTTCATCCAGAATAGCTAAATCTGGATTAAGAATACTCATTTGTAAAATTTCGTAACGTTTTTTTTCACCACCAGAAAAACCTACATTAACTGATCGTTTAAGCATATCAATATTTATACCTAAATCACTAGCTTTAGATTTTAAAAGCTTAGCAAATGATAAATTATCAATTTCATCTTCGTTCATACGTTTTCTTTTTGAATTAATTGCAGAATGTAAAAATGGAGTGATATTTACTCCAGGTATTTCAACTGGATATTGAAAAGCCAAAAACATTCCTTCTTGCGCTCTCTCTTCGATATTTAAATCAAATAAATCATTATCTTTGAAATTAATTTTACCATTTAAGATTTCATAATCTTCTTTACCTGCTAAAACGTTTGCTAATGTACTTTTACCAGATCCATTTGGACCCATAATTGCATGAACTTCACCTTTATTAATGTTCAGGTTAAGACTTTTAAGAATATTTTTGTTTTCAATTTTTACTGATAGATCTTTGATTTCTAAAAACATACTACCCTACACTTCCCTCAAGAGAAATAGATACAAGTTTTTGTGCTTCAACAGCAAATTCCATTGGAAGTTCTTGTAAAACTTGTTTGCAGAAACCATTGACTATTAATGAGACTGCTTCTTCATGACTTAACCCTCTTTGTCTGCAGTAATAAAGTTGATCTTCATTTATTTTAGAAGTCGAAGCTTCGTGCTCAATAACTGCTGTATTATTTTTTGAATCGATGTAAGGAACTGTGTGTGCTCCACATTGGTTTCCCACTAACAAAGAATCACATTGAGTATAATTTCTTGCTTTTTCAGCTTTTCTTAAAAAAGAAACTTCACCCCTGTAAGTATTTTGTGATTTGCCCAACGAAATACCTTTAGATATAATTTTACTTTTGGTATTTTTACCTATGTGAGTCATTTTTGTTCCAGTGTCAGCTTGTTGAAAATTGTTTGTTATTGCGACAGAGTAAAATTCGCCAATAGAATTATCTCCTTTTAAAATGCAACTAGGATATTTCCAGGTAATAGCAGATCCGGTCTCTACTTGTGTCCATGATATCTTGCTATTTTTACCTGCGCAAAGACCTCTTTTCGTAACGAAATTATAAATACCACCTTTTCCATCTTCATCTCCTGGATACCAATTTTGCACAGTTGAATATTTTATTTCCGCATCTTCTAAAGCGATTAATTCAACATTGGCTGCATGCAATTGATTATCATCTCTTTTAGGAGCAGTGCAACCTTCTAGATAACTAACATAACTGCCTTTATCAGCAATAATTAAAGTTCTCTCAAACTGGCCGGTATTTTCTGAGTTAATTCTAAAATAAGTAGATAACTCCATTGGACATTTTACGCCCTCTGGAATATACACAAACGATCCATCAGTAAACACAGCAGAGTTTAATGCTGAAAATGAATGGTCACCCGATGGTATAACCGAACCTAAATATTTTTTTATTAAATCAGGATGTTTTTGAATTGCTTCACCAATAGAACAAAAAAATTATTCCAAGCTTTTCTAGTTCTCCTTTGTAAGTTGTAGCAACTGAAACACTATCAAATACAACATCTACAGCAACGCCAGCTAAAACTTTTTGTTCCTCTAGAGGAATGCCTAGTTTATTATATGTCTCTATAAGTTTAGGATCTACTTCGCTCAGATCTTTGGGTTTCTTCTCAAAACCTTTTGGTGCTGAATAATAATAAATATCTTGATAGTTAATTTCAGGAAAACTGAGATTTGCCCATTTAGGCTGTTTCATTTTTTTCCATTTTGAAAATGCTTTTAGTCTCCATTCAAGCATCCACTCTGGTTCATTCTTTTTTTAACGAAATAAATTTAATAGTATTTTCGTCTAATCCTTTTTTAGGTTTTTCACTTTCTATTTCAGTTACAAAACCGTATTTGTATTTATTTTTACTATATGAGTCTAATGTATTTAAAGTTTCTGAGTTCACAATACATCATCTAATTCATTAATTAGAAAAATCCAGTTATTTCAACAAAAATTAACCAAATTTAGAACCGATTTTAAATTTAGGCAGTTATCCAACCACCTCCAAGTAACTGGTCATTTTTGTAAAAAACACAAGCCTGGCCTGGAGAAGTTGCATCTAATTTCATATCAAATGTAAAAGTTCCATTATTTCTTTTAATATCAAGAACTCCAGGTAAATCTTCTTGTGTAGATCTGATTTTAGCTGAACAATTAAGATTTTTTTGGCAATATATTGCCTCCCAACCAATTTATATTCTTGAAGTTAATAACGTTTTTTTTAAGCTTATCTTTTGTGCCTAATGTTATTGAGTTTTGTTGCTTATTTATTTTTATTACATACATTGCTTCTTTTAAACCACTTAAACCTACTCCTTTTCTTTGGCCAATAGTATAATTGCTAATTCCATCGTGAGTACCCAAAATATTATTCTTATTATCATAAATGACGCCTTTTTTTTCTGTATTAGGGTTTAAATTTTTAATAAGATCTCTGTAGGAATCCGAAGTAACAAAACAAATATCTTGACTGTCTGGTTTATTACTAACATCTAATTCATAACTTTGAGCTAATTGTCTTATTTCAGTTTTTGTGAAATTACCTAACGGGAATCTGACATAATTTAATTGCTCTTGATGTGTTGCAAAAAGAAAGAAACTTTGATCTTTTGTGGAATCTTTAGCTTTATGCAAACTAGCATTATTTAAAGGTCCTTTTCTTATAGCGTAGTGGCCAGTAGCTAGTGCGTCAGCTCCAATTTTTTTTTGCTTCATTAAGTAGATCAGTAAATTTTACAGTTTGATTACATTTTACACAAGGTAAGGGTGTTTCACCGTTAGAGTAAGAATCAACAAAGTTACTTATAACACCATCAAAAAATTTCTCTTGATAGTTTAAAACCAAATGTTTGAAATGATGTTTTAAAGCTACATTTTCAGCATCTTGAATATCAACCCCTGCACAACATGATTTACTTTTAGAAACATTAGAATTATTATACAATTTAAGAGTAATACCTATAACATCATAACCCTGCTTTTTTAACATTACCGCTGCAACAGAGCTATCTACTCCTCCAGACATAGCAACAACAACTTTTGTGTCCTTTTCTAACTTATCAAAACCTAAAGAATTCATATATTTAAAATATCTATATTTACAAAATCATATAAGTTCAATATTAGCTTTATCAAATGGTTGACTTATTAATACCTGGACCTGAGGGGAAAATTGAGGCGAAATATTCCCATAATAATAAAGACGACTCGCCTATTGTAATAATATTGCATCCAGACCCATCAAAAGGTGGCACTATGAATACAAAAATTGTTTTCAAACTTTATAAGCTTTTTATAGAATCTGGTTTTTCAACAATTAGATTTAATTTTAGAGGTGTAGGCAAAAGTGAAGGTATTTATGATGATGGAGAAGGAGAATTGAGTGACGCAGCTTGTGTTTTAGATTGGCTACAACAATACAACACTAATTCAAAAACATGTTGGGTTGCAGGTTTCTCTTTCGGAGCATGGATAGCAATGCAATTACTCATGAGAAGACCAGAAATAAATGGTTTTATAAGTATATCACCTCCAGCAAATTTAAGAGATTTTAGTTTTCTAGCACCATGTCCTTCATCTGGCCTAATTATTCATGGAGATAAGGATAATATAGCATCATTTGATTCAACAAAAATTTTAGTTGAAAAATTACAAAAACAAAAAAAAGTTAATATTAAATTTAAACCAATTAAAGGCGCTGACCATTTTTATGAAAATTATTCATCAGAATTTGAAAATTCTTTAAGAGAATATATTGATGAAACAGTAATAAATAAATAAATGAAAATAAAATCAGAATTTTTAAATGAAATTAAAAAAAGAGGTTTCATTTATCAAGCTTCAGATATTGAAAATCTAGATAAAATAATGTCTAAAAAAAAATATTTCTGGGTATATAGGTTTTGATATTACAGGTGAAAGCTTACATGTTGGTAGTTTAGTGCAATTAATGCTTCTTCATTGGCTTGATTATTATGGACATACTTCTATCGCATTATTGGGTGGTGGTACGACATTAGTAGGTGATCCGTCAGGCAAAGATACCTCTAGAAAAATATTAGATAAAAAGGATATAGATTCAAATACAAACAAAATTAAAAAAAATTTTTCAGAATTTTATTAATTTAAAAGATAAATCATTTTTAATAGATAATTACGAATGGTTATCTAAAATTAATTATATAAATTTTTTAAGGGAAATAGGATCGAAAATAACAATTAACAAAATGTTAACTTTTGAATCTGTTAAAAATCGACTAGATAGAGAGCAGCCACTAACGTTTTTAGAATTTAATTACATGCTATTGCAATCTTATGATTTTTACTATTTGAACAAGAATTTTGATTGTATTCTCCAAATGGGTGGATCTGATCAATGGGGAAACATTATAAGTGGAGTTGACTTAATTAGAAGACTAAATCAAAAACAAGCTTTTGGCATAACTTCTCATCTTATCACTAATAATGATGGTTCAAAAATGGGAAAAACTGCTGATGGCGCAATATGGTTAGATGAAAATAAATTAAGTAATTTTGAATTTTTTCAATTTTGGAGAAATACTGATGATGAAAATGTATCTAAATTTTTAAACTTATTTACAAAACTTCAAAATTCAGAAATTGAAAAACTTTCGGAATTAAAAGGTAAAGAGATAAATGTTGCAAAAGAAACTCTAGCTTTTGAAGTAACAAAAATGGTTAGAGGTGAGAAAGCAGCAACTGATGCCTTAGAAATTGCTAATAATGTTTTTGGTTCAAAAAAAATTGATGATAGATTAAATAAAATATCAGTTAATATTAATAATATAAATGATAAATCATTTACAATTTTAGATGCTATTGAAAAACTTGATTTGGTTGGCAGTAGAAGTGAAATAAAAAGATTGATTAAATCAAACGGCGTTAAAGTAAATGATACTAATTACAATGAAGTTGACTATTCGCTTGTTAAATTTAATAAAAATAAAGAAATTAAAATAACAATAGGGAAAAAAAAATTTGGTATAATAAATTTAATAAGCTAGATAATTAAAGAAGTTTCAAGAAATTTATCAATTTTTCCGTCTAATATGTCATTTACATTTGATGTTTCATAACCTGTTCTAAGATCTTTTATTTGTTTGTATGGATGCAAAACATAAGATCGAATTTGATTGCCCCAACCAATATCTTTTTTTCCTTTATTTAAAATATTTTCTTTTTCTTTTCTTTTTTTGTAATTCATTTTCAAATAATCTAGATTTTAACATTTTCATTGCGTTTGATTTATTTTTGTGTTGCGATCTGTCACTTTGACACTGTACAACTATATTGCTTGGTATATGTGTAATCCTCACTGCGCTATCGGTTTTATTTACATGCTGTCCTCCAGCTCCAGATGCTCTATAGGTATCTATCCTTAAGTCTGATTCATTTATATCTATTTCAATATTCTCATCAACTTCAGGGTAAACCCAAACACTAGCAAAGCTTGTATGCCTTCTTTTGTTTGTGTCAAATGGTGATATTCTTACTAGTCTATGAATGCCGCTCTCTCTCTTAAGCCAGCCATAACAGTATTCTTTTGAAATTTTTAATATGCATGATTTGATTCCTGCCTCCTCGCCTCGTGTTTCTTGAAAAAGTGATACATTACAATCATTTTGATTTTCTGCCCATCGTAAATACATTCTCTGTAACATTAGAGCCCAGTCCTGACTTTCTGTACCTCCAGCACCTGCA
>CACHBB010000024.1 GCA_902577945.1 uncultured Alphaproteobacteria bacterium
TTAATTCAGCAGGAAATCTTGAAGGTGCTGAAATTGATTTTGGAAATGAAGCATGTGAAAGAATGGGTGTTACTTGTGAATGGGTAACTCAGGATTGGGATGGAATAATTCCAGCTTTACTTCAAGGAAAATACGACATTATAATAGCTGGTATGTCTATTACTGAAGAGAGAAAAGAGAAAGTTAATTTTACAACTGGTTACATGACAGATGGTGCTAGGTTTGCAGTTTTAAAAGATAGTGGTTTAGCAGATTTAAACATTGCTGGTATGTCAAAGGTGAATTTAAATAATGCTGGAGGTAAAGAACAAGCAGCTATTGGTCAACTTATTGCAGCAATGGATGGAATGACGGTTTGTGTTCAATCCTCTACTATTCACCAAAACTTTTTAGAAAAACATATGTCAGGTGCAGTTGATGTAAAACTTTACCAAGCTGTAGATGATCATAATCTTGATTTAGCAGCTGGAAGATGTGATGCTATTCTAGCCGATGTTGGTTCTATAATTGATTTTATGGAATCTGATGGTGGAGTGGATGTTGCGTTTACTGGCCCAACTTTTTCAGGTGGTGTTTTTGGTGATGGTGTAGGTGGTGCTGTTCGTAAAGAAGATACTGAAATTTTAGAAATGTGGAATGCTGCAATTTCAGAAATGTCAAAAGACGGAACTACAGCTGAAATTACTAAAAAATGGTTTGGAAGAGATATATCTATGTAATTTTTTGTTAAAAATATTATTTATAAGCGGTCTATAGCAGACCGCTTTTTTTATGAAAAAATATCTGGTAATGTTAAATAAAAAATAATTTATATACTTAAAAAAAATGATGGAAAAAAATCTTTCTTACTATTACAATATGATATTTCAATTAAAAATATTTATAGATGAATTCTCTTTTGTTACTTCTAATTCAAATTATTAATTTATTTCAGTTTATTTTGGTAATTTTTATTATTGCAACTTGGTTGATAAATTTCAATATTATAAATACTAGTAATCGTTTGGTGTATACTATTATGGACGCTATGTATCGTTTATGTGAACCAAGCCTGAATTTTGTAAGAAAATATTTGCCCACATTTGGTTCAGTGGATTTATCTCCAATTGTTGTTTATCTTGGGCTTTGGTTTATAAAAAGTTTATTAATCGAATATTGGCCAAGGTACTAATGTCTGAAATTATAGATGGAAAATTGATTGCTCAAAATTTAAGAGCAGACTTAAAAGAAGAGATAAAAATACTCAAAGAAAAATATAATAAAGTTCCAGGTTTGGCAGTAGTGCAAATTGGCAATGTTGCTGCAAGTAGTGTCTATGTCAAAGCAAAAACAAAAAGTGCTCAAGAAGTGGGTATTGAAGTAATTGATCATCATTTAGAAAATACAACATCTCAAGAAGAATTAATTAATTTAATTAATAAACTAAACAATCAAGAAAATGTTAATGGTATATTGGTACAACTACCTTTGCCAAATCATATGAATGAACAAATTATATTAGACACCATTCATCCAGATAAAGATGCAGATGGTTTTCATCCATTAAATGTGGGCAAGCTCTCTATAAGCTCTTCGAATGATGAAAATCTTCTTATACCTTGCACTCCATATGGATGCCTTCTAATGCTAAAAGGTTTAAATATAGATCTTAAAGGAAAGAATGCTGTTGTAATAGGAAGGTCAAATATTGTTGGCAAACCAATGGCTCAATTGCTTTTAAAGGAATCATGTACTGTAACAATTGCTCATTCAAAAACTAAAAATTTACCTCAATTATGTAGTAGTGCAGATATTTTAGTAGCCGCAATAGGTAAACCAGAAATTGTTAAAGGCGAATGGATTAAAGACACAGCAATAGTAATAGATGTGGGGATTAATAGGATAGAAATCAAAAATAATGGTGAATCAAAAACCAAATTAGTAGGAGATGTGAAGTTTTCTGAAGCTAAGTTAAAGGCATCTGCAATTACACCTGTTCCAGGCGGTGTTGGACCAATGACAATTGCCTGCTTGCTTAGAAATACAACTATAGCATTCAAAAACAGTTTAATTTAGTTATTAATTATTTTCTTATTTTTTCTTCAAAGATACTTACTGTTATTTGTTTTCTTGCTTCATTACAATGATCGCAGAAATCTCTATATTTTCCACAAGGAGAATTTTTATTTTCAAAATATATATTTTCGTGAAAATCATAACCAATTGCATTTGGAGAAATCCAACCGCCAAAATATAAAACTGCTTTTTTTTTCAATGCCGCAGCAACATGTCCAAATCCACCCTCGGGACCAATATACATATCACACTCATTCATTATTGCACAGGCTAGTCTAAAGTCAATATTCTTAGGCGCAAAAACACCTTTAATCTCTTTTGTTTTATTATGTACAGAATGGATTATTAAGTAATCTTTTTTTATATTATCTATAAGATTTTTCCAATTTTCATAACCCCAATCTTTATTTCTATGCTTTATATTAAATTGCTTATCATTAATTTTAGTTGATGATGTTTCTAGAAAAATTATTTTTTTATATTGATAATTATTTGTTTTTTTCCAAAATATTTTAGACTCTTTTAATATTCTTTTGGCATCAGTTTTTTCTTTTTCACTAAAATATATTTCACCAGGTATTGGTTTAAAATTTTCATTCCAAACATAATTATCAACTGTTGATTTATCATAATCAATGTATGGCCTGTTACCAGGATGATAATCAATTATGTGAACTGGTTTATTTTTATCTAAGTTTCTACAATCAGAAATGTTAGGATTGTTATCATATATTATTGAATGATAAGCTTGTTTTTTTGCAAAATTCCCAATTACGATTTGTCTTTCTGGGTATTTTTTTTTAATTTTTGCAGCAAGGTCAGTAATTAACAGGTCATCACCATAGCCCATATTTATTATATATTTCTTTTTTTTAAACGAATTGAATTAATTTTTATAAAGCCTTCTGCGTCTTTTTGATTATATTCACCTTTTTCATCAAAAGAAACTAAGCTATTTTCATAAAGAGTATTTTGAGATTTTCTACCTAATACAATAACATTTCCCTTAAATATTTTTAATTTAACTTTACCATTAACTTTAGCTTGTGTTGAATCTATTAGTTGCTGCATTGCTATTCGTTCAGAAGAGAACCACAAACCATTGTAGATTGCCTCAGCATATTTAGGCATAATTTCATCTTTTAAATGTGAAGCTCCTCTATCTAGCGTTATGCTTTCTATAGCCCTATGTGCATGTAAAAGTATTGTGCCACCTGGTGTTTCATAAACACCCCTAGATTTCATTCCAACAAATCTATTTTCAACAATATCAATTCTTCCAACTCCATGCTTACCTGCTAATGTATTTAAGTTTGCTAAAATTTCATGGGGTTTAAATTTTTTGTCATTAATAGAAATTGGATCACCTTTTTCAAATTCTATCACTAAAGTCTCAGGATCGTTAGGCGTTTCTATTATATTTTTAGTTCTAGTATAAACATATTCTGGTGCTTCAATCCATGGGTCTTCAAGAATTTTACCTTCGGAAGAAGTATGTAATAAATTTGCATCAGTGCTAAATGGAGGTTCTCCAATTTTATCTTTTGAAACTTGTATTTGATTTTTTTCCGCAAAATCAATTAGATCTTTTCTACTTTCGAATTCCCAGTCTCGCCAAGGAGCAATAACTTCGATGTTGGCATTATTGGCATAGTAACCTAATTCGAAACGTACCTGATCATTTCCTTTTCCTGTAGCACCGTGAGCAACAGCATCTGCTCCGACTTCTTTTGCAATTTCAATTTGTCTCTTAGCGATAAGTGGTCTTGCAATTGCGGTTCCTAACAAATAGTTTCCCTCGTAAATTGTATTTGCTCTAAACATTGGAAAAACGAAATCTCTTACGAATTCTTCTTGAAGATCTTCGATAAATATTTCTTTAACGCCTAAACTTTTTGCTTTTGCTTCAATTGGTTTAAGTTCCTCGCCTTGTCCAATATCGGCAGTAAAAGTAACTACAGGACATTCATATTTACTTTGAAGCCATTTGAGAATCACACTTGTATCTAATCCACCCGAGTAGGCTAAAACTATTTTTTTTGGCATTTAACAATCTTCAGTTAGTTTATTAAATGCAGCAGTAAAACCTTTTAAACTATACGTATCATTTGTAATTGTACCACGATTGGACTCTCCAGTGATAATCAGCTTTAAACCTTTTTTCATTGCAAAAACTACTTTATTGTCTTCATTTGTCCAAGCAGCACTAGGAAGGTCTTCAGTTGTGTAAAAAGTGTATTTTCCTTTATCGATGGTGACTGATATTTCAGGTCCAATTTTATAATCGTAACCAGCTTCTATCTGTACTATAGTTTCAGGATTTCCTATATTTTTATATACCAATAAATAATTATCACCTCTGTTTTTCTCTGGATCGAGATCAGTTTCAATTGCTAAGCTCCCTATGTAACAATATGTATCAGTTTTTACGAAACTCCATGTTCCTTTTTCAAGAGAAATTGCGCTATTAGATAATAGTAAAAAAAATGCTATTATTGTTTTCAAAAATATTTTCATCTATTTTCCTTTTAGTATATCTTACACAATTAGTTAAGTGTGTTTAAGCAAGTCAAATAGGTAAAAAAAATGAATAAATCTGAGCTAAAGGATTTAATGGTTAAAATTACTGTTAACCGCGACGAAATAGCTTTTTCAAATTTATTTGATTTTTTAGCCCCTAAAATTAAAGCTTATTACCTACAAAACGGTCTTATTTCAGAAAATGCAGAAGAGCTTACACAAGAAGTTATGAGTATAATTTGGTCAAAATCTGATAAATTTAACCCTTCTAAATCAGCTTTAACTACCTGGGTTTACACAATTGCTAGAAACAAAAAGATAGACTTTCTCAGGAAAAATTCAAAAATCAAGTATAATGATGATGATATAAGAGAGTTTTTATATGAAAAAAATGAAACTGACAAAATTGAAGAAAATGAGATCGAAAATCGGGTTAGTAAAATCAATTCTCAGTTAGATATAAATCAGCAAAAAATAATAAAAATGAACTTTTTTGAGAATAAAAGTCATAAAAAAATAGCTGAGGAGCTTGAAATTCCCTTAGGTACAGTTAAATCTAGAATAAGGCATATTTTAATAAAAATGCAAAAAATTGTATGAACGGAACAATAGTAAAAAACCAACTTATATTTGATTTTGCTTCAGGGTCACTCGGGCAATCAAAATCGATTTTCACATCGACATACCTTCTTCTAAACTCAAGTGCTTCAAAAATTCACAATACTTTTGAGAGTATGCTTGGTGACAACCTATTTGATAACAAAGATGCAGAAATCTCCAATATCAAATATACTGATTGTATATCAAGTGAACAAGTTCCTAGCACTAAAATTGATAATTCTATTAGCCCACTCACAAAGCTTGTTGGTCCACTGGAAAAAATTAATTGGAAACAAATTTATAAAGGTTTTAGTGAATTTAAACTTAACATTGAAGATGATGACGAATTAAAATTGATTAAAATGGATCCAGGTGCCTCAGTCCCCCTACATTCTCATGGAGGTAAGGAGTATATACTCGTCCTAAGTGGTAGTTTTTGTGATGAATATGGTAATTACAAAAAAGGTGACATCCAAATCAACGATCAAAAAATTAAGCATACACCTGTAGCTTCTGATACAGATGGTTGTGTCTGTCTGGCTATTACTGAAAAAGAAGTCATTTTTTTTGGTAGGTTTGGATCATTTTTAAACCTATTTACATTTATAAAATCTTTTTTTAAGTAATTCTTTTCAACTTGCTTTATAATGAGCAAGTGTTTGAAGCCACCACAAAATTTTTAAGATCTAACAAAGTTGAAAGTTATCACAGAATTAAGATATTAATTAAAAATACTAATAATAAAATACTCTTAAAGTCTGGAGATATAAACGATCTAATTTTTCCAAGGTCATCAATAAAAATTTTTCAAGCAATTCCTTTTGTTCAATCTAATGCTCCAAAAATTTATAAACTTAATTCAAAAAGTGTTGCATTAGCCTGTTCTTCTCATAGAGGTGAAACATATCATGTAAAAGAATTAGTAAAATGGTTGAACAAAGTTGGAATTAGCAAAAAAAAATTAAAGTGTGGTGTTCATAACCCACTAAATTCAAACGCATTAGAAAATTTATTTCGATTAAATCAAAATCCTAATGAACTGCATAATAATTGCTGTGGTAAGCATTTGGCTATGCTTTCTAGCTGTATATTAAATAAGTATGATTTAGAAAATTATTTAGATTTTAATCATCCTCATCAGATAGCTATTAGAAAAATTTTTGAAAAATTTAGTGGTAAGAAAATTTTAAAAAAAAATTATGGAGTTGATGGATGTAGTGCTCCTCAATATTCTATAAATATTAAAGATCTTTCTTTAATGTTAATAAATTTAATTAAAAGCTATTATGGAAAATTTGACTATAGTTTTGAGGTAAAATATTTGATTAATAGTATTTTAAATAATCCAAAATACATAGGAGGAACAGATAGCTTTGATAGTAGAATAATGTCTATTTCAAATAAAAAAGTTTTTTGTAAAGGTGGCGCTGAAGGTGTATTTCTTTTTGCAGACTTAAAAGGAGGCATTGTTGGCATTATTAAAGTTATTGATGGTAATGAAAGGGCAATTCCATTTACAGTATATAATATATTTAAAAAATTTAAGATAATGAACAATTCAGAATTAAAAAAAATAGAAAAATTTTACAGCTTTAAATTAAGGAATCATGCAAATATTACAGTTGGTTCAATAAATAGCAAAATAAATTAATAATAAGAAAGTTATTATTATTAATGTAAGTGGTAATCTTAAAAAAAAGAATGGGGTTTTGTTATTTATTTTGGAATAAATGTAAATATAATCCATTCTGTACATAATAACTGATATAATAAAAATATTTTTAAAGAAAAAAAAATATAAGTATAATTTAAATTATATAAATTTACTAATATGATTATAGTTGCAAACACACTTGGTAAAATGCCATGGAAGACGATTATACTTTTTACCTTAGTTACTAAATTCCAATTTATAGCACCAATAAATACTATTATTAAAAGAGTATAATATATTGAAAAGTTTATAATTATTATATCTTCTATTTTAATTAAAAAATATTTATCTATTATTAAAATAAAATATGGAATTATTCCAAAATATGAGAACAAGTATTGAAAGTTTAGCTTTTCTGACATTTTTTTATGATTGATACAAAAACCATTGTTGAAATTGAAAAATTATTAAAAAATGAAAAAATAGTAAATACAAAATTATTATCTAATTCATTTAATATTAATTGTTATAAACTCTTACTTTCAGATAATAAAGAGTATGTTGTAAAGTATTATGCAAATAAGAATTTAGAATTTAATGCTATATATGCAGAAGCCAGAAACCTTGCATTTTTAAATAATTTAAAAGAAAATCGATTTCCAAATGTTATTGAGTTTACAAATAAATATTTAATTATGTCATATATTGAAAATAACAATATTCAGCCTGAAGAGACTAAAAATGATTTCCTTGAATCAATTGTGAGCATACATAATAACAATAATGATAAGTATGGATTTGAGTATGACTCACAAATAGGGGGGTTAAAACAAGATAATGAATATAATAAAAGTTGGATAAATTTTTTTTCAGAGAAAAGATTATATTACATATATAATTTAATAAATAAGACAAATTCAATGAACAAAAAAATTAATTTTAAAATTGAATTTTTATTAAAAAAATTAAAAGATTTTTTACCAGACAATCCAAAACCTTCATTACTGCATGGGGATTTGTGGGAAGGCAACATTCTTTTTAATAATAAAAATTTTGCTGGATTTATTGATCCAGGATCTTTTTTTGGACATAATGAAATGGAAATTGCATATCTAAGATGGTTTAATCCACGATTTGTAGATGACAAATTTCTAAGAAAATATGATGAATTTATAAAGATTAATAAAGATTTTGAAAAATATGAAGTAATTTATCAATTATATTATTCACTACTAAATGTTTACTTATGGGATAGAATCTATGTAAAAGATGTCGAAAGACTATTGTTTAAAATAAAGATATAAATAGTCTTTTTAAATAAGCTCATTTTCAAACACATGGGTTTGGGTCTGATAGATGAATATTTTCAATTTCATTCAATATGTCTTTTGATAATGTTAAATCTATACTGTCGATATTTTCTTTAAGTTGCTTCATAGTAGTTGCGCCAATGATGTTACTTGTAACGAAAGGTCTATCATTTACAAATGCATTTGCAAAAGTAGATGGCGCGATACCATATTTCTTAGCTAATTTAAAATATGATTCTATCGCTATCTCACCTCTTCTAGTATGGTGACGACTAAATCTCCTTGGCCAAATAGTATATCGAGCATTATTAGGTTTTTTATTGCCAATATACTTTCCGCTTAGCCTACCTCCTGCTAATGGAGAATAAGCAAGTAAACCACATTTTTCTCTTATTGATACCTCAGAATTAGCTACATCAAAAACTCTATTGACTAAACTATATACATTTTGAATTGACATCATCCTTGGCAAATTTTTTTCTTTAGAGAGCTGTAGAAATTTCATTACACCCCATGGCGTTTCATTAGATAAACCAACATATCTTACTTTACCTGCCTTTACTAAATTATTAAGATTCTCCAAAACCTCTTCTATAGCAGTCCACTCATCATCTTTTGGATCATACTCAAAATCAAGCACTCCAAATTTTGGTACTTTTCTCTCAGGCCAATGCAATTGGTACAAATCTATATAATCTGTTTTTAATCTTTTGAGACTATTGTTTATTGCTAAATCCATATTTTTTTTATCAAACCCTAATGTTTTTGAACCATTCCTAATCCACTCTAGATCATCTTCAGACTTAGATGCAATTTTAGATGCCAGAATTACGCGGTCTCTATTTTTACTTTTCTCAAACCAATTACCAATTATTTCTTCTGTCTTTCCATACGTTTCTTTTCTGGGCATTACTGCATAAAGTTCAGCAGTATCAAAAAAATTTACACCCCTTTCGAGTGCATAATCCATTTGTTCAAAGCCTTCTTCTTGAGAATTTTGCTCTCCAAATGTCATAGTGCCTAAACAAATTACACTAACATCAATATTAGTATTTCCTAATTTTCTATACTTCATAGTATTTTTTACAAAATGCCTTGAAATTAACAGATTTATAGCGATATTAGTAATTAATAAAGGAGAATTTATGGCTTTAGACTTTAATCAACGATCATTTACTAAAACAGTAGATCAAGCAGCAATTGATGAAGGCTTGCGAGCTTATATGCTTAAGGTCTACAATTATATGACAATTGGATTATTACTTACAGGATTTATAGCTTATTTTTTTGGCAAGGCATCAATTGTCACTAATGAAATGGGTCAGATTGTGGGTGTAACACAAGTAGGTGCCCTGCTTTTTGGCTCTCCACTAAAATGGGTTGTGATGTTAGCACCATTAGGTTTTGTTTTTTACTTAAGTGCAAGAATAAATAAAATGTCAGTCTCTTCAGCTCAAATTACTTTTTGGTTATTTGCAAGTATTATGGGACTATCATTAGCATCAGTATTTATAGAATTTACACAAACTTCAATCGCAAGAGTTTTTTTTATAACTGCAGGAACATTTGGAGCAATGAGCCTATACGGTTACACTACTAAAAGAGATCTTACAAAATTAGGTGGTTTTTTGTTTATGGGCCTAATTGGAATAATAATTGCAAGCGTAGTAAATATTTTCGTTGGATCATCAGCATTACAATTTGCTATTTCTGTAATTGGGGTATTAGTGTTCGTCGGTCTTACTGCATATGATACTCAAAATATCAAAAATATGTACTACAGTGGTGATAGTGTAGAGATTGGTTCAAAAAAAGCTCTTATGGGTGCACTTAAATTATACCTAGACTTTATTAATTTGTTCATATTATTACTACAATTATTTGGTCAAAGAAGATAATTTACTAATTAATATTTACTAAACCCAGTCTTTCTTTAGACTGGGTTTTTTTATTCAATTTATGAATATTACAAACAAAATTAATTTGGCATTAAGGGAATTTTCTAGTGGAAATAAAGAAATTGCCTATAAAAAGTTAAAAAAAATATTTGAAAAAAATAAAACCAATAACCAATTACGTTTTAACTTAGCCGTAATCGAGCAATCATTGGGCTTAAACAAAGAAGCAAAAGTAAATTATCTATTTTTAATTGAAAATGAAAAAAATATTAAAGCAATAATTAATTTATATTTAATTTTAATATCGGAAGATAATTATATTGAAGCGATTAAATACATAAATCAAGCAATAGATATAAGTAAAGATTTGGAAAATTTATTAAAAGATAAAGCATTTGTATTATACAAACTTAAAAAATATGATGAATCAATTACAGTTTGTGACACTTATTTAAAAAATAATAGTGATATTGTTTATCTAAATATTCTAAGTTTAAATTATTTCAAAAAAGGGGAATTAGATAAATCACTCAAGATTTTAAAAATGGCACTAAAGATTGATAATGATAATCCTTTGATACTTAATTCACTAGGAAGAATATATCACGAAAAAAGAGATTCAGCTAATGCTGAAAAGTTTCTTCTGAAAGCATATAAAATTAAAAAAGACTCTTATGAAATAGTAAATAATTTAGCTGGATTTTATCGTGAAGAATCTAAATATGATAAATCAATCCAACTTTACAATGATGCGCTTAAAATAAATCCAAATAATCCATCGATTATTAATAACTTAGCAAAAGCTTATTTTGATATAGATAAAATAGATCTAGCTGAAAAATTTTCATTAAAAGCTTTAAGTTTAAATGAAAACGATGGGAATATTCAGAAAATTTTATCTCTTATATATTTAAGAAAACAAAACTATAAAAATGGATGGAGGTACTTTGATGGAAGACTAAATTTATCAGATTTTGTTGAAAAAAACCCTTCAATAAACAACATAAGAAAAAAACTTTTACTGAAAGATATTATACATCCTAATTCAAAAATTCTTGTTTTGAGAGAACAAGGAGTCGGAGATGAAATTTTATATTCTTCAATGTATAAAGATTTATTATTATTGTGTCCTAATACTAAAATAGAATGTGATAGAAGATTAAAAAACATATTTTGTAATTCTTTCCCAGATTATAAAAATAATTTTGTAGATTTAGGTAGCATATCAGAAAATCCTGATTCTTTAAAAAAATATGATTTCACAATTTATGCAGGAAGCTTAGGGAGATATTTTAGGAATAGTAGAGAACATTTTGATAATAATAATATTTTTTTAAAGGCTGATGATAAACTAATCACAGAAATTAAAGGTAAATTAAATAGTTTAAAATATAATTATAATATTGGAATATCCTGGAGAAGTTTTAAAAACAGATACGCTGATGAGAAATCATTAAATTTAAATAATTTAACAAATATATTACAAACTCAAAATTGTAATTTTATTAATCTTCAATACGGAGAAGTGCACAGTGAAATCGATAAATTTAATCAAGGTACAGACAATAAAATAGTAACACTAGATAAATTGGATTTATTTAATGATTTTGACAGATTGGCAGCAGTTCTCATGAATTTGGATTTATTTATTTCTGTAAGTAATAGCACAGCACATCTTGCAGGTGGTTTAGGAGTAAAAACAATACTAATAAAACCAAAAAATCATGCTCTCTTTCATTATTGGAATCAACCAGATAATAAAACACCGTGGTATAAATCAGTTTCATTAATTGAAAAAAATCAATTAGTTAGTAAAAAAAATTTATTGGAAGAAAATCTAAATTTATAAGCTAAATTTATTAGACAAATATTCGTCTCTCTCTGATATCCAATTCTCTGCGTATTCTACGTCTTGCCACTCCGTGAACCATGGTCCTCCTCTAGTATAGTGAACTGCAAAAGGCGTTTGGTTGTTATGACTTGATGTCCAACCTTCAAGCCAATTCCATCTTTCATCAAGCGAACCAATTTCATCATCATTACACCATTGAAATTGATGAAGAAAAGCACCGCTTTCCTTATTAACAGTTTGAACTGACAATTTTTTTGTGCTTGGGTGAGAGCAATTAAAGACAATAAAACTAGACCAATTTTTCCTAGGATAAATTGTTTGTTTTTGACCATCCATTTTATGTTTTTCTTTTGGTGTATAATCATGTTTTACACAATATACTGCTTTGGAAGTGTCCAAGTTTTCCATCAAGTTTTTTACATCATTTAAAAATATAAAATCACAGTCACAAAATACTGCCCATCCTTTATAATTCATTAAATGAGGTACTAAAAATCGAGAATAGGTGAATTGCGTTGATGCCAATGGGTCTATGTCTCTAGTGTATAATTTTCTAGAAACGAGCTCGTCTAGCTTAAGAGACATAACTTTAACTTCTACAGTAGATCTTTTAAGTAATGAATATTTGCACACTCTATAAGCTATGTCCTCTTTAGAGTCATATCCAATAAAAAAATTTATACTCATTTAATTATATATTACTCTATCATTTTTGAATTGGATAAAACAAGGGAATTAAAATATCCAGAATCAGATAAACTGTTCCAATCTTGTTGAGATTGGTTAGTAAATTTACATATCCATGTATTTTCAGAAAACGTACCTTCAGATCTCATTATCCATGAGTCACTTTTTTGTTTATCATTGTTTTCACCTAACTCAATATCAGCCATAAATAAACAAACTTCTCTTGATGGATTAGAGCCAATTAATCCAGTTATTTTATTTCTAGCAATTTGCCAATTCTGATTTTTAATAGCAAAATATATTAGCATTTTTCTAGACTCTTCATTATTAATATTGCTCTTTATTATTTGGTTTATAAAGTTTAGGTCACCTAAATTATTATTTTTTATGATATCTGTAATAATTAATCTTAAGGTTTGATCAGGATTTAAATTCCAGTATTTTTTTATCATTTTTTTTAGTAATGATTGATTGTTAGAATCTGCAATTAATTCAAGATGTAATTTTATATAAGGAAAAAAATTTTTTTTCAGGTTAAGTGCCTTTGTGATATTTTTGTTTGCTTCCTTAAAATTACTACTAAATTTTATCTTTGCTATTTCATAATATGCTACAGAATTATTTTCATTAAAAGTATTAATATTTATAATTTTTTGTGAGTAAGCTTTTTCTGAAATTGATATAATCTGATTCCAGTTTTTTGTTTTTGCAGCTATATAAACTAAAGTTTCATATAATTTTTCAATAGATGGACTTAAAGAAAATAGTTTCTCACCATATAAAAAAGCATGATGATAATCATGATTATTTAAATTATGTTCCATTAAACCTCTATATCCTAATGCTTCCATCTTTTTTGATTTAATCATCATCTCGTATACATCAACAAGCTCAGGATATTTTCTTTCCATTTTATACACTTCTGATTTTACAAGTAATGAAAGAGATGGATCATCTTTTATATAATTAGTCATTTTTTTATGAAATTTTATAGCATTACGATTATCTTTATTTGATATAGCAATCATAGCATCAACAAAATGGAGGTGGCCTTTTTCCAATCTTTTATATTTATTTTTAATAAAGAAATTATTAATTGAAAATCTAGATTTGAAGAAAATATATGTAAAAAAATAAAATGTAATTAATATAAGCAAAGCAACAATTGAAAAAACAATTGATGAAAAAGAATATTTAAAATTACCTATGTCTAGTGAAATTATAAACGGATTTGAAAATATAAAACTAATTATAATCAGTAAAAGGACTAAATTAATTACAAAATATAATAATCTAAACAT
>CACHBB010000025.1 GCA_902577945.1 uncultured Alphaproteobacteria bacterium
TTAAATATAGATATGCAAAAAACGCATATTACAAAAATGTTAGGTATTTAAACAAAATTTGATTATAATTTTATTAACAATTATTTTATTGTATCGTTAGTTAATGAATAAAGAGGAATCCATAAGAAAAGAAATTTTAAAGTCCTGCATAAAAATGGAGGATTTAAATTTAAATCAGGGCAAAACAGGTAATATAAGTCATCGATTTAAAGATGGAATGATAATAACTCCATCAGCAAAAGATTATAAAAAAATAAAAAGTAAAGAGATGGTTTATATTACTAAAAATGGGAAATTCATTGGAAAAAATAAGCCGTCGATAGAGTGGAGATTTCATCTACAAATATATAAAAAAATTCCACATGTTAATTCAATAATCCATAACCACCCTATTTATGGTACTGGTTTTTCTTTATTACAAAAGAAGATTGTAGCCTATCATTATCTTATTGGATTATTTGGTGGAGTAGATGTTAGATGTTCAAGTTTTCATTTGCCAGGCTCACAAGAATTAGCAAATGCAATAGTAAAATCGTTAAGAAATAGAAAGGTTGCCTTGATTGCAAATCACGGAGTAGTTTCAATAGGTAAAAATCTAAATGATACTTTGTATTTAGCAGAGCAATTTGAGGCAATGTGCAAACAAATTACAATAGCTAAAATAAATGGTAATCCAAAAAAAATATCGCCATTAGATATGAAAAAAATTTTAATTGAAATTAAAAGCTATACAAAAGAGAATGATTAATTATCTAATATTTTTCTTATATCATTAAGAACGTTTTTCATGTTGTCTTTATAACGAATTAAACCCCCACCTAATAAAAAAACGGCGTCTTTACCAAACATTAAGTTCATATCTTTTGCTGTACTTATTGACATGCCGCCACCTACAGCTGGAAAAATTGGCTTTCCAAAACCGTCACTATCTTTACATTTAGATGATATCGATAAACATTGGTCTCTACTAAATTCAAACCTTCCTCCAGTATTTGGAAAAATTGACATATCAGCGCCTATTATTCTTTGTAAAGTTCCATAATATACCCCATGTTCTATTCCGTGACTTTCAGATAAAACATGTCCACCAGAGAAACTAGGATGAGATATAATAGGTAAGTCAAATTGTTTATTTTTTGAAATATGATGAACAAAATTATAACCTACCAAACTTGGTATTAACATAATTCCATCAACACCTGCACTTATAGCAAAATGGATATCTTCTATTATAGTTTCAAAATTACTTGATACATGAGGAAAATACATAGCTCTTTTACCAGCTTCTTTGTTAGCTTTATTTACAGCTTTAGTTGTTTTTTCTATTCGATCTCTAAAGGATGAATAATTTTGATTACTTAAATTATGATCTTCTTTGATCATATCTGCTCCAGAAATTATAAAATCATAAGCTAAAGACGCCAAGTCATCAGATGAAAGCCCTTGTGGTTTTAAGACTGGACATAAAATAGAATTGCTATGACCAATTATTTTTCTAATACCATTAATTCCAAACTTAGGTCCTGGGAAAATATTATTTAATATAGAATTTAGTTTTACATCAACTACTCTTACATTTTGATACATTGAAGTATTTCCATGAATTATATTAAACAATTGGTTAATTTCTAATCCAACACATTCATTTGAATAAGAAACTGTAATTAAAAATGATTGAATATCTTTTTTAATATTTTCAATTTTACCAACAATTTCATTTTTAATAAAATCATTGGGTACGATATCACTTGGGATTTCTACAGTATTTTCATGACAAATTGAATTGACTATATTTTTTGCATCTATCTCAGAGTCTATAAAAATTTCATATGTTACATTAATGCGTTCCAAATTATAAAGCCTCTGCTTTAGATAATGAATGAACATCTTCTATTCTTGCTTCATTTAAATCTACCTCTTGAATATTCGTTTTGGTGTTAGTTAAATTTTCAATTGATTTAATTAATGCTAATGCATCTAAATTGTAATACCTAGATAAATATCCTTTAGATCCTCCATGAGCGTATGTATCTTGTAGGCCAAGTTTGATTAATTTTTTTCCTATACCGTACTTTGATATTATATCTGAAACTATTGATCCGAGACCTCCATTAACTAAATGATTCTCCATTGAAATAATACCAGATTTAGCTTCACTAATTAACGAAAGAAATAATTCCTCATTAATTGGTTTTAGGGTAGAGACATGAATATGTTTTATAGCAATTCCAAATTTCTTTAATGCTGATCGAGCACGAATTGCCTCTTCTGTACAAATACCAGATGTAAAGACTAAGATATCTTTACCCTCACTTAAAGTTCTTAGTTTGCCTATTTGTAGTGGGGTCTCAAATAACCTAGGAACAGATCCTCTAAGCATTCTACAATAAACAGGTCCATCAATAGAGTCTGCAACTTCACAAATACTCTCTACTTCTGTGGCATCCCCAGTTTCAAGAACAGTCATATTAGGAAGAGTACGCATTACTGATATGTCTTCTATAGCTTGGTGTGTCATTCCTCCTGGAGTTGTTATTCCAGGTAGAAAACCCATGATTCTCGCTTTTCTTCTAGGATAAGCAATTGAGGCAACTAATTGATCATAGGGTCTTCTATATGTAAATACGCCAAAAGAATGTATAAAAGGTCTAAATCCAGCTAAACCTAAACCACCAGAAAAACTCATCATATTTTGTTCAGCCATACCCATAGAAATAAATTTATGTGGGTAACGATCTCTAAAACCATCAATTTCACATGATGAATCTAAGTCAGCTGAAATACATAAAATTTCTTTTTTATCTTTTGCAAAATCTTCAAATGCTTTTGCATAAGGTTTATTAACTATTTCCATTTTAATATTCTATTGGACTAATGCCAAGTTCTGTTGAAATTTCATTGTTCATATTCATTCTCTCTTCTTCTGACTTAAATCTAACATAGTGAAGTTTTGGAAAACGTGTTTTTAAATATTTCATACCTTGATATGGTGATGTTTTAGCAAGAATAATAAGTGGTTTATCCTTATGATTTATTTTTTTTGCTTTGCTGAGTTCGTCGAAGTTATGTCCATCAATTTCAGTAACTATTGCTCCAAATGATTCAATTTTATTTGCAATATCACCTATATCCATCACATCTTTCATCGCTCCATTAACTTGTTGTTCATTAACATCAACTATTGCCCATAAATTATCGATTTTATGATGAACACATGTTTGTAATGCTTCCCAAACCTGACCCTCTTGTAATTCACCATCAGACATGAAGACACAAACCTCTCCAGTTTCTTTTTTAATTTTTCTTCCCATAGCTAAACCTGCGCCTGTTGATAATCCAACACCTAATGTTCCATTATGAACCTCCATACCAGGAGAATGTTCAGCTCCGATCATTTCAACTGATGAGCCATCTTTATTAAACATATCTAAAGCTTCAGGTGCCATTCTTCCTACTTCAATTAATGTTGCATAAGCAACAAGGGCATAATGTGCTGGTGCAATTATTAACCTATCATAACTTGACTCAAAAGGGCCATTGTAACCAGCCCCTGTTATATAATTCTGATTATCTTTTGAAGGAACACCACTAAATTCCTCAGGTATCATGGGTTGAGTTGAATCTCCTAAATTCAATATGTCGTTATATAACCACGCAAGTTGCTCAGCAGCTGAACAAGCTTGACTCAAATAACCTCCATTATTTTTTATACAATGCTCAAAAACTCTCTTTCTGATCCCTTTTGCTACTTCATGATTTGTTTTTTTATTTTTCATTTTTATCTAAGCGTCGCAGTTATATTTCCCCCATCTACAGTCAGAACATCTCCTGTTGTTTTTTTTGATTTAGCTAATAAAACAAATGCATCTGCAACATCACTTGGTTTAACTTCAATATTTAATAAGTTACTTTTTAAATATTCAGATTTTCTAACCCCTCTTGCCTTTGCTCTTTCTCTTACAAAATTCTTACCTCCAAAATTTGTATTAACTCTATCTGGATTAACACCATTAGCTCTAATATTATCTTTTGCATATTCTAATGTATATTGCCTCATCATAAATAAAGTTGCAGCTTTGGCAATACCATAAGGACCAAAATTTTTTCCAGGATTAATTGATTGTTTTGAAATATTATAAAGCAATAATCCACCAGTTTTTTGTTTTAAAAAAATCTTTACTGCATGTTGAGAAATATGATGGTGAGACAAAAGATTAAGATCTAAACTTTTTTGCATTACATCTTTAGATATGCTAGCCATTTCGCCCTGCCAAGGAGCACCAGCATTACAAACTAAAATATCAATACCTCCATAAATTTTTATAACTTCTATTATAGTTTTATTAAGTGATTTAGAATTAGCTACGTCACATTTAATAATTTTAGCAAATTTTTTTATATTGGATGGAGTGTTATTTATATGATGTTGTTCCTTTTCTAGTAAAATTACCTCTGCTCCTTCATCATAAAAAGATTTTGCAGTTGATAGGCCAATATCTCCACACCCTCCACTTATTAAGACAACATTTCCACTAAAATATTTCCTTTTTAGATTTTTAAGTTTTGCTTGCTCAAGAGACCAGTATTCCATTTTGAATATTTCTTTTTCAGATATAGATTTAAATTTTCCAAATGACTCGGCTTGAGAAATCACATCTAATGTGCATTCAGCTAAATCTGAAGCAATTTTAGCTTCTTTAGATGTTCTTCCAACTCCAACAATTCCTAAGCCAGGTATTAATATTACTCTTGGATTAGTGTCGAGCATTATTGAACCTTTAAGGAATTTTTTATTTTTATTAAAATATTTAATGTAATTTTTTTTAAACGCATTGATAGAACTTGAAATTTTTTTGTCTAATTCATTTAGTGAGATATTTTCCAAATTTAAAATTAAAGGTTTTGGTTTTATTCTGATTACATGATCGGGAGTAACTGGCCCTCTTTGTGAAAAACTTTTTATATTCTTGTTATTTAAATAATTAAGAATTTTTTGGTTAGATCTTAAATTTAAAACCCATTTTGTGTAGTTATCGTCTATTTTACTTGATAGATTTTTCCTTAATAATGGTAAAATATCTTCAGATTTAATTATATTTTTTTTAATTTTTTTACTATTTTTTAAAATCTTATTTGGATACTTCGAAAGAAATTTTTCTGCAGTATTTACTAATTCAATCATACGATCATAGCTCTGTTTTGCAGTGGAACCAAAAGAAAAAATACCATGGTTTAGCAAGATTAAACCTATGACTTTATTATTTTTTTTGAAAATATTATTTGCTTTGATAGCAAGTTCAAAACCAGGAATTACGTAAGGAACGATACCGATTTTATTTCCAAAAACTTTTTTACAAATTTCAATATCATTTGGCTGATCAATGAGGCTTAAGATTGAGTTAGCATGAGTATGATCAACATATTTATGTGGAATAAAAGCATGAAGTAATGTTTCAACAGAAGGGTTAGGTGCTTTTGAATCTAATAAATTTTTTCTTTGTAAGTTTACCATTGAAAAATCATCTAGAGTTTTTAAATTAGTAGTTTGTAATAATGGATCTAACTCTACAGCAGGCAAACCAGGATAATCTATATCTGACATATCCCAACCACTACCTTTCACATGCATAACTCTAATTTTTTTTCCAAAAATATTTTTAGTTTCAGTTTTTAAAGAGGTATTTCCACCTCCATGTAGAACTAATTTTTTTTCTCTTCCTAGAAGTTGAGTGGAATAAACTCTCAAAGCTAAATCTTTACTCAAACCAATTTTTTTATATTTTGCAATTAAATCACTTGCCTCTTTTGAAGACCAATTATTTTTCATATTTTTTAATTATATTATTTAAAATTACTTGAAACAAAAAAATTATTTTGTTTTTAAAGAATTCATTTTTTCAATAGTATGATTAAAGTCAACAATACCTGCATCTGAGCCAAGACCTGTAGCAACTAGACCTGAAGTTGTAGTTGCAAACTTTAATGAAGTTTCCAGATCCATATCTCTAACTAATCCAACTATCATACCTGCATCAAATGCATCACCGCATCCAGTTGTATCAACAACTTTAATATCGAATGCAGGTGTTACAATTTTATCTTTTTCACTCATAAATAATGAACCTTCACCACCCATGGTTAAAACACAATTTTTAACACCACCATCTAAATAAAATTTTGCTACATCTTCAGGTTGAGATAAACCACACATAATGCTTGCTTCCTCAATACTTGGCATAAAATAGTCAATATGTGGAAGTAAAGGTTTAACTATATCAATTGTCTCTTCAGTAGCGCCAATCAGATCCCAAGTTGTTATACAACCTCTCTCTTTTGCTTCTTTCAATAGATCAACTGAAACTTGACCATCAAGTAATTTTAATAATCCTGTTCCACCTAAGTGAAAAACTTTACAATCAAAAATATCAACTTTTTCTTTTTTAGGTGGTAAAAAATGATCGCATGCTCCTCTCAAGTGTAATGCCGGTCTTTCTCCATTAGGTCGAATGTTTAAAATTGTTGATGATGTTGGTATTCCTTTTAATCTTTCAAAACCTGATGTATCAACTCCAAATTTTTCAAGAGTTGATATAACAAAATCTGCTTTTTCATCATCCCCGACTGCTCCTACACCAAGAGTGCTAACTCCAAGTTTGGCGCAATCCACTACTGTACCACCCGCTGTACCAGCTACAGTTAATCTTAATTCTTCAATATATGCTAAGTTTCCACCCTCAGGAATTTTGCTTACTGGTCTACCTAGTATATCTAATACATACAGACCGAGAACTGTAGTGTCATATTTTTTTTGCATGATTTATTTTAATTGGCTTTCAATTTTTTTCAAATGATTAATAGATTGTTCAGTGTAATTATCTTTAAACTCTTCAGCCTTACCTCCTCTAACACATGCAAATGGATCTGAAACAGGTGGTATAAGTTCCATTGTTATATAATTTGAAAAGTTTATGTCTTTAAGAGCTTGTAAGATTGGTTTAAAATCAGTGTGACCTGTTCCAGGGGCAGCCCGATTTGAGTCTGCAAGATGACAATGGTTTAATTTTTTTCCCATTTTCTTATACGCATCAGCTATATTTGCTTCTTCAATTGACATATGAAATGTATCTCCATGAATACCAGCGTTATCAAGACTTAAATTATCTAAAATTTTTTCAGCTTGCTCTAGTCTATTAATAAAATATGTTTCATATCTATTCCACGGTTCGATTGAAATATTAGTACCAACAGATTTTGCATATTCACCAACTTTTTGAATTGAGTCTATAGCATAATTCATTTCATCCTTTTCAGAGGTCATAGCTTCAATTTTTCCAACAGGTGATGGAGCAACTATCATAGTTGTGGAATTTACCGCAGCTGCCATATCAGCTATTGATTTACAATATTCAATTGCCTTTTCTCGCATTGACTTTTCAGGATGAATTAAATCTCTTTCAGCAGTAAAAATAGAACAAATTGAATTAACCTTAATGTTATATTCTAAATTAAATTTATTTACTTCACTAAAATCATACCAACTTGGCTCACCAACTAACTCTATTCCTTCATATCCAAATTTATTCAATCTCTTAACTTGCGTGAGATAATCTTCTCCTGAATAAACTATAGTGTTGTAAGAATATTTAAAACCCACAGTAATTAATCCTATAGCTTAACATCAGTTTTTAACCATTTTTTAGATTTGCCTGAATTAATAACAGCTTCACATACTTTTTGAGTTTGAAGGGCGTTTCTAAAATCTGGTTGAGCTTTTTTATCAGAATCAACAGAAGATAAAAAATCTGCTACGCCGTGTGTAAAAGAATGTTCAAATCCAATATTTAATCCAGGAACCCACCATTTATCCATATAAGGCTGATCGCCATCTGTTACATGAATATCTCTCCAACCTCTTACAATTGATTCGTCACCATGATCAAAATACTTAAGACGATGTAAATCATGCAAATCCCATGCAATTGAAGAATTTTCTCCATTTATCTCAAATGTATAAAGTGCTTTATGACCTCTAGCATATCTGGTAGACTCAAAAATTGCTAGAGATCCATTTTCAAATTTAGCTAAAAAAGCACAAGCATCATCAATGCCAACTTTTTGAATCTTACCAGTTAAATTGTGAGTTCGTTCTTTAATAAATGTTTCAGTCATTGCGCTTACTTCAATAATAGGACCATTTAACCACATAGCTGTGTCTATACAGTGCGCCAGTAAATCTCCAGTAACACCACTACCAGCAACATCAACATCTAATCGCCACAAACCTTCACCTCCTTGAGGCAATTCAGAAGAAATTGTCCAATCTTGTAAAAAGTTTGCCCGGTAATGAAATATTCTACCAAGCGAACCTCTATCAATAATATTTTTTGCTAATGTAACAGCGGGAATTCTTCTATAATTGTACCATACCATATTTGGTACTCCAGCTTTCTCAACTGCAGCAACCATTTCCTCACCCTCAGCTACATTTAATGAAAGAGGTTTTTCAGTTAAAACCCACTTGCCCTTTTCTGCAGCCGCAATAGCAATTTCTCTATGCATATTATTAGGAGCACATATATCAATAAGATCTATTTCGTCACTTTCAACGACCTCTTTCCAATCAGTTACAACTTTTTCATATCCCCAATTTGATGCAAATTGATTTGCTCTATCTTCATTTCTTGCACAAAATATTTTTAATTCAGGTTCATAAGGAAGGTCTGGAAAAAATTTGGATGCTTGTCTAAAAGCATTTGTATGAGCTTTGCCCATAAATCCATAACCAATCATCCCAACTCTTATTTTTTTTTTCATTTTGCTTTCCCTTTAATTAAAATTTAATCCATTTGCTTCCATTCAAACCAGAATCTACAACTGAAGTAATAAACCTTACACCCTTAAGCCCATCATCAATTGAAGGAACAAGTTTCAAACTTTCATCAATCTGAACTCCTTGTTGTAATGCAAGTATTTGTTTTGCAAAATCCGAATATAAATTTGCAAAACCTTCAAGATATCCTTCAGGATGTCCTGGAGGAATTCTTGTTACTCTTGTACCTGTTTCGGTAGTTTCATTTCCAGCTCGTCTTATAATTTTTTTTGCCTTTCCAAAGATATCAACTCTTAAATAATTTGGATTTTCTTGTTCCCATTCAAGACCTCCTTTATCTCCATAAATCCTAATTTTAAGAGCATTTTCATTTCCTGGTGCAACTTGAGATGACCATAGCATACCCTTTGCACCATTTTCATATCTTAATAAAACATGAGCATTGTCATCATTTTTTCTTCCTTCAACAAAACTACTAATATCAGCACAAAGCTCTTCAAGTTTTGCACCTGTAATAAAATCTGCAAGATTAAAAGCATGACTACCTATATCACCGATTGAACCGCCCATACCGGCTTTTGAGGGATCGGTTCTCCATGCTGCCTGTTTTTGTCCTTCATTTTCAATTGGAAGTGTCAACCAATCCTGAGCGTACTCAACTTGAATTACTCTTAATTTGCCTATTTCACCAGAACGAAACATTTCTCTGGCCTGTCTAACCATTGGATAACCTGTGTAATTATGTGTTAGTGCAAATAATGCCTTAGAGTCTTTTACACAGTTGTAAAATCTTTCTGCATCTTCTAAATTATGAGTCAAGGGTTTGTCGCATATAACATGTATTCCTTTTTTTAGAAAAGCTTCAGCGATCGGGTAATGAAGATGGTTAGGCGTAACTATCGCTGCTACATCAATACCATCATCTCTATTTGATTCCTTTTCAGACATTTCTTCATATGACGAATATGATCTATCCTCACTAATACCTAAATCTTTAGCTGAAGCGTGGGCTATGTCAGGTTTGCTTGCTAGTGATCCTGCAACCAATTCGTAATGATCATCTATTCTTGAAGCTATTCGATGGACACCACCAATGAAGGCTCCCTGTCCACCACCTATCATTCCTAATTTTAATTTAGTCACTATTCCTCCCAAAATTATTAACTAAAAAAACATAAGGTTATTTGATTGTAAATAAAAACCAATAAAGAAGGTTTATATATTTTTAATAGTGGATTATTTTTGATCTAAATTATTAATTTTATCTACTTTTTTTGCAGATCCACCACCTTGAAACTTGTTTCCTAGCCATATGTCTACAAGTTTTTTTGCAACCTCGGGTCCAGTAATAAGAGTGCCCAAAGTTACGACTTGAGCATTATTTGATGCTATTGCTCTCTCAGCAGTGTATGGATCGTTTATACAAACAGCTCTTACTCCCTTAACTTTATTAGCTACAATTGCCATTCCAGCTCCAGTTCCACAGAAAAGTATTCCTCTTTCATAATCAGACGAGGCAATTTTATTGGCTAATTTTTCCCCAACATCTGGATAATCAACAGGATCAGTAGCATTTACTCCAATATCTTCGACTTGATAATTTTGTTTAATTAGATGTTCTTTGATAGAATTTTTCAGAGGAAGCCCTAAATGATCAGCTCCCATTATTATTCGATTTTTTTCCATAAGATATTTATACATTATTATTGAAATATTCAAAAAAAATTGTTTAACAGGTATATGGCTTTTAAAAAAATCATTAATGATCCATATCAAGTTGTTGATGAAATGGTTGAGGGAATTGTTCTTGCTCATAATGATATCTTAAAATTTGCAAATAATAATAAAAGAGCTGTTGTAAGAAAAGATGCTCCTATAAAAGATAAAGTAGGCATACTTATAGGTGGAGGGTCAGGTCACGAACCTGCATTTTTAGGTTATGTTGGCAAAGGTCTTGCAGATGGGGCTGCAATTGGAAATGTTTTTGCTTCACCTTCACCAGATCCTATTGTTGAGGCTACCAAAGCTATCAACGGTGGGAAGGGCGTAGTGTATATGTATGGAAATTATGCTGGAGATATAATGAATTTTGATATGGCGGCAGAAATGTGTGGTATGGAGGATATCCCTGTAAAAACAGTACTTGTAACTGATGATATTGCTTCTGCCCCCATTGATAAGAAAAAGGAAAGAAGAGGAGTAGCTGGAGATTTTTATGTATTTAAGGTTGCTGGTGCTGCTGCTGAAAAAGGAATGGAAATAGATGAAGTATGTAGACTTGCTGAAAAAGCAAATGATATGACAATATCAATGGGAGTTGCTCTAGGTCCATGCTCTCTTCCACATACATTAGAGCCAAGTTTTGTTCTAGAAGATGATGAGATGGAAATTGGACTTGGAATTCATGGAGAGGCCGGTGTTAGAAAAGGAAAACTGAGGACTGCTGATGAAATTACAGTTGAATTGATGGAAAAAATTTTAAATGAAATGGATGGATCAAAAAAAGTCAGTGTTTTGGTGAATGGTCTTGGCTCAACTCCACTAATGGAATTATACATTATGTATCGAAAAGTTCATGAAATACTTGGTAAAAATAATATAGAAATTCATTCTTCTTTTGTTGGTGAATACGTTACTTCCCTTGAAATGAATGGTGCTTCAATAACTGTTATAAAATTAGATGATGAATTACAACCTCTGTTAGAAGAAGAAACACTCTGTTCTATGTTTAGGGTTTAAAACCAATGAAATTAATTGGTACTAGCTGGAAGATGAATAATGATATTCCAAAAACGAAAAAATACATAAACACACTTTTAAGAAATAAAAAAATATTAAAAAAAAAAATAATTTTTTTATAATTCCCCCATTTACTTCTCTATCTACATTTCAAAAGTATTTAAATAAATTACCTATTATTCTAGGGGCTCAGAATATACATCATGAAGATTCTGGTGCATTTACTGGTGAGGTTTCAGCATCAATGATTAAATCATGCGGTTGTAAAATTGTTGAGTTAGGTCATGCAGAACGTTTTGAACATTTTAACGAAAGTGATATTTTGATAAATAAAAAAATTATACAGGCTCTAAAATATAATATTATTCCTTTAGTTTGTGTAGGTGAAAAAAAATACAATTCTAATATAAATATGAGAAAAGCAGGCTTGAGAAAAAAATTAAATGTTTTTTTAAAAAATATAACTCTGAAAAAAAATAAAAAAATTATTTTGGCCTATGAGCCTATATGGGCAATAGGTAAATCAAAGGCAGCTAATTTGAAATATATTTCTGAAACAATAGAATTTATAAGAATTTTTTGCCAAAAAAAATTAAAAATAAATAAAAATCAATTAAAAGTAATTTATGGTGGTAGTGTAAATAAAAAAAATGCATTAAATATTTTAAATATTAAAAATAATGATGGAATATTTATAGGAAGATCAGCTATAAACGCTAAAGACTTTCTAGATATTTGTAAAATGATAACATAATGAAAAAAAACTTAACTAATAAAGAATTTATCAAAATTTTGTATGTCATTTGCGATGATATTGAGAAACATAAAGATTATTTTTCAGAACTTGATCGAGCAACTGGTGATGGTGATCATGGAGTTACAATGAGTATCGGTTGGACAGCTGTTAGGGAAAAATTAGATACCTTATCTGATGATTTAACATTTGATAAAATTTGTATGCAGGTTGCGTCAAGTTTTTTAAGTGCTGTTGGTGCATCAGCAGGTCCTTTGTATGCGACCGCATTAATGAGAGGTGGTGCTAAACTAAAAGATTTGCAATCTGCAAATACATCTCAGATTGCTGATTTTTTTGAAGCTGCAGCAAATGGTATCAAAGAAAGAGGAAAGGCAGAATTAGGTGATAAAACTATGCTAGACGTATGGATGCCTTCCGCTGAAACTATTAAAAAAACTTCTATTGATGAAGAAAATATAATAGAAATTTTACAACAAGGAGCGCTGAAAGCTAACCAAGCAATGGAATCTACAAAAGAGATGCTCTCAAAAAAAGGGCGTTCAAGTAAGCTTGGTGAAAGAAGTAAGGGTCATATAGACCCAGGCGCAGCTTCAAGCGCAATGATTATCAATACTTTTTTTGAAGCAGTAAAAAAGTTAGATAATATTTGATAAATTCAAAAGAAAATATAGGAATTATTTTTGGAGCCTTAGCTTTTTTTTTATTTGCAAGTTCAGATGTAATTCAAAAATATGCAACTATTAATCACACCATTTTTCAAATAATATTTTTTAGATATCTATTTTTACTAATTATTTCTATTATCGAGTCAAAAAGAAAACAAAATGTTTCTTTTTACAAAACAAAAAATATCAAA
>CACHBB010000026.1 GCA_902577945.1 uncultured Alphaproteobacteria bacterium
TCTACACCTCTTTTAGAGACAACTAATCCTAATTTATGTGAGATATAAGATACTCCTATTTTTTGATGACATCCTCCACCATAATTTTTTAAAATACTTCTTTCTTCAATAACATTTGAATAATCTTCAGAAACATTGATATCTTTTAAAATCTCATCGAGTTTATTATCTTTAATTCTTGTTTCAATTGCTAGAGCACCTTGTCCTGGAGAACAAGGATTTATAGATAACGGTAAAATAGACCATAAACATTCGTTAATATATTTTTTTAGAGTTGTTTTTAATTCAATGTATTCAGAATAATTATTCAAAAGTAATCTATCAATTGCTGCTTTAGCAACAATAAAACCATCACTGTTTGAATTTTCCAAAAATTTTTTAAATCTAGTAGGTATGTTGCCTCTTATATTTTCAAAAATAATTTCATCAAATTTTCGTGGGAGATAATGCTTAATAAAATTCTCTATGTTATATTGTCTTCTAGGTGATGAGCAAAGAATATTAATTTTTTTACTATTCATTGCTTTATTTTTTTTTAAGAATAATATATCTCGTTTATCAGCTCGTTTTAATGTTGCAGCTATTTTAGTTTTATCACCAACTTCGATAGGAAGATCCTTCCAAGAGTGAACAATTAAATCACAATTATTATTTATTAACTCATTCCTTAAATCATTAGTAAAAACACCTTCGGTTGGCATTTCTGAAAGAGGAGTATTTAGATCTTTATCTCCGGAGGTGCTTCTTGTTAAAAATTCTATTTCTACATAGGGATGCTTAGATTTTAAATTGTCAGAAAATTCACGTGCTTGAATTACTGCTAAGTCACTTTTTCTCGATAAAACTCTAATTTTCATGGATTATATTTCTTTAGATAGCACTATATAATAAAATTAGTAATGGTTGAATTTAAAGGTACAAAATCTTCTTGGGGCTTAGTTGCAAAGCTCTTTCATTGGTCATTAGCATTATTGCTTTTTTGGCAGGTTGCAACAGGGATTAGCCTTCATAATATGGAATTTTCTCCTCTTAAAATGGGTTTTATTATTTCACATAAATTTTTTGGCACATTGGTCTTTAGTTTGGTTGTGCTTAGATTAATGTGGAAATACATATTCAATTCTCATCCTAAATATGAAAATATTCCATTATTTCATAAATTGGTCTCTAATTTAGTCCATTTTTTACTTTATGGCCTGGTTATTTTTATTCCCATACAAGGTACTTATATGACATGGCTTGAAGGAGGAGATGTTCATCTCTTAGGTTTAATTAAAATACCTTCTTTAATTGAAGAAAACTTTATTCTATATCCTCAAGCTCTAGCAATTCACTATTATTCAGCGCTTCTTTTAACAGCTCTTTTTTCACTTCATATAGTAGCAGCGTTGTACCATCGATTTTTTATTAATGATAAATATGGTGTCTGGAAGAGAATGGCTTTTGGAAGAAATAAGGTGTGACAATTCATTCAATTAAACACTTACAATTAAACATAGGGTAAGATATCTAACAAAAATGCATTACAAAAACTTCTTCATATCAGAATTGAAAAATCTTAAAGAACAGGGTCTTTATAGGGATTTTAGAAACATAGACAGACCTATAAAAAGCTTCCCAAATGCAGATGAAAGTTTCAAAAATAAAGCGAGAGAAGTTGAGGTTTGGTGCTCTAATGATTATCTAAATATGAGTCAACATCCAGAAGTGGTAAATGAAATTGTAAAAACACTACTTGAATATGGATCAGGTTCAGGTGGAACTAGAAATATTTCAGGCACATCAACTTATCATACTGAGCTAGAAAAAAAGATCGCAAATGTTCATAATAAAGAGGCAGCATTAGTTTTTGCATCAGCATACACAGCTAACCAATCAACTTTATGGACTTTAGGAAAAAAAATTAAAGATATTGAAATATATTCTGATGAATTAAATCATGCTTCTTTGATACAAGGCATTAAGAATAGCGGAGCTAAATGTCATATATTTAAACATAATGACATTGATCATCTAGAGAAACTGCTAAAAGAGGCAAATGCAAATAATCCTAAGTTAATTGTGTTTGAAAGTTTATACTCTATGGAAGGTATAAGATCTCCAATTATTAAAATAGTAGAATTAGCAGAAAAGTACAACTGTATGACATATTTAGACGAAGTTCACTCAGTTGGACTTTATGGTGAAGAAGGCAAGGGTATTGCTGTAGAAATGGGTGTTGAAGACAAAATAGATATTATTAATGGAACTTTAGCTAAAGCATATGGCCAAATGGGTGGCTATATTGCTGCAAGTTCAGAAATTATTGATTATGTAAGAAGTTTTGCCCCAGGTTTTATTTTTACAACATCTATTTGTCCATCAATTGCTGCAGGGGCATCTAAAGCAATAGATATTGTTTCTTTAGCAGAACAATTAAGAATAAGAATAAAAGAAAACGCAGCATTGATCAGAGAAAATTTAGACTCCCTTGCAATTCCTTATTTAGACACAAACTCTCATATTGTAGCAGTATTAATAAATGATCCTTTTTTATGTAAAAAAGTATCTAAAGATTTAATAGATGATCATGGTATTTATGCACAACCAATTTTTTATCCAACCGTTCCTAAAGGTTTAGAAAGACTTAGAATTACGGTAACCCCAAAACATAGAAAAGAACATATTTATAAAATGGTTCAAGCTCTTGATAAGGTTTGGCTTAAAAATAATTTACCTAGAAGAAATATTAATAAAATTTCTTCAAAAATTTAGGTTTTGAGATTAATATCAATTCTCCTTGAAGCAAAACCATAATAGATAACAGATAGTGTAATTATTATACCTCCAATAATTACTGTCAGACTTGGCGTCTCATTGATTCCAAATAAAGGAAGCCAAACCCATAGTACACCACCGACAACTTCCATGAGAGACAATAAGGCTAATTCTGCTGAAGGTAAGTATTTTGCTCCAAGACTGTATAATATAAGCCCAGATGCTACTAAAAAACCATGAAGGAGGCTTAAATAAGAATTTATAGTAGGCATTGAGGTAAATGGTTGAAAAGAAAAATCTAATATAAAGAATGCAAAAATGGCACAAAATAATCCTGCCAAAACAACGGTCGTAAACTTAGGAGTTTCAGGTTTCCAACGAATTGTAACTGTATAAAGTGCGAAGCCAGTTGCAGATATAAATCCAATTATAGCTCCAAGTGCAGTCCCAGAAATACTATCATTTATAATCATTACACAAACGCCCATGAAAGCTACTATCATAGCTATTAACGTTGATCGTTTTAATACCTCTCCAAGTACAAAATAACCAACGATTGCCGCTATAAATGGCATTGCAGCTAACATAAAAAGTGTGACAGCAGCAGTAGTCATAGTGATAGAAAAAATAAATCCAGTAAAAGCTGTTGCTAAGAATAATCCACCTAAAACTGAAGAGAAACCTATTTTTAAAAAATTCTTGTAGAACGAAAAACCTTCACGAAAAAATAAATAAATTATCAATATTGTTGAAATTGAAAAACCTCTATAAAACAAATATTGAAATACATAATCTTGACCATCAACCATATATCTTACAGTTAAGGCTCCAAAGCTCCAAAAAATTCCCGCAAGAAATACAACTGTAAATGCATAAAGATATGAATTTTGATTCATTTAATTTAGTTCAAATCATTAAATTAATTAAAAGTAAATTAATTTTTTAATTATTTAATTTAATTCCTGTCTCTTTACTTCCTGATATAGTAACATTAACTTTATTCTCATCATTTTTTTGTAAAACAGTGCTTGAAGACATCTTACACCCTACTAGAAATAGAGATAAAATTACTGGCAAGATCCTATTGAACCAAGTGAACATTTTTTTCCATCAATCCAAATTGCATTTGATAAATTTGCCTCATCAAATATTGCTCCTGAAATATTTGCGCCTAATAAATTTGCTTCATATAAATTTGCACCTTTAAATGAGGCTCCAAATAAATTAGAACCTTCAAGATTTACTTTTGCTAAATTTGCATTATCAAAATTAGCATTATTACAATTAGCACCCTGTAAATTTGATGCATATAAATTTGAATTACTAAAATTAGAAAATATAAAGTTTCCAATAGATAAATTTGAATTATTTATTTGAGATTTTTCAAAATTCGATAAAGATAGATTTACACCAGACATTTGTGAATTTGCCATACCCGCACCAGATAAATCCAAATTTTCAACAAAATTACAATTAGTCCAATCTACCTCATTTGCTGGTTGATCACTACATGCAGCAAATACAAAATGTGGGCTAAAAATTAAAAAGAATATTAATAAAAATCTCATTTATATTTTTTATGATCAGTTTATGTTAAATTTAAGGCACTCTAGCGTGAAGTAAGTTTTAATTCAATTCTTCTATTTTGTTGAAGATCACTCTCATTTTCTCCTTCACTTATAGGGTAAAATTCACCATATCCTGCTGATGCTAATCTATTTGGTGGAAAACCAAGATCAAGAAGAAGTTTCAAAACTGTATTAGCTCTGGCCGAAGATAATTCCCAGTTTGATGGATAACGTATTGTATTAATTGGTTTTTTATCAGTGTGACCTTCCACCATTATAATCCAGTCAATATCTGATGGAATATCATTGGTAGTCTCTTTTAAAGTCAGACCAATTTCACTTAACTTTTCTTTTCCAGACAGTTGTAAATCTGCTGAAGCAGAATCAAATAGTAGTTCGGATTCAAAAATGAATCTATCTCCTACAATTTTAATATCTTTTCTGTCACCTAAAATAGATTGTAATTTTCCAAAAAACTCAGACCTATATTTTTGAAGTTCAAAAACTTTTGATGTAAGGGCTTTATTTAATTTTTCACCAAGTACTTCTATTTCTAAATCTTTTATCAAAGCTTGGCTTTCACTTGCCTCTAAAGCATTATTTAGAATTGCTATTTCATTTTGAAGAGTATCAATTTGCATTGATAAAATTTCTACTTGCTCTAATGTTTTTGAAGCTTGTATTTCCATTTTTTTAATTTCTTCAAGTGATGTTTCATTTTGTGTTTGACTTTCTTGCTCTAATGTAACAATTTGATTTTGAAGAAGCTCAAGTTTTTCAAGCTGACTTTTTTGCTTATCTTCAGATAGAGAAAGTATATTGTTCAATTCAGATATTTTTCCACGAAGATTAAAAATGGTACTATCTTTCTGAATTAAATCTTTATTTAATCTTGCTAATTCTTCATTTTTAAACCTAATTGCATCAAGTTGTTCATTAAGTGATGCATCTTTTAAGCCCAAACTATCATTAATTTCTAAAAGATCATTCATTAGTTCTTGATATTGGGATATTTGACTTTGTAATTCTTCATCTCTTAATGATAGTTCAACATTTGTCTTTTCTAATTCATCATTTAAACTTAGAAGTTTTTCATTTTTATTTTTAATTGCAAGTAATTGCTCTTCAATACCGCCTTCCTCTAAACCAAGACTTTCGTTAATTGCCATTAAATTTTTATTCTTCTCATCCAATTCTGCAATTGTAGATTTAAGAGATTTTTCACTTTCAAGTAGTTTAAAATTAGCATTATCTAATTCTTGATTAAGTATTTTTAGTTGGTCTATTCTTGTAGCAAGTGCTTTATTAATTCGTTCTCCAAGCCCCTCAGTTTCAAGTAAAGTAATTTCTTGCCCTTCATAAGTTTCTAATGCATTTGCAACTATTCTTAATTCTTTTAAAAGATTGCTAATTTGCTCAGATAAAGCAATTATATTTTGTTCCTGAACAAATATTTCTGATCGTTTTTTAGCAACATCTGTTTGTAATTGCTCACTTAATAATTGTTCACTTTGTAAACCTAGTTCTGTATCTTCAAGTTTTTTCTCTGTTTCAGAAAGAGATGATAGTGCTTCTTCCTTATCCTTAGTTTCAATGACAAGTATTTTGGATAATTCATTTATTTGTATTCTTAGATCTTGAAGTGCCTTATCTCTCCCAGATATAGCATCACTAAGATATATTTGTGAAACTGTAAAAACCATTAGCACAAATATAATTACTATTAAAAGAGTTGCTAAAACATCTACAAAGCCAGGCCAAATATTTGTTGTATCGGCAAGTCTATTTCTTAAAGACCTAGTAGACATTATTATTTTTTAATTTTCTTTAGTTCTTTTTCAATTTTCTGAAAATATTCTTTAATTTTTTTTGCTTCTAATATTCCGTTTTTACTTAAAGCTTCTGTCAAGTTCATTAAGGTTGATTGTGTATTTAATTGTGAAGATAAGAAATTTGATAATTGCTTATCAAGATTTGAGGAGTTAGAATTTATTTTTTTAAGTATTTCATTAAACTGCTCTAAATTGTTTGAAATTTTAGTTTGATTTTCAGATGATTTTTTAAAGGCATTTAATAGGTTTTCTAAGTTGTCATAGATTTTTTGAATTGCTTCACCTGTAGGCTTATCTTCTAACGTAGAAAAATCTGGAGAAGAGTTATTATTAAGTGTTTTTTCAAAATATTGACTAAATTTATTCTGAGCTTGTCCAAGATTTAAATCAAGTAATCCTAGTATTAAAGAACCAGCTAAACCTAATAAAGAGCTGCTAAATGCAATACTCATTCCTTCAAGCGGAGCATTTAAACCGTCTTTAAGGGAATTAAAAAAACCTGCAACATTTGTATCATCTATACCTAAACCACTAATAACATTGCCTACAGATCCAATTGTTTTAAGAAGTCCCCAGAAAGTTCCAAGGAGTCCTAAAAATACTAGTAATCCAACTAAGTAACGCGAAGTTTCTCTTATGCCTATTAAAGTCATATCTGAATTTTCTATCAATCTATTTATTGATGAGCTTTTAAAAAAAAATTTTCCATCAAGATTTTTTAATTCAAGAGAAATATTTTTATCCTGCCCTCTTAAAGTTGAAAATGATTCTATCGAATTAGTAATATTGAAGTTGGAGTAAGATATATATTTATAATTTAAGTTAATTAAATGGAACAAGTTAAATACAATTCCAATTACCAAAGCTAATAAAATTATAATGTTAATAAATATATTTGATAAAAAAGCATTTTGTAAAACTGGGTATAATAAAACAACAATAACAAAAACAGCTACTAAAAATATTGATGCTCTTATTATGTAATTACTCAGTGATTGCGCCATAAATAAAAGATTATATCAACTGTGGTGTAAATTCAATAATTATAAAGAACCTAGTTGTAGATATAATTTCTAGTAAGAGGCAAATTGTTAATATTCTTAGATATTTGTATTTGAAAGACCACATTGCCCATATTCACAAAAGAATATTTACTTGCAAGAAGATAAAATTCCCACATTCTAAAAAATCTCTCATCAAACATTTTGATAATTTTTTCTTTATTTTCTAATATGTTTTTATACCAGTGAGATAATGTATGAGCATAATGTAATCGCAAGATTTCAATATCAGTTACATTTATATTAAGTTTTTGTGTTTCTTTCATTATCTCAGATAATGATGGAATATATCCGCCTGGAAATATATATTTCCTTATCCAAGGACTTGTAGCAGTTGGTTTACCTCTTTGACCTATTGTGTGTAAAAGAAATACTCCATTGTCTTTCAATATATCATTTGCTTTTTTTAAATAAGTTTTAAAATATTTTACACCAACATGTTCAAACATTCCAACTGAAACTATTCTATCATATCTTCCTTTTTCATATCTATAATCTTGAAGTGCAAAACGTACCTTGTCAGCTAGTCCCTCTTTTTGTGCCCGTTCAGATGCTGTTTTAAATTGATTCTCAGATAATGTTATACCTTTTACTTTTGCTCCAGTTGATTTAGCAATTTCTATTGCCATTCCTCCCCAACCACAACCTATATCAAGGACCTCCATACTTTCATCTATTTGTAACTTATTAATTATGTGATATTTTTTGTCCTTTTGAGCCTGATCAAGACTTATGTTAGGATTATGAAAATAAGCACAGGAATATTGCATGTCTTTATCAAGAAATAATTTGTACAAATTTTCATCAATGTCATAGTGATGAGCAACGTTCTTTTTTGAATTAACTATTTGATTGATTTGTTGAAGAGGCATAAAAATTGATGATAAGTATTCATAAAATTTATAAAAACTATTATTTGATATAAAATCATCATAACAATTAGTAACTAAATTTAAAAAATCTTCAATTGAGCCATTTTCTACAATGAGTTCTTTATTCATATAAGCTTCTCCAATGTGAAGGCTTGGATTTAAAAAGAGTTTCCTCTCTATAGCTTTGTTGGTAAGCCTAATTCTCACAACTGGATTGGTAGTTCCATATTTATGAATATTATTTTTATAATCTATTATCTCGAGTGTTCCGTCGAAATTAAGTTTATTAAGAACATTAAATAGCATTTTTATAATTATATTAAAATTATACCCTGTAAAGTCAATATATTGACTGAAAGTTTTTAATATAAAATATAACTTGCCTTAATGAAAATTAAGATATTTATGCTGCAATTCGACGATTTTTTTGAGCTTCTTTTTCTTTTTTAAGCTCTTTTTCGTCAATGTAAGCAACATCGCAGTGTTTTTGACAATAAGGTTTGCCAGCTACAGTATTATCTTCACAAAAGTGGAATTCTTTTTCTTGAGGATCTCCTATTGGCCACTGACAAGAGGAAAAGCTATGCATAACACTATTTTGTTTAAAGTAGTTTTTTATAATAGACATTTGTTATTCCGTTTTTATTTCGAGGTAGTTTATATTTATGAAAAAGCCAGTATTCAACATAAATTATTAAAAAGTTGTTAATTATCAATATGTTAGTGTTTAACATTTCCTGACATACTAGATATAGATATTTTTAATTAGCTAAAAACGAATCGTGGCTAAGTTATTAGATAAATAAGTAACAACAAAAATGAAAAAAACAAAAATGACCTTAATACAATTTTTCCTGTAAGCTTTGATTTTGGTGGATTTCTAATAAATATGAACGCAATTATAGTTAACCAAAATATCACTAAGATCATCCATCCTGTTAAAAAGGCATAAAAGAAATCTTCACTAAAAAACATTAGGGTAATTGTGTTAAATACTAACTAGCGCAAAATAATCCAGTTTTTTGGATATATTTTTGGTGATACTCCTCGGCTTTAAAATATTTTTTTGCTTCACTAATTTCAGTCACTATGTTTAGTTTTGTTTTTTTAGCATATTCAATTTTAGAATTAATTGAAGCATTTTTTTGAAACTCATTAAAATAAAAAATTACTGATCTATATTGAGTGCCAATATCTGGGCCTTGTCTATTAAGGGTTGTAGGGTCATGACATGTCCAAAAATGATTGACCAAATTTTCAAATGATATTTTAGTTTCATCAAATTCTACTAAAACTACTTCTGCATGATTAGTATTCCCACTACATACAACTTCATATGATGGCGAGTCTATGTTTCCACCTGAGTATCCTACTTCAGTATTGATTACACCTGGTAGTTTTCTAAATGATTCTTCCACACCCCAAAAACAGCCAGCACCAAATAAAGCTTTTTCCATATAATTTTAAATATATATTTATTTTAAATATTATCAATTTTTTATGAAATCTAAATTCAAAATAATTAGCAAAAAAAATATTCATAATGGTTTTTTTAAAATGAATGAAGTCACATTAAAATATAAAAAATATGATGGAAGTTGGAGTAATGAAATCAAAAGGGAGTTATTTGGTGGTGCGCAAGTAGCAGCCGTATTACCTTATGATCCTGATAAAAAAGAAATAGTTTTAATTCAACAATTTAGACCTGGAACAATTGAAAAAAAATTTGATAATTATCTTTATGAAATAGTTGCTGGTATTATTGATCCTGGAGAAAATCCTGAGGATACTGCTGAAAGAGAATGTCTAGAGGAAACTGGTTGTGAAGTAAAAAAATTAATTCCAATTCATGGCTATTTTCCAGCACCTGGATCATCAGAATCATTTTATTATCTTTTTTTAGGTGAAATCAAAACTTTTAAAGGTGAAAGAATCATGGGTTTGAAATCTGAAAATGAAGATATATTAGTTAAAAGTTATAAGATTTCTGAAATAAAAGAAATGTTAAAGAGTAATAAAATATTAAATGGTCTAACTTTAATAGCTTTACAATGGTTTTTTTTAAATTATTCTTAAGACTAAGTCCCAATACCTCTTACGTAAGGTTGAACTAGTTGCTTGCAAATCAGTGTCATGTCTAAAGTTTCTAGATTTTGATCCATAGTTTGATATTCCTGACACTCATACAAATCATTTTGTTTTTGTAAAACTGTTACAAAAAGAAGCAATATTAATCCATTTCCTGTTTTTATATCGCTAATTGAGTAACTTTTAACTTCATAACCTTCATCTATTAAATCTTTATAGGTTTTATCTGTATCTAACCACTGGTCAAGATTTGGATTTGCTATTCCAACTTTTGGAAAAATTAGAAAAGCTATAATAATTATATTAATTAATTTTCTTGTAACCATTTCAAAATATTTTCTACATGTTTGTTTACAGAAACAACAGGATAGAATACCTTTTTTATAATATTTTTTTCCACAATAATTGTTAATCTTTTTAAAAAAGTTTTATTATTTATTGAAAATGTTGGTAGAGAAAGTTTTTTTGCACAAATTAAATCGGAATCACTTAAAATATCATATCTAATATTTAAACGATTTGTCATTTCTTTAATGTCATCTACGGTTTGTGTTGAAATTCCTATAGGAAGCGAATTGAGTTGTATTAAATTTTCATATTTATCTCTAAAATTACAATTTTCTAAAGTGCAGCCTTCAGCACCTGGTATTTTTTTCCAATTTTGAGGAAGCTTTTTATTAGGATGTCCTGTCATTGAAAAAAAATAAATTACTAATCGAAAGGTATCTTTTCTATTTATTTGTAACAAGTTTCCAAATTGATTTGGTAAAGAAATTGAAGGTAGAGACATGTCCAAAAGATGTTCATATACAGCAGTTTCAGGAATTTGTTGATCTTTTATTGAATTAGTGTCATCCATTATATTAAATTTAATTAATAAATTTTATAACACAAAATTGCAACATGACGAAAATCAAACCTTTATCGAGCATGACTACACCAAGATTTGCTGATGTTGCGACTTTTTTTAGATTACCAATTGTAAAGGATTTAACTAAACTAGACTATTGTATATGCGGAATACCATGGGATGGTGGTACAACTAATAGACCTGGTGCAAGACATGGTCCACGAGAAGTACGAAATGCATCTTCACTTGTAAGACTTTACCATCCAGTATCACTTAAAAGTCCATACGATAAATATAATATAGCTGATGTTGGCGACTGTCCAGTTAACCCAGCTGATTTAAATAATTCTTTAGAAAAAATAAAAACTTTTTATAAAAAAATTAAAGAAACGAATACAATTCCAATTTCAATTGGAGGAGATCATTTAGTAAGTCTTCCAATTTTGAGAGGTATCAGCAAAGATAAACCAATGGGACTTTTTCAATTTGACTCACACTCAGATACTTGGGATAGTTATTTTGGTGGATACAAATATACACATGGAACGCCTTTCAGAAGAGCTATAGAAGAAAATCTTATTGATCCAAAAAAATATGTAATTTTAGGTTTAAGAGGCTCATTATATGATCCAAATGATCTTTTATGGGCAGAAAAGCAAGGTGTGACTTTAATAACCATAGATGATTACTATAAGATGGGTTTCGAAAAATGTATCAATAAAATTTATGAAGTTTTAAGTGATACAGATATTTATTTTACATTTGATATTGATGGAATAGATCCAACATTTGCTCCTGGAACAGGTACGCCAGAAGTTGGTGGTTTTAGTGTAAGAGAAGCTCAATTAATAATAAGAGCTTTAAATAAACTAAATTTTATCGGAGGAGATGTGGTCGAGGTATCCCCTCCATTTGATTTAAATAATATAACGTCTCACGTTGCAGCAACAGTTGCATTCGAAATGCTGTGCACAATGACAAAAACAAATTAAATTTAATATTTATTTAAATAAGATACTAATCCAATATATTTTCTGAATCTATCTCTAATTGTTATTGGATTAAGAAGAATTGGATTTACTCTTTTATTCCCTGACTTAACTTTAGCAATTACAATATAAGAATTATTCTTATCAAGAATTGCCTTAGAAAGTATATTAGCTGTTTCTTTACCTTCACATTCAATTACTTTTCTACATCCAGATCCAATTGCAACTTCTTTTAATGATGTTTTTTCACTAGTAAATGTTTTTTGATCTCCAGTTGATCCATATGATTCATTGTCAATAATTAAAAGAGTAAAATTATTTGGAGCTCTATTTCCTATAGTTGCTAAAGTGTTCATATTCATCAGTATTGATCCATCTCCATCGATACTAACAACATTCTTTTTTTGAGATAAAGCTAAACCTAAACCTATTGATGATGCAAGACCCATGCTTCCAAGCATATAGAAATAATTCGGCCTGTCATTTATTTCATATAATTCTTGAGATGGTATTCCAATATTACAAATGACTAAATTATTACTTAGAACTTTCTCAATCTTTTTTAAAAGATCATATCTTTTCATTTATCTTCTTTCATGAATTGATTATCACATAAAATTGCTATGGGGGTTTCCATTATTTTAGCATGATTAGTATATGTTGTTATTTTTTCTAAATCTTTTTCTGAAGAACAAATTAACATTGGTATTTTAAGTTTGCTTAGAATTTCTTCTGTAATATTTGCCATTCCTGCTTGAGCAGCAACTGCTTCTCCAGGA
>CACHBB010000027.1 GCA_902577945.1 uncultured Alphaproteobacteria bacterium
TAATATATCTTCTTTAGTTAAATCATTAGCAATCATGTAAAGCGCCATGTCTCCTACAATTTTAGAAGAAGGTGTCACCTTCACAATATCACCAAAGAGTTGATTTACTTCTGCATATTTATTTGCAACCATTCCCCATTTATCAGTTGTGATTCCCAAAGATCTAGCTTGTTCTTTTAAATTTGTGAATTGTCCGCCAGGCATTTGATGAAGATAAACATCAGAGCTACCACCTTTAAAATCTGTTTCGAAAGCATGATAATTTTGACGAACCTGCTCCCAATAAAGAGATAGAGTTCGGATACTTTCTTCATCAAGTTGTGGATCTTGATTATTTTGTTTCATTATAGATACAATTGATCCAAGTGCCGGTTGAGATGTCAAACCACTCATGGAGTCAATTGCCAAATCGACGATATCTACTTTTTCTTCTATTGCCGCAAGAACAGAAGCAGAAGAAGTTCCAGAAGTATCATGTGTATGAAAATGAATTGGGAGATCAGTGATATTTTTAATTTCTTTAACAAGAAGTTTGATGGCATTTGGTTTTGCAAGACCTGCCATATCTTTAATTGCAATTATATTAGCGCCAGCTTTTTCTAAATCTTTAACTAAATCTAAATAATAATTTAGGGTATATTTTTTTTCATTAGTATCTGTGACATCGTTGGTATAACAAATTGTTCCTTCACAAATTTTATCTTGAGATCTAACTTCATCAATAGCTACTCTCATATTGTCAATTAAGTTTAAAGAGTCAAAAACTCTAAATACATGAATTCCTGCTTCAGCTGACTGTTGAATAAAATGTTTAACAACATTATCGGGATAATTTTTGTACCCAACAGCATTAGATCCTCTAAAAAGCATTTGTTTAAGAATGTTAGGGGCTCTATTGTTTAATCTAGCTAATCTATCCCATGGATCCTCTTTTAAAAACCGCATCGAAGTATCAAAAGTTGCACCTCCCCAACATTCCAATGAGAATAGATTACTCAGACTTTCGCTATAATATTCAGCAATATTAACAATATCATCAGTTCGCATTCTTGTAGCAAGAAGTGATTGGTGAGCATCACGCATCGTTGTATCAGTAATTAGAGTGTATGGTGTTTCCTTGATTTTTTTTGCAAATTTTTCTGAACCTAAATTTTGTAAATCTTCTACGTAATTATTTTTTTTACTTTTTTTATTTGAAATAGGAATTTGAACTTCTACAGTTGTATTATTGCTCAATCTTCCAGTAATGTCGTTATGTCCATTTACAATTATGTTACCGAGATATGATACAATTTTCGACGCTCGATCTTTCTGAGGATTATAAGTATAGAGTTCTTTTTTTGTATCAACGAAGTTAGTGTTATAATTTCCGTCAAGAAAATCTTTATTATTAATAAGAGATTCAAGAAATACTAAATTTGTTTTAACACCTCTAATTCTAAATTCTCTTAAAGCCCTATCCATTCTTTTAATACAGTCATCTTGATGCATTGCCCATGTTGTAACCTTTACAAGTAAGGAATCATAATATGGTGTAATAATTGAACCTGAAGATGCGTTTGCTGCATCTAGTCTCACTCCAAAACCAGCGGCTGATCGGTAAGTCATTATCTTCCCATAATCTGGCATAAAATTATTAAGTGGATCTTCAGTGGTAACTCTACATTGAATAGCAAATCCGTTTAAATTAATATCTTCTTGTTTAGGAAGTAGAGGATGATTTCCAATTTTTTCACCTTCTGCAATTTTAATTTGAGCTTTTACAATATCAATACCAGTTACTTCTTCTGTTACTGTATGCTCAACTTGAATTCTTGGGTTAACTTCAATGAAATAAAATTTACCGGACTTTTTATCAAATAAAAATTCAACAGTTCCTGCACCAAAATATTTAACTTGTTTTGCAATTTTAATCGCAGCATTACAAATTTCTTCTCGAGTTTTATTTTCAAGAAAATGTGCAGGTGCTCTTTCAATAATCTTTTGATGTCTTCTTTGAAGAGAACAGTCTCTTTCAAAAAGATGTATAATATTTCCATGTATGTCGCCTAAAATTTGCACTTCTATGTGTGCAGCATCTTCTAAAAATTTTTCTATAAATACTTCATCTTTTCCAAAAGCTTTAAGAGACTCACTTTGAGCAGTTGTAATTTGATCTATTAATTCTTTACTTGATCTTACAACACGCATTCCACGACCACCTCCACCCCAACTAGCTTTGACAATTACAGGGTAGCCAATTTTTTCAACTTCTTTTTCAACACTATCTAGATTTTCCTTTGTTACTAGAACAGAGGGCACTGTTCCTACTTTTGCTTCTTCAGCAACTTTTTTAGCTTCAGTTTTATTTCCAAATCTTTTTAATATTTCTTTACTGGGGCCAATAAAAGTAATGTCATTTTTTTCACACTGCTCGGCTAGTTCAGGACTCTCTGATAAAAATCCATAACCAGGGTGAATAGCATCAACTTGTGCATCTTTAGCAATTTTAATTATTGAGTCTATGTCCAAATATGCTTGTATTGGACCTTTGCCTTCACCAACTAAATAACTTTCATCAGTCTTAAAACGATGGATTGCAAATCGATCTTCTTTTGAATAAATAGCAGCAGTTTTAATATCTGACTCTTCAGCAGCTCTAAAAATTCGAATAGCAATTTCACTTCTGTTTGCTGCTAATATTTTACTAATCTTTTTCATTAAACCACCATTATAATAAAGACTATTACTTAATATTTTTACGGGATTGCATCTATATGTTCCTTACTAAATTAGCAAGAGATCTTAGGAATTTAGCCATTTTTTAGGATTTGGAAGCAATTATAAGTTGATAAAAAACTGCAAATCAACAATTTAATATATGTGCACATATGTCTCTTTTTCAGAGAGGTTGTTTTATATTATTGTTCAATTGTGAATTCATTAAATGAAAATATAATACCCTATCAAAGCTGTTCTAAATCAGTCTTCTTAATTTTAGGAATTATATTTATAAGTTGGATTTCATTATTCTCTATTTTTCTAATCATACAAGGTGCTTGGCCAGTATCTATATTTCTTGGGCTTGAATACTTGGTAATATTTTATTTAATACGTTTATATTTTAAAGAAAAAAATATTAAGGATGAAATTAATATTGATCAAAAAGAGATATCTATAAAAAAATATAAAGGTGATAAACTTTTACATTCATCTAAATTCAACACTTATTGGTCAAAAGTTTTTTTTACAAAATTTAAAAATAAATCTAAGTTATCAATTAGAGAATCAGATAAAGAAACTGAAGTTGCAACTTTCTTACATGCTGATTTAAAAGAAAGTTTGTACTTAAAAATTAAAAGACAATTAAACTATTATTAAAATAACAAATCATTCATATTGAAAAGACCTGTTTTCTTTTTAGAAATAAAGATAGCTGCTTCGATGGCCCCATCTACAAAAATTGATCGGTTATTAGCTTTATGAACTAGATCAACCCTATCGTTAGTACCAATAAAACTTACTGTATGTTCACCTGCAATTTCACCGCCTCTTGTAACAGAAAAACCAATGTCACCTTTTTTTCTAGATGTTAGTTTTTTTGTACGATCTAAAACTTTTGATTTGTTCAATTTAGTTTTTCTTCCTTCAGCAGCATATTCACCCAGAGATAATGCAGTTCCAGAAGGGGCATCTTTTTTATGTTTGTGATGAGTCTCAGCAATTTCAATATCATAATCAGTATCTTTTAAAGCTGATGCCGTTTGTTTTACTAAATTAAATAGTAAGTTAACACCCAAGCTCATGTTAGAAGACATGAGTATAGGTATTTTTTTAGAATAACTTTTTACTTTCTTTTTTTGTGCGTCTGTCATTCCAGTTGTACCAATAACAACTGCTGTTTTATTTGTAGAGGCAATTTTCAAATTATCTAAAGTGGAATCAGGTGTTGTAAAATCAATTATGACATTTGCTTCTTTGATTAACTGAGTTGCATTAGTGGTAACTAATTTTGCAGAGTTTATACTTGAAACTTTGTTTAAGGATTTGTTAATATCTTTATGTTTTTTGTGTTCAAAACCGCCGACAAATTCTAAATTTTTATTTTGTAAAATTTGTTTCGATATTTCCTGACCCATTCGACCAAGACAACCTGCAACTGCTATTTTAATTTTTGCCATAAAAACTTCTTATACTTTGGTGATTGTAAGTTGAAAAGAAATTAAGTTAAATCTTCCCAGACTTCTTTTAATTTTGAGAAAAAACCTTGAGATTTTGGACTATGTTTTTTCGAGGTTCCTCCTTCATTTTCGAACTCTCTCAAAATATCTTTTTGTTTGCTATTTAGATTGACTGGTATTTCAACATTTGCCTGAACATACATATCACCGCGTCTACTTTGTCGAAGAATGCTCATTCCTTTGCCGCGTAGTCTAAACTGAGTCTCAGATTGAGTTCCTGCCGGAATATTGAGTCTAGCTTTTTTTCCTTCTATGGTTGGGACGTCTATTTCACCACCTAAAATTGCTGTAGTAATTGAAATTGGTATTTCACAAAATAAATTTTCTTCTTCTCTTTCAAAGAGTTTGTCCTTTTGAACTTCAACAAAAATATACAGATCTCCATTGCCTGCACCTCTTTCACCAGGCTCTCCTTCACCAGCTATTCGAATTCTTGTGCCTGTATCAACACCAGCTGGAATAGTAACTGAAATTGTTTTTTGTTTTTTTATATTTCCTGTTCCAGAACATTTAAGACATGGGTTTTTTATACTTGAACCTTCTCCACCACATGTTGGGCATGGTCTTTCAATTGAGAAGAAGCCTTGTTGAGATCGAACTTTGCCTGCACCACCACAGGTAGAGCAAGTGCTTGGGCCAGATTTATCTGCACTTCCAGTTGCTGCACATGCATCACAACCAACATAAGTTGGAATTCTTATTTGTGGTTTCTTTCCAGTGAAAGCTTCGAATAGTGAAACGGACATATTATAGCGAAGATCACTTCCTCTTTGAGGTCCTCGTCTTCTTGATGATTGTCCCCCAAACCCTCCACCAAAGAACTCTTCAAAAATATCAGAAAAGCCGCCTGCAAAATCTCCAAAGCCTTGAGCTCCACCCATGCCGCCTTGTTTGAAAGCATCATGTCCATATTGATCATAAGCTGATCTTTTTTCTGAATCTTTTAGAACTTCATAAGCTGCTGCTGCTTCTTTGAATTTTCTTTCAGCAGTTTTATCATCCTTGTTACGATCAGGATGATATTTCATGGCTAATTTTCTGTAAGCTTTTTTTATTTCATCATCACTGGCATTTCGTTGAATGCCTAGTATCTCATAGAAATCTTTATCAGCCACATCTCCTCCTTATAAAAAATTATGGAGCGTTAATCTTTTTTATCTTCGTCTACTTCTTCAAATTCTGCATCTACAACCTTTTCATCTTTTGTATTATCAGCTGATGGTTCAGCGCCGGATGGATCAGGTTGTGGTCCAGCACCTTGTGGGTTTTGTTTATAAATTGCCTCACCCATTTTCAAAGATGATTGAACGAGTGCTTCAGTTTTAGATTTTATAGCTTCTAAATCCTCGCTGTCTTTTACTTTCTTGAGCTCTTCAATATCCTCTGTGATTTTGTTTTTATCAGCTTCAGGAATTTTATCTCCGTGCTCTTTTAAGTTCTTTTCAGTTTCATTAATTAAACTATCAGCATGATTTCTGGTATCAACAGCCTCTCTTTTCTTCTTATCGGCCTCAGCATTTTCTTCTGCTTCTTTAACCATTTTTTCAATCTCTTCATCTGATAACCCACCAGAAGCCTGGATTTTAATTTGTTGCTCTTTTCCGGTTGATTTATCTTTAGCCGAAACATTTACTATACCATTTGCATCAATATCAAATGTAACTTCAATTTGTGGCATGCCTCTTGCAGCAGGTGGAATACCTACTAAATCAAATTGGCCTAATAATTTGTTGTCTGCAGCCATCTCTCTTTCACCTTGAAAAACTCTAATAGTAACTGCACTCTGATTATCTTCGGCTGTAGAAAAAACCTGGCTCTTCTTTGTTGGGATAGTTGTGTTTTTATCAATAAGTTTTGTGAATACGCCGCCAAGTGTTTCAATACCAAGTGATAAAGGTGTAACATCAAGTAATAAAACATCTTTGACATCGCCTTGTAATACTCCTGCTTGAATAGCAGCACCAGAAGCAACAACTTCATCAGGGTTAACGCCTTTGTTAGGTTCTTTACCAAAAAAGTTTTTTACTATCTCTGTTACTTTAGGCATTCTTGTCATACCACCAACTAAAATAACATCATCGATTTCTGCGGCTTGTAATCCAGCATCTTTAAGTGCCATTTCACAAGGTTTTAAACTTTGGTTTAAAAGCTCGCCTACGATAGCTTCAAGTTTTGCTCTCGATAATTTAATCGTTAAATGTTTAGGGCCAGATTGATCAGCGGTTATGAATGGTAAGTTAACTTCTGTTTCAGTTGAACTTGATAATTCAATTTTTGCTTTCTCAGCAGCCTCTTTCAAACGTTGAAGGGCAAGTTTATCTGAGCGTAAATCAATACCATTATCTTTTTTAAATTCGTCTGCAAGATAATCAATAATTTTAAGATCAAAATCTTCACCACCAAGATGGGTGTCGCCATTTGTCGATTTAACTTCAAAAACACCGTCACCAATTTCTAAGATAGAAATATCAAATGTACCTCCACCAAGATCATAAACAGCAACAGTACCAGTTTTCTTTTTATCTAAACCATATGCTAACGCTGCAGCAGTAGGCTCATTAATAATTCTTAAGACTTCTAGTCCAGCTATTTTTCCAGCATCTTTTGTTGCTTGTCTTTGAGCATCATTAAAATATGCAGGAACTGTAATAACTGCTTGTGTAACAGTGTCTCCGAGATAAGACTCTGCAGTCTCTTTCATTTTTTGTAAAATAAATGCACTAATTTGACTTGGGCTATATTTATCTCCACGTGCTTCTACCCACGCGTCACCGTTATCACCTTTTACTATTTTATAAGGTACTAATCCGCTATCAGATTTAACGGCTTTATCCTCAAACGTTCTTCCGATTAATCTTTTTATGGCAAATAAAGTATTTTCAGAATTAGTTACTGCTTGTCTTTTAGCTGATTGACCAACTAGTTTTTCTTTTGTGTCACTAAATGCTACCATCGATGGTGTTGTTCTTCCACCTTCGGAGTTTTCAATTACTTTTGCTTCCTTGCCGTCCATTACTGCAACGCAGGAGTTTGTAGTACCTAAATCAATACCAATTACTTTTGCCATATTTTTTTTCCTCTTTATTTAATTATTTACCAATTAATATTGGGTACTTTAGATATGGGAAAAAAGTTTTAAAATACAAGGATGCTCGCTATTTATATTCAAAAAACCAAGTAATTTAAGCTTTTTTAAGTGCTTTCTTTACTTTCATTTTCTGGACTATCTTCTTCTTTTTCTTCTTTAAGATCTTCTGTTTTAGTAACAGGTTTTTTGGAAACCCCAACCATCGCTGCTCTTAATAGACGATCATGCATTGTATAACCAGATTGGACTTCCTGCACTACTGTTCCTTCTTCAACATCATTATTTTCAACTTCCATCATTGCTTGATGAAAATTGTGGTCAAACTTTTGGTTCAAAGTTTCAATTTTTTTAACACCATGTTTTTCAAGAGTGTTCTTATATTCTTTAAGTACCATTTTTAAACCATCGATAAGGTTTTTTATGCTTTCTGAATGATTTTCATCTTCTGGCAAAGCATCAAGCGCTCTTTCTAAATTATCTCCAGGTGACAAAATATCTCTAGCTAAATTTATGCTACCAAATTTTATAGTTTCAATTTTTTCTCTTTCAAATCTTTTTCTAAGATTTTCCATTTCTGCAAGCAATCTGATTTTTTCTTCTTTAAGTGTCTCTATTTCCTTTTCTGGACTATTTTCTTCTTCCTTTGCTTCCTCATCTTGGTAATTATTATCTTCTTCGTTTTCAATATTATCAGAATTAGATTCTTTAATTTCTTCTTCTTGGTTATTTTCTTCTTTTCTCTCAACCATTAATCAATCACCTTTCCAATGATTTTAGATGTATAATCAACTAGCGGAACTATTTTGGAGTAATTTAATCTAGTTGGACCAACTACACCTATAGCTCCTATAATTTCTTGATCATTGTTTTTATATGGGGCCATTACCATAGAAAGACCAGAGTGTTTAAATAAAAAATTTTTTGAACCAATAAATATTTGGACTCCTTTGGCTTTTCCTGCATTCTCAAGAATTTCAACAAAACTTGATTTTCTTTCTATGTCATCAAATAGGTTGCGTATTTGATCAAGGTCTTTTGAGATAATTTCGTCCTTAAGTAAATTAGATTGGCCATGCAAAAAAATATAAGGATTCTTTATATTTGGTGGGTTTTGAATTATTCCTTTATTTACAAGGTTAGAGGAAATAATTTCTAATTGATTTTGTGATTTTTTTATATCTGTTTGAATCAATTTTTTAATTTGAGCAATATTTTTATTTGTAAACTTTGAGGTAAGATAATTAGATGCCTGTATTAATAATGAATTATTATACTTTCCATTATCTTCAATAATGCGATTTTCTACTTCTCCATTTTCATATGCAAGAATCAGCATTAATTGTGTTTTATTAATCCTTATAAATTCTAAATGTTTTAAATTTTTCTGAAATTTTGGAGCGATTACAATACCTGCATAGTTTGATAAGCCAGATATAGCTCTTGAAGCTACATCTAAAACTTCTTCATACGATTTACCTTTGGTTGAGCATTGCTGCTTAATATTTTCTTTATCTGATTTCGATATCCTTCCAAATTCTAATAATCCATCAACGAAAAAACGCATTCCCTTTTCCGTGGGCATTCTGCCAGCTGACCTGTGTGGAGCGTAAAGCAAACCTTCTTTTTGTAAGTCTGACAAAATAGACCTGATTGATGCAGATGAAAGATTAAATCCACCCATTTTCATAATAGTTTCAGATCCGGCTGGTGAACCAGTTTTAAGATATGACTCAACTAATTTTTTAAATATTAGTTTAGATCTTTCATTTAACTCTGTATATAAATTATCAATCATTCTAATTAATTGTTTAAATTATATTTTTATCTACTATTATTAAATTTATATGCGAAAAGATAGATCGTTCAACGAAATGAGAGAAATTTCATTTGAAAAAAATGTAAATATTCATGCTGATGGATCTTGTTTGGTCAAGTTTGGTAACACACATGTTTTATGCTTGGCTACAATAGATGAAAAGGTGCCTCATTGGCTTAAAAATACGGGAAAGGGTTGGATAACAGCTGAATATGGTATGTTGCCCAGATCTACAAACACAAGAATGGATCGAGAGGCAGCAAAGGGAAAACAATCTGGAAGAACACAAGAAATTCAAAGATTAATAGGTAGAAGTCTTAGATCAGTCACTAATTTATCCGAGCTTGGTGAAAAACAGATAAAAATAGACTGTGACGTTATTCAAGCAGATGGCGGTACTAGAACCGCTTCAATAAGTGGTGCGTTCGTGTCACTATACATAGCGATTAAAAAATTAAGACAGAATTATAATATACAAAAGCCAATAATTAAAAATTATATAGCTGCTGTCTCAGCTGGAATTGTTGATAATAAACCACTTTTAGACCTTGATTATAATGAAGACTCTGCTGCAGAAGTTGATGCAAATTTTGTAATGACAGCTACTAATCAAATTTCAGAAGTTCAAGTTACTGGAGAGGAATTTTTATTTGAAGATAGTCAATTAAATGAAATGTTAGATTTAGCAAAAAAAGGAATACGTGAGATTATTGAAAAACAAAAAGAAATACTTTCATCAGAATAAAAAAATACTATTTTTTTCAAATAATTTTTACAAAGTAAGAGAAATCAAAAATTTATTTAAAAAACATTCAATAGATATTATATCTCTAAAAGAACTATCGGTAGAAAAAGAGCCATTAGAAAGTGGAATAAATTTCATTGAAAATGCAAAAATAAAATCAGAGTTTGGAAATAATATTACCGGGTTACCTTGTTTTGCTGATGACTCAGGGATATGTATTGAGGCTTTGAATTTTAAACCAGGGGTTTACTCAAAAAGATATATAGAAAGTTTTAATACTCGAAATGATTGTTTTAAATATATTATAAGTAAAATAAGAAAAACAAAAATAAATCGAGCATATTTTAAAACTTCTATATGTCTAACTACTGAAAATAAGCACAACTTAATTTTCGAGGGTAGTGTCGAGGGGAATATTACAAATATACCTTCAAAAGATAATGGATTTGGATATGATCCAATTTTTAAACCTGCTGGATTTATGAAAACTTTTGCTGAAATGACATTGACTGAAAAAAATAAAGTTAGTCACAGATCAATTGCAATAAATAAATTAATTGATTTTCTAACTAATTAATTTTTTTAGCACTACCATTTGATATTTTTAAGATATCTAATTTTCTTTCAATCATATTATCCTTAAAATAGAACTCACCATCAACACCATCAAATTTAATATTTGAATTATTTAATAATTCTACAAATTGAAAAAAATTTAAATTTCTTAGAAAAATGTAATTTAGTAAACCGACTAAATCATATGGTAAAGTTGAAACTCTTAATAAGTTTTCACTATAAATTTCTTCATATTGTTTTAATAAATCTATTCTTTTATCAAGCTCTATACCGGGAAATATTGCGCCTTGTAAGGAGGGTTCATAAAAAAAATTTTCATCATCCATTACTCCTGTTCCTAAAAATTGAACTATTTCAGGGTCAATGTCATAAAAGGGAAGCAGGGGGGCTACTTTTAAAAGGTTCAAACCATAATCTGCTATAATTATATGTGTAAAATCATAATCACTTGTGGTTTTAAATTTTTGAAGTTTTTTTAATCTATTTTTTGACTGCTCATCACTTTTAGATATTAGGATTTGTTTTTGTCTATTTAATTCATATTTTCTAAGCTCATACTTACCTAATTCTTTAATTGCATTTCTTACATTAGATAAGTCATTACTATAAGATGATCGATTTACTAGAATTGCTTCACTATTATTAATTATATCGTCTATTAGGCCATTAATCATATAACCATAATTGTTTTCTGAATAAAGCAATGCAATTTTTGCATTATTTTCAAGTGAAAAAAGTAGTTGCTCAAGTTCATTTTTGGGGAAAAAATTAAGTAAGTAAACACAATTATCAGCTAAG
>CACHBB010000028.1 GCA_902577945.1 uncultured Alphaproteobacteria bacterium
TCTGAAGACGATCTAGGAGGTTGGTTTGGTTGGCCAAATTTAATTATGAAACCTAAAGGAGAATATTTAGGTTTAACAAATGCAAGTGACATTGAATCAGAAATGAGAGTTGTAGATCTATATCGAAGAGATGGAGATAAATTGGCTGAAAATTGGATCTTTATTGATCATTTACATTTTTTAAAAAAACTAGGAGTGGATCTTTTAGAAAGAGCAAAATTTTTAAATCAGTAATTAGATAACTTTTGAGGCAAGTTTAGTACCTTCAACTAATGCATGAAGCTTTTCATAACAAATTTTTTCATCAATTTTTCCAAAACCAGCAAATGTACTAAAACCACAATCTGTCCCTGCCATTAATTGATCTTTTGGAATTACTGTAGAAAACTGAATTAATCTGTCTGCAACAACTTCTGGATGTTCAACAAAATTAGAGGTTGAGTCAATTACGCCAGGTACTAAGACTTTATCTTTTGGTAACTTTATATCATGAAAAACTTTCCATTCATGTGCGTGTCGAGGATTAGAAGATTCAATTAGAAAGTATTTTATCTTTGATTTCAAAATTATAGGTAATATTTTGTCTAGAGCAATATCGTGTGTGTGTGGCCCTTCATAATTACCCCAACATATATGCATTCTAGTTTGTTCAATATCAACATTAGATAACGCTGAGTTAAGACATTCAATTTGTAGTTCTGCACGTTTAATAAATTCATCCTCAGATAAATTTTTAAAATTCATGTGTCTTGCTAAAGCAAGGTCAGGGCAATCTAGCTGAACTTGGATATTTGATTTTGTTATAACTTCATATTCTTTAGCCATGATAATAGATAATTTATCCAAATATTCATCTTCGCTCCTATAAAACTTATTTGGCATAAAAACATTTATGACGCCAGGTGATGCAGAATTCATAAATGAATGTCGATGATTAAATTTATAAAGTGAATTTTTAAAATTATTTATATCCTTTAGAAGAGACGTTTCATCTTTTACTTTTAATTCATTTGTACAACATGGTCGGGTATAAGTTGGTGTACCACCACTTTTAGCTATCTTTTCTTTATATTCTGGAAAATCATCAAGATCAGCAGGCGCTCTTCTTTCGCTTTCACCCGAGAAACCATCAATTCTATCTTTAATATAAGTAGCATAACTAATTTTGCTCATCTCACCGTCACTGACAAAATCAATTCCAACATCAAGTTGTTTCTTCACAACACTTTCAACATTGTTTTTTAATACTTCATCAAAAGTACTTTGACTAAATTTTTCACCTTTATCTTTAGCAAATAAAAATTCTGAAAGTTCTTTTGATCTAGGAAGGCTTCCAACATGTGTTGTCAAAATATTAGACATTAAATTAACCTGTTTTTAATAAAATCTGTTTCCAGATCATAGTTTCATCATAGAGAACCCATTCATTTTTAATACCTCTTTCTCCAAATTCAACATGATTAATACCCATTATATAAATTTTAGAATTAGAAGCTTTTCCAAAAAGACCATCACCTTCATGTTTACCTACTATAGACCATCGAACTGACGCTTTTTTAGGTTCATGATTTTTTTCAGTAAAAGCAATATGCTCGACTGAAAATAATGCGTTAGGAAAAGCATCTCTTAATTGTTTCCAAAATTTTATTACCTCATCTCTACCATGGTGAGTTTTTCCCCCTGGCTGGAATTGCTGTATTGCTCTGTCATAACTATCATTAATTGTTTTGTTTAAATTAATGTTCATAATATAGGTTAAGATGTTTGCATATAATTCTCCAGAGTTTCCAGAAGCTAATTTGGGAGATTTATAAATAGATTTAACAGGTGTATTTTCATCAAAGGGTTTACTAGCTTTTTCAGGACCACCTTCATCTTTAATAAGATTACTTGCAAATTTCTTCGGATCAATTCCAATTTGTCTCACAATTGCTCCTTGGTCTCTCACAAGCCACTCATCATAAACTTGATTATTCATACATGCACAATCAGCGATAGTTCGGTAATATAATTTTTTTCCTGTAGCTTTCCCATACATCCCATCAACAGAATGAGTAGAAGTTGATAAAATGCGGTGCGAAGAAAAATATCCTTCTTCATCACTACCAGTCCAAATTACATCTTCACCTAAAAGTGTTCTGTCAGGAAATAGTTTTTTACTAGCATAAGTGCTTTCAATTACTGGATCTGCACCATAAATTACTCCTGATGGAGATCTTGTAGGTGTAGGGAGGCTTACATTTGGAGTATCAGCATAATAATCTCTAATTGCTTCAACATCATTGTTTTCCCAAATTTGATATGTAATCTTTAAAATATAATCAGGAAAATCTTTGAATTGTGTATCAAATCCTTTCATATAATTAATATTTAATTAGTTTGTCGTATTATAAATAAATTGCCATCATGATCACTTATCTGCCTGATTGAACGTAGTGAATTTTTTGGTACTGAAAAGGTATCTTTTTCTTTAATTACTACTTTGTTTCCATCACAATCTATTTCCCATTCACCAGATAAACAGTGATAGACTTCTGATTTCTCCAGCTTGTATTCATGTATATGGGCATTTTTACCATTAAGAAGTGAAAGGCTAAATCCTGTAGTATGCGGTATGTTTGGAGAAAACGATTTATCGTGAATTTGAAACTGATCAATATAGTTAATAATTTTATTAGACTGATAATGATCATCATCAACAAAGTATTGATCTTTATCATTAAATCGAATGACAAATTTTTCTATATCTTCTGAAGAGTAGTGGTCAAAACTCTCTAATTCATTATCTTTAAGTGGTTGAATAACCTTAGTCTCATCTGTTATTTTCTGTTTCTCTGTATCAATTAAAGAATTATCATTCATTAATACCATGCCAGATTCTTTTGCATCTTTTAAAAGTTTTGGTGTCCAAGTAATTACACCTGGATCATTTTCACCTAGTACAACAAACATTAAAGCTTCTTCATCACTTACATTTTGAAAACCTCTAAACATGTTTGTGGGAAAAGAAGCAATGTCGCCTTTATTTAGTATTACTTCTCCTTCTGTGCCATCAACGCCCCAATAAAAACGCCAAGCTCCTGAATGAATGATAAAAACCTCAGCAGTTGTGTGACTATGTAATCCAGAACCATTCATAGGCGCAGCACTTACCGCACCAATGTTAAAACCATGTTCTTCAGCTATTTTTACATTTTGTTTAGCATCTTCACTTACACCCGGGCCAATAACCGAATAATTTTTTCTATCTTGATGACCTTTTAGTTTTCCCTCAACAAATGGTATATTACTAGGAATAAGTTCATCGAATTTTGCTAATCTAGATGTAATATTAATTGACATATTGTTATGATCTTTTATTCATTTTTTTTGAATATTATTCAAAATAATGAATAAATCAATTGTTATTTAACAATAGTGTTATTAAATTATTATGGCAAATAAAATACAAAATTTTGATACAGGTGAAAAAGATATTTCAAAAATAATTCACATAGACCTTGATCCAAAAATTAATATTGAAAACAAAATATATTTTAAAAATTTATTAAATAAAATTGCTGAGTGCTCTATTGCAGATTTAGAAGATAATCTTACAAATTTATATCATTCAGACGCAGAGTTTAATGGGTTTCATCCAATTAATGAAATTAAGGGAATTGAAGAAATAAAAAATAAATATTTAATACCTATAAAGAAGGCGTTCCCCGATCTCGAAAGAAGAAATAATCTAGTTATTGGTGGTGCCTTTAGAGATAAAGTTTTTGTTTCTTTTATAAGTCATTTAACTGGAACCTTCACAAATGAATGGTTGGGAGTAAAACCAACAAATAAAACAATATATCTTAGAACATGTGAAGCGCATCAGATTACAAATAATAAAATTATAAAATCCTATACATTGATTGATACTGTAGATTTTATTCGTCAAGCTGGACATTGGCCTATTAATGAATCTCTTGGAGTAGAAGGTATGTGGCCTGGTCCAATCACCGGTGATGGAGAAAATAACCAAAATATAGATAAGGAACTGTCTCTTCAATCTTTAAATCAAGATTTAACTATGCAAAGAAGTTTAAATATTAAACCTGAGACTGAACCAGGTCTTACAAAGGATCAAATAAGAGAAAAATTAATTAATCATCCTCAACAAGATTACTGGCATCCAAAAATGATGTGGTATGGACCAAGCGGTATAGGTACTGCAAGAGGTTTAGATGGTTTTATTGATCATCACCAACTTCCATTTAGACTTACATTTAAGGATAGAGATTACTGGAAAATCGGTCATTATATTGAAATCGGAGATGGAAATTATTCTATGACTGGTGGTTGGCATAGTATTCAGTGTGTTCATGGATCAAGTGATTGGCTAGGCTATGAACCAACCCAAAAAAAAATTACAATGAGAGTAATGGATTTTTATTTACATCATGAAGGTCTAATTAGAGAAAATTGGGTACCAATCGACATAGCACACATATTAGATCAAATAGGCATTGATATCTTTAAATTAATTCATAAAAAATAATTATGGCAATTGAATATTTAAAAAAAGGTTTAGATGAAAAACAAAGAATTGAAGATAATGATAAAGTAAAAAAAATTGTAGAAGAAACATTAAGAAAAATTGAATCAGAAGGCGATAAACATATCAGAGAGTTATCACAAAAATTTGATAACTATGCTCCAGATAGTTTTAGATTAAATGAAGATCAAATTAATAAATTAATTAGTGAAGTCTCTGATGATGACAAAGAAGATATTAAATTTGCTCAAAAACAAGTACGATCATTTGCGGAAGCACAACTTAAAACTTTAAGTGAATTAGAAGTAGAAACGCATCCAGGTGTTATTCTTGGTCATAAGAATATTCCTGTACAAGCGGTTGGTTGTTATGTACCTGCTGGTAAATTTCCTATGGTAGCATCCGCGCATATGTCAGTTGTTACTGCCTCTGTTGCTGGAGTGCCAAGAATAATTGCTACAACTCCCCCTTTTAAAGGAAAACCAAATCCAGCTGTAGTCACGGCAATGAAGTTAGGTGGTGCACATGAAATATATGTTTTAGGTGGAATGCAAGGAGTTGGCGCAATGGCAATTGGAACTGAGACTATAAAACCAGTTGATATGCTAGTTGGTCCTGGTAATGCGTTTGTAGCTGAAGCTAAAAGGCAGTTATATGGAAAAGTAGGTATAGATTTATTTGCTGGCCCAACGGAAACAATGATTATTGCAGATGAAACTGTTGATGGTGAAATATGTGCAACAGACCTATTAGGACAAGCAGAACATGGTTATAATTCTCCTGCAGTTTTGATTACAAACTCCAAAAAACTTGCTGAAGATACATTAAATCAAATTGATAGGTTGTTAGAAATACTACCAACAAAAGAAACTGCAGCCGTAAGTTGGAGAGAGTATGGTGAAATCATTTTATGCGATACTTATGATGAAATGCTTATCAAGGCTAACGAAATAGCTTCTGAGCATGTTCAAGTGATGACAAATAGGGATGATTGGTTTTTAGAAAAAATGACTTCTTATGGTGCTCTATTTTTAGGCCCAAGAACTAATGTGGCAAATGGTGATAAAGTTATAGGAACTAATCATACACTACCAACAAAAAAGGCTGGCCGTTATACTGGTGGGCTTTGGGTAGGCAAGTTTATAAAAACACATACCTACCAAAAAATTGTTACTGATGAAGCTGCATCTAAAATTGGTCAATATGGATCTAGATTATCACACTTAGAGGGATTTATTGGTCACACTGAACAATGTAACATAAGGGTAAGAAGATATGGCGGTCTAAATGTTGAGTATGGAAAACCTGCTTCAAAAATAAAAGATTAGATAATATTATTTTTTTTCATGTAATTCAAAATCTCGTCAGCTAATTCTTCAGGATTTTTTGAGAGAGTTTGCAATTTTATTTCTGGTGAAATTGGTGTTTCATAGTCAGAGTCAATGCCAGTAAAATTTTTAAGCTTTCCTGATCTTGCCTTTTTATATAATCCTTTTGGATCTCTTTTTTCACACTCTTGTAAAGGTGTATCAACAAAAATTTCTAAAAATTCATCTTTTTCAAATAAATCTCGGGCCATTTTCCTCTCAGACTTAAAAGGCGAAATAAATGAAACTAATGTTATTAATCCTGCATCCGTCATTAATTTTGATACTTCTGCAACTCTTCGAATATTTTCTACTCTATCAGCATCAGTGAAGCCTAGATCTTTATTTAGACCATGTCTAACATTATCACCATCTAATAAATAAGTTCTTTTATTTAATCGATGTAATTTTTGTTCTAAGATATTTGCAATCGTTGATTTTCCAGAGCCTGAAAGACCTGTAAACCACAAAGCACAAGGTTTTTGTGAATTCATAATTGATCTTTTTTTCTTATCAATTGTCATTTCATGCCATGAGATATTTGTTGACCTTCTTAATTCATAATCAATCATTCCTGCGCCAACAGTCAAATTATTAAATTGATCAATTATTACAAAACTTCCAAGTTGGTTGTTATTTGAATAAGATTTAAAAAATGTTGATTTACTCAATGCAATTTTACAATAGCCTATATCATTTAATTCTAAAGATTTTGCTGGTATTTTTTCGTATGAATTAATATTTATTTTATGTTCAAGCTTTGTTATTTTGCCACTTACATAAGAATTAATCAATCTAAATATATAATTTCTTTCAGGTAACATTGCATCTTTATGCATCCATATAATATGTGCAGAAAATTGATCAGCTATTTTTATATTTTTTAAATCACTTGTAATTAAATCACCTCTGGAAATATCTATTTCTTTATCAAGAGAGATTGTTACTGCTTGATTTTCAAACGAAGAATCTGAATTTCCGTCAGGAGTTAATATCTTTTTAATTTTAGCTTTCTCTCCAGATGGAACTACTGTGATCTCATCATTTACATTAATTTTACCTGAGGAAATCGTACCGCTGTATCCTCTAAAATCTGAGCTCGAGCGATTCACCCATTGCACAGGCATAGAAAATTTCTCATCAATATATGATTTAGAAACTTCAAATTTTTCTAACGTACTGATTAATGTTTCATTTTTATACCATGGCATATTATCTGATTTAGTGAAAACATTATCGCCAACAAGTGCTGACAGTGGAATATATTTTTTAGAATTAAAATTAAAATTTTTAGAAATAATTTCAAATGATTTTATTATTTCATCATAAACGTTTTTATCATAATTTACTAAATCCATTTTGTTTATTGCAATAACAACATGATTGACTTCTAAAAGTGATAGAATAAATGTATGTCTCTTCGTTTGATCTAATATACCTTTTGTTGAGTCAATTAAAATAATACCAACATCAGAATTAGATGCTCCAGTTGCCATATTTCTTGTATATTCTTGATGTCCAGGAGTATCTGCAATTATAAACTTACATTTATCTGTTTCAAAATATCTATAAGCTACATCAATTGTTATACCTTGTTCTCTCTCAGCTTGTAAGCCATCAATAAGTAATGCTAGATCTATTTCTTTTCCTTGTGTGCCATATTTTTCACTTTCAAATTTAGTTTGTGAAAGCTGGTCACTGTAAATACTTTTAGAGTCAAATAACAGTCTTCCAATTAATGTTGATTTACCATCATCAACAGAACCACAGGTTAAGATCTTAAGTTGATTTTTGAAATTTTGTTTTTTAAAAAATGTTTCAATATCCATTAGAAATAACCATCTTGTTTTTTTATTTCCATTGATCCAATTTGATCTGAGTCAATTAATCTTCCTTGTCTTTCAGAATTCTTTGACTCCAGCAACTCAATAATAATTTGTTCAATATTTGAAGCTTTTGACTCTATTGCGGCAGTTAAAGGGTAACATCCAAGAGTTCTGAATCTAACTAATTTCTCTTCAACTTTCTCATTTTTATTTATCTCAAGTCGATCATCATCCACCATTATCAACATATTATCTCTTTTTATTACTGGTCTTTTTGCTGCAAAATATAGAGGAACAATAGGAATATTTTCTTGATAAATATATTGCCAGACATCAACCTCTGTCCAATTTGATAAAGGGAATATTCTTACACTTTCATCTTTTGATATCTTAGTATTAAATAAATTCCATAATTCTGGTTTTTGGTTTTTTGGATCCCAGCGATGATTAATATCTCTAAAAGAAAATATCCTTTCTTTAGCCCTAGATTTTTCTTCATCTCTCCTGGCTCCACCGAATGCAGCATCAAATTTAAATTTATTAAGTGCTTGTTTAAGTGATTGTGTCTTCATAATATCTGTATGAGTTTTAGATCCATGAGATATTGGGCCAACTTTATTTTTAACTCCTTCGTGATTTATATGAACAATAAGATCTAAGTTATACTCTCTTGCAATTTGATCTCTAAATTTTATCATTTCTTTGAATTTCCAAGTGGTATCGACATGTAAAAGTTTAAACGGAATTTTATTTGGTGCAAAAGCTTTGATTGCTAAATGCAACATAACAGAAGAGTCTTTCCCAATTGAATAAAGCATAACAGGGTTTGTAAATTCAGACGCTACTTCTCTAATTATGTGGATACTTTCAGATTCAAGTTTTTTAAGATGATTAAAAGCCATTCTAAATTATAAAATCAATATTGTTGTAAGCAAAAAAATTGGGATTAAGAATATCTTCTTTTTCATTATATAAAATTTCTTTGTTATCAATGCTTTTAAGTTTTCCTCCCGCTTCTTCAAGTATAATATGCCCTGCAGCTATATCCCATTCAGAAGTTGGTCCAAATCTTGGATAAATATCAGCAAAACCTTCAGCAATTAAGCAAAATTTTAAAGAGCTTCCTTTTTGAAGAATTTGGAAGTCATTAAAATTCTTGCTGACCCATTTGTGAAGTATAGGATTTGAATGAGATCGACTTCCAATAATATTAACTTTATTTGTTTTGTTAATTTTAATTGAAATTTTTTTTGCATTATCAAGTGTATTCAATTGCTTGCTAGTTAAGATTTTAAATGATCCAAAGTTTTTTTTAGCAAAATATAATTCATTTGATACAGGAGCATAAATCACACCTAGGGTTGGTCTGTTATTTTCTATTAAAGCCATATTAACTGTAAACTCACCATTTTTTTTAATAAATTCTTTTGTTCCATCGAGAGGATCAATAAGCCAATATTTTTTCCATTCTTTTCTTACATCCCATTCAATAAATTCTTCTTCACTAAGTATTGGTATGTTTGGTGTAATTTTTTTTATAGTATCTGTAATCAATTTATTTGAAGCAAGATCTGCTTGAGTCAAAGGAGATTCATCAGCCTTGAATGTAATATTAAGATTTTTATTATAATAATCTAAAATAATTCTACCCGCCTCAACTGATATATTGCTAATTTTTAATAATTCCTCGTTTATGTTCATAACCCTAAATATTTATTTTTATATTTATAAAAAATTTATGATAGTATTATCATATTTATAATTTCATTAAATAAAGCAATTATAATAAATGAGTCAAAACAATAATAATGAACTTTTAGATATAGATAATATCTTATATCTTGATGAGTCTGTCATAGTTAAAAACATGATGGATTATTTATTACCTGAATATTTAAAAAAAGTAGATCAAATTAATAGTAGAGCTCTAGAGATTGTAAATGAATCAAGAAAATCTATAAGTTTAATTAAAAGTCCTATTGAAAATCTTTTACAAGAATACAAACTTAACACTGAAGAAGGTACAGTTCTATTATGTTTAGCTGAAGCATTATTAAGAATACCTGATCAAAAAACTATTGATAGACTTCTTGAAGATAAATTTACATCGACAGACTGGAAAAAACATACTGGTTTTGATAAAGGTTTATTTGTAAATGCATCATCATGGGCTTTTTTAATCACTGGTAATATTTTAAAGAGAAATAAATATGATGAAAGTTCAATTGAAGAAAATTATAAAAGCCTCATAAAAAAAAGTTCAGAGCCAGTTTTTAGGGGAATTATTAGAAAAGCTGTAATGGTTTTAGCAAAACAATTTGTATTTAAGGCCAAAATAGAAGAAGCTGTTCAATTTACAAAATCAGAAAAATATAAACTAAATATTTTTTCTTTTGATATGCTGGGTGAAGGAGCAAGAACTGAAGAAGATGCAGAAAAATACTTTCTAGAATATAAAAAAAGTATTGAGTTCACTGGCAAAAGTTTATCTAATAATGAGGATGTTAGATATTCAAATGGTGTTTCAATAAAACTCTCTGCATTAAATTCAAGATATGAAAGGCACAAGTATGAGGATCTAAAAACTGAATTAATTCCTAAATTAATTGAACTAGGATTGTTAGCTAAGAAAAATAATATTCAATTATGTATAGATGCAGAAGAGGATAAAAGATTCATTTTATCTTTGAAAATATTTAAAAAATTAATTGAATCAAAAGAACTGAATAATTGGAATGGACTAGGTTTAGCAGTACAAGCATATCAAAAAAGAGCATTTTACATTATCGATTGGATTAATAATTTAGCAAAAGAAAACAATAAAATTATACCAGTTCGTTTAGTTAAAGGCGCATATTGGGATAGTGAAATTAAAGCTGCACAAGAACTGGGATTAGAAAGATATCCAGTTTTCACTAGAAAACCTATAACTGATTTATCATGGATGGCCTGTGCTATCAAAATGTTAAGTTATGAAGAAAATATTTTTCCTGCATTTGCAACTCATAATGCACACTCAATTGCATTTATCGAGGAGATAGGAAAAAATCAAAATTTTGAATTTCAAAGAATTCATGGAATGGCTGATATATTAAATAATTATTT
>CACHBB010000029.1 GCA_902577945.1 uncultured Alphaproteobacteria bacterium
AATGAAAATTGATGAAAAACACTTAGCTTCCTACCTAATGTACCCCAAGGTTTTTAAAGATTACATTGATCATTATAAAGAGTTCAGCGATACCTCAATTCTTTCTACAGATTTATTTTTCTATGGTCCTCAGCAAGACAAAGAATACACTATTGAAATAGATAAAGGTAAAAGTTTAATTCTTCGATATTTAGCAAAAAGTGAAATTAATAATAATGGTAAGTGCTCTGTTTTCTTTGAAATAAATGGTCAACCAAGAACAATTGATATTGAAAATAGAGAATTCTCTAAGAATATTTCTCAAAGAGCTAAAGCTGAAGACAATAATGACAATCACGTAGGATCACCATTACCAGGTCAAGTAGCAAAAATTTTTGTTCAGGCTGGGAATAAAGTTATCAAAGGTGATAAACTTTTAGTCATAGAAGCTATGAAAATGGAAACAACGATTAATGCTGAAAAAAGTGGAACGATAAAACTTGTAAACGTGACATCTGGAGATAATGTTGAGACTAAGGATCTTTTAGTAGAAATTATTTAATAAGATTATATTCTCTATAACATGCTTCAAGTGATTGTTTTGTATTAAGTAGTTCACCTAAAGAATCTCTAAATTCAAAGTGTTCAACTCTTTTTGTGCTTGAACCTAAATTAAAAAATAAAAACAATCTGCAAGTATCACTATCGTAACGTAGGGTATAAACTATACCATCTGAACGTTCCAATTTTGCAATACCAATTTGATTTTCAATTTCACTTATTTTTTTTCCTATAAAATTTATTTGTGCTAGTTTTTGTTGGCTTTTAATTATTGTTTCTTCTTTTTGTTTTTTTTCTGTAATTATTTGTTGTTCTTCAACAATAGTTTTGTCTTCAACAATTTCTTCTTCTTTCTCAAATTTTTCCTCTACTTTTTCTTTAACTACATTACCCACTTTCACAACCTCTTTCGTTACCTCTATAGTTGTGCAAGAAGAAATGAAAAGTAATGTTAGTAAATAGATTAATAACTGCATTGCTCTTAGATGTTTTTCTATATATGTTATATTTAATGATTACTGTAATTAAATCTTCATTTCTTCAACATAAATTATCTATATTAAGAAATAAAAAAACATCAAATACAGTTTTTAGACAAACTATGAATGAAGCAAGCTATTTAATTGCAGCTGATGTTTTAAAGCACTTACAATTTAAAAAAATCACAATTGAAACACCTCTAATAAAAACAAACGGATTAAAAATAGCCCAACCTATAATCCTTGTTCCAATATTAAGAGCCGGATTAGGTTTGTTAGAAGGATTTAGCAAATTTTTACCGGATTCTGAAAAAGGCCATATTGGCCTTTATAGAGATGAACAAACATATGAACCTGTTGAATACTTATTTAAATTGCCTAAACCAAAAAATAAAAAAGTAATAATTTTAGATCCTATGCTAGCAACTGGAAACTCTTCAATAGCTGCAATAAATCTAATTAAAAATAAGGGGGTAACTAATAAGGATATTTTTTTGGTTTCTCTTCTTGCTGCTCCAGAAGGAGTTAAGAATATTCAAAAGCACCAAAAGGGTATTCATATTTTTACATGTAGCATCGATACAAAATTGAATAAGAATAAATTTATTGTACCGGGCTTAGGTGACGCAGGTGATCGGTATATGGGGACTTGAAGTTATCCATAAAAAAACCTATTATTTATCCACTTTCTCATTTTTTAATTAATTTTTTTTAAGAAAAAAATGTTATCAATGGGTATCTATAATTCATATTTAAGGGGGATTTTTGATATGAAAAAAATTTTTAGTATTTTTTTAGTTTCTTTCGCTCTTGTCTTCTCTTCAAGTGCGTTTGCAAACAAAATCGGAGTTGTGTATGACTCTGGAGGTAAGTTTGATAAATCATTCAACGAACTAGCTTATGAAAGTGCATTAAGAGTTCAAGATGAACTTGGTTGGACCATGGTTGAATTTGAAGCTTCTAATAACACTCAAATTGAACAAGGTATGCGCAAGATTGCAGACAGAGGTGCGTCGTTAATCGTTGCTATGGGATTTGCCCAAGCTGATGCTGTTGCAGCAGTTGCTCCAGATTATCCTGACATAAACTTTGTTGCAGTTGATGTATGTTGGGTTGATGATCCAGCAAATAATATCTATCAAGCGTGTTATAAAGAACATGAAGGTTCATTTTTAGTTGGTATGATTGCTGCTATGGCTTCTCAAAGCGGAACCATTGGATTTGTTGGGGGTATGGACATTCCTTTAATCAGAAAGTTTCAAGGTGGTTATGAGCAAGGAGCACAATATGTTAATCCTAACATTACAGTATTGGCTAACATGACTGGTTCAACTCCTGAAGCATGGAATAATCCAACAAAGGGTGCTGAGCTAACAAAAGCACAAATCGATGGTGGCGCAGACGTTGTTTATCAAGCAGCAGGTGGAACCGGTATTGGTGTTCTTCAAGCAGCAGCTGATGCAGGCATCATGGGAATTGGTGTTGATACAAACCAAAACTGGATGCACCCAGGTAATATGCTAACATCTATGTTAAAGCGTTTGGATTTAACAATATTTGAACAAGCAGAAAAAACACAGGCGGGTAGATTTGAATCTGGAATTCATATCCTTGGTTTAGCCGAAGGTATGGTAGGTTATGCTACTGAAGATGGTATGGTAACTTCTGAAATGGAATCAGCGGTACAAGCAGCAGCAGCTGATATTGTAAGTGGCTCTATGGAAGTTGCTGATTGGTCACAAGAGTAATACAATTATTATAAATAATTTGGTGAGACCTAAGATTTAAATAAATTTTATGGTCTCGCCTATTTTAGAATTAACGAATATAAACAAATCTTTTGGGCATGTTCATGCCAATAAGAATATAAATCTTACAATCAACAAAGGCACAATCCATGGAATAATAGGAGAGAACGGTGCTGGTAAATCTACATTAATGAGTATCGTATTTGGACTTTATCAAGCAAATTCTGGAACAATAAAAGTTAATGGAAATGAAATAAACCTAAGGTCTCCTAAAGATTCAATAATCAATGGTATTGGTATGGTTCACCAGCATTTTATGTTGGTAGAAAATTTTACTGTTCTTGAAAATATTATTTTAGGATTTGAAGGTGAATTAGTATTTGGAAAAAATTTAGAAAAAGCAAAAAAAGATTTAAAAAATTTATGTGACACATATAAATTAAATATCGATTTAAATTCAACAATATCTGACTTATCTGTTGGTTTTCGACAAAGAGTTGAAATTTTAAAGTCACTCTATAGGGGTGCTGAAATACTTATTCTTGATGAGCCAACAGGTGTTTTAACACCACAAGAGGTTGATGAATTATTCAAAATATTACGCTCTCTTAAAGAAGAGGGAAAAACTATTGTTTTAATTACACATAAATTGATTGAAATAATGGATCTAACAAGTGAAGTTTCTGTAATGAGGCAAGGTGAAATGGTTGGTCATACTAAAACTGAAAATACAAACAAAGAACAACTAGCTGAAATGATGGTTGGTAGAAGTGTATTATTAAGACTTGATAAATCGGAAGTCAAAACAGGCGATGTTATTTTTAAAGTTGAAAATCTTACTGTCAAAGATGATTTAGATGTAACTAGGGTCAAGAAAGTAAATTTAGAAATTCGTTCAGGAGAAATCTTAGGCCTTGCAGGTGTTACAGGAAACGGCCAAACAGAATTATTGGAAGCACTTTCTGGAATTAGAAAAGTCGAATCAGGTGAGATATATTTAGAGGGAAAAAAAGTATCAGATAATCAAAATTTTCTAGACCCAAGAGAACTAAAGGAAAAAGGCTTAGCTCATGTTCCTGAGGATAGACAAAGAATGGGATTGGTTACAGACTTTAAAGCTTATGAAAATCTAATATTTGGATACCATGATCAACAACCTTTCTCAAAATCATCTATTTTAAATCATAGAGACATAATTTCTCATTCAAAAAAAATCATGGAAGAATATGATGTAAGACCTCAGTCACCAAATTTAATTACTTCAAATTTTTCTGGCGGCAATCAACAAAAAATAATTTTAAGCAGAGAGCTTAATGAAAAGCCAAAAGTATTATTGGTTGGTCAGCCAACAAGAGGTGTAGATATAGGGGCCATTGAATTTATTCATCAAAGATTAATAGATATGAGAGATAAAGGCGCAGCAATACTTTTAGTATCTGTTGAACTAGATGAAGTACTTTCATTGTCAGATAGAATTGTCGTAATGTTTGATGGAAAAATTGTTGGTGAAAAAGAAAATAAAAATGTTACTGACCGTGAATTAGGTTTGTTAATGGCAGGGGTTGTATAATGACAACAGTAGATAAATCTAAAGTGCCATGGTGGGTTTCAAATCTTATAGTTCCTCTTGTTAATTTAATCTTAGCATTATTTGTGTCTGGTCTGTTTATATTTATTGCAGGTGAAAACCCTTATGAAGCAGTAAGATTAATTATCTATGGTTCTTTTGGTTATATTGAAGGTTTTGCTTATACACTTTATTATACAACAAATTTTATTTTCACTGGATTGGCATTTGCTGTTGCATTTCATTGCAGGCTTTTTAACATTGGTGGCGAAGGCCAGGCCTATATTGGCGGACTTGGAGTTTTTTTAGTTGCAATAAATTTTAGTTTTTTGCCTGTACCAATAGTATGGCTATTGGCAGTTGCAGGTGCTGTAGTTTTTGGTGCAACTTGGGCCTTTATCCCAGCCTATCTTCAAGCAACAAGAGGTAGTCATGTAGTTATAACTACAATTATGTTTAACTTTATCGCCGCTTCATTAATGGTGTTTTTACTTGTTGATGTAATAAGAGACACAACACAAATGGGGCCACATACTATTGCTTTACCTGAAGAACAATGGTTCCCAAGCTTTGAAGATTTTGCCGCTCTTTTAGGGATTAAGATTAGATATTCACCATTAAATATTTCTTTTCTTTTAGCGATCGCTGCATCTGTTTTTGTTTGGTTTTTAGTTTGGAAAACAAGATGGGGTTATGAAATGAGAGCTGTTGGTCACAACACACAAGCTGCAATCTATGCAGGTATCTCTCCTTATAAAAATATAATTATTGCAATGTGTATATCTGGAGGTTTGGCAGGACTATTGGGTGTAAATGAAATATTAGGAGTCCACCATAAAATTGTTGCAGGTTTTCCAGCTGGATATGGCTTCACAGGAATTGCTGTTGCACTAATGGGAAGAAACCACCCTATAGGAATTTTTCCAGCAGCATTTTTGTTTGGAATTTTGTATCAAGGTGGATCAGAGGTTACTTTTGATATGCCTAATATTACAAGGTACATGTTTGTTGCTGTCCAAGGTGTAATTATCTTATTCAGTGGTGCATTAGAAAACCTATTTAGACCGCAAATTGAAAACTTCTTTGTAAACAGGTTAAACTTAAAGGCAAAAGCATAATGGAATTTTTATCTGACATTGCATCCTTAATTAATTCTACTTTAAGGATTTCAACACCATTAGTTTTCGCGGCAATGGCAGGTATATTTGCTGAAAGATCAGGAGTAATTGATTTTAGTTTAGAAGGTAAAATGCTTATGGCTGCTTTTGTGGCTGCAGTAGGTTCTTATTTTTTAGGAAATCCATGGCTTGGCTTATTATTGGCTATTATAGCATGTGTTAGCCTTTCAATGTTGCATGGTTTTGCTTCTGTTACTTACAAGGGTGATCAAGTTGTGTCATGCGTTGCTATAAATATTTTAATAATTGGTTTAACAACTGCTTTGGCTGCCGCCTGGTTTGGACAAGCTGGGTTAACTCCAACTCTTAATGAAGATCAGCGTTTTTTAGAAGTGAATCTACCTTTTGCTGAGAGCTTAAGAGATGTGCCAATTGTAGGAACAATCTATAGCGATATATTGAGCGGTCATTATATCTTTGTATATTTAGCATATCTTACAGTTCCCCTAGTATTTTGGGCTGTCTTTAAAACTAGTTTTGGTTTGCGATTAAGAGCAGTTGGTGAAAACCCAAGTGCTGTTGATACAGCCGGTATCAATGTTTTTGCAATGAGATATAAAGCTTTAGCAATAAACGGTGTCTTAATTGCTTTTGCCGGAGCTCATTTATCAACAGCAGTTAATGCTAATTTCTTTAGGGAGATGTCGGCTGGAAGAGGATACTTAGCTTTAGCAGCAATGATTTTTGGAAAGTGGCATCCTAAAACAGCATTAGTTGCTTGTTTACTTTTTGGATTTACAGACGCTCTTCAAATTAGATTACAAGGAGTTGAGTTACCTGCTATTGGAGAAATACCTGTACAGTTAATCCAAGCATTACCTTACGTATTGACCGTTGTTTTACTCGCTGGTTTTGTTGGTAAAGCAATAGCGCCTAATGCCATAGGACAACCATATATTAAAGAAAGATAATTGTTGTTTCATTTTAATAATTTTTAAACTTTTTAAGCCTATATAAATAACAAAAAAAGGAGTTAATATGTTAGTTAAATTAACACAAGATTTAAAAAATGGTTTTGGGCCATGGAAAGAAATGCTTCTTGCAAATGGTCACAAGCTTAAAGAACATGGAATGACCTGCATATTTGCAGCAACAGAAAAAGACAATGATAACAAATTAACAGTTATTATTGATTTCGCTACACCAGAAGGCATGGCGGCTTTCAAAAATGATGAAGAATTAACACAAAAAAGAATTGAGGCTGGCGCTATGGTAGAAACTACAGTAATGACCCCAATGACTTCTGAAGCAGTCACTAATTTTTCAGGTTAATTAAGAAAGGAAAAAAATATGAGTTTAATGGAAAGATACCAAAAGGCTATGAAAGAAAAAAATGAAGCTGAAATGAATGACATCTTACACGATGACTTTAAGTTCACAATGCATTCATCTGGAAATGTTTTATCAAAATCTGATGTTGTTGGTTGGGCTATGTCTGATGATATCAATTCTGATAAAGATAGAATTGTATATGAGAATGATGAAATAGCTGTTCATCATTCATTCGTTACTTTTAATGATGGTAACACTCAGGCAGTAATGTCTGTTTTTAAAATTGAAAATGGTAAAATTGTTTCTTTAGAAACTGGTGCAACAAATATGCCAAAATAATAAAATGAGATTTTATTTTATTTTATTTCTAATTTCTTTTTTTACAACTAATGTTTTTGCAAAAACAGTTGAAGTAGAAATGTGGACCAATTTTAATGGAGAAAAAAAGAATCAGAGATATGAACCATTAATTGCTTCAATAGATATTGGTGATACAATTATATGGAAGTCTGTTGAAAAGAGTCATAATGTTGAATTTATGAAGGGCGGTGTTCCAGAAGGAGTAGGGGATTTTAAATCAGCAATAAGTCAAGATGCTGAATTTACTTTTACAATTCCAGGGATATACGCTTATATTTGTTCACCCCACAAAACAGGGAAAATGGTTGGTTTTGTAATTGTTGGAAATGATAAAAGTAATTTAGAGAATATAAAAGAACTTAAATATAGAGGGCCAACAAAAAAATTTGCAGCGCAACTAATTGAAGAAATTGAAAACAATTACTAAATTATTCTTATAAAAAAATAAGAGCGGGTTTAACCCGCTCTTTTAAATTAAATTACTTTTCTAAGTCAAATCTATCTGCATTCATCACTTTGTTCCAAGCTTTAATGAAGTCTTTTTTCATTTTTTCTTCACTGTCATCACTTGCATAAAGTTCCGCTATTGCTCTTAATTGAGAATTAGATCCAAAAACTAGGTCTACTCTAGATGCAGTTCTTACTTTCTCACCTGTAATTTTATCGGTTGCTTCATATGAATTGCTTCCAGCAGGCTTCCAACTAACACCCATATCTAAAAGTTTATCAAAAAAACTATTTGTCAGTTTTCCTTTTGTATCTACAAACAATCCTCTTTGATCTGAACTGATTCCCATAGATCTCATTCCACCAACAAGAACAGTCATTTCTGGAGCTGTAAGGCCTAATAGTTGTGCTTTGTCCAACATGAGCTCTTCAGCAGTTACATCATAATTCATTTTTAAATAATTACGAAAAGCATCTGCCTCTGGTTCTAGCACTGCAAACGATTCAATATCAGTTTTCTCTTGAGTTGCATCACCTCTACCTGGTGTAAAAGGTACTTCCATTCCAGTTGCTTGTTCTACGCCGACATTACCTGCAAGTACAATTACATCAGCTATTGATGCGCCTGTATCTTTTGCAATAGGCTCAAGAATACCAAGAACTTTTTTTAATTGTTGAGGTTTATTAACCTCCCAATCTTTTTGAGGAGCAAGTCTAATTCTTGCACCATTTGCTCCGCCTCTCATATCTGATCCTCTGAAGGTTGAAGCACTTGCCCAGGCAGTTTCAACCATTTCTTGAGTAGTTAAACCACTGCTTAAAATTTTAGCTTTCACTACTTCAACATCGTAGTTTGAATGACCTTGAGGTACTGGATCTTGCCAAATTAATTCTTCTTCAGGAACTTCTGGCCCCATATATCTTGTTTTTGGCCCCATATCTCTATGAAGAAGTTTAAACCAAGCTCTAGCAAACTGATCAGCAAAATATTCTGGATCTTTGTGAAATTTTTCTGATACTTTTCTGTATTCAGGATCTTCACGCATTGCCATATCTGCTGTTGTCATCATTGTCGGAACCTTTATGGATGGATCATCAACCTGTGGTGCCATGTGTTCTTCTTTTTGATCAATGGCATGCCAGATTTGTGCACCTGCTGGACTTTTAACGAGCTTCCACTCATAACCAAGAAGCAAATCAAAGTATCCATTATCCCACTGAGTAGGATTAGATGTCCATGGACCTTCTATACCGCTTGTAGTTGTATCCCGGCCAACACCTGAGCCATGCAAGTTGTTCCATCCTAAACCCATTTGTTCTAAAGGAGCACCTTCTGGTTCAGCTCCAACTAGAGATGGATCGCCTGCACCATGTGCTTTACCAAAAGTATGTCCACCAGCAGTTAGTGCTACAGTTTCTGTATCGTTCATTGCCATTCTTGCGAAAGTTTCCCTAATATCTTTTGCACTAGCAAGGGGATCAGCTTTTCCATCTGGTCCTTCAGGGTTTACATAAATTAATCCCATCTGCACTGCTGCAAGTGGATTATCTAAAATTCTATCACCAGTGTACCTCTTATTTTGAAGCCACTCTTCTTCTACACCCCAGTAAATATCTTCTTCTGGTGCCCAAATGTCTGGTCTTCCACCACTAAATCCAAAAGTTTTTCCTCCCATAGATTCGATTGCAACGTTACCAGTTAGAATAAATAAATCAGCCCAGCTAATTTTATTTCCATACTTTTTCTTTATTGGCCAAAGTAGCCTTCTGGCTTTATCTAAGTTACCATTATCTGGCCAACTGTTTAATGGAGCAAAACGCTGCGCACCTGTTCCACCACCACCACGGCCATCACCAGTTCTATAAGTTCCAGCAGCATGCCATGTCATACGAATAAAGAAACCACCATAATGACCATAATCAGCTGGCCACCAGTCCTGAGAATCAGTCATCAAATTATGGAGGTCTTTTTTTAATGCAGCATAATCTAATTTTTTAAATTCTTCTCGGTAGTTAAA
>CACHBB010000030.1 GCA_902577945.1 uncultured Alphaproteobacteria bacterium
TGCCATTTGTTTGCATCTTTAGGAGGATCTTTTTTTTCATTGATGTTTGGCCAAATTTCAGAGTATTTTCTATTTATTTCAGCCCATTTTTCAATTCCATCCTCGGTATCTGAAACAATTGCCTCAACAGGACATTCAGGTTCACAAACGCCACAATCTATGCATTCGTCTGGGTGAATAACCAACATATTTTCTCCTTCATAGAAGCAGTCTACAGGACATACTTCTACACAATCCATATGTTTACATTTTATACATTTTTCATCAACTACGTATGTCATTATTTTTAGAAATTTTATTTAGTGCCCTTTTCTTAGCATTTCCAGAAGCAACATCAGATATATATAGTAATCCTGCTAATCTTCTAATTAAATTTGATTCGTAATCATGTATATTCCCATCAGATAATACAATTTCCCATAAAGTTTCAATTAATAAGAGTTTTTTTTCATCACTATATTCTTTGTTAATTTTTGAAGTATAAAAATGTAGAGATTTTGACTCATTATGATTATTTATGGCATTGTTTAATACCAAATTTACAGCAGAAGGTTCTTCTTCAAAAATATCAACCAGTGCAGAATTAATCTTAATAATTTCTTTTTCTTCTATTTTTCCATCAGTATTCGCTGCCTCTACCATCAGTCCACATAAGATTTCTAAACTTTTGTTTGGATTTAGTTCCTGCTTTTTGTCTTGAGTCTCAAATATATTTTTAAGTAATTTTATCAATTTAACCAACTATTTTCATATTTAAAGAAGTTTTTCTAAAACTGCAAAGGGAGAATTAGGATCAGATTTAATTTTAGATTTAGATTTGATTTGTTTATTGTGTGTTTTTTTTATTTGTTTCTTTTTTTTATTTGTTTCTTTTCTTATATTGTAAAAGTATAGTTTTTTATTGTCACTTAAATTTATATTTTGATATCCACAATACATTAAAATATCCTTTAATTGATTACTGTTACATCCAATAGGATTCATTAATTCTGAAGACTCAAGGAAAGGACCACATTTAACTTTTTGCCTTGCTAAAAAAAAGATTTTTTCAAAAATATCTATTCTAAAAGCAAATTTATTAATGCAAAGATAACCAATGTGCTTCCAATAATTTTCTGGCATCGGTATTTCGCAAATGAATGATACTCTGCCATTTTCTGGCAATGGTAACTTAAAATTAGTATCTACTTGATAAAATATTTTCCAAAGTACAGCATTTAGTTCAATTTGTTTTTTTTTCATAAAATTAGGCATAAAGAAGAATTTTGCACCTACTCTAATTCCTAGCTTAGATAATTGCAATTTACTTTCAGGATCCAAGTCTTTTAAAGAATTTTTAAATTCTTCGATTGGGTATGTTCCTAGATTTTCAAAACAATTATAAGCTATTGCTCTAACTTGAGAATTCAAATCAGTATCTAATTTATCTTTAATTGGGCTTAAGCTTGTACTTATTTCATTGTCTATCCAGTTTTGTAATTTTGAAGCAACCAGTAACTTATATTCTGATGATAAGAACTCTGAATTTATAGCTTCAGCAATAGGACTAAATATTTTATTGCCTTTAACAAGTTTTCCAATTATTTCATCTCCCCAATAAATTAAAATAGGATCGCTTAAATTTACATTATGAACATTTCCAATATTGATTGCATCATTTGGAGCATTAAGAAAAGTTTTAATTTTATCTTCTATCATATTTCTAGCTAATTTTTTAAGATGACTAATTATAAAAAAAGAATAAGAAGTTGTCTTATTTTTTAAAACTAAATCAAAGCCTTCAATATTACCATGTTTTTGATCATTTAAAATTACCTCATTCTTATTATTAATTACAATGTTAGATATATCATTTTCTTTAGATAGGTTAGTGAAATATTTAGATGAGGAATCTATAAATTTATTTGTAAGTCCAATATGAAGATTATCAGATAGATCGTTTTCAATTTTTTGTGTTTTTTCCTGCCAATACAAAGGATTTTGTAACCATGAATGGTGATTGGAAATGTAAGTCCATGTTCTAATTTGTGATATTTTAATTGATAACTCTGGTATGCCGCCACTAAAATTATCTAGTTTTAATATTTTTTTACTTATCCAATCTTCAGGAATTTTATAGCTATTATTTACTAGTATTAAAAAAATATTTTTAAGAAAATTTAAATAATTATCATTAAAGATTTTTTCAAAGTCAGGTATTCTACATATATCCCACAGAAGTTTTATATTATTTTTAGTATTTAAATAAGCTTTTAATTCATTATCATTAACAAGATTTCTGAAATTATTTTCATCAATTGCATTTTTTTTATGAATAAAAAAATTTTGTACAGGAAACTGTTTTAAGGAACTTAATAAAGTTTCAACAGAATTGAAATTTAAATCTGAATTTCTCCAATAAATTTTTTGTATTTGATCATAATTATGATTTTCAATAGATTTAATTATAACAGGATCTAGATTTCCTGCTTCCTTTGTATAACTAAACGATCCATTATTTTTATAGCGACCAGCTCTTCCAGCGATTTGACCTATTTCACTGTTAGTTAAATTGCGATTATATCTTCCATCAAACTTTTCAAGAGATGTAAAGCATACGTGATTAATATTTAAGTTTAGACCCATTCCGATTGCATCTGTTGCAACTAAATAATCGACTTTATTATTTTCATAAATATCTACTTGAGCATTTCTTGTTCTTGGGCTCAAGGAACCAAGAACTACAGCCGCTCCTCCTTTATGAACCCTTAAATTTTCAGCTATTTCGTAAACTTTATTAATATTAAAAGCTATAATTGCCGATCTAGGTTTGAGTTTTGATAAGTTCCGATTAGAATTATATATTAAATCTGAAAATCTATTTAAACTCTGAATTCTAATTTTAGGAAAAAGTTTAATTAATATAGAATTTATTGTTAGAGATCCCAGAAAAATAGTTTCATGTAAACCACGCAAGTGTAAAATTTTTTCTGTAAAAATATGACCTCTTTCAAAATCAGATGCTAGTTGCACTTCATCAATAATTACACAGTCTACAGTTTTATTATTAGGCATTGACTCAACAGTGCAAAAAAAATACCTTGCTTCTCTTGGGACTATTTTTTCTTCTCCTGTAATTAGAGCAACATTATTTAAACCAACTTTTTTTACTGCTTTGTCATAATTTTCTCTAGCAAGTAATCTTAGTGGAAATCCAAAAATACCTGAAGAATATGAAAAAAGTTTTTCAAAAGCTAGATATGTCTTCCCAGTATTCGTTGGCCCTAGTATTGCTGAAATGTTATCAGAAGAATTAAACATTTAAATTATGCAGCATTTGTAATAATTTCATTTAAAACAAAATTTAATATTCCCCCTGCTTTATAATAATCTAGTTCCTTATTTGTATCTACTCTACATTTTAATTTTATAGATATTCTTTTTTTTCCTACAATTTCACATTCTAAAAACTTATTTGGGTACAATTCTTCAATTCCTTTTATAGAAATTACTTCATCTCCTTTTATTTCTAAACTATTTCTATTTTGATTATCTGTAAATTCAAGTGGAAGAACACCCATTCCTATTAGGTTTGATCTGTGTATTCTTTCAAAACTTTCAGCAATAACTGCTTTTACACCAAGCAATTTAGTTCCTTTTGCAGCCCAGTCTCTTGAAGACCCTGTTCCATATTCTTTTCCAGCAATAACAATGGTGTCTATATTATTTTTAACATATTCCTGTGATGCATCATAAATTGACATAGGTTTATTTGACACAAAAGACTTTGTATATCCTCCCTCTATTTCTGGTGTAATTTCATTTTTTATTCTTATGTTTGCAAAAGTTCCTCTCATCATAATTTCATGGTTCCCTCTCCTAGACCCATATGAATTAAAATTTGCAGCATTTACTTGTCTTTCATTTAAATATACTCCAGCAGGACTATCTCGTTTAATACTGCCAGCAGGTGAGATATGATCCGTTGTTACACTGTCGCCTAAGAGTGCTAAAATTCTTGCATTTTTAATATCTAATAAATTATTACTATTTAAATCTTCTTCAAAAAATGGAGGGTGTTTAATATATGTACTAGTATCATTCCAACTAAACGTCATCTCACTTTTACTAAATATAGATTTCCAATTTTCATCACCCTCATAAATTTCTTTATATCTTCTTTTAAACATTTGCGGTGTTAAGCTTAAATTTAATAAATTAGTTATTTCTGAATTTGTCGGCCATAAATCTTTTAAAAATATTTCTTTACCTTGTTTTGATTTACCTAAAGGTTCAATTGTTAAGTTAATGTTGATATTACCTGCTAAAGCGTATGCAACTACTAAAGGTGGTGAGGCAAGAAAATTAGCTTTAACTTCTTGATGAACTCTTCCTTCAAAATTTCTATTTCCTGAAAGTACTGAGCAAACTGTCAAATTTTTTGAATTAATTTCATCTGAGACCCATTTATCTAAAGGCCCTGAATTTCCTATACATGTTGTGCAACCATATCCAACTGTATTAAAACCAAGGTTATTTAAATATTCAGTTAAGCCTGCCTGATCCAAGTAATCACTAACTACTTTACTTCCTGGCGCTAAACTGGTTTTTACCCAAGGCTTAATTTGTAGTCCAAGCTTGATCGCTTTTTTAGCTACAAGCCCGGCTGCAATCATTACATTTGGGTTTGAAGTATTTGTACAACTAGTAATAGCTGCAATTACAATATCACCTGTATTTAATTTATTTTCATTATTAGGTTTATATTTGCTGTCTATTTTTTTAAATTCACTTGGAACATTTTTTAATAAGATTTTATCTTGCGGTCTTTTTGGCCCAGCAAGAGATGGCTCTATAGTATTGAGTTCGAGTAGAATTTTATTGTTAAAATTTGGATTATAATTTTCATCAGCCCAAATTGACTGAACTTTTGAATAATCTTCAACTAGTTTTAGATGGTGTTCATCTTTGCCAGTTAATCTTAAATAATTAATGGTTTCATTATCAATTGGGAAGAAGCCACATGTTGCACCATACTCAGGAGCCATATTTGAAATTGTAGCTCTGTCTGCAAGTGACAGATTAGAGAGACCCTCACCAAAAAATTCAACGAATTTTCCAACTACACCATTTTCTCTTAAAATCTGTGTAATTGTTAAAACGAGATCTGTTGCTGTAATGCCCTCCTTAAGAGATCCCTTAAGTTCAAAACCCACAACTTGTGGAATATTCATTGAGATAGGTTGGCCTAACATAGCAGCTTCAGCTTCAATTCCACCAACTCCCCAGCCTAAAACAGAAAGTGCATTTATCATTGTTGTATGACTGTCAGTGCCTACTACTGAATCTGGGAAAACGTAATTTTCATTATTAACATTTTTAATCCAAATGGTTTTAGCTATATTCTCTAAATTAACTTGGTGGCAAATTCCTGCGCCAGGTGGAACAAGGTAGAAGTTATCAAAAGATTCTTGACCCCATTTTAGAAATTCATATCTCTCTTGATTTCTTTCAAATTCTTTTTTTACGTTTTGAGCAAGAGCATCTTTATCTCTGTATTTATCAACCATAACTGAGTGGTCTATAACAAGGTCAACTCTTGAAAGAGGATTTATTTTATTTGGCTCCAATCCTCTATTTTTTAATGCATTACGCATTGCTGCTAAATCAGCAACTGCCGGTACACCAGTAAAATCTTGCATCAATACCCTTGTGGGGAAAAAAGCAATTTCTTGTGTTTTATTTACAGTTTCTTCTAATGACTTAAAAACCGAAGATATCATTTCCTTATTGATATTATCGCCATCTTCATTTCTTAATAAATTTTCTAGAACAATTTTAATTGATATAGGGACTTTTGATAGGTTAACATTGTAGTGATTAGCTACTGTTTTTAGATCAAAATACTTATAAATTTGTTTATCTACCCTTAAAATTTGTTCAGAATTGAAAGAATTTATATTTTTCATAGTGATGGAATAGTTTTTAATTATAATTACACAAATAGTATGAAGATAATTTTTTGTATAGGAAAATGTTAATTTATTATTAGTTTTCCGGGAAAAAAATAGATTTTATAATTCAAAATAGTTTCTTATCTAATTTTTTTAATATAAAAATCTAAATGCTATTTTTTTTAAAGATTTTAAAATGATGGGTATATTGTTGACTTTAACCGTAAGTTTTGGGAATAAATAGGAAGCCTTTTATAAATATCACAATTTTGTGATGTTGGAGGGAGGTTCCTCCGGGGTAACAAAATACAAGGAGTATTTTATGGCTAAGAAGAAAAAGAAAGCTGCTCCAAAGAAGAAGAAGAAAGCAGCTCCTAAGAAAAAGAAAAAAGCAGCTCCTAAAAAGAAAAAGAAAAAAGCTGCTCCAAAGAAGAAGAAAGCAGCTAAGAAGAAAAAGAAAAAAGCTGCTAAGAAGAAAAAAAGAAGATAGTTTATCTTTAATTTTTCGAGATAACTTTTTATTAAAGTTTTCTTTTTCTTATCTTTTTACTCAAAAGATAAAAAACGGGGTTCTACCCCGTTTTTTTTATTGTTTTAAATTAAAATATGGGTAGACAAAAAATATGCTACTTGCTCAAAATATAACATTACATAGATCTGGAAAGGAAATATTTAAGGATATAAATATATCTTTAGGAGATGGTAAAATTATAATTTTAAAAGGTAAAAATGGTTCTGGTAAAACTTCACTATTAAAAACTATTTTAAACATATTAGAACCAAGCTCTGGTTTAATTTACTGGAAAGGCAAGTTAATTTATAAAAACATAAATGACTATTACAATAACCTTACTTATATTGCTGATAAAACAACTAGTTTAAGACAACTAACACTTTATGAAAATATAAAAATTTGGAGAAAAATTTTTTTATCTAATGTAAGTTATGATCAAATAAAAAATATACTGTCTATTTTAAAACTTGATAATTATTTAAATCAAAAAATTAACACTTTATCCCTAGGTGAAACAAAAAAATTTGAATTACTTAGATTAATAATAGAAAACAAAAAATTTTGGGTTTTAGACGAACCTTTTACAAATTTAGATTTTGAATCAATAAAAATAATTGAACAAACATTTTTAGATCATGTGAATAATAATGGATTTATTATATTTAGTTCACACCAAAAACCAGACATTAAAAATGTTGAAGAAATAATATTAGATAAGTTATGAAATTTATTAAAAAAATAATTAATTTTTATTTTAGAGAATATAAAGTTAATCTAAGTGGAATTTTCGATATTTTAACAAACATTACATTTTTTTTCATATCAATTTTTATTTTTATATTCTCTGTTGGTCCTGAAAAGGAGACACTATCATTATTAGGTGTGGGTATTTTATGGACACTGTTATTGTTAAGCTCAACTTTATCATTACGTAAGTTCTACCAGGATGATTTTGAAAACGGTAGCTTAATTGTTTTACATTTAAATGGATTTAGTTTTGAATTAATTTCAATTTTAAAAACTATATCACATTTCTTTTTTGTTCAATTTCCATTTATGATGTCAATACCATTTGCTTCAGTATTATTAGATATTTCACTAGAAAAGATGTATGATTTATTTCTTAGTTTTGTCATTGGATCATTTATACTCTCATGTCTAGGCTCAATATCGTCTTCTATGAATTTACTTAATAAGAGGAATTATTTGTTAGGTAGTGTTATGGTTTTGGTGTTTAGCATTCCAATTATAATATTTTCAGTAGGACTAATAAATATAGAAGACAACTTTAATTCTTTAATAAATATACTAATTGGATTATTGCTAATAATATTTGCTATAAATCCATGGGCTAGTGGTGCATGTTTAAAATTAGCAATACAAAACAACTAATATGAGATTTTTAATAAATGCAAAAAGATTTGATGCTGTTTCAGACATTTTAATTAAACCATTAATTTTTATATCTATTGCATTTTTAATAATAGGTCTCTTGTTTGCTTTATATTTATCACCTGAAGATTATCAGCAAGGCTCTACAGTTAGAATTATGTATATTCATGTTCCAAGTGCTTGGATTGCATTGATGACATTTTTAGTAATGACAGTTTATAGCATTATAGGTCTGGCTTTTAGAATGCCTTTTGGCTTTATTATAAATAAAGCAGTTGCTCCTATTGGTGCTATATTTACCCTTATTTGTATTGTAAGTGGTTCATTATGGGGTAAGCCAATGTGGGGTACTTGGTGGGTATGGGATGCTAGATTAACCTCTGTAAGTATTCTTTTTGTATTTTATTTAATTATTATATTTATAAATAAATCATTTGAAAATAACTTGGTAAGAGAAAAAATATCTGCAATATTCATACTTATAGGCTCAGTAAATTTGCCAATTATTAAGTTCTCAGTAGACTGGTGGAATACATTACATCAGCCAGCTACAATTAGTAAATTATCTAAACCTAGTATTGATCCTTCAATGATAACCCCATTAATAATTATGACAATTGCTTTTATTTCCATAGCGGCTTTAATTGCAATTTTAAGAGTAAAAACTGAGATTATAACTAGAGAAAATATCTAGGTATTTGTGACTTTTAGTCCCTTAGATTTGATATCTTTATTGAATTAATTTGTTATTAGAAAATATGTATTTCTGGTTTGTTCTATGCGCTTATGTGAGTGCCTTTATTCTGATTTTTGGATTGCTTTTAATTAGCTACCGAAACTTCAAGAAAGACAAAAAATAATGTCTCTACGTTATCAAAGGCTTCTAATTATATTAGTTTCTCTTTTAATGATTATTGTTGCAGTTTTCCTTATACTCTACAATACTAGAGAAAATATATCTTATTTCTATACACCGTCAGAAGTAGACTTTTCAAAAATTAATATTAATCAAAAAATGAGACTTGGTGGTTATGTACAAGTAGATAGTTTTACGAAACTATCCTCAAGTTCATTTAAATTTAAAATTACAGATGAAAAAAAATCAATCAATGTAAAT
>CACHBB010000031.1 GCA_902577945.1 uncultured Alphaproteobacteria bacterium
TATTAGGGGTGGAGCATGCAAACCATCAACGGGATATGTTTTTTCTTTTTTGATAAGACAGATTCAACAATTGAAAAAAACTAATAAAAATAATGTTTCAGTCCATCATTTTTTAGAAAGAAAAATGGATAAAATTTTTCTAAATTATTTAAAAAACAATAAAGAAAACGGCACTTCGTTTATTAATTTAGCTAAAAATTTAAATGGAAGAGAATTTCAAACTTTTATGATGGGCGAATCATCACTTTTAACAAAATTAAAGATAATAAAAAGTATGCCTAAATTACCTTTTATTAAAGCTATGTTAAGATAAAAATATGATTGAAATATCAACAGTAAATATTATTTCATTTTTTTTAATTTTTTTTATAGGGCTTCCCCATGGCTCATTTGATGGCGCTGTTGCAAGTCTAGTAGGATTTAAAACAAAATTTGAGTTTTCCAAATTTATTGCTTATTATTTATTACTGTTTATTTTTGTAATTATTTTTTGGATTTATTTTCCAATTATTTCATTACTTATTTTCCTTGCTATGACCATTATACATTTTGGTTTATGCGATTGGACAAATTATAAAATAAATCAACATAGACTGGCAGTAAGTTTTGCCTATGGAATGACTATTATATTTGGAATAATTTTCTTCAATGAAGATCAATCATTTAAAATTTTTGAATATTTAACTAATAAGAAAATATATTATTTACAAGAATATTTTGTAATACCATATGTATTAACTTTAATTTCATTATTATATTTTGTTTATTTATCTTTTTATGAAAAAAAATTAAGACTTGGAATTATTGAAATTGTATCACTATTAATTGTTTTTTATATTTTTGATCCCTTGCTGAGTTTTGCTATTTATTTTTGTTTTTTTCATACATACAAACATTTAAAACACCTTATAAGAAATATATACCTTCATCTACCTAACAAGCAGTTTGTGCTTTTCACAACTTTAATATTTACAATAATTTCCTGGCTTGGGGGAATAATTACGGTTATTTTTTTGATTAATAATTTTGATCTCTATGAATCAATTTTAAAAGTGGTTTTTATCGGTTTAGCTGCCTTGACTTTACCGCATATGTTGCTTGTCGACCTCGTTTATAGAAGCAAATATAAATAATTAATTTTTCCTAATATTGACTTATTAAGTTAAAGTGATAATTGTCTTCTAATGCGGGCGTAGCTCAGGGGTAGAGCGCAACCTTGCCAAGGTTGAAGTCGAGGGTTCGAATCCCTTCGCCCGCTCCAAGAAATCTGCCAATTTTTAATTTTACAAAAATATTTATCGACACTAGATCGACATTTGAATAATTTTTAAATAAATTATATTTTTTAAGTTAAAATATTATAGTAAATTTAATTAAACAAAAATTAGGAAGCAATAATGAGCAAACAAGAACTAGTTGAAAAGATCAAAGGACTGTTAAAGAAATTGAAAGTGGTGAAGCTTGGGAAACTTTAAAAAATTAGATAAATTACAATTTGAATAAAAAAAATTTTTTAATTTAAATATGAATCAAAAACCAATTGTCTTATATACTGACCACGAGATAAACAGAGCTTTGTGTTATAGTTTTGCTAAAGGCTCAAACTCTCTCATGTGTCATGTAAACAATTTCAAAGAATTTGATAAAACAATAGCTACATATGGTTACCTTAGAGGAACTGGTGAAGTATTAAAGAAAGTGAAGAATTTTTTTTATATTGACCATGGTTATTTTAAACAATCTAAAAGAAAATTTATCAAAAACAAAGTTCATAACATTGATCTGGATGGTTATTTTAGAATTGTTTTTAATGACTATTGGCATGATGGCTCAAAACAAATGCCAAGTGATAGATTTAATAAATTATCTTTAAGTATTAAAGATATTAAAAAGAAAGGCGAATACATTATACTCTCAGAACCAGTTCCAGAAGCAATACAGCACTATAACCTTGGTAACTGGACAGAAAAAACAATTAATAATTTAAAAAAATTTACAGACAGAAAAATTGTAATTCACAGTAGACGATCTGAAATAAAATTAGATGAATTATTAGAAAATGCATGGGCATTCGTAAGTGATCATTCAAGTGCTGGATTTAAAGCAATGATGGAAGGAGTTCCTGCATATTTTACAAACTCAACTTTAAAAAGAATAGCATCAATTGATAATATTGAAAAACATGAGATAAACTATTCTACTTTTAATAATTTAGCTTATGAACAATGGACAATTAAAGAGATACAAAATGGTGAAGCGTGGAATTATCTTTCAAAAAGATCAAATGATTAACAAAAAAAATAAATTTAATTCAATTGGTTTAATTCCTGTAAGATTGAATTCAAGCAGACTATTTAGAAAGGCACTTTTAGAAATCGACAAACTCCCAATGTTTGTCCACACTTATAGAAGATCACTTCTATCAAAAAAGTTAAATAAAGTATATGTGTGTACAGATAGTGATAAAATAATTAAGATTGCTAAAAAATATAAATGTAACTTTATTAAAACTGGTCGTAACTTAACTGGCACTGACAGAATTAGTGAAGCTGTTAAAAAAATAAAAGATAAATACGATTTCTATATTGATATACAAGGAGATGAACCACTTCTTGACCCAAACCATATAGATAAAGTTATTGAATGGCATTCAAAAAACACAAGCTTTGATATAGTTGTGCCTTCACTTAAATCTAAAAATATTGATACTCCTCATATAGTGAAAATTGTAAAATCTAATAAGAGGGTTGTTTATTTTTCAAGATCTTTAGTGCCAAATGCATTTAAAAAGAAGCAAAATTATTATCTAAAGCATTTATCAGTTATTTCCTTTAAATTAGAAAGTCTAAAAAAATTTAAATTATTACCACAAAGTGAACTTGAAAAAATCGAAGGCATTGAGCTAATGAGAGCCTTAGAGAACAATATGAAGATAGGTACTTTTAATTTAAAAGGAACAAGTTTCTCTGTTGATACAAAAGATGATTTTCTAAAAGCACTTAAATTTATGGATCTTGATAAAATAAGGAAAAAATACTGACTAAATTAGAAAAAAACTTCTTAATTTTTGATTTAGACGGCGTCTTAATTGATTCTAAGAAAAATATGCAATTATCATGGTTTAAAGTTCAGCAAGAGTTCAACCTTCAACATATTAAATTTGAAGATTATTTTAAAAATATAGGAAGACCTTTTTTTGATATATTAAACAAAATTGGCGTAAAAAAAAATCATACTGAGATTTTAAATTTATACAAAAAGGAATCGATAAAGCATAAGAGGAAAATAATTTACTATTATAAAACTTTGCCAGTTTTAAAAAAACTAAAACAAAAAAAATTTATTTTAAATATTGTTACTTCTAAAGACTTTAAAAGAACAAAACAATTTCTTGGTAAAAATATAGATTTGTTTTCTAATATACAATGCCTAGATATAAAAATTTCAGGTAAACCAAACCCATATCAAATTAACAAAATTATAAAGAAATCTCGTATAAAAAAATCAGACTCAGTATATATTGGTGATACACATATAGATTATCTAACAGCTAAAAATGCAAATATAGATTTTATATTTTGTCAATGGGGATATGGAAAGAATTATAATTATAAAAATAAGGGAAAAAATATTTCAGATTTGTTAAGTTTACTAAAGTTCAAATAAAAGTAATTAACTATTTTTAGAAATTAAATTTATATTAAAACTTATTACAATTCTTTCATCATTTGAAAGATTGGGATTAACAGAGTGATCAAGATAACTCGGAAAAAGTACTAATACTCCTTCACTAGGTGTTACAGAGTTTACCATAGCATTGAGTGAATTAGGAGCAATTGCAAAGGGGTGAGAATATACAGGTGCTGGTCTTGGATCATAAAATACTATTTCACCACAATTTTTTGGCGCCCTAACATAGTAAGCAGCACTTATTGAGCTATTGCCATGATGATGCCTTGCATTAGAAGCACCTCCTTTATTTATTATTGCCCACATACTAGTAATTTTTGCTACTTGCTTAGCTGTATCCCAATTCATATCATTTATTACTTTTTCAATGCTAGGTGTAATTAATTTTACAAAACTTAAAGCTTCTTTATCATTTAAATTGAAATCTTTTGAATGCCATCCTTTAATATTGCTTTTAATAATTCCATCTTTGTCACTTTGTTGAAGATTTATAATATATTTGTATATCTCTTCATTAACGGTTTTATAATTTTCAATTTTTGAAGCCCAAACAGGGGTTGCAAAAAAAAGTGATGGATTAGTCATATTATATCTATTTTTTTTAATACAAAATATATTTTATTTAAATATAGTAAACATAAAATGAATCAAAATAATACTAAGATTAGTAAAGATTATGAATACTACATAAATTATGGTTTAAAAAATATTAACAATTTAAACAACAAAACTGCAATTGACAGCTTTAAAAAGGCAATCAGGCTAGATAAACAAAATTTTAAAGCATATATCAATTTAGCAAACCTCTATATTCTTAATAACAATATAGAAGAAAGTACAGAACTTCTAATCAAGTATACCAAAAGCTATGGTTTCGAAAAAAATATAATACATCATCTTAGTAAAATATGCATCAAATATAATTTGTTAAATGATTTAGAAAATTTATTTGATATACTAAAAATAAAAAATTTAAAAAAGAATAAAAATAATAGTTTTATTTATTTTATAGAAGGTAAGTATTATGAAAAAAAATCATTAATGGATCTTGCCGTAATTTCTTACTCTAACTCTATATCCTGTGACAAATTATTTTTTGATAGCTACGTTAGGATCTTAAATATTCTTGAAACAATTAATAATCTCAGACTGCTTGAAAAATACCTAGACTTAGGTTTTAAAAACTTAGTTGAGGAAAATCATATAAATATTTTAACTTTGTTTAGATGTATTCTTTTGAATAGAAAAAAAAGATACAAAGAATCTCAATCAATAATAAATGAAAAATTTTTAAATAATAAATTTTTAAACGATAAGTTTTACTTACCAAAAATTTTAGATTTAGAATCAAAAAATTATGAAAAATTAAATGATTATACGCTTGCTTTTCAGAAAGTAAAATTAAGAAACAATATTTTAAACGAATTAGATATCAATAAAAAATTTGATCAAGATGTAATATTTAATACAATATATAAATATAAACATTTCTTTAATAAAAAGAATGTAGAATCTATAAATAATAGATTGCATTATAATGATGACTCAAATTTAGTTTTTCTTGTTGGATTTCCAAGATCTGGAACAACATTATTAGATACTATCCTCAGAACTCACTCAAAAATTAATGTATTAGAAGAACAACCTTTTTTTATTAAACCTAAGACATAAGTTTTTTATTAAAAATAATAATAAACTTGAATCACTAAAAAAAATTACTCAATATGAAAAAGACCAGATTAGAGAATCTTATTTTAAAGATATAAATTATCATAAAAATAAAATTACTATTGATAAACTACCTTTATCTATTATCGAACTTGGTTTTATTAAATGTATTTTTCCAAATAGCAGAATAATTTTGGCACAAAGACACCCATGTGATGTTGTAATTAGTTGTTTCTTTACTTGGTTTAAAATTAATGATGCCATGATAAATTTTCTTGATTGGAATAAAACATTAAAATTTTACAATAGTGTTTTTGATTTATTTGAATTTTATGAAAGTCAATTAAATTTAAATATATTTAATATAAAGTATGAAAATGTGGTTTATGATTTTGAAAATCAAATAAATTTATTATTAAACTATTTAGGCTTGAATTATGAAGATAACCTTCAAAAATTTCACATTACAGCGAAACAAAGGAGAAAAATATCTACCCCCAGTTATACTCAGGTCATTAATCCACTTTATACAACATCTATAAATAAATGGAAAAATTATAATAACATTATAGATCCAATGCCTAATTTAGAAAAATGGGTAAGAAAATTTAATTATTAGTTTTTCTAATATATTTTTTTATTAATTTTATAGTTTCCGAAATTCTTAATTGATATGATTCATAATTTTTTCTTCCACTCTTAATTTTAGGATTTTTATCAATTAATTCTTTTATAAATTTATTAATTTTATTACTCAATGTTTAAACAACCTATTCTTTAGAAAATACAAAGATATTTTATTTTTTAATGCAAATTCAATTATTTTTTTATCATTTATTGATCCAGAGGGCTGAGCAATTATTTTACAGTTATTTTTGTTGAGATAATTGATACTGTCTGTAAATGGAAAAAAACCATCAGATGAACACACAAAATTTTTATAATTAAAATTTTTTTTCATTCTTTTTACTGCTGAAGTTAATGCATCAATTCTATTGGTCTGTCCTGACCCTATACCAATTGTTTGTTTATTTTTTGCCAACACTATAGCGTTTGATTTCAAGTGTTTTGCGACTTTAGTTGCAAAAATAATATCTTGAATTGACTTATCTGGTGCGCTCTTTGATGTAACTAGGCTTAAAAATTTTTTATTTATTTTTAAATTATTTTCATCTTGAGTAATATCTCCAAAGATAGTTGATCTAGTATTGTATCTAATATTTTTAATTTTTTTAATTTTTAATAATATTAAATTTTTCTTTTTCTTTAATATTTCTAATGCTCCATTTTCAAAATCTGGAGCAACTATTACTTCGAAGAAAAATCTTGAAATTTTTTCTGACAATCTTTTACTAACTTTTCTATTTAAGAAAACGATACCACCAAATGCACTTTTAGGATCTGAATTAAAAGCATTTATAAAAGACTTTTCAATATTATTTGTAGAAGATACACCACATGGATTTGTGTGTTTGACAATAACACAAGTTGGTTCATTGAATTCGGTTAAGCATTTATATCCACTATCGATATCTATAATATTATTAAAGCTTATTTGTTTACCACTAATTTGATACTGTAAAATTGATCTCATTTTTTTATTTTTTATGAAAGATTTTTGATTTGGGTTTTCACCATATTTTAAACTAATTATATCATTTTGATCATTTTTTTCTAAAAACCATTTATAGATCAATTGATCGTATTCTGATGTCAACTTAAATGATTGTGTAGCCATTTTTTTTCTAAAATTTAAGTCTGTACATCCTAAATTTTTATCTAAATTTTTTACGAGATTAGAATAATGAGAAATTGTTGTTATTATTGTTATATCTAAATAATTTTTACTAGCCGCTCTAATTAAACTTGGGCCACCAATATCAATCATTTCAATAGTTTTGGTTTTATCACTTTCTTTAGAATATTTTTTGAATGGATATAAGTTAATAATGACAATATCAATTTTAGGTATTTTTAATTCTTTAAATTCCTTAATATGTTTTATATTTTTACGTTTATAAAGTATTGATCCATAAATTTTGTGACTGATAGTTTTTACTCTACCATCTAATATTTCTTTAAAGCCTGTAATATCTGATAATTCAATACACTTAAAACCTAGTGATCTGATTTTTTTACATGTTGAACCAGTTGATATAAATTTATATTTATGCTTCTCTAAGCTATTACATAAGTACTTTAATTTACGTTTATCATAAACAGAAATTAATGAAAATTTTTGATCTATATTTTCTCTAGTGACCATCTTCTTACTTGTTTTGTATTGGTAGCTATTCCTTTAATTACAATTTGTTTGGTTGGAATAGTATAGTTTTTATCAACAATTATACTATCCTCTACTATTAATTCTATATCACTTTTAAATAACCACATATTATTTTTTTTTGTTTTCAATATTAAATTTTTTTTACTATTACTAAAATTAAAAGATATTCCATCTTCAAGATGAAACCTTATATGGAAAATAGTTCTATTTTCATTTTTTTTAATCGAAATTATTGAGTCCTCACCAATTATTTTATTAAGTTTTTCACTGAACATTAGCTTTCTTTTCACTATTTTCCCAAATTTTTTAACATAACCATTATGGGAACCTTCAAAAATCGTCTCACTATGATTTTTTTCATAGTTAAATGTAACTGATTGAGGAAATTTTATATGTGGATTATTTTCTTTAATTTCACTAATATTCGTATTCTGAAGAATAACCGTTGAGTGTGCCGCACTGTATCTAAGATATTCAGGATTTTTACCATAACTTTCAGAAGCACCACAATTTGTTATTATTTTTTCTTCACCTGAACTAAACTCAAGCGATAAAGTTCCAGCACTTAGATTGCTACTTATTTTATCTTTATTTGGCTGTACGATATCAAAGAAGATTTTCTTATTTTTATCAGAATAAAATGAAATTCCATTATTCTCATATAAAAATTCTCTTGATTTTAAATATTCTTCTTTATTTAGTAATTTATATATTTCTTTTGTATAAATATTATTAGATCCATTAAATAATGGGATTGAACCATCATAATGAAAATACTCATTCAAAATAGA
>CACHBB010000032.1 GCA_902577945.1 uncultured Alphaproteobacteria bacterium
AAAACTCAAAAAAATATCATTAAAAAGTAATTTGTATATAATTGAATATTTTGGTGAATACAAATTTTTGCCTAAACTATCTACTCTAAATAATTTAGAAATGAAAATTGATGAAGAAAATTGTAAAATAAGTTTAAAGTGAGTAAACAAAAATATTTTAATTTTAAATTTTCAAATTTTTATAATTATAATGATTTTTATGTAAATGAAACGAACACTAACGCAGTAGAAGGTATTTTAGATAATAATTTTGATAATAAATTTTTGATAGGACCAAATAAATCTGGAAAAACATTTTTAGGGAATATTTGGTTAAAAAAAAATAAAGCAATAAACTTTAATAATAATTTTAATGATATTATAAATAATAAAAAAGCTGTATTTATCGATGATATTGAGAAAAAAAATAATGAAGAAGAAATTTTTCATATAATTAATCATTGTAAATTGTACAAAATTAAAATTTTAGTAACTTCTAATTTAAATATTAATGAAATTAATTTTTCTTTAAAAGATCTCATCTCTAGATTAAAATCTTTTTCTTTATATAAAATCAAAAATCCTGATGACGATATGCTTTTAAAAATATTAACTAAATTATTTGTAGATAAACAATTTGTTATAAACTCTAATGATATTTTTCCATATATTTTAAAAAGAGCTAACAGATCTTATGAAGAGATGATTTTTATAGTAGAAAAATTAGATTCTTTGTCACTGGAAAAAAAAAGACAATTAACAATACCATTAATTAAAGAAATATTGTAGAGACCTAAGTAATGAACACATATCGCACTCATTTTTGCTCTGATCTTAATATTTCTAACCTCAATGAAGAAGTAATTTTATCTGGTTGGATTGATACTATTAGAGATCATGGGAATTTACTTTTTATAGATTTAAGAGATAATTTTGGAATTACACAGTGTGTAATCGATGGGACACATAAATTATTTCCTGAATTAAGTAAAATAACGAATGAAAGTGTTATTAAAGTATATGGATCAGTTGTCAAAAGATCAGATGAAACGATAAACAACAATTTAAAAACTGGTGAAATTGAAATTAAAATTCAAAATTTTGAAATATTATCAAAATCAAATGTACTTCCTTTACCAGTGAATTCTGATATTGAATATGGTGAAGAAATCAGGCTTAAATATCGTTTCTTAGATCTAAGAAGAAATAAATTACATAATAATATATTGCTGAGAAACAAAATTATTTCTGACATTAGAAAAAAGATGATTGATAGAAATTTTGTAGAATTTCAGACACCAATATTGACTTCATCTTCACCTGAGGGAGCTAGAGATTATTTAGTTCCTTCTAGAATTCATCAGGGTAAATTTTATGCACTTCCTCAAGCTCCTCAGCAATTTAAGCAATTATTAATGATAGCTGGATTTGATAAATATTTTCAGATAGCACCATGTTTTAGAGATGAAGATAGTAGGGCAGATAGATCGCCTGGAGAATTTTACCAGCTTGATTTTGAAATGAGCTTTGTTACTCAAGAAGACGTATTTAATGCTATTGAACCAGTTTTATTTGAAGTGTTCGATGAAAACAAAAAAACTAATGACATTAAAGTCAGCCCATATCCTTTTAAAAGGATACCTTATAATGAGTCTATGGAAATTTATGGATCTGATAAGCCAGATTTGAGAAATCCTCTTATAATTAATGATTATACACATATATTTAAAGGCTCTAATTTTAAAATTTTTAGTAATCAAATTGAAAAAGGATCCTCTGTTAAAGGTATAATAGTAAAAAATACAGCTGATCAACCAAGAAGTTTTTTTGATAAACTAAATGAATGGGCAAGAAATGAAGGTGCAGCCGGTTTAGGCTATATTTCTTATACTAAAAATAGTTTTAAAGGTCCTATTGCAAAAAATTTAAATGAAGATCAATTATCATCTTTAAAACTTTTAGATAATGATTCAATATTTTTTATTTGTGATAAATTAAAAGAAGCTCAATTATTTTCTGGTAAAGTAAGAGATAAGATTTGTGTTGATTTAAATTTACTTAATAAGAATTCATTTGAGTTTTGTTGGATTGTAGATTTTCCAATGTATGAAATTGATGAAAAAACTAACAAGATTCAATTTAGCCATAATCCTTTTTCTATGCCACAAGGTGAAATGGAAGCTTTAGAAAATAAAGATCCACTTGATATAAAAGCTTATCAATATGACATAGTGTGTAATGGGGTAGAGTTATCTTCAGGTGCTATCAGAAACCACAAGCCAGAAATTATGTATAAAGCTTTTGATATTGCAGGATATTCGAAAAAAGAATTAGAAGGAAAGTTTTCAGGGATGCTAAATGCTCTAAAATTTGGAGCACCTCCTCATGGCGGAAGTGCCCCAGGAATTGATAGGATTGTTATGTTACTAGCAGATGAACCAAATATCAGAGAAGTAATTGCTTTTCCAATGAATCAACAAGCCATGGATTTAATGATGGACGCACCAGCAAGTATTGAAAAAGAAAGATTAGAAGAGTTAGGTATAAAGCTAATAGATAAAAATTAATCCTGTTCCAAAAATAGCAATAATTGTTCCCACCCATGCTCCTAAAGAAGGCATTCTTTTAGTAAATATCCAAAGAAGAAATAAGATCATTATTGGGCTTGTAGATGACAAAGTAGCAACGACTCCTGCATCAGCTTTTTGTAATGCTATTAATAATAAACTCATACCTAACGCCATTCCTAAAAAACCACTAAGAATTGATTGGTAAATAATTTTTGGCGTAAGATTTACTTTTGTATTAAAAATTTCATAATTTAAAAAAAATGTAAAAGATAAAAAAATACATGAAATAGTAGTTCTAATTGCTGCTGAAGCTATTGGATCTGCCCCATTTGTTAATATAGGTTTCATCATAACTAATCCAATTGCTTGGCACAATGCGGCTCCAATGGATAAGATTATTCCTATATAAAGTGACCCTTCTACCTTTTCCCATCTATGTTCAGATCCTTTTTTGTCTCCATAAGTAATTGCAAAAACAACACCAAAAAAAACAATAAAACATCCAATAATACTTATAGTTGACGCAAGTTCATTTAAAAAAAAAATATTAATTACAACTGTAAAAGGAGCAGCTAATGAAAATAAAATATTATTTCTTCTAGGTCCAATTTTTTGTAAAGCAACAAAAAGCAAAGTGTCTCCAAAAAATATTCCAATAATTCCAGAAATTATAATTATAGTTAAGTAATCAATACTTATTGTGCTCCAAGTATTTATATAAAATGCATAACTAATTAACATTATTGATACAAAAAATAATCTAAGACGATTAAAGGCCAAACCACCAATAGTTCTTGTAACATCTGCTGATACTAGAGATGCAACCGCCCAACAAAGTGCAGCAGCCATTGCAATAAAGTAATAATATATCATTCTATTTGTTAAAATAAACTTAAAATAAATTTAATAGGTATTGATAAATACTCACCTAAAAGATGTTCTTGTAAGGCAAATCTTTTAATCAATCCTGTTGCTCTCAATATTGCATATAATACTAAAGCCCATAAATAAATTCCAAAAATAAAATTTATGTATGATAATATTTTTTTAAATTTGTTATAATAATTCATATGAAGCCTAAATATTGGAATAAAGGTAAAACATATTTATCAAATAAAGACAAAGTTTTGAAGAAATTAATTAAAACTTATAAAAATGAATATTTAAATATAAATTCTAATTATTTTCATTCATTAATTAATTCAATAATTGGTCAACAAATTTCAGTCTCAGCAGCTGATTCGATGAAGACCAAATTCTTTAAACTTAAAAGAAATATAACACCACTAACTGTATCTAAATTTCGGACTAAAGATTTGCGAAAGTGTGGTCTATCTAGACAAAAAATTTTGTACATAAGAAATATTTCTAAATATTTTTTAAAAAATAAGAATTTCATAAAAAATATTAATAAACATTCTGAAGAAGAAATTTATAATAATTTAATCAAAATAAAAGGAGTAGGCAATTGGACCATACATATGTTTCTTATGTTTAGTTATGGAAGTTCAAATATTTTTCCAGAAGGTGATTTAGGTTTTTTAAAAGCTATTTCAAAACTTTATAATTATCAATACCCTATCAGTGAGAGAAAACTTAAATTACTTTACAAAAAGTGGAGCCCGTATTGTTCGCAAGCTACTTGGTATTTATGGAGATCATTAGATCCTATTCCAGTTAATTATTAATTTTTGCTCCTTGCTCTATCCAAACTCTTAGTATCTCTCTTTCATTTTTTGTAATACCAGTAAGATTATTTGGAGGCATAATTTCAGCATCAATTGCTTGAGCTTTGATTAATTTGATATTATTTACAATGTCTTGTGCTGTGTCATAAACTACTCCTTTTGGCGCCGCCTCAATACCTTCAAAGGTAGGATATTTGGCATGACAAGTACCACATCTGTATTTAATTATATTTTGTACTTCATTAAAGCTTACTAATTCTAAAGAAAGTGAAGCATTTGCATCTTTCTTTTCAAATATTGATAGACTACTTAAAGTCATAAGAAAAAACATAATTAAACCAGCTGAAGGTAAAATCCAAAATTTATATTGTTTTTTATTTCTTAAATTAAAATAATGGCGAGTTAAAATTCCAGCTACAGATATAACAGCTAATATTAGCCAATTATTTACCGCTCCATATGTAAAAGAAAAATGCGAACTAATCATGATAAATAAAACAGGAAGTGTAAAATAATTATTGTGTATCGATCTATTTTTAGCTTCTATTGAAAGATTAAGATTTGGTTTTTTATTTTTTTCAGCCGAAGAAACAAGATTTCTTTGTGCAGGAATAATGACTCTAAAAACATTCGCAGCCATAATGGTGCCAATTATAGCTCCAACGTGGATGTATGCAGCTCTTGATCCATATATTTGAGTTAAGAAATAGCTTAATATAACAAATAATAAAAAACCAGTTGCGATCAAAGTTTGTTCATTATTTTTTAAAGCATTTTTACAAAGATAATCGTATAGAAGCCAAGATCCCATAAGTAAGAATATAGAAATTAAAATTGCCTGAAAGGCTGTTAATGTAATGCCGCTAGCTCCCAACATCATAGAGCTCGCATTTAAATAATAAACTAAAATAAGTAATACAAAACCACTTATCCAAGTAGCGTATGCCTCCCATTTAAACCAATGAAGAACTTTTGGAAGTTTTTTAGGAGGTCCTTTTAATTTTTCAATTCTGTAAAACCCACCTGAATGAACAGACCATAAATAACCATCAAGGTGTTTAAAATCTGGATCATCTCTTTCCAGTCTACTATCTAGCCAATTAAAATAAAATGATGTTCCAATCCATGCTACACCAACTATTATATGAACCCATCTAACAATTAAATGCAACCACTCTGAATATACTGCAAATAATGTTTCTGTTGGAACACCTAAATTATAAAAAGCTGCAGTAAAAGATATGACTATAGTTGTTGCAATTACAATATAGAGCCTTTGTTCTTTAGATTTTAAACCTGAAAAAGCCCCAAGGATAAAAAATAATAATAATCCTAATAATGCTGATGCTGGTAGTGACAAAAGTAAATTATGAAAAAAGATTTGGAAGTCATAAGATTGAACTGGTGCAACAATTTTAAGAAATAATTCCATATTAATATCTTATTTTATTTTCCTCTTTTTCCCAAATATTAAATGCTTTTATTGCTTCGTCACGTGATATTTGACTGATAGGAATTTTTCTCTCTTTAATTTCTAACGATAGTTCATCATAAATAAACTTGTCATCAAATTTAATTTTTGCAGCATCTTCTCTAGAATTACCATAATAAACTTTGTCTATATGTGACCAATATATCGCACTCAGGCACATAGGACACGGTTCGCAACTGGAATACAATTCACAACCCTCTAAGTTAAAGGTATTTAATCTTTGACATGCATTTCTAATGGCAACAATTTCAGCATGAGCAGTAGGATCATTATTAAATGTTACTCTATTTACTCCTTCTGCAATAATTTCATTTTCTTTTACAATAACGCATCCAAAAGGACCCCCATTATTTTTGATATTATTAATTGATAATAGTATAGCTCTTTTCATAAAATCTATGTTTGTCATATAACTTCTTTAATTTTATTATTTGATAAATGTTTTAGGTTATTTTTTATTGATATTATTCTTGTAATTATTGAAAAAGCTATTTCATTCGGATCTTTTGAATTGCCAATATCAATTCCAATCGGACACTCAATTTTCTCAACTATTGATTTATTGTGACCATTATCAATTAATCTTTTATAAAACCTTTTCTTCTTTGTAAAAGATCCAATTAAACCAACAAAAGTATTATGTTTTTTCAAAATTTCATTTAATATTTTGAAGTCATAATCATGACTGTGAGTTAAGACTATAAAATAAGAATTATCTTCTAGTTTTGATACAATCTCCCAAGGTTTTTTAGAAAGTAAATAATTTACATCTTTGATATTTGTCATTCTTAAATAATCTTCTCTTGAATCAATTATAAAAGTATTAAAATTAATATTTTCTAATTTAGAAATTAGCGCTTGACCAATATGTCCTGATCCAAAGACATATAAGTTAGGTTTAATATTATTAACAAAATTTTCATTTTTTAATGCATCTTTAGAATTATTATGTAAGCTTAATTTAACTTGTACGTATCCACCACAACATTGTCCAATTCCTGGCCCAAGTGGGATATTCATTACTTTATTTGCTATATTATTATCTATTAATTTTCTCGCTTCATCTATAACTAAAAATTCAAAGTTTCCACCACCGATAGTTCCAAAGATAGTATCAGTTGAGATTAATATAATGTCATCTAAACTATTGGGTGATGATCCTTTAACCTCAATAATTTTTGCTTTTACTATTTTACTATTAATATTTATATTTTTACTTAATTTTTTAAGATACATTTTAATTCAAACTTTTTAATATATTTTCAGCAGTAGCAGGTGCAATTAAATTTTCAGAATTTTTTCCATTATTGGCATTATATACTGCGTCCTTTAGTGCGATAAAACTTGAAATTGCTAGCATAAATGGTGGCTCTCCAACAGCTTTAGAGTGATTAATAACCTTTTCTTTATTAAAACCACGATCATATATTTCGACATTAAATTTAAATGGTGTTTCACCGGCAGTAGGTATTTTGTATGTAGAAGGACTATGAGTTGTTAAAACTCCATTTGATTTCCAAGACACCTCTTCAGTTGTGAGCCAACCTAATCCTTGAATATAACCACCCTCGATTTGCCCTTTATCAATTCTCTTATTAATAGAATTCCCAACATCATGAATTATATCAACTTGAAGAATTTTATTTTCACCCGTTAATTTATCAATGATTACTTCTGTTACAGCTGCTCCATAAGTAAAATATAAGAACGGTCTTCCTTGAAGTGTTTTTGTATTTACATTAATTTTGTCAGTTTTATAGAAACCTGAAGATGACAATGGAATTCTATTTAAGTAAGCAGTATTTATTAATTCTTTAAAAGATATTTTTCTTTTATCAAAATAAATAAAATTATTTTCATATTTTATTTTGCTATTTGTTTTAAAATAATCATAGATAAATTCATTTAGACCTGCTTTGATATTATTTATAGCATTAACAATTGCCGCTCCATTTATATCAGTTGTAGCTGATGCTGCACTTGCTGATGTGTTAGGCACTTTTTCTGTATCAGTTGAAGAGATTTTTATATTTTCGTAATTAAGGCCAAATTCATTTGAAGCTACTAAAGCAAGTTTCGTCATTAATCCTTGGCCCATTTCAATTCCTCCATGATTTAAATGGATTGATCCATCAGTGTAGATATGAACTAAGGCACCACCTTGGTTTAAATGAGTAGTTGTAAATGATATTCCAAACTTTACTGGTGTTATTGCTATTCCTTTTTTTAGAACTTTATTTTTTTTATTAAAAATATCAATTTCTGCTTTTCTTTTTTTGTAATTTGATTTTTTAAT
>CACHBB010000033.1 GCA_902577945.1 uncultured Alphaproteobacteria bacterium
AGCTTGGTGCGTTTTTGATGGTTTTGCAAATTTTGTTAACCAAGGAAATGATAATTATCCTGAAGACTCTTTGGGTATGGCTCTAGATGGAAAAATTTCTTGGGATCAGCCAATGTTTAGAGATGCACTTAATGCATACAAAACTCTGAATGATAATGGGGTTTGGAGAAAAGACTCTTTAAGTATGGATTACCAAGTTCAAGCTTGGGGTAAATGGTTAGATAGAGAAGGTGTTGGAATCTACTGTAACGGTGATTGGTTTATTTCATCTGCTCCTGCAGATTATAATACACCTGATAGCCTGGGTATTACAATGATGTCATATCCAAAGCTTTCTAGTGACTCACCAATGACTTATAATAAAGCAACAGGAACTAATCTTGGTATTAATGCTAATTCTCCAAATAAAGATTTAGCAATGGAATTTGTGAAACTAACAAATAGCCCTAAGGCTTCTATGACTTTTGCTAGTTATGGTCAAATTCCTGCTAACCTTGCACAAGTTGACATGGATGCATTAGCTGCATCACCTAATTTGTTATTTAATGATGGTATTAAAATGTTAGCTACAGAAGGTAGAAATACTAATATTTATTATTCTCAGGCAGAACCAATGAAACATTTGTATGATGGAATTATGGAGATGTTTTTAGGTGTAACTTCAGTTGATGATATTGTAGAAAAAATGAATGACGTCACTGGTTATAGTGGCTAATATTATTTTTAGATTAGGGGTTTAATACCCCTAATCTTTTTTTTCTGATGATTTATAAAACTTTCCATTTTAGAACATTATTATATTTACTACCTGCAGTATTTATATTTCTAACTTTTAACGTAATTCCTGGTTTGACGTCTTTGGTATTAAGTTTTTTTGATTTTACCGGTTTTGAAACAAATTTATTTCGAAACTTTGTTGGTATAGATAATTTCATTAAAATTTATGAAGATAAATATTTTTGGATCGCATTAAAAAATACTTTTCTATTTGTCTTTGGAGCTGTTTTTATTCAAACTGGTATTGCTTTAATTTTATCTATTTTTATTTTTTTTGGTAACTTTAAATTTTCAGTTTTAGTTCGTTCAATCATTTTTTTTCCATGTGTTTTAGCACCTGTGTCAGTTGGATTAGTCTGGAAAAAAATTTTAGAACAAGATGGTGTTTTAAATTCTATTTTAGGTCTTGATTATTCATGGCTTTCATCTGTTAGTCTTGTGATGTGGTTAATTATTATGGTTAATACATGGCAATGGATTGGTTATAATTTAGTTATTTATTATGCAGGTCTTCAAAGTATGAATATTGAATTACTTGAAGCATCTGATATTGATGGAGCAAATTGGTCTCAAAAAATATTTTCAATTGTAATACCTTTGCTATGGCCTACCACTATTTTAAATATGATATTGAATTTAATTGGAGGCTTTAGAGCATTTGATATTGTTTATGTTTTAACAAGGGGTGGGCCTGCACACTATTCAGAAGTTTTAGCATCTTATTTGTATTATTATTCATTTTCAGCTGGTGGTCCAAATAAAATGGGCGTTGGTGCTTCAGTAGCATTTGTAATATTTGCTTGTATTTTGACTATAGCTGTAGCAAGAATTATTGTAAGTAAAAAACTTAGGAAAGAAGCCTAAATATGGAAACAAACAAAACAAATAATTATGGAGCGAGTTTTAAAAGAAGTCCTATATTTTATATAGTGACAAGAATTGTTGTTTTATTTTTTATTATTATAATTATTTTCCCATTACTTTACACATTATCTTTATCAGTAAGATCTCCTGAAACTGTATACAGTGCAAGATATTTTTTAATACCTTATGAATTCTCATTTGCTAATTATATTGATGCATTTGTTAATGCTGAACAAAAATTAAAGGTTTCTTTTCCTAGAATGTTTTTGAATAGTGCTGTGGTTACTTCACTTTCGGTAACTTTAATAATTTCTATGTCTATATTTGCAGCATTTGCATTTAGTCATTTACGTTTTCCTTTAAAAGAAAGTTTATACAATGTAATGATAGCTAGTGTTGCAATGCCAGCACAGGTTTTACTTATTCCACTTTTTTATATTTTAATTTATCTTGGGATAATTAATACTTATCAAGCAGTTATACTTGCTTATGCTGGTTTTTTAATTCCTATTGGAATTTTAATTTTGAGGATGTTCTATGAACAAATACCTTATGAACTTACCGAGGCTGGAACTGTTGATGGAGCATCTGACTTTCAATTGTTAATGAGAGTTCTTTTGCCACTCGCTAAACCTGCTATTGCGACGTGTGTAATTTTACTATTTTTGGATACTTGGAATGAATTTATATATGCTATGATTTTTATGCAAGATCCTACTATACATACTGTGCCTGTTGGACTTGCTAAAATTGGAACAAGTAGATATCAAGTTAATATTGGAACATATAGTGCATCAGTAATGATAACTATTATTCCAGTAATGATAATTTTTGCTGTTTTTCAAAGATGGTTTATAGCAGGTATGACGATGGGTGCATTAAAGCATTAAATTTTATATAATCTCTCTGCATTCGAACTTGCAATTTTTGATGCCTCATCTGCGGACAACTGTCCTAATATTTGATTTGTAACTTTTATCCATTCTTGAATTCCCTTTGCGGCATTAACTACTGGATAATCACTTCCCCAAACCATTCTATCTGGACCAAAACACTCTAAAGCATGATCTACATATGGTTTTATTGTTTCATAAGAAGATGTGCCTGGTGCACAATAAGCCATTAAACCTGATAATTTACAAGTTACATTAGGTAATTCGGATAGAGACTTTATATCTTTACCCCACTCATTAATTTCTCCAGACGCAATAGGCGGCACACCACAATGATTAAGTACTAAATCCATTTGATCACATTCTTTTGCAAACTCAGCAGCAATTTTTAATTGTGTTGGTAGGTAACATAGATCAAATGGCTTTCCAGCAATTCCAATTTTTTTTACATTGTTTCTAAATACAGCAGTTTGAGAAAGTTCATCAGGCATAACATGACATATTCTTCTATACCCAGCTACATTCATAGCAATAGTTTCTTCTAACCATTGATCAAAACTACTTTCCTCTTCTGGTCTTATTGATACAATTAAACCCTTTATATTACTATCGGGTTGATCCATTACTGATTTTATAAATTTAGCTTCTTTCTTGTAATCAGAATCATCAACTCCTGTTTCCATAAATAATGTTCCTTTGATTTCAAAACCTTTTGTAAGTTCACTATAATTTTCTAAAGTAAAGTCACCTTTATCAATCGGAGGAAAATTATCTGCCCAACTATATGTTAGGTGATCACGGTACATTAAATGCTGATGTGTATCGATTAGGTCCATAATTAATAATTACCATAATATATTTAATGATAAAACTATTATTTATGAATACATATTTAAATTGTTAAATAATGATTTAAAACAGTAAAAATGAATGTTTTGCTAACTGGTGGAGCTGGTTATATTGGGAGTCATGCTGTACTTTCATTACTAGACTCCGGCCATAAAGTTCACGTAATTGACAATCTATCAACTGGACATGAAGTGTTAATTCCTGAAAATGCCAAATTTACGAATTGTAACATAAATGATGAAAAAGTCATTTCTAGCATATTACAATCAAATAAATATGATTTACTTATGCATTTTGCAGGCTTCATACAAGTTGAAGAATCAGTACAACACCCAAAAAAATATTTTGAAAATAACACTGATAATGCAATTAAGCTTTTTAATATTTGTAAAAAAAATGGTTTAAACAAAATAGTATTTTCTTCAACGGCAGCAGCTTACGGATCAGTAAGTGAAAATAAATTAATTGATGAAAATACTAATTTGAATCCACAAAACCCTTATGCTGAATCTAAAATTAGGACTGAAAATTTTTTATTTAATAATGAAGAGGATTTTAAATTTATTATATTAAGATATTTTAATGTGGCTGGAGCAGATAAAAGTTTACGATCTGGACAAATATCTAAAAGATCTACACACTTAATTAAAGTATTATCCGAGGTTATTGTAGGAAAAAGGGATCATATTGAGATCTATGGAAACAATTATAATACACATGATGGAACAGCTATAAGAGATTATATTCATGTTTCCGATCTTGCCGATATACATCTTGAGGTAGCAAAATATTTATTAAAAAATTCAAAATCTAATTTGTTTAATTGTGGTTATGGAAAAGGTTTTAGTGTCTTAGATGTTGTAGATACTGCAAACAGAATTTGCAAAAATAAAATTATTTATAAATTCTCAGATAGAAGAGAAGGAGATGTAGAAAAATTGATTGCAGAAACTTCTAAAATATTGACCCATATTGAGTGGGAACCCAAATACAATAATCTTGAAGATATTATTAATTCATCAATTAAATGGGAAGAAAAAATTAATGCGGCAAATACATAAAAGAATTTTCGTCAGGAATGATAATAAAGAACTTTTACTTTATGGTTATCAAAAGCATATAGAAAATCCAAGTAAACAAATTGATGTAAGTGATATTCCTAAACCACATATGAGATGGAATCCTTCAAGAGAAGAATGGGTAACATACTCAGCTGGAAGAAAAAATAGGATATCGTTTCCACCTAAAGAATACTGCCCGTTGTGCCCTGGTGCAAATTTAAATTATCCAACAGAAATACCTTTTTCAAATTTTGAAGTTGCAGTCTTTCCAAATCGCTGGGGTAGTTTTAGTTCAATGGGAGAAAATATACATATAGAAAAAATTTTGTCCAAACCTTCAAAGGGAGAATGTGAGGTAGTTGTATATTCTCCAGAACATCTGGGCACTATTTCAGAAATGCCAATTGAGCGAATAGAACTATTAAGTAAAGTTTGGATAGATCGATATATGGAATTAAAGAAAAACCCAGATATTAAATATGTGCTTCCTTTTGAAAATAGAGGGGAAGAATGTGGTGTTACACTCCATCATCCACATGGTCAAATATATGCTTATCCATTTATTCCTCCTGCAATTGAAACAGAATTACGAGCATTTAAAAAAGAAAATTTTTTAAGTAAAATTATGAATGAATTAGAGAATAAATACTATGTATACCAAAATGAAAATTTTATTGCTGCAGTTCCACCCTTTGCAAGATATGCCTATGAAGTATGGATAATACCAAAAAATCAAATTGAAGGTCCTTGGAAATTTAATGATAGTCAGGTTGAAGATTTTTCAAAATGTATTCAAAAAGTTGTAAAAGGATACGACGCCTTTTTAAATAAAAGATGCCCATATATAATGGGTTTACATGCGTCTCCTGAATTGGAAGACAGTCAGTTTCATTTTCACGTTGAGTTTTATCCGCCACTAAGACATGGTGATAAACCAAAAGTTTTAGCAGGCTCTGAGTCAATGGGTGGTGTTTTTATTATGGATGTTTTACCAGAAGATTCTGCTAAAGTACTAAGAAAATTTATGTCATGAAAACAATAGAAGAAAAAATAAATTACTACAAAGAGAATCTAGATTTATTCGATGACGGAATGGATAAATATAAGTTTTTAATTGACCAGGCAAAAAATGCTAAAGATTTTCCTGAAGAATATAGAAATGATTCCTTTAAAGTCTCAGGATGTCAGGCACAAGTTTGGTTAGTGCCTCAATTAAAAGAAAATAAACTTTCATTTTATTATGACTCAGACGCTTTTATATCAAAGGGTATGGTGACAATTCTATGTGATATATATGGAGATAGGAAACCAACTGAAATTAAAAATTCTGACTTTAGTATGTTAAATTCTCTAGAGCTTGATACTCTTTTAACCCCAGGAAGAAGAAATGGCGTATATTCAATGTTAGAAAAAATAAAAGAATATGCAAATTCTTATACGTAAAATAAATAATGTCTTATCAAATTTCTTAAAACAAGCCCATAGACTTAAACTTAAAAACCAAGTAATACTTGGAAAAATAATATGGGAGTATGGCGGAACTGGTAGACGCGCCGGATTCAAAATCCGGTCACTTCGGTGGTGTGGGTTCGATTCCCTCTACTCCTACCAAATAGAAAAAATTTATGAAAATTTTTCGTGATCTATATAACTGGACTTTAGAACAGTCATCTAAAAAATATGCATCCTGGTTTTTGGCATTTGTTTCTTTTATTGAAAGTTCATTTTTTCCAATTCCTCCAGACATAATATTAATTCCAATGATAATTGCTAAAAGAACAAAGGCATTTATTCTAGCTTTTATTTGTACAATATTTTCAGTTTTAGGTGGGTTGTTTGGGTATTTAATTGGTTTTGCTTTATTTAATAGTATTGGGATAATATTAGTAAATTTCTACGGTATGAATGATTACATAGAAAGTTTAAAAGATTATTATAATAATTATGGAGTATGGTTTGTTTTAATAGCAGGATTTACTCCGTTACCATTCAAGATTATCACAATAGCTAGTGGCTTGTTTCAATTAAACTTAATAATATTTATTTTATGCTCAATTATTGCTCGTGGATGTAGATTTTATTTAATAGCATTTTTGTTGTATCTGTTTGGTGAGGTAATTAAACAATTTATTGAAAAATATTTTAACATATTGACTATATTATTTTTTGTACTTTTAATCGGTGGTTTATTATTTTTAGGATATCTATGATATTTAAAAATTGGAATGCTTTGATATTAATCACAAGTATAATATCTATATCTGCAGCTTTAATTGCTGAATTTATTTTTAATCTCCAACCTTGTGAATTATGTTTAAAACAAAGACACCCTTACTATTTTATGATTTTTATATCCATACTGATTTATTTAGTTCCAGTAAGCTATAAATTTTTAGGATATTTATTAATTCAACTTTCTGCAATTTATGGATTGTTTTATGCAATATGGCATGTTGGAGTAGAAAATAATTTATTAAGTGGACCTTCTGGTTGTTCTGCTAGTTTAGATATTACTGAAAATGTAAGTGATTTAAAACAACAGATACTTTCAAAACAGGTCATAAGTTGCGATGAAGTGATATGGAGCCTTTTTGGTTTTTCAGCAGCTTCAATAAATACTTTAGTATTACTATTTATTTTTATAATTAACGCTATATATATTTACAATCACTATGATC
>CACHBB010000034.1 GCA_902577945.1 uncultured Alphaproteobacteria bacterium
TATTATTCTTTATAGATTTAATAATTTTCATGCTATAACAATGTGTTTGACACAAAGTATATGATATTAAAAAATATTTTTTTTAACCCTCTAAAAGAAATCATTATCTGGATAGAATTTTTTATTAATCTATTTCCTGGACAAATTGGAAAAATAATTAGACTAATCTGGTTTTCAATAAGAACAGTTCGTTTTTTGGTAATTAGAATTGATACAAATTGTAAATTTATTAAAATCAATAATATTATATTTGGAAAAGGTGTTGGTATTTCAAGAAATTGTAGCTTTTACGCAGATGGTGGAAAAATCATTATTGGCGATAAAACAGCTTTTAATGAAAATTGTCATATAAACGCTTCAAATGGAGGTGTTATAAAAATAGGAAAAAAATGTCCAATTGGGCCAAATGTTGTTATGAGAACATCTTTCCATAATTTCAAAAATAAAGAAATGTATATACAAGATCAAGGACACACCTCAGCTGATATTATAATTGAAGATAATTGTTGGATTGCTGCAAATGTTACAATTTTAGGAGGAGTAAAAATTTCTTCTGGAAGCGTTGTTGGTGCTGGTGCAGTTGTGACTAAAGATATACCAGCTAATAGTGTTGCCATTGGAGTGCCAGCTAAAGTAGTAAAAAATACTTTTTAAAAATATTAATAAATATAAAATTAAATATTTTTTTTATAATTATTATATTCATAATAGATATTTAATTCAAAAATTATAATAAAATTTGTTATTAATTTGCTAATCTAAAAATAGTTTCAGTAACTTTTCTGTAACCGCTTACATTATAGTGACCATTTAAACCAAAAGGAAAAAGATCTATTGGATTTTCTTCATTTGCAAACATTTCGCTATGAATATCTATAAAGTTAATATTTAAATCTTGCACAGTTTTTTTTACTAATTCATAGTTAGTTATATTTTGATTGTTATATCTGTCAAAACCTGGCAAATATATAAAATAGAATTGTGAATTGTTTTTTAAACATAAATCTTTAGCTAATTGAAGAATTAATTTAAATTCATTTAATGGTAATAAATTTTTCTTATTTTTTTCTTCAAGGAATAAAAACGATCTTAAATTATACATTTTTAAAAACTTAAATATTTTAAAATTAATACTACTTTCAATATTATTTTGATATGTGCTGTTATTTATCTCATTATTTAAAAAATTATTTATTTCATATTGTTTTTCTTTTAGATTTTGTGAAAAAGACAAGTCATCAAAATATTTTTTTAATAATGTATTTTTCAATTCTTTTTTTAGATCAAATAAATCATTATTTTCATAGTATAACCATAATACTTTATTTACATTTGTATCTAAATACTCTCTAAGAGTTGCATATTCTATTAAAGGACCATTCCCACTTTGACCTAAATTTAATACAGATTTTTTTGACTCATTTCTTAATATTGAAGCTATATCATTTGGTCTGTTCACGCATGCCCCATGGGTAAATGAGTCTCCTACCAATAAATATTCAATTTCATTCTGTTCCCACACTTCATTAGGATTGTTAAAGCCATATCTGTCACTATCATAAATAGCATAATATCCATTTTCATTGCAAAATATTGTTTTTGAATTAGAAACACCAGAAAGTGGAAAAAATTTTTCTACATCAGATAAATAATTTTGTGGAGGTACATTTATTTTAATACTTTCATCAATTTTTTTTAAATCTTGATAAATTTCTAATTTTGATCTTGTGTCAAAATTTTCTCCAGTTTCTTTTTTGTACATCTCTTGCTTTAATGAAGTTTGCTCAATTGTAATATTTTTTGCTAGATAGCTTTTATATAAAAGTAATGACTCAAATAAATATAATGTAAGGACAATGGTTAAAAAAGATATTATTAAATATTCTTTTAATAGTTTATTAAAAAAAAAAGAAATAATTGAAAAAAAAATTAGTACTAAAGAAATGACATAGTAAATATAATAGTACGTTCTCTTGTCTCCACTCCATATAATTTCAGATTTAAAAAAAATGTAAAATAGTAATAAAATAGAAAATAATAGACTTGCTATAGAAAAATTTCTTAGGAGAAAATAATAAAATTTAGCTATCATCAAATAAATTATAGTTTTATAAGAGATAGATTTTTGTGGTATTTTTGTTTAAAGTAAAGAAAAAAGTCATATATCGAATTCAATAATCAAAAACTTGTGGATTAAATTAAAGGTTCAATACTAGATTTAGCGGCGCAGGTATCTTTATAAAAAACTAAATCTGTGTTTCTCTTAAACTATATTTTAAGAATAAAACTCCAGTATGCTTTCGTTACGCATTAAAGATTAAATTTATATTGTTATCCCATGTTATCTCATGATATTGTTCTTTATAATTTGATAAGTTGTACTGTAAAACTTATTAGTGCAACTTGTTAAATGAAATTGATATAGGAGATATCGATATTGAATTATGAACAGGAGAGATGGGTGAGTGGCTTAAACCACAGGTTTGCTAAACCTGCGAAGGAAGTAATTCCTTCCGAGGGTTCGAATCCCTCTCTCTCCGCCAGGGAAACATAAAATGTTTTATGGAAGTATTCCAGCTGTAATTACCCCTTTTAAGGATCAAAAGGTTGATTATGAGTCGTTTACAAAGATAATTGAATTTTTAATAAATAATGGTTCAGAAGGTTTAGTTCCATGTGGTACAACGGGAGAGTCTCCAACATTATCTCATGATGAGCATAAAAAAATTATTGAGGAAACTATTAGAATTGCTGATAAAAGAGTTCCAGTAATAGCTGGCACGGGATCCAATAATACTTTAGAAGCTATTGAATATACTAAACATGCTGAAAAAGCAGGGGCAGATGCCGCACTAATTGTTACCCCTTATTACAACAAGCCTACACAGCTTGGTCTTTATGAGCATTATAAAACTATTGCAGAGAGTACATCCTTACCAATAATTATTTATAACATACCAGGAAGGTCTGTTGTTGATATGTCAATTGAAACGATGATTGAATTATCAAAAATTGAAAATATTATTGGGGTTAAAGATGCCACTAATGATTTATTCAGACCTCTTTTAACAAAAAGTAAAATGAAGTCTGATTTTTGTTATTTATCTGGTGAAGATGGAACAGCTTTAGCTTATTTAGCTCAAGGCGGAAATGGCTGTATTTCAGTAACAGCGAATGTAGCACCTAAATTATGTTCCGAAATGCATAAGTCTTGGAGATTAGGTGATATTAAAAAAGCTCAAGAAATTAATCTTAAATTAGCATTACTTCATAACGTTTTGTTTTTAGAGTCAAGTCCTGGACCTGTTAAGTATGCAGCGCATTTAATGAAACTATGTAATCAAGATACAAGATTGCCCCTTTATGAGATCAGTGATAACACAAAAAAAGAAGTTGAGAATTGTCTAAAAAATCTTAATCTTATTTAATGAAACAAATTGCTTCTAATTCAAAAGCAAATTACGATTATTTTATATCAGATAAAATTCAAGCTGGGATTGTTTTAACTGGCTCTGAAGTAAAATCATTAAGAGTTAATACAGGCTCTATCAAAGGATCATTTATAGTCGAAAAAGATGGTTCTCTATGGCTATCAAATTGTCACATAAAAAAATACAATAATTCTGAAAACAAAAAATATAACCCAATTAGAGACAGAAAATTACTAATTACTAAAAAAGAATTTAGAAAAATATTAGGTGCTACAAAACAAGGATCCATATCAATTGTCCCATTATCCTTATATTTTAATGAAAAAGGTCTTGCTAAACTATTATTTGGACTTGGAAAAGGAAAGAAAAAATATGATAAAAGGCAGACAATTAAAGAAAAAGATTGGAATTTAAAAAAACAAAAATTGCTCAAAAATAATTAATTTGTTTACTTTTAAATTTTGATAATTATAAGCCCAATATGGCTAGAATTACAGTTGAAGATTGCATAGATAAATTTCCAAGTAGATTTGAATTAGTACTAGTTGCTTCTAATAGGGCTAGAAAACTTTATTCTGGAGAAGAACCTACTGTTGAAAAAGATAACGATAAAAATACCGTTATTGCATTAAGAGAAATTGCTCAGGAAACTCTTTCTATTGATAAATTAAGAAATGATCTTGTAGAGGAATATCAAACATTAACATTTACTGATGAAGAAGAAGAATCTCTTTTAGAAGATGAAACTGATAATGAAATTAATCAAGAAGAAATAATGATAGAAAATCAAGATACTAACGACAGTAGTGAACAATTATTCAATAGTGAAAAATTAAATGAAGATAAAAATGAAATAGGTGAAACTAAAGAAGACGAATTAAATGAAAATAATTCTCAAGAAATATAATCTTTATTTTACAATTTTTATAAAATACTTCTCATAATTAATTTCTTTAAATAATGATCAAAGAAATTTATACAGAATTAGAAAAATTAACATTCTATTTAAAGTCTGATGAAAAAAATAAAATTTATAGTGCATTAAAAATTAGTGAAAACGCACACAGTAATCAACTTCGTAAATCTGGAGATCCTTTTATAATTCACCCATTAGAGGTAGCAAAGATTTTAACTTCTATCAAACTTGATGGTGATTCAATTGCCGCTGGTTTATTACATGATACTGTTGAAGATACAAATTTAAGCATTAATGAAATATTTGAAAAATTTGGTAAACAAATTTCTGATCTAGTTCAAGGATTGACTAAAATAAATAAATATTCTTTAAAAGCTAATAACCAAAAATTTGGAGAAAATTATAAAAAATTAATTCTTGCTACTACTAGAGATCTGAGAGTAATTTTAATAAAACTAGCTGATAGATTACATAACATGAGAACATTAAATTTTGTAAAAGATCAAAACAAAAAAACTAATATTGCTTTAGAGACACTTGAGGTTTATGCTCCTTTAGCTCAAAGACTTGGCATGAAGGAATGGCAGGATGAATTAGAAGATATATCATTTAATATAATCAATCCAGAAGCTAGAAAATCAATAGTAGATAGATTAGATTATCTGAAATCAAAAGATGAAAATATAATTGACGAAATTAGATATGAATTAAAAAAAATTTTTTTAGAAGAAGATATATTTTGTAAAATTGACGGTAGAATAAAATCACCTTATTCAATTTGGAATAAAATAAAAAACAAGAATATTTCCTTTGAACAATTGTCAGATATTATGGCATTTAGAATTATAACTAATTCTACACGAGAATGTTACCGTTGTTTAGGTATAGTTCATAGACGTTTTTCATATATACATGGTAGATTTAAAGATTTTATTTCTGCTCCTAAATCGAATGGGTACAGAGCTTTACATACATCAATTATGGGACCTAAAAATAAAAAAATAGAAATTCAATTTCGCTCTAATGTAATGAATCAAATTGCAGATTATGGCGTAGCATCTCATTGGAAATATAAAGATCCAAAAAAAATTAAAGAAAAGGATGCTAAGGAATACAAATGGGTTCACGATCTGGTAGATTCAATGAATACTTCAAACACTCAAGATGAATTGATTCAAAATTCAAAACTTAAAGTTTTTCAGAACGATATATATGTCTTTACTCCTAAAGGTGACGTAATTGAATTACCAAAAAATGCTACACCTGTTGATTTTGCATACTCAATTCATAGTCAAATTGGTGATAAATGTGTTGGTGCAAAAATAAATGAAAAATTACAACCACTAAAAACTCTACTCAATAATGGAGATCAGATTGAAATTATTACATCAGAAAGTGCCCAACCCTCACCAATGTGGGAGAGGTTTACAGTAACAACCAAAGTTAAATCTCAGCTAAGAAGATTTTTTAGATACAAAAAAAAAGATGAACATATAATGTTTGGAAAAGAAATTTTACAAACATATTTCAATAAGGAAAATTATGAATTGAATAAAAAAATTGAAAATAAAATTAAACAACAATATAATTTTAAATCTATAGATGAATTATATGAACTTTTAGGATCTGGTTCCATAACTGCTGCTTCAGTTCTTAAAAAAATTTATCCAGAATATAATGTGATTACAAAAACTCAGTTTGATGATGATACAATTAATACTGTTCAGCTAAAAGGGTTAACTGCTGGTATGTCTTATCACCTTGCAGGTTGTTGCTCACCACTCAAGGGTGATAATATAGTTGGAATAGTCACAGCAGGTATTGGCGTAGCAGTTCATACAATTGAATGTAAGACACTTTCTTCTTATCAAGATACTCCTGATAGATGGCTAAACTTATCTTGGGATGCAAAGATTAATTTTAAAAACTTATCTAATTCCAAAATAAGTGTAGTAATTAAGAATCAGCCTGGTAGTTTAGGAAAAGTGACAACTGTTATTGCTAAAAATAATGGGAATATTTCTAACATTAATTTTTCTGTAAGAAAATCAGATTTTTTTGAAATAATAATTGATATAGAAGTAAGGGATGCTAATCATTTACAAAATATAATTGCAGCTTTAAGAATGGAACCAGAGATTTCTTCATTAGAGAGAATAAAGGGTTGATATGATATACGGTGTAGGAACAGATATTATAGATATTAGAAGAATAAAAAGAGTTATTAATATTTATGGTGATAGATTCAAAAAAAAATGTTTTCATTTTGAAGAAATAGTTAAATCTGAGCAAAGATATAAAAATGTTGAGTCTTACTCAAAAAGATATGCAGCAAAAGAAGCTTGTGCTAAAGCCTTAGGTACTGGTTTAGCTAGAGGCGTATTTTGGAAAGATATTGAGGTATTTAATAATCAATTTGGTAAACCACATATAAGATTACATAATAATGCTAAAAAGTATCTAAATTCTATGTCTAAAGATAAACTTAAAATTGAACTTTCATTAAGTGATGAAAAAAATTTTGCAATTGCTAATGTTATTATATTTTCATGAGAACTAAAAACAAATTTTTTAGTAATATAAAATCAATTTTGATTGCAATTTTTATTGCATTATTAATCAGATCATTTTTATTTGAACCTTTTAATATACCCTCCGGTTCAATGAAACCAAATCTATTAGTTGGTGACTTTATATTTGTATCAAAATATAGTTATGGTTTTTCAAGACATTCTTTACCATTTTCTCTACCTATTATTC
>CACHBB010000035.1 GCA_902577945.1 uncultured Alphaproteobacteria bacterium
TTGCCTGAATTTCCATACCTATTGCAATAACAGTACAGACAATAAGAATTGATAAAACTATTTTTTCTAAAACTTCAAAGTTACTATTCATTTATAATCTTTCTAATTTATTTAATTGATTCTTATTCTTATAAAACAAAAATAGTGCAAAAATTTCATATAAAAACCATGCTAATTGATAAATTATAGGTTTTCTTACTAAAATTGCCAAAAAACGGTATCTTGGTATTTCTGACCATAGTTCTATAAAAGCATCTACTCCATAAAAAATTTTATCTTTTTTCTTTACATGTAGTCTTCTGAGAAGTTTTTTTGCGCTCAAACTAGTTTCTTTTTTTGCATTGATATTAGTTGATATATCGATCCAATCAATATTTTTAGTAATTTTTTTATAATGGTCTATTTCAAGTTTACAGATACTACATGAATTATTAAAATAAACCTTACAGGTCATAGGTAATATTTAAGTCAAATATACTCAAATTCAATCAATCCAAGTTTACCAAAATCAGCTTTAATTTGACATCCAGTTTTTAATCTATACGCCTTTGTGCATGAACCTGATGAAATAAACTGATGTTTTAACATTGGTTCTCCTTTTTTACATAAGGTATTAATTAACCATACAACTGCATTTAAAGGATTATCAAGTACATTATTTGTATTACCTTTTTCTTGTAGCTTATTATCAATAAAAAAAGAAACTTCAAAATCATTTAGATTAATTTCATCAATATTAAATATTTTATCATTATGTACCCAATAATCAGATGCTCCATTCGTAGATATTAAATTAATTGCGCCTATTTCAGTTAAAGGTTTATGGAAGCGGAAATCAACAATCTCAATTGAACATAATATTCCATCTAATAAATTTTTAATATTATTTATTGAATAGGGGGCTTTAGAAATATCTATATCTTCTCTTACTCTAAAACTAATTTCTGGTTCAGCATATGGTTCAAAAAAATTTTTTGAATTTAATTTATTAATATTTTTTGCAGAATATTTACTAAATAAATTTCCATAAAAAGGTTCAGTTACATTCATTTGTGATTGTGCAGCTTTTGAAGTACAGCCAATTTTTTTTCCAATGCAAATATTATTTTTTAGTGTTAAATAATGCAATTTCAATTCATTTTGTATACAGTAAGCATCATCAAAATTTTTTGCCTCCAGATGATTTAGACTATTCAAACCAGTTTTATTCAATTTATGATTAAATAAAACTTTAGAGGCTTCTAATATTTGTTTTTTTTTCATTTTAAATTGAATACTGATTCATATGATCATAAATATTTAAACTTTCCATGTAAATTTTTTCATAATTTTTTGGAACATCTTTTATTATATTTTTAGTTATTGCAAATTCAGTCGAATTAATTATGTCATGATACCAATGTTTATACCATATCCCAAAATCTTTTGTTTTCCCTTTTGGCCATTTCAGCATTTTAGTTGAAAAATCTATATTTAAATTTTGACAAAGTTTTTTTAAATATAATTCTGGATTTTCTAATAAAGTATCTGAATTTATAACAATGATTTCTTTTGAAATATTTTTATTAACATAGTTAAAAAGTCTAAACATCTGATCAAATCCTATGTCAGTAATACTTTGTAATGTATTTTTTTTTATATATGAGTTTATAACTTTAGATGGGTGTCTGATTAAAAAGCAATTTATTCCTTTTTTTAACCATTCAATGTTTGTTTTGTCCAAAATATGATGAGTCATATGCTTTTGATAGTGTATTCCTTTTTTATTCTCCAATATTGATTTAATTACCTCATTTTCTTTAGTGGGATAAAAATCTATGATTTCATCCTTCATTGGATGATTAAGCTTAGTTTCTTTTAAATAATAAGAATAAAATGGCTCATCATAAACTATTGTATCATCTCGATTACTAAAAGAACGTAGAAGTGCCGTCGAAATATTCCTAGGACCAGACCACATGAATATTCTCATTTATTTTAATAGTTTTTCATACCAATTTCTTAATTGATAAGTTAAATTTTTATTATTTAATTTTAATTTTTTATTATTTATTGCATTTACGGGCACAACACCACCAAAACTACCAGTCACAAATGCTTCATCAGCTTGCATAACGTTCTTAAGCTTAAAATCTCTTATAAAAACTTTAATTTTATTTTTTTTACAAATATCTATAATTTTTTGTCGTGTAATTCCTGTCACTTGATATTTTCCTTTTGAAGTGTAAACACATTTATTTTTAATATAAAAAAAATGAGTACTATTATTTGTTGCAACATTACCATTAATATCAAACATTAGTGACTCATCACCACCTTTTTTATGACCTTCAATACATGCCAAAATGCAATTCAGTTTTGAAAGACTGTTTATTTGAGGGTTTTGAGCATTTAAACTACCTCTAATTGTATTTACTGTAACTAGTTTTAATCCCTTATTATAAATATCAATATTAGCCTTTTTATATTCAGGTATAATTATTATTGAAGGATCTGAAATAACAACTTTTTCTGATTGATATGGTGTACTTCTTAATCCACGAGATATTATAATTCTCATGTGTACATCATTTTGCATCTTATTAATCTTGATAGTTTTATTTATTATACGTGTTAGTTCTTTTCTATTTAAATGAAGTTTTATACTTATGAGTTTTAAATCTTTATACAATCTGTCTAAGTGTTCTTTCAAAAAAATAAATTTACCATTATATATTCTGCCACTTGTCCAAACCCCATCTCCTAATAACACTGATGAGTCAAAAACAGATATCTTAGCTTTATCTCTAGGATAGTATTTGCCATTAACATAAATTTTAATTTTTTTATTTCTTTTATCTTCTTGAAAATCGTGACTAGAAACCATAATAAATATTAATCAAAATAAGATTATCAGTCTAGTAATAAATACTGTATAAAAATTAAACTTTTCTGATAATCAATAAATGTTAAATAAAAATATAATTATTATTTTTTTAAGCTCTACAATTGCATCATTTGCACCAGTTGTAACAGTATTATTAAGTGGTATTATCGGAAGTCAATTAATTGATACCGGTTGGGCAAGTACTCTCCCAATGTCACTCATGATATGTGGTACTTTTATTTTTGCACCTATTGCATCTAAAATTTTTAGCTTAATCGGTAGAAAAAAAGGTTTTATGGCTTCATCATTAATGAGTAGTTTTGCTGCTATTATTTGCGCTTATTCAATAACAATTGCAAATTTTTATATTTTTTCATTCGGATGTCTATTTATTGGAGCAGCTCATTCTTTTGTTCATCAATATAGGTTTGCAGTTCCTGAGTCAGTTAATAAAGAATTTGTACCAAGAGCTATGTCCTACATTTTATTGCTTGGAATAGTTTCTGCATTATTGGCCTCTAATTTAGCTAATATTTTTAAAAATTTAACTGAAATACAATTTACAGGTTCATTTATTTTTTTATCAATAACTGCTTTAATTCCAATATTATTTTTATTTTTTTATACTGATGAAAAAATAAATATTGAAAAATCTAAGTTTGAATTTAATAGAATCAATTCAATATTAAAAAATCCAAAAATAATATTATCTATATTTTGTGGAGGAGTTGGCTATTATGTGATGGCTAGTATAATGACGGCCTCATCATTATTTCTTCATATATTTAAAGAATTTACAATATTTGAGACTTCTATAGTTATTCAACTTCATATTATAGGAATGTTTTTCCCAAGTTTATTTACAGGTGATTTGATTAAAAAATTTGGTCATAATATAATTATTGTTACTGGTGTTTTTTTACTTTTCAGTAGTATTTTTATAAATATTTTATTCCAAACATATTTAGGTTACGCAGTTGGTTTAATTTTACTGGGGGTAGGTTGGAATTTTCTATTCTTATGTTCTAGTGCATTATTAGTAGTTTCTTACAAACCTGAGGATAAATATGTTGCTCAAGGTTCAGCTGATTTTATTATTTTTGCCACTCAAGCAACTGGAAGTTTAAGTGCAGGAATACTTCTTTATACAACGAGTTGGCAATTTTTAAATTTTATGTGTATTCCGCTTTTACTTATTGTACTTTATGTAGTTTACTTAACTAACAGTAAAGAAAAACAAATTGTAACTTAAAAATTTTTACTTTTAATTTATAAGAATAGTATGAATAAAAATATACTTTTTATTGGAGCCAATGGCTACATGGGACACGGAATGTCTTTAAATTTATTAAAACAAAATAATCTTTATGTAATTGCAAATAAACAAAGAAATAATATTGAAAATCTTATTAAAGAAGGGGCAAAAGAAATAAATTCATATCAAGAAATAAAAAATTTAGATTTGGATTGTTTAATGTTATGCGTTACAAATACACCAATAGCCATAGAAATTGCAAATAATGTCAGTCCATTATTAAAAAACAGTACTCTTGTAATAGATTTAACAACTCATAACAAAAATGGAACTACAAAAATGAAAGATATATTTGATAAATATAAAATTTCATTTGTTGTATCTCCTGTAATGGGATCAAAGAATGAAAGTCTAAAAGGTATATTAGGATCAATATGGGGAGGAGATGAAAATAAGTTTGAAGAATCTAAAATATATTTAGATACATTTTGTAAAAATATTTTTAATTTTGGCTCTGTTGAAAAGGCTTGCGCTGCGAAACTTTTATCTAATTTTCTATCATTATTAACAACGACTACAGTCATAGAATACTTTAAATCAGCAGAAAAACTTGATGTTGACTGGAGAAAATTATTTGAAGTTGCTAAACTTGGTTCTGGTTATTCTGGAGCTTTAGGAAGAATTGCAGAAAAAGCTATATCTGGTGACTATAAAGGATACACATTTTCTGTTTCAAATACTCTTAAAGATTTAACCTATATTAATGACCTATTAAAAGATCTACCTAATGCAGAAAGATTTTCTTCTATAGCTAAATCATTTTATGAAGAATCTACTGAAAGAGGGAATGGTGATTTTTTAATTAGTGAATTAATTAATAAAGAAAAATATTAATGGATAAAATTGTACCAATTATTTATATGGTAGGTGTTTTTTTGTTAATTTTACCAGCTTTTATAAATTCAAATAATAATTTTAAGACTTTTTTTACCAACCTATCAATATGGATAGCAATCATTTTAGTAATATTTTCTTTATATTATTTTTATAATTTATATTTAAATGAATAATATATTTCAAAGTGCTCTTTTTTTTATTATCATTTTTACATTAACTTATTTTTTATTTGTATACCCATTTGAAATAATTAATGAATTTATATTTTTTGAAAAAGAAGAAAGAAGAATTTCTTTTTTATATACTTTAGTTATATCATCTGTTTTAGTTTTGTATTATCGTTATCAAAATAAATTTAAATATCTAAGATTTATTGTGCACGAGGGTGTAGCAATAGGATTTATTAGTTTTATATATGTAAACATATTTTTAATATTAAATTTATTTTTACCATTAAATTCATTTTATGCTGGATTGATTATGTTGATTCTAATAATTTTTACATTTATTCTTTCATATTACTTTAAATTGATTTTTGACATCAATCGATTTGTAGCTTTATTCAACGATATAATGAGGTCTAATATTAAGCCTAATTAATTAATGAAAAATTTTATTAGAAAGTTTGACATCATATATACTAATATTTATAGCGCTAAATCAAATGAGTATTCCTGTAGTTGCTAAATCAAGAAGACTAAGAAGCACAATATATTCATCTCGTATTGAGAAACAGGGTTTAAAATCCTATACGGTTTACAACCATATGCTTCTTCCAGCTGGTTTTTCTGATTCATTAGAGGAGTCTTATTATCATCTCAAAGAACATGTTCAGGTCTGGGATGTTGCAGCAGAAAGACAAATCCAAATTACAGGTAAAGATGCAAGTGAATTAATACAACTTATGACACCTAGAAATCTCTCAAAATCAATAGAGGGTAAATGTTATTATTGCCCAATAGTTGACGATAATGGATGCTTAATTAACGACCCAGTTATATTAAAATTTAATGACAATAAATGGTGGGTATCAATTGCTGACTCAGATTTGTTATTATTTGCAAAAGGTTTAGCTATTGGTAAGAATTTTGATGTAAATATTTTTGAACCTAATGTTAATATTATGGCTGTCCAAGGTCCTAAATCTTTTCCACTAATGAGCAAGGTTTTTGGAAAAGAAATTCTAGATCTGAAATTTTATAATTTTAAATATTACAATTTTAATGGATCATCATATTTAGTAGCAAGATCAGGCTGGTCAAAGCAAGGTGGTTTCGAAATATATGTTGAAGATGATGAAGCTGGTTTAAACCTATATGATGAATTTTTTAAAATTGGAGATGAATTTAGTGTAAAACCTGGCTGCCCTCATCTTATTGAACGTATTGAAAGTGGCTTACTATCCTATGGTAATGATATAGATCTAACAGATAATCCATTTGAATGTGGTTTTGATAAATTTGTAGATCTTGATAATGAATTTAACTTTCTTGGTAAGGAAAAACTAAAACAAATTAAACAAAATGGAATATCAAAAAAATTAATGGGAGCCATTATAGATATTAAAGAAATTCAAATGACTGGATCTCTTAGTTTATTTTTTGACAATAAAATTATTGGAGAATTAAGATCAGCTGTCTACTCACCAACATTT
>CACHBB010000036.1 GCA_902577945.1 uncultured Alphaproteobacteria bacterium
GTGTATTTTTACATCTAATTTTGATAAATCTGATTTTTTAAAATCAAAAATATCATAATAAAAAATTACAAATATATCTTTTACTAATAAACCAGCTTCACGAATTGCATTAACAAAAGTTACTTTACTCCCTCCATCTGTTGCTAAATCTTCTACTAGAAGTGTGGATTGATTTTTTTTAAATTGTCCTTCAATTTGTTTATTAATTCCAAATCCCTTTGTTTTTTTTCTAATATAAATCATTGGTTTTTGTAATTTTTGAGCAATGAATGCTGCATATGGAATTCCTGCTGTTTCTCCTCCAGCAATCAAATCATTATTTATACCTTTTTCATTTAGATATTGAATTGATTTATCAATTATAAAATCTCTTTCTTTTGTAAATGAAATAATTTTTCTGCAGTCAACATAAACTGGACTTTTTAGGCCTGATGTTAGTGTAAAATGGTTTTTAAAAGAAAAATTAACAGATTTAATATCAATTAATATTTTTGCAATTTCTTTAGACATATATCAGGTGATTTGTGCAATATGTTCTATCGAAAAATTACCTGGCACTATCATCACAGGAACTCTTAAATTAGTAATTTCGTTTGTAACAAGTGAGTTAATTATAGGTCCTGGATCTTTGTTATTTGGATCGGTTTTTGCAGCTAGAACAAGTACATTAATTGTTTTTTCCTCGTCAATTAGTTTTTTTAATTCAGAAATAGTTTCGCCCTCTCTTATCGAAAGAGCAGGAAGATCACCTGTCTTATCTTTAACAAATGACGCAGCTTTTTTTAGCATTTTTTCAGCTTCTTCTCTTGCTTCTTCTTTCATAATTTCTGAAACTCCTTTTGTGGTTAAAACTTCAGGCAATTCAATGAAAGCCGCTATTATAATTTTCCTTCCAGTCTTCTTTGATCTTGCACAAGCGTATTCTAGTGCAATATTCATTTCTTCTGAATTGTCGGCAATTACTAATATATATCGTTCTTGACTCATTATGCTCTCCTAAATAAAGTAGCTGCAATCAAACCAGATAGTATAGAAAAAATTATTACAAATACACCATACGTGGCAGCTCTATCTTTTGCAAATTCGTAAATGTCACTTCCAATCCCAGTTTTTTTAACAATAATTTCTTTTTGATCCTTGTTCATAATTGTTTTGTTTTTTATATAATAAATATCAACATTATAAATACCAGGTATCGTGTTTGGTGGAAAAAATACACTTGTCTGGAATAATTTGTCTTTAAATATCTTCATTTCAAATTGTTTATAGAATAATTGTTTTTTTTTGATTCTAACAAAATTTTCGTTCCAAGTAGTTTGATCATTTTCAAAAATAAAATTTTGATCAAATGTTTTATTATTCAAAATTTTATCAAAATTTAAGTCATCATTTATTTGGATTGAGTTTGGCAATATTTCATTAATTTTAGACGAAGATGACAAAAAAAATAATGTTGGTATTTTGCTATAGGTAATTTGTTTATTATTTATCCAAACTCCAAAATACCTTTCTTTTTTTTGTATTTTCATTTTAGATGGAGGCCCCTTAATTGTTAAAAGCGTATCATGCTCATCCTTTAACAATCCAAAAATTATTATTTCTTTTCCATCAAAATCTGTTTTAATTTCAATATTATCTTCAGAGAGATCAAAATATACTTCTTCTGCTTTCACACTAAAAAAAATAAATATTATAGAAAAAAAAAGTACAAAATATTTATACAACATAATCATTTGTCAGACGTACTTTCTAAGATAAAAAACTCCAAATAAAATCCTATTAGTGAAAATACTAATACTAATAGAAAGGATAATTTTTCTATAAATAGATCTATGACCAAACTGTCTTTTTGGAAAATCATATAAATAGGAGTTACAATTGATAATATTAAAATACTTACTTTAATAAAATTATCATTAAAAAAAACATAATTTAAAGTAAAGCTTAAATGTTGTTTTTTTTTAATATTAAAACTAAACCAATTATATAATTTTATAAAAAGATTAATTGCAATGAAAAAAACTAGCAAATATTCAAATTCTTTTTTTAATAAATTTATGTTTATAAAAACAAAATAAATAAATATTAAAAAAATATTTAGTGAATTAATTAAATAATTTAGTCGAATCATCATAGTATGACTAAAGAAAATAAATCACTTGGTTTCAGCACAAGGTCGGTAAAAATTTTTCCACACACAGCCAATACTAAAATTGCAAGGATTCCCCTTAAATATTCTGCTTTTAATTTTGTACTAAATATCACTCCAATTTGAGCACCTATTACCCCACCAAATATCATTAGTGCTGATAGAACAATATCAACGTTATAATTAATATATGATTGAAAAAAAGTAGCATTCGCAGTTACAAATATAATTTGGAATAAAGATGTTCCAACAACAACACTTGTAGGCATGCCCAAAATGTAAACCATTGCAGGTATCATAATGAATCCACCACCAACACCCATCATTGCTGACATCACTCCTACTACAAACCCAATAAGCACCGGAGGTATAGCACTAATATATAATTTAGAACGATGAAATCTAACTTTAAATGGCAGACCATGAAACCAAGAATGTTGATGCATTTTTTTTCTTTTCGTAATTCTTTCTCTGTATTGTTTTATAGTGGTTCTGGCACTTTCAAATGCCATACTAAAACCCACAAAACCTAAAAAGAAAACAAATAGTAATTGAATAACTAAATCTATCTGACCATAATTCTTAAGATAATTAAATAAGTTTACTCCAACCGTTGATCCTATCAAGCCTCCACTTAAAAGAAAAATACCCATCTTAATATCTACATTTTTTTTTCTCCAATGTGCTATTACTCCTGAAACAGAAGTAGCCAAAACATGTGGAGCTTCCGAACCTACAGCGACAACAGGAGGTATGCCTAAAAAAATAAGCAGAGGTGTCATTAAAAATCCACCACCAACACCAAAAATTCCTGAAAGAACTCCTATACTCATTCCTATAAATATTATTAAGAAAATATTTACATTCATTTCAGCTATTGGAAGATAAATTGACATTTTTTGATTTAATTTTTTATATAATTAATACTACCCAAGTACAAATTATATTTGCTTTTAAAAAACTAAATAAAATAATTTAAAAAGACAATACCAATATAGCTAACAAAACCGACACTTATGGCTGCTGAGAAACCTACATAAAATGGCTTTATCCCTAAGCTTCTTAATGATATCAAATTTGTGCTTATACCAACTGCCGCCATGGCTACAGCTAATGAGTATTCAGCCAATGATTTAATATAATTAATTATTGATTGCCATTGATCATTTAGAAATAACCCTAAAGCTAAATCAGTATTTTGAATGCCATAGTCACCAATTGACCTAATTAATCCCATAATTATAAAACCAATAATAAATATTGGAAACATTGATAGAATAGATTGCCTGGAGTTTTCTTTATTAATATTATTTTTTACATATAAATAACTAATAAATGGAATTACAAATATCATACTAATATTTCTTACAAGTTTTGTAACTGTTGCTATATCCATAGTATTAGGAGAGTTGTATTGTTCTGAATAAATTAATCCTGCACCAGCAACCTGAGCAGTTTCATGAATTGATGTACCCAAAAATAAACCTATTGATAGCTCATCACCTTTAAAAAGATAGTGTCCCAAAAATGGATATATAAACATCGCAATTATTCCAAATATAGTAATATTAGCAACTGCATATGTAACCTCCTCTTTATTAGCATTAATTGCTGGACTGGTAGCTACTATTGCAGAGGCACCACATATACTTGTACCAACAGCAATAAGAGACCCTATTTTTGCGGGGACATTTAAAAATTTGCAAAAATAATTAACAAGTACTATTGAAAAAATAATACAAACAATAATTAATGGAATACCAGTAACTCCTACCTTTAAAATATCTAAAAGACCTAATCTAATACCAAGGCAGATAATTCCTAATCTTAGAATAAATTTAAGAGAAAATCTTATTCCATCCGAAAAAATTGAAGGAATTTTAATTATATTTCCAACTAGTAGTCCAACTATTATTGAGAGCATAATTGGAGAAATTGGACTTTTACTTAAATTTAATACTTCATTGCCAATTATGCGACTTAAATATATGCCAGCATATGCTATGATAAAACTTAAAACAATACCTGGGAAGATTCTATATATTGATAATTGCATTATAAAACATTCATTATAGAAAAAAAAAATTATTCAAATACTTAATTATATATTAATCTTTTTTGCATTATTTAAGTCATCTTGTGTGTTTATATTAAAAAAACTTTTTTCTTGATCAACATTAAAATCGACAAATTTATATTTGTGTTTTTTTACCCAAAGCATAATTTTACTATTATTTAATTTTAATTCTTTTTCTAAACTCTCTAAAAGGGACACATGCCACATTGCAATAACTGGATGATGCCTGTTGTTTGATCTTGCTATAAGTATCTCTGTACCTGAAGTATATGATGATAAAAATACATCAAGTAAGTTACTAGGTAAAAAAGGTGTATCACTTGGCACAGTAAACAACCATTCCTTTTCTGCTTGATTATTGATAATCCATAAAATTGAAGCATGAATACCAGCAAGGGGACCAAGAAATCCCTCAAACTGATCTCTAACAATATTGTGATTTAAGCCTTTAAATTCATCTAAATTATTTGCATTTATAATTATGTCATTACTAAAATTACTTAATTTTTTAATAATATGATTTAGCATTGTTTTACCACTAATTTTAGTAAAAGTTTTATAACCTCCACCAAATCTTTTAGATTGACCACCTGCTAGAATTGCAAATAATATTTTTTCTTTACTTATATTCAACTCTTTTTTCTCCTGACAGGACTAAATATTTTTTACCTTTAGCTCTTCCAATTAAGGTTAAGTTAGATCCCCTTGCTAATTCCACACCCCAAGCTGTAAAACCAGATCTAGATATTAAAATAGGAATTCTCATTTTAATAGTTTTAATAACCATCTCACTTGTTAATCTACCTGTCGTGTAAAATATTTTATTTGATGAACTTATTTTTTTTAAGAACATATATCCAGCAATTTTATCTATAGCATTATGTCTACCTACATCCTCCATATAAATTAATGGTTTATTGTTTAGAATAACTGCACAGCCATGAATTGCCCCTGCCTCTAAATATAGACTTGGTGTTAAAGTTATTTTTTTTGAAATTTCATAAATCCATTTGTGTTTTATTTTTTTCTTTGTTTTTAATTTTATCTTTTTTATTTCATCATATATATCACCAAAAACTGTTCCTATTGCACAACCACTAGTTGTAATTTTTTTCTTTAATTTATTTTCATAATTAGTTTTTCGTTTTGTACGTACAATAACAACACTCAATTCTTT
>CACHBB010000037.1 GCA_902577945.1 uncultured Alphaproteobacteria bacterium
AAATATATAGATTTGGGTACCATGAAAAAAAATAATATAGCTTTTACTTTTGCAACAGCTGAAGTTAATCGTCTTGGCCAGTTATTTATAATGATTACAGAGTTAATGACTGGAAAAATAAAATTAAAAAAATTATATGATCAATATTTGTTAGAAGAAAGACCTCCTCAATTTTTTTGGGATGATGCAATTTCAAAACTAAACCTGACACTTAAAACTTCTTTTCAAGAGGGTAGTCATATACCAAAAAAAGGAAAATTGATTGTTATAGCCAATCACGCTTTTGGTGTCGCTGATGGGGTTTCTATATGCTCAATAATATCAAAAGTAAGACAAGATTATAAAATGGTAACTCATAAGGTACTAAGGCAAGCTGATGCAGTAAAAGATAAAATATTACCAATTGACTTTAATGAAAACAAAGAAGCTTTGTTGACTAATATATCTACAAGAAAGGAAGCTGAAAAGATGCTTCTAAACGATGGCGTGTTAATACTTTTTCCTTCAGGCAGAATAGCTACAAAAAAAAATTTAAGAAAAAATACAAAAGCTGATGATGGGGAATGGAAACAATGGGTATCTAAACTTATACTGAAAACTAAAAGTCCTGTTCTGCCTATTTTTTTTGATGGTCAGAATAGTCAATGGTATCATATCGCAAATAAATTAGGCTTAACTTTTAGATACTCACTTTGTATGTATGAATTAAAAAGAAAAATAGGAGATAATATTTATATGTATTTTGGCTCTCTTATTTCTTATGAATATTTGGAAAAAATTGGAGATATTAGAGAAATTACAAATTATTTAAGATCTGTCACATATTCATTAGATCCACAAACTAATAATAATTAAATATTTATTATTTATGAAAATTCTATTTAATAGTTTTTAATATGGTTGGTTTTGTTGGAGCTCAAGCAAGAAGAAGGAGAAGAAACAGAATATTTGGTTTTTTACTTCTTCTAATTATTTTTGTGATTGTTTTTTATTTACCATCAATAGATTTCACAATAGAGGAGAAGGTATTACCAGATGAAATATTGCCTGATACAGTAGATGATAAATCAAGCTTAATATCGGAAATTGAAGAATTAAAATTGGAAGTATTTCAAAAAGATCAAAGAATAAAATTTAGAGATAGCCAAATAAAAGATCTTAAAGAGGAAATTAATAAAATAAATCAGTCATTTGCATCTCTTGAAAGCCAATTCAACAAAAGTATTGGAAATATTTCTGAGTTAGAAAACAACCTAATTGAAAATAGTTCAGAAAATCTAAACGAAATAAATAAATTACAAAATAAAATAAAAGAATTAAATAATTTAATAAAAAACTATAAAGAACAAGAAATTAATTTAAAACAAGAAATTAATAATGCTATTTCTGATGAAGATTTACAACAATTAAAAGTTGAAAACTCAATTCTAAAAAGTGAGATAAAATTAATTAAAGAACAAAATATAGAATCAGAAAATATTTTAGAAGAGCTACGATCTTTAATTGATGAAAAACAAAAAGAAATTGATAAACTTTTATATTTGAGGGATAAAGGCCATCATGGCTAACTATTTATTTTTCTTTCTATACAAATAAGGTTCTTCAAATTCTCCAATCCAAACACCAACTTTTTTTGATTTAGCAATTATTTCTTCTTTAACATAATCTAGAGAATAATATCTATAAGCTATTGCCCAACCATTAATCACCATTTGACTATTTAAATCTATATTATTTTTATAACATACACCAATATATCTGTTGTACCTATCCAGGCCACTAGTATCACATAGAATATGATCATTTCTAATTAGATCTCTTAAAAAATCTGTCGAACCTAATCCGCAATTCCATTTTTTTCCATCTTTTGTGCATTTTTGTTTTATTTCAGGTGCATCAATTCCATGTAATCTAATTTTACTATTACCAATACGAATAGTGTCACCATCAATAACTATGGCTGTTCCTTGAATAGTTTTTCCATGTGCTTGATTAGTACAAATTACAAAACTGAAAATGCTATATATAAAAATGCTATATATTGAGTATTTTGCAACCATCTATTAATAATTTATAAACATATTTTGCATGAGATCTATTTAAGTGAATATCAATTGATATTGTCTCATTATCTTTATTATTCCTAATAAGAAGTATAGGTATTTTAATAAAAATTGTTTGTGCAACACTATAATTTGTTTTTAGGACTTCTTCTAAGTTTATAACTAGATATTTGGAGAGTAGAGTAAAAACATGGTCTCCTTTTAATCTTAACACAGTTCTATTAAACGATACATCTGTAATAGCAGTATTTTGTGGATTTAGAATTGATTTTAAAAGTTTCAATACCTTCTGAGTTTTGTCTCCAGGTGTTTCAATTAACCATTCATTCGGGCTTAACCAAATTATATTTGTATCATTATTTGAGACTCTTACGTTAGGTTCAACAGGCAACACAAGATCTAAGACTGATCCAACATTCCTCATAAATTCTTTATCATTACTCTTTCCTCTAAGATTAATTTTCCCAACAAAATCTCTTTCCTCAATATAAATACCATTAAAATTTTCCTTATTAATTTTAAGTACAGTGGATGGATCTAAGTTCATTGATTTACTCTCTTGTTTTCTGGATCAATAAATACAGGTTCAGTTATTTCTACTTCAAGTGTTTCATTTTCCATTGGTGCAAAAAGTTTTTCACCTTTTTTTTGTAACCCACCCTTTATTAATGCAAGAGCAAATGAACTATTTAAATTAGGTGAGTAATAACTTGAAGTTACATGCCCAACCATTTTCATTGGAAGAGTTGTTACTGCTTCAACCAATTGTGCTCCTTCTTCTAAGATTTTATTTGGATCTTTAGTTTTTAATCCAACTAATTGTTTCCTATCTTTCTTTATTGTATCACTTCGATTTAAAGCTCTTTTTCCAACAAAATCATATTTTTTCTTGCTAACAATCCAATCCATATCTAAATCTATAGGTGTAACTGATCCATCAGTTTCCTGACCTACTATAATGAAACCTTTCTCAGCTCGCAAAACGTGCATAGCCTCTGTACCATAAGGAGTGATTTTGAACTCCTGTCCCTGATCTATACAAATATCCCATAACATCTTAGCATATCCAGATGGCACATTTATTTCATAACATAACTCTCCAGTGAAACTAATTCTCATTACCCTACACTCAACACCAGATAAATTGATATTTTTGAAACTCATATGAGGAAAATTTTCTTTTGAAAAATCATATTCAGAATTTAATTTTTGCATTAATTTTCTTGAATTAGGACCGTTTAAACTTATGGTACCATATTGTTCTGTAACGGATGTTAGGTAAACTTCAAGCTCAGGCCATTCAGTTTGTAACCAATCTTCAAGCTTAGACATAACTGTTGCAGCGTTTCCAGTTGTTGTTGACATAAGATAATGATACTCACCAAGTCTGGTGGTGACTCCATCATCTATAACCATACCATCATCACCTAGCATGACTCCATATCTGCATTTACCTATTTCTAATTTTGACCAAGCGTTGGTATATATTCTATTTAAAAACTCACTTACATCTCTACCTTGAATATCAATTTTACCTAAAGTTGATGCATCTAAAATACCAAGACTATCTCTAGTTGCTTTAACTTCTCTATTTAAAGCTGAAGAGAACTTTTCTTTTGCTTTAGGATAGTACCATGCACGTTTCCACTGTCCTACATCTTCAAACATAGCTCCATTTTCTACATGCCATTCATGCATAGGTGTGGTTCTTTCTAAATCAAAAAATTCTTTCACATGTCTTCCTGCAAGTGCCCCAAACGTTACTGGTGTGTAAGGTAGTCGAAATGTTGTTGTACCAAGTTCAGATATATCTGTATGTGATAATTCAGATATAATCCCTAAAGCATTAACATTACTTATTTTACCTTGATCTGTTGCCATCCCTGTAGTTGTGTAACGTTTTACATGTTCAATTGATTGAAATCCTTCTTTTAATGCTAATTTAATATCTTTAGCTGTAACGTCATTTTGAAAATCAACGAACATTTTTGATTTAGAAATTTTTTCCATTGAAGTAATCCATATATTTTGATGATTACCATTTAAGATTTCATTTGTTTTATAATTTGTAGCCTCAGAAATTTTATTTTCTTTAAGACTCAAAAAATTTTTTACCTTCAATGGAAGTGAACTTAAAATTTTATGTAGATCATAATCTCCGTTACAACTTCCTATACATAATGTATTTTGAAAAGCTTCTTCAGGAACAAAACTACCATCAAAATCTCTATATTTTATTTTTCCTTTTGATTGCGTAAATAAATGAACTGTCGGAGTCCAACCACCTGAAACACAAATACCATCGCACTTGATTGTAATAGATGATTTTTTTTCATCAATATCAATATTAGATAATTTTTTTACCTGAACTTCTTTAACTCTTAATCTTCCAAATGTATTACTAATTATATATCCATTTAATATGGTTATACCGAGTTCTTTAGCTTTATTTGGAAAATGACCATCAGTTTCACTTCTGACATCAACAATTGCTTGAACGTTTATTCCCTGCTGAAAGTAGTCAATTGCTGTTTCATACGCGCTATCATTATTTGTGAAGAATACTAAATTTTTACCCACAGCAACTCCATATTTATTTAAATACTTACGAGCACTATTTGCAAGCAATATACCTGGTCTATCATTGTTATTAAATATTATTGGCCTTTCTATAGCTCCGGTAGCTAATACAACTTGTTTAGATCTTATCTTCCAAATCCTCTGTCTAATATCATGTGTTTTATTTAAACCTCTTTCAGGTTCTAAATCTTGAATAGCAAGTAATAAATTATAGTGAAAATAAGCAAAGCAGGTAGTATTTGAAATAATTTTTACATTGGAATAATTTTTTAATTCATTAATAATATTATTTTTCCAATCATGAATTGAGGTATTATTAATTTTAATATTTTTTTCATTAGTAGATAAGATCTCACCACCTAGCTCATTTTCTTGTTCAATTAATAACACTTTTAAATTACTTTTAGCCGCAATTTCAGCTGTATAAAGACCACTGACACCACTTCCAACAACTAATAGATCACAATGATAATGAAGATGCTCGTATTTGTGAGGATCATCTTTTTTTGGAGATTTACCAAGACCTGCAGCGTGCCTTATAAAAAATTCATATGTTTTCC
>CACHBB010000038.1 GCA_902577945.1 uncultured Alphaproteobacteria bacterium
TATGCCTACACAATTAAAAGAAAAAATTAATATTTCTGTAGATACTTTGCAGGAACTGTCTCAGGTTGATAAAGCAGATCTCTGTAATATAACTGAGCAAGCAATAAGTGCCGGAGGAGGTTTTGGATGGATAAGGGTGCCAACCATAGACGTACTTAACGAATACTGGGAAAAAACAACAAGTGATAAGTTATCAAAATTAGTAGTAGGCAGATTGAATGGAGTAATAGCCGGGACCCTACAGCTTTTATATGAATCACCAAACGTAGAATCTAGAAAAAATATAGCTCAAATAAGAAGACATTTTGTTGCTCCTTGGGCGCGTGGATACGGTTTAGCAAAATCAATGATTGATTTTTCAGAAGACTTAGCAAAGGAAGATAATATTAAGTCAATTCAGTTAGCAATTAGAGAAACACAGGATGCCGCAGTTCAATTATTTAAAAATAAAGATTACAAAGTTTGGGGAGAAAATCCTTATTATGCATTTATAAACGGCAGCTTTGTTAAGGGAATATATTTTTTTAAAAATCTATAGTGCAAATTATACCTGCTATTGATCTTAAAGATAATAAGTGTGTGCGTCTTACTGAGGGTAAAGATGACACAAGCTATGTCTTCAATCAAGATCCCGAAAAACAAGCTATGCATTTTGAGGAAATAGGATGTAAAAAAATACATATTGTAGATCTCGATGCTGCTTTTGGAAGACCTGATATAAACTTTAATTCAATTAAAAAAATTCTTAGATCAATATCTATTCCTGCTCAACTTGGTGGTGGCATAAGAAGCAAAAATGATGCTGAAAAATATTTTGACCTAGGAATTGAAAATATAATTCTTGGATCAATGTCTGTGGAACAATCAGAAAAAGTAATATCACTTTCAAATATTTATAAAAATAAAATATATGTGTCTCTTGATATTAAGGATAGTCAAATAATGGTTAAGGGTTGGAAAGAAAAGTCAAACCTTAAACTAGACGATATTTTAAAAATATATCAAGATTCGAACATAAAAGGCTACATCCTAACTGATATAAAAAATGATGGAATGCTAAAAGGTTTGAATATTAAGTTTATAAAAGAAATGGTTAAAAAAATTTTAGAAAATAATAGCTCTCTAAAAAAAATTATATTAGCTGGCGGATTAACCAATTATGAAGATTTATATAATTTAAAAAAACTTAATTTAAAAAACTTAGAAGGAATTATTTCAGGAAAATCTTTTTATGTTGGAAATATTGATTTAATAAAAGCTCAAGAAATATTAGATAGCAATGGTTAAGATAAGAATTATTCCATGTTTAGATGTCAAAGACGGCAGAGTCGTAAAAGGAATTAACTTTATAGATTTAATTGATGCTGGAGATCCAGTCGAACAGGCAAAGCACTATTCAGAAAATGGAGCAGATGAGATTTGTTTTTTAGATATTAGTGCTTCTTTAGAGAATAGAGATACAATGGTTAATGTATTAAAAAAAACAGCAAATGAGGTTTTTATCCCTTTAACAGTAGGTGGAGGCATTTCATCAATAGACAATATCAATGCTTTGTTGAAAGCAGGCGCAGATAAAGTGTCAATAAATTCCGCAGCTATTAAAAACCCTGATATAATTAGAAAATCTTCAGAATATTTTGGTAACCAATGTATAGTAGTGGCAGTTGACGCCAAAAAAGACAAAAACGATTGGTATGTATACTCACATGGTGGAACAATTAACACTGGTTTGTTAGCTCTAGAGTGGATTGAGAAAATTCAAGCATTGGGTGCTGGAGAAATACTATTAACCTCCATGGACAAAGACGGAACCAAATCTGGTTTTGATTTAGATTTATTAGAAAAAGTATCTGAATTTATTAATATCCCAGTTATTGCTAGTGGTGGCGTTGGTAAATTAGAGCATTTTTATGAGGGTGTAACAAAAGGTAAAGCCAATGCGCTATTAGCAGCATCCGTCTTTCATTTTAATGAAATCAGTATTAAAGAAGTTAAGCAATATTTATTAAAAAAAAATATAGAGATAAGGTTGTAATAATTATGAATATAGAAGATTTATTTAATATTATAGAAAGCAGAGTAAAAAATAAAAACAAAAACTCTTATACAAATAAATTGTTAAAGCTTGGTCCTAAAATAATTGCGCAAAAGTTTGGTGAAGAGGCAAACGAACTTGTTATAGACTATTTGAAAGGATCAAAAAAAAGAACTATTGAAGAAGCTGTTGATGTAATTTATCATTTTTTAGTTATGTTAAAGTCTAAAAAAATAACTTTAGAAGAAATAAACAAAGAACTTTCAAGGAGAAAATAAGTGTACGATGAAAATAATATTTTTGCAAAAATTTTAAAAAAAGAAATTCCTTGTAATAAAATTTATGAAGATGAGCATTCGCTTTTTTTTAATGACATAAACCCTCAAGCAAAAATTCATGTATTAGGTATTCCAAAGACGCAATGTGTAGATTATTCAGATTTTATTTCTTTATCAGATCCAAAAATAATTGTTGCTTTTTTTCAAAGTGTGAATTTAGTAATAGAACGGTTAAATATTGCCAGTAAAGGATATAGAATTATAACAAATTCAGGTAAAGATGGAGGTCAGGAAGTACCTCACTTCCACATACATATTTTAGCTGGTGAAAAAATAGGATCTTTGAGGTAATTATTTTTTAGTTACAATAATATAATTTATAATTTCTTTTACACCTTTAATTGTCTTGAGAGCTTCGATTAAATCTTCAGCTTGTTGAGCTCTTGAAGTTATGCCAGCTACATATATTTTTCCTTGAATGGTCTCAAAATTATATGCAACAGATCTTAAACCAACAGTTTTTGCTGCTACAGCTTTTGCTTGAGTATTAATCCATAGATCATTTGCATAATCTTTTAGTGTATCCCTATTACCTAGTTGAATTTCATTTATTACTTCGTTAACACCTTCTATTTCCCAAACTAATCTTACTGCCTCAATTCTATTCTCTTGATTATCTACTAATCCTGTTAATAAAACTCTACCCTCTAAAACAGTAGTATTTATGTTAAGAAACAACTCATCATCAGCACTAAGAAATTTAGCTGCTATATTAACCTTTAGTGTTGCATCATCAACAACACTCCCAAGAGACCTATCACCTTCTGCAACCACCATAGTGGTAGCTCCTCCACTAGCTAGTATATTTGCAGGAGAACAACCGTAAACAAAAAATTGTGATGTTAAAAAAAATGCACAAATAAATATTACTATTCTCTTTTCAGTTCTAAGGCGCATTTATAAATTTTGTTCTTTGTAATTCCTGTTAATTTATGTACTATTTCAACGACGTCGGTCAAAGAAAATTTTGTAAGCAATTTCTTTATTTCAGTTTTATAATCTTTTAAGTCGAAAACTTCTGGTTTCTTAGATGCCTTTGCACTTATAATAAATACAAATTCTCCTTTAAAATTACTATTTTCTGTAATTAATTTTTGTAAAATTTCAGAACCTAATCCCCTGAACACTTTTTCATTTAATTTAGTTAATTCTTTGCAGATGCTTATTTGTCTATCTTTAAATTTTTTTCCTAAATATTCTGTACACAATTTTACTTTGTGGCTTGAAACAAAGAAAACCGTAGTTTTATTAACACTTTCAACATTATTAAAAAAAGAATCAATTTGGTTTTTGGTTTTAGGAAAAAAACCCGCAAAGTAAAACTCATTTATTGGAATACCCGATAACTGGAGCGCAGGAATTATAGCATTTGCTCCTGGAACTGTTGTTATGTCAATTTTATTTTTAATACAGAACTGTACTAGTTTAAATCCTGGATCTGATATTAAAGGTGATCCAGCATCAGATATTAAAACAATAGATTTGATTTTTAGGTCTTTTGATAATTTATTTATAATATTTTTCTCATTATGGTCATGTAATGCTATTAACTTCTTTTTAATGCCTAATTTATTTAGTAGTTTGAGAGAATGATTAGGATTTTCACATACTACCAAATCACAATTTTTAATCGTTTCTACGGCTCTTTGCGAAATGTCATTTAAATTACCTATTGGGGTGGAAACAATTTGCAATCCTGTAATATTTTTATTCATTAATTTACTTTTTATATTTATAGTTTCGTGTACTCCAGTAAATTTTTCCACAAAATCTTCACAACCTGTAGATGAAGAAACTAAAAATGATAATAATGTTGAGCAAAAAATTAACTACAACATTGTTAATCAAAAAATAGAGGAGCAAAAAAACCTAATTGAATTACAAAAAGAAACTAATATTCAAAAGGAAATCACTGTACTTATATTTAATAAAGACAAAAAAGAATATTCAAGACAATTTATCAATATTTTAGAGCTA
>CACHBB010000039.1 GCA_902577945.1 uncultured Alphaproteobacteria bacterium
AATAATCTCTATCTACCATTGATAGCCCAATATTGGTTTTGAAAAATGGTGAATAAATACCAGAGGTGATATTACCAATTTGAAATCTATTTTTTGAGTATACAGGAAAAGGTATTGAGCATGGAGGAGTTGGGGACCCATCAAAAGTAATTCCTTTTATTTTTTTTTCTATTCCATTTTTAATATTTTTTTTAGTGCATTTTTTCCAATGAAATCATGAGATAAATTGTTACAATAATTATCAAATCCACATTCAATTGGATTATTCTCTAAAGTAAATTCATTACCATAGGATAATAAACCACCTTCTATTCTATCAATTAAATTTGGACATCCAGGTGAAATATTAAAATCTTTTCCTGCTTCCCAAATAGTTTCCCAAAGTTTTTTTCCTAAACTAAAACCCTTAAGATAAATCTCAAAGCCATCTTGTTTGCTATATCCTGATCTTGCAATAACCTGCTTTGTTCCTTCATATTCAAAAAAAGAAAAATGAAAGAATTTTAATTTTTTAATTTTTTCTCCAAATATTGATGACATTAATTCTTCAGATTTTGGGCCTTGAATTGCTAGAGGGTAAATATCTGGCTCTATAATATCAACTTTAAAATTTCTTCCTACAGCCAATCCTTTAGCCCAAAGAAGAACATCCGAATCTGCAACTGATAGCCAATATTTATTTTCATTTAATTTTAAAAGAACAGGATCATTTATCATTCCTGCATTTTCATCAATCATTGGATAATAGTAACATTTACCAATAGGCATATCTTTTATAGATCTTGGTGACATGAGCTGTATTAATTTTGTAGCATCTTCACCTATTATTTGAACTTGTCGTTGACATGAAACATCCCAAATTTGAGTATTTTTAGATAAGTGCCAATAATCTTCTTCTACTGTTGCTTTATATGATTTTGGAAGAAGCATATGATTAACTACAGTAAAGCCACTTACACCAGCCTCAATTACTTTCTCGGTATAGGGAGTCCGCCTAATACGTCTAGACATGTTTAATCCTGAATTACTCATTTTATTTAGACCACCATATTGAGTATCCATTAGGAGAAATAATTAAAGGTATGTGATATTTTTTAAGAGGATCTTTCATTTTAAATTTAACACTTATTGAATTAATTATTTCACTAGTATTTTTAAAATATTTACCAGAATTAATTATCATTTCATAATCACTTTCACAATCTTCTTTTGTTAATTCAAATTCTTTAAGCATTCTTCCAGATCTATCTGTTTTATCTTCTAGAAATATAACTTTGTTATTATTATTTGCTTTATAAATAACAATTTCTACATCACTTGCATGCGTACCATCTATTGCGTTTAGTAAATGTGTAGAAAAAATTGCCATAACCTACTCTATAGACGCTTTATCTCTTTTATCACTAACTGCAGCAACTATTGGACTTATAACACCTTTAGCCTTAACATTTACACATGCAGTTTTACCACTTTCTAATGCTCTTTTTAAAGCGGGGCCTAAATCTTCTCTTTTAGTAACTAATTCTCCATGCCCTCCAAAACCTTCAAAAATTGAATGAAATGGAATATCTCTAAAGTCAGTTGCAAAATGTTTCCCACTTTCAAATAACCTTTCTTGTTGTTGAGAAATACAGTCAAGACCTCCATTGTTATCTATAACTACAACAATAGGTTTTTTTTCTTGAAATGCAGCTTCAATTGATAATCCGCCAGATAAAAATGCACCATCTCCACTTATTAAAACAACATTAGATTTAGGATTAAGATTTTTTGCTGATACCGCAAAAGGAACTCCAACACCTAACATACTGAAAGTGCCTGGATGTAATATTCCTCCGAGTTTTTTACCCTTTGATCCAGCAATATTAATTGCAATCTCGGACCAGAAATGTGTGTTACCACCATCAATAACTAACCAATCATTTTCAGTTAATACTTCTTGAACATCTAAAGCTAATTGAAGAGGATGAATTTTTCCACCGTTTTTTTTAGCCTCTTCAGTTTCTTTATTTAAGTCATCTAATGTTTTATTGATCCAATTTTTTTTCTCTTTTTTATTCTTTTTAAACCATTCATTGTTTAATTTCCATTTACTGCTTTTCTTTAACTCTATGATTTTATCCAAAAAGACTCCAGGATCACAAAGCAAGTTAATATCTGCAGCTCTATTTAATTCTATTTCTTCATGCGATCCATTAATACAAACAAGCTTAGTACTTTTGGGAAAAAGTGGTGGATTACCAAAATTCATTTGATTATCAAGACGTGCACCAATCATAAGAACCAAATCTGATTCATTGAGGGCCATTTTTGATGGAGGATATTGATGAATATCCGCCAGACCCATGTATGTATCTGCTTCTTCACCTAAAAGCTTTTGATGATATGGTATATTAAATATTGGAATGTTTAATTCAAAGCCAGCTTGCTCTAATTTTTTTTCTGCATTAGACCACCAAACACCATGCCCTCCAATAAAAACAGGTTTTTGAGCACTAATTGCCAGATCAAATATTTCATTTATACTCTCAGGATCGGGCCAAGCTTTTGCTAAAGGTTTCTTTTGATGAGTAAAAGGTCTTTCTTCTAAACCTGCATCATCTGCAAATGATGAAAACATTATATCTACTGGTACACTTAAATGTACAGCACCAGGATAGCCATTTGTTGCAATTCTATATGCTTTATCTACAAATTCTCTTATTCTGTTGCCATCTGTTATACTTGCACTGTATTTTGTTAACGGTGCTGCAATAGATACATCATCTATTTCCTTAAAACCGCCTGCTCCTTGTCTTTTTAAGCTACTTGATCCAGTTATAAAAATAACAGGTGATCTTTCACCCCATGCTTCCATCATTGAAGGTACTGCATTTGCAAAACCTTCTGGTCCGACAATACAAACGGATGGTTTTCTTGATATTCTAGTATGACCATCAGCTAAATGACCAGCAATTTGTTCATGAGGACAATTAATTACATTAATTTGGCACTCCATAAATCCTTCAAGTGCTGGATTACAAAAACCTCCTGAAAGTGTAAAAACATTATCAATACCTTTGTCTCTAAGAGCTCTTGCAACTAATGCCCCACCTCTAATTTTTTTATCTCGCATTTTAATACTTTATATCTTTAAAAATTTTCTCTGCTATAATTTTTTTATCAACTTCATTTATATCGGTTAATCCTACTAAGCCAAGATTAGTACTTAGCTCCTCTTTAATTAAGTTGATAATTCTTCGAAGACCTCTTGCACCATCCGCACCAATAGCGTACATTAATGGTCTTCCAAACATAACAAAATCAGCTCCCAGAGCTAATGCACGTAAAATATCACTACCACTTCTAATACCACTATCAAAGAGTATAGGAAAATCATCTCCCAAAGCTTTTCGAATTAATGGTAAGGCATTAATTGAAGCAGTAGCACTATCTAATTGCCTTCCACCATGATTAGATACTTGAATCGCATCAGCACCAGCCTCTTTAATTTTTAAAGCATCTTCAGAATTCATTACTCCTTTAATTATTAATTTTTCCTTCCATGCATCTCGAATCCTTTTTAGAGTATTCCAATCAGTTGCTCCTCTACTTTCTTTTCGTCTAAAAATTTGATCACCACTTTTTGAAGTAACATAATTCATTGGTTGTGGAGCTCCTTTGAATAAAGTGGTTAAACTCCATTGAGGATGTAGTGCA
>CACHBB010000040.1 GCA_902577945.1 uncultured Alphaproteobacteria bacterium
TTTTTTGTGCAGGACATAATTTAAAAGATTTAAATTCACAAAGATTACAAAATGACAAAGGGAAAAGTTATTTTAAAAAAATATTTCAAATGTGCTCTCAACTTATGTTGAAAATTAATAAAAATAATAAACCAGTTATAGCTATGGTTGATGGTATCGCTACTGCAGCAGGCTGTCAGTTAATTTCCAGCTGTGATTTAGCTTACTCAAGTAGCAGAGCAAAATATGCAACTCCTGGTGTTAATATTGGATTATTTTGTTCTACACCAATGGTTCCATTATCAAGAACTGTAGGTAAAAAACAAGCAATGGAGATGCTACTTACTGGAGATCTTATAAACGCAAATAAAGCTCTGAGGATTGGCCTAATAAATGATGTCTTTGAAGAAGATAGTTTAAAAGAAAATGTATTTCAAATTGCTAAAAAAATATCGTCTAAATCTTCTAATACTATTAAAATTGGTAAAGAAGCTTTTTACAAACAAAAAGATATGAATTTAGAAGACGCATATACTTTTACTTCAAAGGTAATGACTGAGAATATGTTACATGATGATTCCAAGGAAGGTATTGAAGCTTTTTTAGAAAAAAGAGAACCAAACTGGAAAGAATAATTAATTTTTAAAATGGATCTGGTTGAGATGGATTGGTAGCTAACCAAGTAGATTTAGTCTGCATGTAACTTTGCATTCCCTCCCATCCATTTTCACGTCCGTATCCTGATTGCTTGAAACCGCCAACTGGAGATTGAGTAGAGGCATTAAAATAATTATTTATATAAACAGTTCCAGCCTCTATCTTATCCGCTAAACGTATAGCTTTATTAGTATCCTTAGTCCAAATACCTGCTGCAAGCCCATAAATAGTATCGTTTGCAATTTTAATTACTTCATTTTCATCCTCCCAAGCTTGTATTGAGGCTACAGGTCCAAATACTTCATTTTGAGCTAAATCATCTTCATTGGGAACATTATCAAAAATAGTTGGTCCAATATAGTATCCTTCAGACTTTTGTTCTTTTCTTCCATCAATTAGTAATTTTAAACCTCTTTTTTCTGCAGATTCTATTTTAGATAAAATAAATTCATATTGCTCCTTGTTTGCAATTGGTCCAATTTGAGTTAAAGGGTCACTTGGGTGTCCTATTTTTGCTCTACTCACAACGTCTAATAACTTATTTGTAAACTCTTCTTTAATATCTTCATGCACTAATATTCTAGAACCTGAAATACAGCTATGACCTGTTACTGGGAATATACCTGATACAACTCCATTTACTGCTAAATTTAAATCAGCATCCTTAAAAATTAATTGTGGTGATTTTCCTCCAAGTTCCATAATTATTGGTTTGACCTTTTTTGATGCACTCAGACTGGCTGCACTTCCACCTTTAGTACCACCAGTAAAACTTATCATTCTTACGTCATCGTGTTCAATTAATGGTGCGCCAGTAGTTGTTCCATAGCCAGTTACAACATTTATCAATCCTTCAGGTAAATCTGCTTCTTCTAAGATACTCATTAATTCTAAAGTTGAGCATGATGCCCTTTCCGAAGGTTTGACAACAACTGTATTACCGGCTGCAAGAGCAGGTGCTAATTTCCAAATTAAAGTTCCAATTGGTGAGTTCCAAGGAAGTATAAGAGCAACAACACCAAATGGCTCCCATTTTAAATAATTATGCATATTGGGTACTTCAGAGGGTATTAATCTTCCTTCAAATTTATCACACATACCAGCATAGTAATAAAAGCTTTCAGTTTGCCAACTTGTTAGTGAAGGTGTTATATTTTTAGTTAACTTGCCATTATCCTTAGTTTCAATATGTCCAATTCTTTTTGCGTTTTTAGCAATTGTATCTCCAATTCTATTTAAAATTCTCCCTCTTTCAGCTGCGTGTAGCTTTCCCCATGGTCCTTCATTATAAGCTTTTTTTGCACTTTTAACTGCTATGTTAATATCTTCTACATTACAGTTAGGAAGTTTTGCCCACACTTTAGCAATTGATGGATCTTCACTTTCAAAATATTGACCTGATGAAGGTTCATGCCATTTGTTATTAGCGAAATATTTATAAGTTTTTATTTCTGACATAATTAATTAAGATTTTCTAATATCATATCTGAGGCTTTTTCTGCTAACATAATTACAGAAGCATTTATATTTCCACTTATCATATCGGGAAATGATGAAGCGTCAACCACTCTTAAGTTCTGTATCCCTTTAACTCTAAGTTTTTCATCTAAAACTGCTAACTTATTATTATCAGATCCCATCGCACATGTTGATGCTGGATGATGACCTGTTTGCACATGATTACGAATTGACTCTTTCATATCTTCATTATTTTTTACATCCTTACCAGGCAATAATTCTTCAGATACGATTTTACTTAAACTGGGTTTAGATAATACTTCCCTAGTATGTTTCATACCCTCAACCAAATCATCCATATCAGATAGATCAGAAAACCAATTTGGGTTTATTTGTAAATCTTCATTTGGATTTGTACTTTTTAATCTTACTGTTCCAGTACTCTTTGGTCTCAACAAGTTTATTTGAAAGTGCAAACCTGGAAATGCTTTTTTACCTCTTGCAAAGAAAAGAGATCCAAAATTAATTAAATTATCTAAACTAAATGAAGAAGTGTATTTTTCTTCCTTAAAACACATTGGAGTCATAAATATTTGTAATTCGGGCATTTCTTCTTCTCTTAAAGAATGAAAAAGATTGGTAGACCAAAATGGTGCAGAAGTTACACCTTTTTTAAAGAAGATATATTGCAGACCTGCTATTATTGCTTTGTCTATTCTCTGATACTTTGAAAAACTCATATTATTATTTTTAAAACCCCAATTCATTGGCATAATTGGATGATCATGAAGATTCTCACCAACCCCTGGTAAATCATTCACCACATCAATCTTCATTTCTTTTAAATGTTCATAAGGCCCAACTCCAGATAACATTAAACATTTTGGACTACCAAAAGCACCAAGTGATAAAATAATTTCTGATGAAGCAAAAACCTTACCATTAGATAGAATTAGACCAATAGCTTTAGATTTTTTAAATAAAATTTTAATTACTGATGTATTTTTATAAATAGTTAAATTTTTAGGTTTATTTTTCAAATATGCTTCTGCTGATGATTGCCTTTTCCCATTCCAGACTTTAACATCATATCTTCCTACACCCTTTAAATTTTCATTGTAGAAGTCATTGTTTATTTCTGATCCTGCTTCAAAACATGCATTAATAAATGCTTCATCAACTATATTATAATTACCAGCAGGTGTTAGTTTTAATGGGCCTGTGTGTGAATGATATTTGTCTTGTTTTCTGTGCGGAGCAGATGCTGATTTTTTAAAATATGGTAATACATCCTCATAAGACCATCCGTTTAAACCTTTTTGTCTCCATCTATTAAAATCACCTGGAGCCCCTCTCATATATATCATTCCATTTAATAAAGATGATCCGCCTAACCCCTTACCTCTTGGATATAAAATTTTTCTATCGTTAAGTCGGGGTTGAGGTATTGATTCAAGACACCAGTCAAATTTTGGATTACCAAATATATATCCATTACCTCCTGGCATTTGAGTAAATAAGCTTTTACCGGAACCCCCAGCTTCTATTAATAAAACATTTACATCTTTATTTTCACATAATCTTGAAGCTAAAGTACAT
>CACHBB010000041.1 GCA_902577945.1 uncultured Alphaproteobacteria bacterium
TCTAAATAAAAAGAAACACCATTCTCTTTATCATTTAATAATGCGTAAGGTGATACGGATCCAGGTTTTATACCTAAAATCTTTTCTAGATAATTTTCGTTAGCAAATGATAAATTTTTTGCATCAATCGATTTTGAAAATCGTTTTAAATCTACATTTGCATTTTCATCACAACTGAGTAGGTAAAAATTATTTTTTTTATTTTTTAAGAACAAATTCTTTGAATGTGCACCTTGTATTTCACCTCTTAACTTTTCAGAGTCTTCAACTGTAAACAGAGGATCGTGGTTATGTATTTGAAAATTTACACTTTTTCCCCTAAGTAATTCTAATAAATCTGATTCTTTAAGCATAATTGGTATTATAATTATTAAGAAATAGGTTATTTAAATAAAAATAGTAAATTAACAATGAATAAAAAAGCAATAGTTATAGGTAGCGGATTTGGCGGTATTGCTGTAAGTCTCAGACTAAAAAAACTCGGTTACGATACAACCATTGTTGAAAAACTTGAAAGTTTGGGTGGAAGAGCCCGGGTCTTTGAAATTAATGGATATAAGCATGATGCCGGTCCAACTGTTATTACAGCACCGTTTTTGTTCGATGAATTGTTTAGTTTATTTAATAAAAATAGAGAAGACTATCTTGATTTTGTCCCATTAGAACCATGGTATCGGTATTATTTTCATGATGGTAAAACTTTTGATTACTGCTCTACGGTAGAAAAAACAAATGAGCAGATAAGCAAATTTGAACCTAATGACATTAATGGATATTACAAACTTTTAAATCAATCAAAAAAAATTTTTGATATTGGTTTCACTCAGCTTTCAGATAAACCATTTATTTCATTTTTCAAAATGATAAAAGTAATACCAAATCTTTTTATTTTACAAAGTTATTTAACAGTTTCCCAGCTTGTAAATAAATATCTTAAAAATCCATACCTTAGAAAGGCATTTTCAATTCACCCGCTTTTGGTTGGTGGAGACCCTCATACAACAACATCAATTTATGCTTTAATTCATTATTTAGAAAGAAAATGGGGCGTATTTTTTTGTATGGGTGGAACAGGTAAAATTGTATCTGAGCTAAAAAAATTAATGATTGAATGTGGTATTAAAATTAAAACAAATACAGAAGTAAAAGAGTTTGTTGTCGAAAATAATAAAATTTCAAAAATTATAACAAATAATGAAGCAATAACAAATTTTGATTTGGTTGTATGTAATGCTGATCCACCAATGGTATATTCAAATTTGCTAAAAAAATATAATTTGAAAAGGCCGTTTAAAAAAGAAAAAAATCTACTTTATTCAATGGGTTTATTTGTTTTGTTTTTTTGGAACCAAAAAAAAATATAATAATGTTGCTCACCATACTATTTGGATGACTGAGAGATTTAAATCTTTGCTTCATGACATATTTAAAAATAAAATTTTATCAAAAGATTTTTCATTATATATACATCGTCCTACAGCAACTGATAATTCTTTCGCGCCAGAAGGATGTGATAGTTTTTATGTTTTATGTCCAGTTCCAAATCTACAAGGAAATGTCGAATGGGATAAAGAATCAGAAAACCTCAAAGATAGAATTATTAGCGAATTATCAAAAACAATAATGCCTAAATTAGAAGAAACGATCACTGATATTTTTTGGATGAACCCAAAAGATTTTAAACAGGATTACAATTCTATGCATGGATCTGGATTTTCTATAGCTCCCATTTTTACTCAATCTGCATGGTTTAGGTATCATAACAGAGATAAAAAAATAAAAAATTTATTTTTCTCTGCAGCAGGTTCGCATCCTGGTGCTGGTATTCCTGGCGTTTTGTCTTCTGCAAAAGTTGTAGAAAATATTATAAAAAGCGAATTTCATAAATAGTGAAAGATCTTAAGCTTAACTCGATTAAAGATCTTAAAAATGAAGGAAAAAGTTTTTATTGGGCCAGCTTTTTTTTACCAAAAAAATCTAAAAATAATGCTGGAATACTTTATTCAATTTGTAGATATTTTGACAATATTGCAGATAAAAACAATAAAGACATGTCTTTGTTTCTAAAAGAATCTATTAAAAAAATTAAATCAGATAACAAAAATGAAGTTAATATCTTTTTAAAAAAAAATGACATAAATGTTTTAATTTTTACAGACCTTATTAGAGGTTTAATTTCTGATCAAAAAGACGTAAAAATAAAAAATCAAACTGACTTAATTAAATACTCTTATTTTGTAGCTGGTACAGTTGGTTTAATGATGTCAAAAATTATAGGTGTTAAAAACATAAAAGCTTCCTCTTGTGCTATAGACTTAGGAATTGCAATGCAACTAACTAATATTGCACGCGATGTTCATGAAGATGCAAAATTAAAAAGAATTTATTTACCATCCGAATGGATACCAAATATTAATCTATATGAATTAAATGGACAAAATACTATTAGTCTAGAACAGGAAGCAATAATATCCAACGCAATTAATAGACTTATCGATCTTTCTGAAAAATTTTATTTCAACGGTTTTTCAGGATTGAAATATATCCCATTAAAAACAAGATTGGGAATCTTTATCGCAGCTAATATTTACAAGGGCATAGGGATAAAGATAAAGAAAAATGGAAAAAAATATTTAAAAAAAAGAATTTATCTAAATTATTATGAAAAGTTAATTATTACATTTAAATCTATGATTGTATTTATTTTTTTACCACTAATGAGATTTAAATATTTAAAATTGAGAGTCACTCTGCCTAATGAAAATTTATAAGGCAGCTATAATTGGGCTTGGACCTAGTGGTCTAGCGGTTAACAAGATATTATATGGTGAAAAAAAATGTGATATCATTGCATTTGAAAATACAGAAATAAACAATAGGGATAATTTTTTTGGATTCTGGATGACTGATTGGATGAAGCCCTTTGAGAATTTAATACAAAAGAAATGGCATCAATGGCAAATAAGTAATAGAGAATCAGAAATAAATCATAACGACTCTAAAAATCCTTATTGTGTAATTAGTTATAAAACATGGAAAAACTACTGTCTTGATACTCAAAACAACCTAGAGATAAAAAATAAAAAAGTTATAAAATACTATCAAAAAGAAAATTATTTTAAAATAATTACTGAAGATCAAAAAGAATATTTTGCTGAAAAAATCTATGACTCTAGATCTAATAAAGAGAAAAATAATGAGTTAATTCAACATTTTTTTGGAATTAATATAATTACAGAAAATAAAATTTTTAATCAA
>CACHBB010000042.1 GCA_902577945.1 uncultured Alphaproteobacteria bacterium
TGAATTTAAAATTAACTCATAATCTCTCAACGTTGAAACTATTCTAGGTAACCCAAATAATGATATGGGAGGATCATCAGGATGTATAGCCATTTTAATATTATTTTCCTCGGCAACAGGTATAATATTTTTTAAAAATTCAATTAAATTGTTTCTTAATTCAACTTTATTTATGTCTTTATACGCATCAAGCATTTTTTTGAATTCTTTTATAGTATATTTTTTTTCAGCAGCAGGTAAACCTCCCATAATGGAGTACTTTAAATTATCAATCTGCTTATAATTCATTTTTTTATATTCTTTCTTAGCTAATTTTAATTGTTTATCTGAATACCTACTTTCAAGATCTTTCAATTTTAAAATATATTTTTCAAATATTATAAATTGAACAAAATTAAATCTTAGAGCAAGTCCTTCAGACGGTAATTTGAAATCTAACTGGGTTCTTGTCCAGTCAATAATTGGCATAAAGTTATAACAAATTGTTTTAATATTGTTTTTTGCAATATTTACAATACTGTCTTTATAATTATCAATTAATTTTTGATAATTTCCTTCTCTTAACTTAATAGAATTATGAACAGGAATGCTTTCAACCACATTCCATCTTAATCCAATATTTTTTGATGTATTATTTTTTTTTATAAAATTTTTTCGTTTTTTTATATCATCATTTTTCCATTTTTCACCAGTTGGTATTTGGTGAAGTGATGTTACTATGAATTCTGCATTTGATTGCCTTATATCAGATAAGCTTACACTATCATCAGGTCCGTACCATCTAAAAGAAAGTTGCATTATTTTTTTTATTTAAATGACTTAATGTATTAATACTATAACAATAATTAAATTATGAATTTTTTATGTCCAAATTGTAATTCAAGTACACACTTAGATAAACATTCATTAGGAAAAAAATTTACTGTTGGTCCATATAAATTCGTTAATTTTGAAATTCAATGCTCAGAATGTTTTATGGATATTCCTTCAAATTTATGTGAAAATGTAAAAAATGAAACTATTAGTGATATAAAAAAACTTTGGTTTGATAAATATAAACCTGAACATTTAAAGCATGCTGCTAAATGCTCTAAATGTAATCGTTACTACTGGGAAATTGAAAAGAGCTTATATGAAAATAATATCACCTCAAAGGATATTTTTTATCAAAACTATAGCCCTCACAAAGGAGGAGGTAGCTTAGTTTGTAAAATTTGTGACCCAGATGCTTTTAGTAAATAAATGTTAGCTTATTTATTAAATTTATGTGGATGGCTGCTTCTTCCTTTTATGGATGGTATTGCAAAATACTTATCAACTGATTTGCATTTTTTACAAGTTGTTTGGGGTCGATATTTTTTTATGTTACTCATTAGTATTCCTACAGCTTTAATTTTTTTTCGTTATGAGTTAAAATTTCCAAATTCTCTTCCAGTACAATTATGGAGAAGTTTTTTTTTGTTTCTTTCAACTATATTATTTTTTTATGCCATTACTTCAATTTCTTTAGCAGAAGCTTTGACTTTATCATTTGTATCTCCGATAATTGTTACGATATTATCAATATTTTATTTAGAAGAAAAAGTTGGTCTACATAGATGGATTGCAGTGATAGTTGGTTTTTGCGGAGTTTTAGTAATCATAAGACCTGGCTTTATAGATTTTAACTTAGCATCTTTTTCAGCTTTAGCAGCTGGATTTTCATATGCTTTTTATATAATTTATACTAGAAAATTGTCTTTTACAGATAGTGCTATAGTGACATTAATTTTTACTGGTACAGTTGGCTTTTTAATAATTTCATTACTAGTTCCTTTTTTTTGGACAAATTTAAATATTTCACAAATTGTATTTTTAATTTTATTAGCTGCAATAGGGACCCTGGGTCATTTTTTAATTATTTTATCACTTAGATTAGGTGAAGCTTCTAAACTTGCACCACTTGGATATTTTGAAATAACCACTAATATACTTGTTGGCTATGTTTTTTTTGATGATTTACCAGATCTATGGATCTATTTGGGATTATTTTTAATAGTAATAAGTGGTCTTTATATTTTTATGAGAGAAAATTATAAATAAATTATCCATTATCTCGCGTAGTTTTAATGATAAATACTGATACTGCAATTAATAGAATTATACCACCTATAATTGTATTAAAAGGGGGTACTTCTTTAATTACTAACCATACCCAGGCCGTACCCAATACACTTTCCATTAAAAATATTAAGGCTACTTCATGAGCAGGAGCATATTTTGGTGCTATAGTTAAAATCATAAAAGGAATAGGTAAGATTATCAAACACATTATCAATATTAATATTATTTGATTATAATTTAAGCTAAAATTTATATTAAAAGGTAACGCGTATAAAGCTGCAATTAAGCATCCGATAAGGCAAGCAGGAACTAAATCAACATTTTTATAAAATCTTACTAGGACCATGCTAAATCCCATCCCTAATGCAACAATTAATGCCATTAAATCACCAAAAATTCCTGATGTTGTATAACTTCCCCAACCTATGATTATCATTCCAATTAGAGCTATAAATATTATTATCCATGTAAAATAATCAGGAATTTCTTTTAGAATAAACACTGAAAAAATTGCTGCAAAAATTGGAGCAGCTGCAATTAATACTAAAGTATTTGCTACTGATGTATTTTGTATTGAGTAAACAAAACAAACATGAGTTATTGCATATAATATTGCATAAAGTATTCCAATTTTACCAATTAAAATAAAAGAATTAACTAATTTAGATTTATAAATATAAAGAAGAAATAAAAAAATTGTTATTACAGGTATGGCACTTCTATAAAATATTAAACTAAAGTCATCTAGATTTACTAAGCGAATTAATAAGCTATCTGGACTTAGTATTAAAACTCCAATTAGCGATAGTATTAAACCTTTATTTCTTGTTTGCATTTGATTTATTTGAAAATTTTATGATATTTTATATATCTATCATATAGTCTTAAAAATTATATAGTTTTATGCGTATTTTATTAATTCTTTTAATTTTATTTTTTTCATCAAAAACATTTTCAATTGAAAACAACAAGCTTATTACAGAGAATGATCTGGTTTATCTTTTTAAAAATAATCAAAAAAAATGGAATGAGACTGTAGTATTCTTAGATAAAAAAAAATCTTTATCAAAATATAATGGATCACTTAATATCTATTATTTAAAATCTTATTTTAAAAATGGATCAGTTTTAATAATGCCTTATTTTA
>CACHBB010000043.1 GCA_902577945.1 uncultured Alphaproteobacteria bacterium
AGAAATTTTAATCAAAAGAAAAAAGGCTTAAAAATTACAAATCAAAATAAAATAATAAATAAATTTTATAATAATTTAGATTTTCAACTTACTGATTCACAAAAAAATGTAATCAAAGAAATACTTCATGACCTATCCAGTTCTAATCAAATGATAAGATTGTTACAAGGAGATGTTGGGTCTGGAAAAACTATTGTAGCTTTAATTTCAATGATAAAAGTATTTGAAAATAATTTTCAATCTGCTTTAATGGTGCCTACTACAATTCTAGCATTTCAGCATTATGAAAATATTTTAAATTTATTAAAAAATTTAAAAATAAATGTTCTTGTTCTTACTGGAAAGGATAAGGGCAAGGATAGAAAAGAAAAATTAGATAAAATTGCAAATGGAAAAGCAGATATTATAATTGGAACTCATGCTTTAATACAAGATAGCGTAAAGTTTAACAATTTAGGTTTAGCAGTAATTGATGAACAACATAGATTTGGTGTTTATCAAAGAATGGTATTTAACCATAAAAATCATAAACCAAATATTTTAGTAATGAGTGCGACTCCAATTCCAAGAACGTTAACGTTAGCGGCATATGGTGATATGAAAGAGAGTAAATTAACGGAAAAACCTCTAGGACGCAAACCTATTATAACAAGCTCATTGTCATTAAAAAAAGAAATGCAACTTATTGATAGAATTAAAGAAAAAATTAAAAATTCTAATTCTAAATTTTATTGGGTATGTCCTTTAATAGAAGAGTCTGAAGAATTAGATCTTAAAGCCGCAGAAGAAAGATATAAAATTTTAAAAAAACATTTTAAACAAAAGGTTCTTTTAATGCATGGACGATTAAGTGAAACAGAAAAAGAAGAAATAATGTCAAAATTTAAAAATGAGAATTATAAAATTTTAGTTTCCACAACAGTTATTGAAGTTGGTGTTGATATACCTTCTGCAACAACAATTGTAATTGAGCACGCAGAAAGATTTGGTTTAGCTCAACTTCACCAATTAAGAGGTCGTGTTGGTAGAAATGATATTCAATCTTATTGCATACTTTTGCATAAAGAAACTATTGGAGAAATTTCCAAAAAAAGAATTGATATAATGAAAGAAACTAATGATGGATTTAAAATTGCTGAAGAAGATCTTAAAATAAGAGGCCCAGGAGAAATCTTAGGAAAAAAACAATCTGGAAGTCCATCATTTTATGTTGCTGATCTAAGTTTTGATTATGACTTATTAGAAGATGCTAAAATAATGGTAGAAAAAATTTTGTTAAAAAATCCAAAGTTAGAAAATAATGAGGGAGATAATCTTCGAAACTTGTTGTACTTACAAGAAAGAGATGCAGCAATCTTAACTTTGAGTGCTGGATAATTAATATGGATATAGAGAAAGGTATTAGATTTGAATGTCAAGGTTCAGGAAATTGCTGTGTTTCAAGAGGTGCTTATGGTTTTGTTTATTTAAGTAAAAAAGATATTAAAAAGTTATCTATTGGACTTAAAACAACAGAACAAAACTTTATAAAAAACTATTGTCAAAAAACAGATGGTTTCATTCATTTAAAGGAATTAAAAAAAAATAATGGAAATTGTATATTTTTGAAAGACAAAAAATGTAGTGTTTATAAATCAAGACCTATACAATGTAGAACATGGCCTTTTTGGCCTGAAAATATGAATACAAAATCTTGGAATAACGATATTGCTAAGAATTGCCCAGGAGTAGGTAAAGGTAAAATAAAAACAAAAAAAGAAATTTTAAAACAAGTTCAAATTGATTATGAAAATGAATTAAATATAAGAAATAAAAATTAACCGTCAGACTCGAATTCCATTTCTTTGTAATATCCGATATATTTTTGTGTCTTTTTTTTTAACAATATCTTTATTGTAGTTCCCTCTAGTACTACCTCAAGAATGCTGTCATTTTTTTTCAAAATATCACAATTTTTCTCAATTCCAGATGCAATATTTTTGATTTTTGCTTTTTTCATTTTGGATGGTGAGCCCTGCAGGATTCGAACCTGCGACCCATTCCTTAAAAGGGAATTGCTCTACCAACTGAGCTAAGGGCCCATCGAATTTGTATTCTATATAGTTCAAATATTGTAAGCGCAAGTGATTAACTAAGAGTTTTTTTTATTAAGTTGCTCTAAAGTATTTTTAGATACAAAATTTGAAACATCCCCACCCAGTTTGTGAACTTCTTTAACAAAATTAGATGAAATGAATGAGTTTTTTTCAGAAGTCATAAGAAATATTGTCTCGATATCGGGGTTAAGTTGGTAGTTCATACCAGTCATTTGAAATTCATACTCAAAATCAGAAACTGCTCTTAAACCACGTATTATACATGTGGCATTTTGATCTTTAGCAAAAGTTGTAAGTAATCCTGATAATTCAGTAACTTCAATTTTTGAATTTAATTCATTTACACAACTGATATCCTTTTTGATAATATTAATTCTTTCTTGAACACTAAACAATGAATCTTTGTTAATATTATTAGCAACAGCTATTACTAAATTATCTACGATTCTTAATGATCTTTTAATTATATCCATATGACCTGCAGTCATAGGATCAAAAGTACCAGGATATATTCCAATTTTATTAATCATTTTCAAATTCTTGTATTCTAGAAACAGAAACAATTCTATCACTTTCGGGTATCTTAAAAATACTTACACCTTTGGTGGATCTTCCTGCTATTCTAATTTGATTTACATTAACTCTAATAATTTGACCTTTGTCACTTACAAGGATAATTTCATCATTGTCCTGAACAACAAAACAATCAACAACCTCTCCATTTTTTTCAGATGTTATTATGCCAGTTATGCCTTTTCCTCCTCTATTTGAAATTCTATATTCATAAGCGGATGATCTTTTTCCAAAACCCTTTGATGTTATAGCTAATAGAAATTCTTCATTTTTATTTAATTCTTCAAATCCATTTTTAAGAGATGAAGATTCTTTTCTACTTTCAGATGCTGCTCTTAAGTATTCTT
>CACHBB010000044.1 GCA_902577945.1 uncultured Alphaproteobacteria bacterium
GCACCTTCTGTTAATCCAGAAACAAAATATTTACCAATAAATATAAATAAAATTATAACTGGTATACTAGCTAAAACCGCACCAGATAACAAAAAACCCCAATCAATTTGATATTGACCAACAATTCCTGCTAAACCTACAGGAAGGGTTTTTAAATTATCGCCGCTAATTAAGATTGAAGCAAAAAGATATTCAGTCCAAGATATTATAAAACAAAATATAGATACACTTGCTATACCTGGGGCAGCAAGTGGAACAACAATTTGAGAAATGACAATGTATCTTGATGCACCATCTATATATGCAGCTTCCTCTATCTCTGTGGGAATTAATTTAAAAAATGCTTTTAACATCCAAACAGCAAATGGAGTTGCAAATAAAACATTTACTATTATCAAAGCATAATAACTATTTAGTAGATTTACTTTTGCAAAAAGTAAATAAATAGGAATTAATAAAATTACTCCTGGAAAAGCATAAGTAATTAAAAGTGCATATTCTACAAATTTATTTCCGTAAAATTTAAGTTTATGTAAGCCATATGCAGCAGAAACAGATAATATGATAGATATTATCATAGAAGAAAAAGACACAATCAGACTATTTTTTAAATATATGAAAAAATCTGAATTAAATAAAATTTTATTATAATGTTCTAAAGTAAATGATCTTGGAATTATTGTAGTAGATGTTGCTATAATTTCTTCAGGAATTTTGAATGAAGAAGTTATAATCCAAAAAAAAGGAAAGAAAAAAATTAAGATTATTGATATGATAGCTAGGCTTAAAAATAAAATTTTTATATTATTTTCTTTAATCATCATCTTTTGGTGCCATTGATTTAATAAATATTATGGAGAATAATAATAATAAACAGCTTGTTATAATTGATAAAGTTGCAGCATGACTAATTCTAAATTTAGTAAAAGCTGTTTCGTAAATTAAAAGTGGTAAAGTGGTTGTTGCACCAGATGGTCCGCCTTTTGTAATTAACCAAATAATATCAAATATATTAAATGATAATAAAGTGCCTACTAAGCCCAATACAAAAAGTACAGATTTTAAATTAGGAAAAGTAATATAAACAAATTGTTGTATAAAATTTGCACCATCAACTTTTGAAGCATCATACATTTCCCTGTTTATAGAATTTAGACCTGATAAAATAATTAATGCTAAAAAAGGGCTCCATCTCCATGAATTTATAATAACTAAACTAGTAAAAGCTTTATTTGGTGAGCTAAAAAAACCTGTTGCTTCATTTAATATACCTAAATCAATTAAAACTGAATTAACTACTCCACTACTACTACTAAGCATTAATTTCCAAATTACGACAACTACTACAGTTGGTATTATAAAAGATAAAATTATCCAATTAGCCATAATTTTTTTACCAGGGAATTTATAATTAATAGTTAATGCAATAGTAAATGCAAAAAATGTCTGACAAATAGCGTTACCAATAACCCAATATAAACTATTTAATGAAGCGTTTAAAAATTTTGATTTACCAATTAATTTAAAGTAATTATCTAAACCAACAAATTTTCCATTGGTACCTATAATTTTTACGTTATATAAACTTAATTCAAAAGCAATATAAATTGGAACTAGTATTATCAGTGCTATCCAAATTATTAATGGAGATACAAAAAGCCAACCTTCTATATTATTTTTTTTCACAAAAAATACAGCACCTCATAATGAGGTGCTGACAAAATTAATTAATTATTCAATAGCCTCAGTCATTATTTCCATACCTTCACTAACTGCATCTTTTGCACTTTTTCCGTCAATAAGAGTCAGTTGAAGAGTTTGAGCTAATAAATTCTGAGCCGAAATGGATGAAATACTCGTAAAAGTATTACCATTAGTAAAACCAAATAGACTACCTCTTGTAGAATTATCTAACATGGTTTCAACTTGTGATTTATATTTTACAACAACTGGATCATCCCAATAAGTTGCATCCTGACTTCCAGCTTCTGTGATAGGTAAAAATAGTCCTGGTTCCATATTAATGAATCTTCCATAATTACCAGGCTCCATTAAAAAGCTTAAAAACTTTTTAGATGCTTCCATTTTTGCTTCATCGTCAGTCATTATCATTGCTGAATTTACATATGAAACAGTACCTGCTCTATGTGCTTTGCCATTTGCATAAGGTATTTGAATAACACCTAAATCATCTGCATCTCCTCCAGCTTGAGAGTCATATGTAGAAATAACAGTAAATTGCAAAATCATAGCACAACCCTTACTAGCAAAACATGCTTCAGCTTCTCCCCAAGTCCAGTTAGCAGCATCAGGAGCTGAATACTGATATAATTCTTTATATATATCGTATGCAGCTACAGTTTCTGGGTTATCAAATCTTAAAGTTCCGTCAGAGTTATAGATTTCTTGTGCACCTGAATTAACCATGAAACTATAAATTGTCTGATCTGTGTAAAGTTGTTTGTTTCCTGGAAGTCCTATTCCATAAACTCCATCTTTTGTAAGAGCTTTTGCAGCTTTTTTTAGATCTGACCATGTCTTAGGTGGATTAATACCAGCTGCTTCAAAATCACTTTTTCTATACCAAAGAGATAAACCCATATTCCATAATGGAACAGCCCAGGTGTGACCATTATAAGTATATTGATCTAGAGCCTTTTGATAAAATCCATATTTTGAATCAAGTTCCGCAACAAAGTCTTCTACAGGCTGTGCAGCACCCATCTCTGCAAGTATAGGTGTAAAATCTGGAATGCCAACTAAAATTTCTGGTGCTGTACCAGCAGCAACAGAAGCTGGTGCTTTAGCATATATTTCACCCCAATTCTGTACTTCCTGAGATACATTTATATCAGGATTAGCTGCATTAAATTCATCAATTAAAGTTTGTATTCTGTCAACTCTATGTGGAACTCCCTCCATATGCCAAAAAGTAACATTAGTAACCGCAAGAGCATTAAAAGAAAATAATATTGAAATTATAAATAGTAATATTTTATTCATTT
>CACHBB010000045.1 GCA_902577945.1 uncultured Alphaproteobacteria bacterium
AGTAATTATGAGACCTGGTTTTGAAGTATTTGATGTTAAATCTTTATTGCCATTAGGAGCAGGTTTCTTTTTTGGCTTATATCAAGTAATAACAAAAAAAGCTTCTGAATATGATTCAGATGAAACTTCATTATTTTTTACATCTATATTTGGTCTATTTATTATAACATTTTTAGCTATATTTTTTTGGCATCCACTAACAGCAGTTTCATTTCTAATACTTCCGATTATAGGGGTAATGATGACACTTGCGCACTATTGCCTGATAATTGGATTGGCAAGAGCTCCTGCAAGCAAAATACAACCCTTTCATTTTACATTAATTTTTTGGGCAATATTTTACGGATATATATTCTATAATGACATACCCGATACACCAACTTTTATTGGTGCTGGAATAATAGCTTTATCAGGTATTTTTATAATACGAAGTCAGTCTAAGATTAATTAAGATTTTCTTTAATAAATTTAAAACCATCTTCATAAACTTCTTCTTTTGATGGAAAAAAATCTCTCCAAACTCTTGTTGCTGCAGCTAGATCTGGTAAAGCTCTGCCAAAAGCCTCAATAGTTAACCAGCCATTATAATTTATGTTTTTAATTGCTTTAAAAGTTTCAACCCAAGGCACATTACCTTTCCCAGGTGTACCTCTGTCATTTTCAGAAATATGAATATGATTAATATTTTTTGATGTTTTAGATATTACTCCAACGGGATCTTTTTCTTCTATATTTGCATGAAATGTATCATACAAGTATCCAAAATTGTCTCTATTAACTAATTCTACATAATCTGATGCATCTTCCGCAATATTTAAAAAATAACATTCAAATCTATTTAAAGGTTCAATAGATAAATTTAGCGATGCTTGTTTTGCATAATCTGCTGCATCTTGGTGAACTTTAGCTGCAAATTCTTTTTCCTTTTGAGTTGGAGGTTCCCCTGAAAATACGCCCAATGGCTGATGATAAGGCCCTGCCAAAACTTCACTATTCAATGCATCACTACAATCAATTGCCCATTTTAAGTATTCCAAACTATTTGATCTAGATGATGAATTTTCACTAATTGGACTTCTGTCTTCATCGGGTATCACTGTTACACTTGTGCACTCTAATCCATTATCTTTAAGAACTTTTCCAATATTTTTGAAATGTTCTACTTTTTCTTCTCCACCAAAAATTGGAATTTCAACACCATCATATCCAACTTTTTTTATTTTTTCTAAAAGATCAAATTGCTCCTCAACAAGATGGGTTGTCCATAGAAGCATGTTAAAACCAATTTTCATTTAACCTCGAATATTAAAATATAATTGAATATTAAATAAAAATTTAATCTATAAAGAATATTTATATAATTGCTTTCTTTATCAAATCATAGCAGTATGGTTGTATAATAATTTATTGGGGGAAATATGACTATAAAGGGTCCTGCTATTTTTTTAGCTCAATTTGCAGGTGATAAAGAGCCGTTTAATACTTTAGAAAATATTACAAAATGGGCTGCTGATCTAGGATATAAAGGTGTTCAAATCCCTACTTGGGACTCTAGAATGATCGATCTAAAGAAAGCATCAGAGAGTAAAGATTATTGTGATGAATTAAAAGGCATTTGTAAAAAAAATAATGTTGAAATAAGTGAACTTTCAACCCACCTACAAGGTCAATTAGTTGCTGTACATCCTGCCTATGATATTGGATTTGATCAATTTGCTCCTGCTGAAGTTCACAATAATCCAAAATCAAGACAAGAATGGGCAGTGGATCAAGTTAAAATGGCTGCCAAGGCATCAAGAAATTTTGGAATAGATGTATCAGTAAGTTTTCCAGGTGCATTATTATGGCCGTATATTTATAGCTGGCCACCAAGACTACCTGGATTAGTTGAAGATGGTTTTAAAGAATTAGCAAAAAGATGGAAACCGATATTAGATGTTTATGAGGATAATGGGGTTGATCTTTGCTATGAAGCTCATGCAAGTGAGGACATTCATGATGGGGCATCGTGGGAAATGTTTTTAGATGCTGTGAATGAACACCCAAGATGTAATTTACTTTATGATCCTAGTCACTTCGTTTTACAACAATTAGATTATTTACATTACATTGATCTATACCATGATCGTATAAAAATGTTTCATGTAAAAGATGCAGAATTTAATCCGACTGGAAGAAATGGTGTTTATGGAGGATATGTTGATTGGAGAGATAGAGCTGGTCGATTTAGATCTCTGGGTGACGGACAAGTTGATTTTTCGAGTATATTTACAAAGCTAACTTATTATGGATTCAGTGGTTGGGCAGTTCTAGAGTGGGAATGTGCAATAAAAGACTCTGTCCAAGGTGCAAGAGAGGGTGCTCCCTTTATCGCTAATCATATTATTACAGTTTCTCAGGGAGCCTTTGATGACTTTATTGATAAAAGTGGTGATAACAAAGAAGCAAATAAAAAAATCTTAGGAATTAGTTAGGGGGTATTATGAAAAAAACATCTATAGGTACTTGGGCTTACAACGTAGGTCCTTATGGTGAAAATCCAATTCCTTTTGATACAGTTGGAGAAACACTATCAAAACTAAAATTTGATGGAATGGAGCTTGGTGGTTTTAATGGCTATCCAAATCCACATAACCATCCAGAAAAAGAACAAAGAGATGAATTAAAAGAAAAAATGAACAATTGGGGACTATCTTTTTCAGGATTCGCTCAAGATTTATGGAGTGAAGAATTATTGAATACATCAGACCCTTCAAAATATATTAAAGAATTTAAATCAAATGTGGACTTTGCTGTCGATTTGGGAATTAGTGGTGTTAGAGTTGATTGTGTTCAACCTCCTACTATTCATAGTGAAGTTGAGTTTGATACACTTTTTTCTAGGCTTACTTCTACTTGGGATACTTGTATAAATTATGCAGCAGATAAAGGTGTTTATGTTACTTGGGAATTTGAGCCGGGTTTTGCATTTAATAAACCA
>CACHBB010000046.1 GCA_902577945.1 uncultured Alphaproteobacteria bacterium
ATTTTGTTTCTCTTATTTTACTTATTTTTTTATTTTCAACATCGTTAGAAGTAAAACTTATATTGTAAAAATTGCTTTCAAATAAATTATTAGAATAACAGTAATTAGTTAAAATAATAATGGATAGGGCAATCAAGAACTTCATAAAATTATTGTATTAATGTTTTTTTCATTTATTTATGTTTTTATGGAATATAATAAAGATAAAATAACTAAAGATAAGGCGCAAACATGGAAAACATTTAATAAATTAACTATTTTTACGATTATTTTTGTAGCTATAGTTTTGTTAATAATTTTTTCTTTGTTTTAGTTAACCGACAATCTCTTCCTCATTAAAAAAATACTCAATTTCTTTTTTTGCATTTTCTTCAGAATCTGAACCATGAACTGAGTTTTCCTGAATATTTAGACCATATGCTTTTCTTATAGTTCCTTCATCAGCGTTTTCAGGATTTGTAGAGCCCATAACATCTCTATATTTTTTTACTGCATTATCAGATGTTAAAATCTGTATTACTACAGGTCCAGAAGTCATATATTCAATCAAATCAGAAAAAAATGGTTTATCTTTATGAACATCATAGAAACCCTCAGCTTTTTCTTTTGATAATTTAATTCTTTTTTGAGCAATAATTTTAATATCATTATCCTCAATAATTTTGTTTATTGCGCCAGTTAAATTTCTTTTAGTTGCATCTGGCTTAATTATTGAAAAAGTTCTATCCATTATAAATTCCTTTCTATGTTAGATTATTAACACCATTCTCCTTTTCTAAAAACCGGTACAGAATTTCCATTTTCATCAATGCCATCTATATCAATTTGATTAGATCCAATCATCCAGTCTATATGAATCATGCTATTATTCCCTCCTCTTTCTTTAATATCTTTTTTTGAAAGTTTTGTATAATTTTTAAAACATTTTGAGTAACATTGTCCTAAAGCTATATGACTAGCTGCGTTTTCATCAAAAAGAGTATTATAAAATGTAATACCTGTTTGTGATATTGGCGAACTATGTGGAACTAAAGCAACCTCTCCTAATCTTCTTGCTCCTTCATCTGAGTCAAGTACTTTTAAAAGTAACTCTTTACCTTTTTTTGAATCTGCCTCAACTATTTTACCATCAATAAATTTAACTCTTATGTCTTCAATTAATGTACCCTGATATGATAGTGGTTTTGTACTACATACTTCACCATTAACTTTATAAGCATGAGGAGTGGTAAAAACTTCTTCAGAGGGCATATTTGGATTGCATGTAATGCCATTTTGAGTTGTTGTTGCTCCTCCTACCCACAAATGTTCATTGGCTAAGCCTATTTTCAAGTTTGTACCAGGACCAAAATAATGTAATTCTGAAAAATTCTTATTATTAAGCCATTCAGTTTTTTGTTTTAAAAAACTATTGTGATTATCCCACTCCAATATTGGATTTTCAGACAAAACTCTTGATGCTTTAAAAATAGCATCTGCTAGTTTTTCTTGTGCAACATCTATTTTTAAATCAGGAAAAACTTTCTTCGCCCACGATGCACCAGGCCACGAAATAATGCTCCAATTAATTTCAAATTGAGTAATTTTTTCTCTTGCTGGTTTGTATGACTTTGAAGTGGCTTTATTTAATCTGGATATTTTATCTTGGTTAAATTCAGACAATAACATTGGATCATCTCCAGTAATTGCCATTCTAGCAGTATTATTGTTAAATGCCTCAGCAATTCCATTAAAAAGCCAATCAGTAGATCTATCAAATGACTCATCATTTGCAAATTTAAAGCGGGATTTCGTTATTTCAGGATCTGTGAAGAAAGTTGTTATTATATTAGCCCCCGCTTTATAACCTTCATCTACGATAAGTCTTACCAAAGGAATTGATTCTATGGGCGCAGTAATTATTAAATCTTGTCCTTTTTGTAAATTTACACCTCTTGAGATTGATAATTTAGCTAATTTTTGTAAATTTTGATTGTTAATATCCATAAGATTTTATTGATAAAATTATATTATTTTAAGTTTATATATTATAATTATTAATATCTTCAAATATTAAAAATAATGAATAAGAAAATAAATTCATACATATTTATTCAAATATTAAAGTCATGTATGCTTGTATTCTTTATTTTTTTAACAATTGCTTGGTCTTTACAATTGACTAGACTTTTAACAATTACAAATTTTATACAAATTGATTTTTTAAATATAATAGGACTGTCATTCTTACTGATACCAAATTTACTTACTGTGATAATACCATTTATTATTATTTTTGGGATACTTCTCTGTTTCTTAAAATTAAACAGAGATAAAGAATTAATATCTATTTATTCACTTGGTTTTGAACAAAAACCATTGAAGTATTCTATATTTCTTTTCTCTTTTATTTTAATTTTTACTTACACTTGTTTAAATTTTTACATATCACCTAAAATATATAAAAGTTATAAGCAAAAAGAATTTGAATTAAGAAATACAATAAATTTTGATAAAATGATATTTTCAAATTTCTTAAAAATAAATGAGAATACAACAGTAGATTTCAAAAAAAATAATGAATTATATGAGGATATTTTTATAAGTTTTAAAGATAGCAAAGAGAATATTATTTTTGCAAAAAATGGTTTTATAAAAAATAATTTAACTAATTATGTCTTTCAATTAAATCAAGGCTTTAAATTAACTATAGATAAAAATAGTGATATCGAAAAACTTGAATTTGAAAATTATGTATTAAAAATAAATAATCAAAATAAAATTGAATTTAACCCATATGATAGAAATTCTTTTACAATCA
>CACHBB010000047.1 GCA_902577945.1 uncultured Alphaproteobacteria bacterium
GGACTGTAAATCCGTGTTGTCCTTTAATTACTCATAAAGAACTTATTAAAGCATCTAAAGATTTTGCAAAATCTAATAAAAAACTACCTTTAATATCATCTACTGAATATCCAGCGCCAATTGAATGGGCATATTTCAAAAATGAAAGAAATATTTTATTGCCATTAAACAAGAATAATCTTTTCAAGAGGTCTCAAAATTTTAAAAAAAAATATTATGAAGTTGGTGCATTTATTATTTTTCCCAAGATTTTTTTTGATTCAGCAAATTATTCAAGTAAAAATTTCATTCCATTTAACCTACCAAGAGAAAAATCTGTAGATATTGATACAATCGAGGATTGGAAATTTGCTGAAAAGCTCTACAAATTACAGTTTAATGTCAAATAGTAAAATACGTCTAAAAGTTTTATCTTTATATAAAGAATACAAAGACACGATTATGCCTAGAAAAGAAAATATTTCTTTATGGGCGGAAACATCCCAAAATGTTGATTATTTACCTGTGCATTACACAAATTCATATATGGACTATCAATATGAATATCATAAAAAAAATTTTAAAAATTATGTTGATATATCAATCATATATAAAAATAAAAATGATAGTCTTTCAATTTGGCCATTAGCACTTTCACAAGATAATAAAAATAATTTTAAAATTGATTCATTTGGCGTTCCAATATTGACACCATTATTTGCTTTAAATTGTTCAAAAAAACAAGAGAAATTGATTATTTCTTTCTACTATGAGATTTTAGAAAAAATTTCTAATTTATTTAATATAAAAAAAATAATTTATTTAGATTTTTATAATTCAAAAAAAGGTTTCTGTAATTGGTTTAGAATTATTTCCAATAATTCGTCATCAGTTAATATTGATTATGCACTTTATCTAGAAATAGATAAGGATATTAATATTATAAAGAAAAGTTTTAGAAAAAGTTATAAATCATTAATAAAGTTAGATAATAAATTTAGAATCACAATGCTGGAAAATAATGAAAAAAAATGGAACGAATTTAGAAAACTACATTATAAAGTAGCAAAATCAATAACAAGAAATAAAAAAACATGGGATATACAATTTTCTCATATAATCTCTAAAGATGCCTTTTTAATATATATAGAAAATGAAAAAGGTAATATAATTGGAGGAGGATATTTTAATTGCAGTAAAGATGAATGTTTTTATAGTGTAGGAGTATATGATAAAGATTATTTAGATTATAATCTGGGACATATTATTAATTATTACTCTATAAAAGAAATGATTTCTAGAAATATAAAATGGTTTAAATTAGGTCATACAAAAGTAAAATATAAAAAAAGTGAAAAAAAACTTGAAAATGTATCTAAATTTAAATTAGGCTTCACATCCAATATATTTCCTGAATTTCAAATAACTAATACAATTAAAAAGGTAAAAAAGTAAATTGTCTATTTATTTTCTTTGGCCAAAACCAAAATTTAAAATTCAAAATCTATTTAAATATTTAAATATTAAATGTGAAGAGATAGAAGATGAAATTTCGAATTATTATAAAAATAAAGGATATCCAGTATTAGTATCAAGTGGAAGAGTTGCAATAAAAATTTGTTTAATATATCTTAATCAAAATAAAAAAAATAAAGTAAAGGTTTTTAATTATGCATCTAAGTGTGTAACAAATGCAGTTGAAAAAGTTTCAAATGTGTCTTATGAAAATTTAAATTATGAACAAGTTGAAATAATTTACCATCATATGTCATGCATACAAAAATATAATTTACCAGAAATATTTATTGAAGACTCTATTGATATTTTAGTTGATAGAAATGCAGATTTATTTCCACTAAATGGTATGTTTGAAATATGGTCTTTAGAAAAGATATATGGTTTAATTGGTGGAGGTATAATTTGGTGTAAAGATAAAGAAACACAGCAACTTTTAAAAAAAACAATTCAAAAAAATAAAAAAAACTCAAATTTGATTTGGGTAATTAGATTTCTATCACTATTTTCAAGCAATATAAGAAAAATATGGGATAAATACGAAGTAAACTGTTTTTTAATACCAAAATTTTTTTTAAATCAATTTGAAACATCTTTTCTAAAAAATAATAAATCAAATGAAATCATTAAAAAGATTGAGCTATTGAAAAATTTTTTACCCGAATGGTATTCCATTGACTATAAAAGATTACCTAGTCATATCCCTTTGGTATTAAGCGAATCAAAAGTGAGGCAACTTAAAAATTTAGGATTTTCAACTGACTATAGACATTTTGAAATTATTGAAAATGATAAAATAAAAAAAATAAAATTTTACCCTATCCCTGTACATCATCAGGTACCAATACAAATTATTCAAAAAACTGCTAAAATAATATCTAATTAAAAATCATCAATATATGGTACTTGAGTGTATAATCTTGGAAACATCAACGAAATTTTAGTATTTAATTCAATTTTTTGACCAAATATTAATTTTGTTATTTCTTTGCGGTTATAATCACTAGTTGTAAAATTATTCAGTTTACAAAAACTTAATTTCTTTTTTTTGTAAATAAATGTAATATTGTACAAACTTATTTCAAAATCATTCACTCCCAAACTTTTCAATCTTTTTTCATAAAGTTTTTTATTTTTATTTAAAAAATTAATTATAGATGTAATTTTAATTACATGACCGCCATTCCAAACAAATCTCTCATTAATTTCAAAAGAATT
>CACHBB010000048.1 GCA_902577945.1 uncultured Alphaproteobacteria bacterium
AATTCTAAATTCTAAAGTATTTGATCTTAAAAATAAAAAAAATATTGAAATAATTGAAAAGCAAACTTCTAATGAAATTGTTAAAAGAGGATTATTAGAAAAATTTTTTGGGGGAATTGGAGCTCAAAAAGAATTACCTAATTCCCCCTAAAATTAAATTACAATGATATTGCAGCTAGTAATAATAAAGCAACTATATTAGTTATTTTAATCATGGGATTTACAGCTGGTCCAGCTGTATCCTTATACGGATCACCGACTGTATCTCCTGTAACCGCTGCTTTGTGAGCTTCGCTTCCTTTTCCACCATGATTTCCATCCTCAATATATTTTTTAGCATTATCCCAGGCGCCTCCTCCTGCAGTCATACTAATTGCCACAAATAAACCTGTTATGATTACACCAAGTAATAAAGCTCCCAAACAAGACAAAGCTGCAGATTGACCTGCAATGAAAAATATTACAAAGTAAACAACTATTGGAGACAACACTGGTAACATTGATGGAATAATCATTTCCTTAATTGCTGATTTTGTCAAAATATCAACACATGTGCCATATTCAGGTTTTCCCTTACCTTCCATAATACCTGGAATTTCTTTAAATTGTCTTCTAACTTCTAAAACAACAGATCCAGCTGCTCTACCAACCGCCGTCATACTTAAAGCTCCAAATAAAAAAGGTAGTAATCCACCCAATAACAACCCAACAACAACATACGGATTAGACAAATCGAATGAGACTTCAATACCGTAGAGAGGGCTACTTGGATCTTTAGCAAAATGATCGAGATCTTCAGTATATGCAGCAAATAATACTAGTGCGCCAAGACCTGCTGAGCCAATTGCATAACCTTTAGTAACTGCTTTAGTTGTATTACCAACTGCATCTAGTGCATCAGTAGTCTTTCTAACATTTTCATCTAAATTTGACATTTCTGCGATACCACCTGCATTATCTGTTACAGGACCATATGCATCTAGTGCAACAACCATTCCTGCTAGAGCTAACATGGTTGTAACTGCAATTGCAATTCCGAATAACCCAGCAAGAGAATACGTAGAAATAATACCAGCAACAATAATTAAAGCAGGAAGTGCTGTTGCTTCCAAACTAATTGCTAAACCCTGTATGACATTAGTTCCATGACCTGTGGTTGATGATTGAGCTATGCTTTGAACAGGTCTATAGTTAGTACCCGTGTAGTATTCAGTTACCCATATTATTAAACCAGTAATTATTAATCCAAGTAAACCACAAACAAAAAGAGACATTCCAGTAAATTGGGTTGAGGTACCTTCAACAACTAAAACATTGTCAAGACCAACAATGTAATCAGTAACAAAATATAATAAAACTGCAGATAGAATGGCCGAAACAGCAAACCCCCTATATAATGCAGCCATAATATTATTATTTTTCCCTAATCTTACAAAATAAGTACCAATGATACTAGTTAATGCACAAACTCCAGCTATAGCCAAAGGGAAAATCATCATAGTATAAGAATTTTCAATAAAAAATATAGAAGCTAAAACCATTGTTGCAACAACGGTAACAACATATGTTTCAAAAAGATCTGCTGCCATACCAGCACAATCTCCAACATTATCTCCAACATTATCTGCAATAACAGCTGGATTTCTAGGGTCATCTTCAGGTATACCAGCTTCAACTTTACCTACAAGATCTGCACCTACATCTGCACCCTTAGTAAAAATACCACCACCTAATCTTGCAAATATTGAAATTAATGATGCACCAAACCCAAGAGACACTAAAGGAGCAACAATTTCTCTACCAGGGAATGAACCAGAATTATGTAAAATAAAATAAAATATTGCTATTGAAAGTAATGCAAAGCCTGCAACAAGCATTCCAGTAACTGCACCTGCTTTAAAAGATACTGATAAACCATCTGCAAGACTATTACTTGCAGCATGAGTTGTACGTACATTTGATCTGACAGATATATTCATACCAACATAACCGGCAGCACCTGAAAAGAAAGCGCCTATCAAGAAACCAATACCTGAAGCTAAATCAAAAACAATCCATATCAAAGCAAAGATAACAACACCTACAATTGCAATTGTCATATACTGCCTATTTAAGTAGGCTCTAGCCCCTTCTTGAATTGCACTAGCAATTTCTTGCATTTTATCATTACCTGAACCAAGTGATAAAATTTGCCTAGATGTTACAAGGCCATAAAGTACGGCTGCAAAACCGCATAAAACAATTAAAATTTGCAATGTTGTCATTGGAACTCCTTAAATTTTGGGTGATATGTCAGAAAGTATGATAAAAATCAAGTTTTTAGGAGAAATGATCAAATTTCTTGATGTTATCCATATTAATATATGAATCGAAATGAATTCCACTTTCTGTAATAATTT
>CACHBB010000049.1 GCA_902577945.1 uncultured Alphaproteobacteria bacterium
ATGATAATAATAAAATAAAAAATATATTAACGTTAAGTGAAAAAAAACATAAAATAATAAATTAATTATTTGTATTTCTACAAAATTATTTACACTTACAGAAAATGAGAATAGTAAAATTATGCTAAAAATTAAAGATGGCGAAATAAATCTTAAATTCACTTTTTATTTTGAAGTAACAATTTGTAGATAATCAATGTTTTTAAAATCCACAAAAGGTAATACAAAAAATCTATCTTTTTCAATTTTTGCAATTTTACCAACTAGAAGATCTACAGGAAATATTTGAGCTGTCCCACTAGTAACTACAATGTCTCCTATTTTTGGCATTTTATTGTCTTTAACAAATGTGCTTACAAGAAATTTACCATCTCCTAACCCAGATAAAAGTGAGAAAACCCCATCTGATATAGTTTTTACTGATACAGACATGTTAGGGTCAGTTAAAAGTAAAACTCTTGAATTTGAAGAAGTTGTTTGCACTACCTTACCTATTAATCCTCTTTCATTTATTGCTGACATATTTTTTTTATATTATCATCATAACCTGCATTAATATTAATAAGTTCTGAAAAAATACCATCATTTCTATTAGTTAAAGAGGCGGTTTTCACTAAGTTTAAATCATTATCTGTTGCTTGTAATAATTTTTTTAAGACTTTATTTTCTCTTGAATTTTGTATTGCCAGTGTTTGCCATTTTTTTAATCTTATAATTTCCTCTTTAAGCATTCTATTCTCAAATTTAATGCTTTTAAATTGATTATATTCATTAGTCACATTTGCAATAATTTTAACAGGTGATGAAATTATGTTTGTAATGGGATTTATGACTGAAGATGATATGACTTTAATATTATTTATAATAATTAAATCACTTTTAGAAAAAAGTATTAGAAAAAAAGATAATATTATAATTGAAACTACAGTAATATTTTTTATTAATTTTGAAGTTTGAAAAACATTTACTTTAAACCTAGGTGCCATATTATTTTCTAATCTGAAGCAAATACATCACTTAATTTAGATTTCTCTTCAAGTGCTTGTCCTGTACCCATAACAACACAGAGTAAAGGATCTTCAGCTATCGATACAGGTAAACTTGTAGATCTTCTTAATACCTTATCAAGATTGTTTAAAAGTGATCCACCACCAGTAAGCATTATGCCTCTTTCAACAATATCTGCTGAAAGTTCAGCTGGTGTTTGTTCCAAAGCTCTTTTTATTGTATCAATTATTTGTGCTACTGGTTCCGCTAAAGCTTCCGCAATTTGTCGTTGAGAAATTGATATTTCTTTTGGTAAACCTGTTATTAAATCTCTACCTTTAACACTCATTGATCTACCATCACCATCGTCTGGTGGACATGCAGAACCTATTTCTTTTTTCATTCTTTCAGCTGTAGTTTCACCTATAGCTAATTTATGGGTTGAGCGCATATATTCCATTATAGCTTCATCAAATCTATCTCCAGCTGCTTTCACTGAAGTTGAGTTGACAACACCACCTAAGGATAAAACTGCAACTTCAGACGTTCCGCCACCAATATCTACAACCATTGAACCAGTGGGCTCAGCTACCGGTAAACCAGCACCTATTGCTGCAGCTACTGGCTCTTCAATAAGATATACTCGACGAGCACCAGCAGCATCAGCAGACTCTCTTATTGCTCTTCTTTCAACATTTGTAGCACCTGATGGTACACAAATTACTATTTGTGGATTTGATATAGATCTACCCTTATGAACTTTTTTTATAAAACTTTTTATCATTTGTTCGGCCACATCAAAATCAGCAATAACACCATCTTTCATTGGCCTAATAGCTTTTATTTTTCCTGGAGTTCTTCCTAGCATTTGTTTTGCTTCATCTCCAACAGCAAGCACCTGTGTTCCTCCTTCATTTTCTATAGTAGCCACAACTGAGGGTTCATTTAATATGACCCCTTCGCCCTTAACATAAACTAATGTGTTTGCAGTTCCTAAATCAATTGCCATATCTTTAGAAAATAAACTAAAAAATTTGTCGATCACCATTTATTTTATACTCCTCGTATTTGTAAATTTGTTGAATTTTCTTTAATTGATTTAGATTTTTTAAAAATTAATCTATTCAAAGCATTTATATAAGCCTTAGCTGATGCTACGATTATATCAGGATCACTTCCTTTAGCTTGAGAAGATAAATCATCATCTTCTAATCTTACTGTCACTTCACCTTGAGCATCAGTGCC
>CACHBB010000050.1 GCA_902577945.1 uncultured Alphaproteobacteria bacterium
GGAAGAATAGAAAACATGCCAGTAGTTTCTCTGATAGGAGGTAGTCCTGGTAAATTAAGAGTGTATGGATCTTCAATGAAAAGAGATATTAAACCTCATGAAGAGGCTGAAAGGTTTAAATATCTTTTTGATGTTAAAGGTATAAACGCATTCAAATTTCGTATTGGATCAGAGTGTGGTAGAGGTAAAGATGAGTGGGAAGGAAGAACTGAAAGCATTGTTAAAACAATAAATAGATCATTAGATAAAAATGTAATTAAAATGGTTGATGCTAATAGTTGTTATAATCCAGAAGAAGCTATAGAAATAGGGAAGCTGTTAGAGGATAATAACATTACTCATTTTGAAGAACCATGCCCATATTGGAAACCTGAACAAACAAAAATTGTAACTGACACATTGACTATAGATGTTACTGGAGGTGAACAGGACTGTGATCTTAGAATATGGAAAGATATGGTTAAAAGAAAAATTGTTAATATTTTTCAACCTGATGTTATGTATATGGGAGGTTTAACAAAAGCACTCAAGGCAGCAAAAATTATTCAGGATGGTGGATTTATTTGTACACCACATACTGCAAATTTATCATTAGTAACAGTTTGTACAATGCATTTTTTAAAAGCTATAAAAAATGCTGGTCCATATTTGGAATTTTCTATTGAAGGCGAAGATTATTATCCATGGCAGAAAAATTTATTTTTAAATAATCCCTTTAAAGTTGATAATGGTCATGTTGAGATTACAGAATCCCCTGGTTGGGGCGTTGAAATAAATCAAAATTGGTTGAATAGTTCAGAATATAAAATTTCAGAAATTTAATTATTTTTTCAATTTAACAAAACTAAAAGTACAAAATTTTGTATTTGCTGTTATAAAAAATAAATCAATAACTAATAATTTTATGATTAAAAATATCATTTTTGATTTTGATGGTGTCATAGTTGATAGTGAAATTTTAGCATCTAAGGCTTATGCTGAATATTTTAAGGATTTAGAATATCCATTAAAAGAAGAGGAGTTTTACAATTATGCAGGTATGAAGACTATTGAGGTAATTGATATTTTAACTAAAAAATATCAAATTAGTGATAAAAAAAAATTCACTGAAGATATTTTTGAAATTATTTCTAACAATTATTCTAATAATTTAACATTAGTTGATGGAGTAAGAGAATATTTAACTTCTTCTAAAAAAAAACATTTTATAGGATCAAATAGTAATTTTGATAGAATTCTTGAAGGTTTAAAAACTGTTGAACTTAATAATATCTTTCCACCAAGTAGCATATACTCATTTGATATGGTAAATCATGCTAAGCCAAAACCAGATATTTATCTAAAAATTTTAAAGGACAATGATTTAAATAGACAAGAAACTATTATTATTGAGGATAGCGGGGTTGGTGCAAAAGCAGGAAAACTTGCTGGAGTAAGAGTTATTGGCATTACTGCTGGTAAACATTGGCATTCAAAAAGAGATGAAAATGAATTATACAATAATGGAGTAATAAAAGTCTTGAGTAGTTTCAAAGATTTAAATGCTGCACTAAAAGGATTATAAAAAATGGGTCCAGAAGTTAAAGGTAATCCACTTCACATATCTGTCTATCTTTTAATTGCTTCTTATATTATTGGAGAATTTATTTTTCCAAAATATCCACTTTTTTATTTATTGAACCTTTTTGGAGTTTTTTTAATTATAGTTTCACCAATTATTTTTTTTTCTTCTAGAAATGCTTTTTATGCTTACGAAGAAAATCCTCTGCCTCATACAGAGACAGATAAAATAATAAAAACGGGCATATATGCATATTCAAGGAATCCCATATATTTATCTTTTGTGCTATTTCATTTTGGAATGTTTTTAACATTTGAAAACATAATGAATTTCTTATGCTCATTAGGTTTATTTTTTTGGTTAAATAACTATGTTATCATTGAGGAAGAGAAATACCTTTCCAAAAAATTTGAACAAGAATTTTCAAGATATTGTCAATCAGTAAAAAAATGGATTTTTTTCTAATTTTTTTTTATTGAAGTTATATTTTGTTTTTTATCAATTTTAATTATTAAATCAGCAAAATTGTTTGAGTTTTTCAACATCCATTTAGTTATTTTTTCATAGTGT
>CACHBB010000051.1 GCA_902577945.1 uncultured Alphaproteobacteria bacterium
ATAGACATATTTGTCTTTAGAGCCAAGTTTAAACAAATCATAGTTTATTCCATCTTTCGAAGTATAAACCTCAAGTGGATCTCCCAAATAAAAATGTAGAATTTCATTTTTTTTGATTCTATGCCAATGTGACTTTTCATTTTTTTTTAGTAGGTAATAGATTTGGCTTATATTCTCATTTTTTAATATTTCAACATAGTGCCCACCTTCAGGGTGACTTACCATTTTGAATTTTTGAATTAAATTATCAGCTGCGTGCACTTATATTAAATGACCAAGTTTATTTATTTTGGTAGAAATATATTTTTCATTATATTTGTTAGTATCTGATGAGATCGGGATCCTTTGATTTACTTTAACACCCATATCTTCAAGTGCTTTGATTTTTTTTGGATTATTTGTCATTAAATCTATTTCTTTTATAGCAAGAAATTTAACCATATCTGATACAGTTTCATAAGTTCTTTCATCTTCTTTGAAGCCTAATTGGTGGTTAGCCTCAACAGTATCTAATCCCTTATCTTGTAAACTATATGCTTTAATTTTATTGGATAAACCAATACCTCTTCCTTCTTGTTGAAGATAAAAAACAACTCCCCTACCAGAATTCGCAATTTGTTTTAGAGACTCTGTTAATTGATATCTGCAATCACATCTCATGCTAAAAAAAGATTCACCTGTAATGCACTGTGAATGTATTCTTGATAATACTGGTTCATCTGTCAATAAATCACCCATACAAATTGCAAGATGATCTTTTTTTTCTACCTCATCAGTAAATGCATGAACTGTAAACTCGCCAATATCAGTTGGAAGTTTACTGGTTTCTATAAATTTAAGTTTATCTTTCATTAACTAGAACCTTTATTCTTAAATAAAACTTTGTAAATACTATAATTTTGTTGGATTAGGAGCATCACCGTAAACTTCCTTTGGATCAAAAACTTTCTCTTTTTCTTCAAACTTAAGTATTACTTTTGAATTATCACTGTCGATAGGGATGCTTCTATAAAAACACGATCTATAGCCTACATGACAACTAGCCCCACCTTTAACATCAACTCTTAGCCATACACAGTCCTGATCATCATCAATTCTAATTTCTTTTATCTTTTGAACAAGACCACTGGTTTTTCCTTTATGCCAAAGTTTTTCTCTACTTCTTGAAAAATACACAGCTTCTCCTAAACTAATTGTTTTCTTAAAAGCTTCTTCGTTCATATAGCCCTGCATTAATACTTCTCCAGATGAAAAATCAGTTGTGACAACAGGTATAAGGCCATGTTTATCAAACTTTGGTGCAAGTTCAGTTGATTCCTCAACTTGCTGTATTGATTTCCTTTTTTCAAATTCAACGTTACTCATTTTTAAGTTTTTCAGCTACTTCTAAAGCAAAGTAAGTAAGTATACCATTTGCCCCCGCTCTTTTAAAAGATAAAAGAGACTCCGTAATTACTTTTTCATTTAACCAACCTTTATTTATTGAATCCTTTATCATAGAGTATTCACCAGACACTTGATAAGCAAAAGTTGGAACTTTAAATTCTGCTTTTATTCTAGAGATTATATCTAGGTAAGGCATACCAGGTTTAACCATAACCATATCAGCTCCCTCATTAATATCAAAAGCCACTTCTCTAAGTGCTTCATCACTATTTGATGGATCCATCTGATAAGTTAATTTACTATCTTTACCTAATTTTGATCCTGACCCAATAGCATCTCTAAATGGACCATAAAATGCTGACGCATATTTTGCTGCATAAGATAATATAAGCGTATCTTGAAAATTATTATTATCTAAAACTGCTCTGATTCTTGCAACACGACCATCCATCATATCTGAGGGCGCAATTACATCACAGCCTGCTTGTGCTTGGACAAAAGCCTGTTTTTCTAAAACTTCTAAAGTTTTATCATTATCAATTTTATTATCTATAACTAACCCATCATGTCCATGGTCGGTAAATGGATCAAGTGCTACATCACAAATAATTCCAATATTAGGAAATTCTTTCTTTATGCTTTTAATAGACCTGCAAATAAGATTATTTTCATCAAAAGCTAAGCTTGCCTCTTTATTTTTAAGACTAGTTTCTATTTGTGGAAATATGGCTATT
>CACHBB010000052.1 GCA_902577945.1 uncultured Alphaproteobacteria bacterium
AATATCTTAACTAATTCAAATAAACCACCTAATATTTCGGGAGAACTCACTAACCCCTTTTTTTCTGAAATATTAGATAATCGTTATAAGTTAAATGGTTTATTATCCACAATTTCAATAATTAATTTGTCTATACTAGAAGGTCAAAAAATAAATAATATTTTTGAGATTACTGAAAATTTCTTAACTATCATGCTTCATAAAAAAAATTGGGTATATGAATATTGTGTATTTCTATTTAATCTTTTAAAAATTATTGGTTATCAAATAGACTATAGTAAAAAAAATAATTTTCAGTATTTTGATTTAAATACATTAGAATTTACGAATATAAATAATAATAATACATGTTCTTTCCCTCATGCAATATTTGAAAATAAAAAAATAACAAAAAATAATTATAAATTTATAATTGATATTATGACAATTTTTGAAACAGTTTTTTTTAAGCATCATTTAGCTAATTATAATCTTCAATTGCCAAATCACTATCAATTATTTAAGAATACAATTATTGATTATATAAATTCTAATGAATAATATTTATAAAAAAAATATAGATAATATTTTAAGTCAAAAATATCTTTCTTATGCAATCTCAACAATTATTTCTAGATCATTACCTGATGTAAGAGATGGTTTGAAACCGGTACATAGAAGAATAATATATTCAATGTATCAATTAAAATTATTTAATAGTTCTAGTTATAAAAAATCAGCAAGAATTGTTGGTGACGTTATGGGTAAATTTCATCCACATGGTGATCAAGCTATATATGATAGTCTTGTAAGAATGGCTCAAAATTTTTCTACGCGTATAAAAATAGTAGATGGTCAAGGTAATTTTGGAAATATAGATGGAGATAATCCTGCAGCAATGCGATACACTGAGGCTAGATTACAGAAATATGCTAATTATTTTTTTGATGGAATTGAAGAAAACTCTGTTAATTTTAAAGAAAATTATGATGGTCAAAATTTAGAACCAGAAGTTCTTCCATCTCAACTTCCGAATATATTAATTAATGGTGCAATGGGAATAGCTGTTGGTATGGCTACAAATATTCCCCCACATAATGTTGTTGAGTTAATTGATGCTTTAAAGTTAATACTTAGAAAAGATAAGGTTTCATTATCTGAAATTTTAAAAATAATTAATGGCCCAGACCTTCCTACAGGAGGATCAATAATATTAGAAACCAATGAAAAGAAAGAAATTTATAAATATGGAAAAGGATCTTTTACAATTAATTCCCAATATCAAATAGAAGAATTAAAAAATGGTTTATATCAAATTGTTGTTACAGAGATTCCATTTCAAGTTAACAAAGTCAAAATAATTGAACAACTTGCAAATAACATAAATAATAAAAAATTACCCTTAGATGATGTGGTTGATGAGTCTGATGAAAATATTAGAATAGTATTAAGGCCAAAGACTAGAAATATTAATGCAAAAAAATTAATAAGTCTGTGTTTTAAATTAACTGACTTATCAATTAAGTATTCTTGTAATTTTAATGTTTTAATTGATGGTTTAGAACCAAAACAAGTTGGTATTATTGAAATACTGTCGAACTTTTTACAACATAGAAAAATTTCAATTAAAAGAAAATCAAATTTTAATATTGAAAAATTAAAAAAAAGGCTGGAGATTTTAAAAGGTTATCAAATTGTTTTTAAAAATTTAAACTCTATAATCAAAATTATAAGAACTAAAGACAATCCCAAAAAAGAATTAATAAAAAAATTTAAATTATCAGATTTACAATGTGAATCAATTTTAAGCATGCGATTAGGATCTTTAAGAAAAATTGATGAAAAAAATATAAAAGATGAAATCCAAAATAAATGAAGAATTAAAAAATCTAAATAAGTTAATAAAAGATAAAAAAACTTTAGATAGATTTATAGTTAATGAATTAGATCTTATTAAAAGTAATTTAGATACTGAGATAAAGGATAGAAAATCTACAATTTCATCACAACAGAATAATGATATTGATATCAGTATTGATGAATTTAAAGAAATTGAGAAATTCACAGTTATTATAAATAAAGATTTTCAATTAAAA